>NC_010525.1:600000-1200000 GCF_000019805.1 Pyrobaculum neutrophilum V24Sta
AGGGTGAGATACGCGGCTGTGACCGCGGCTCTTGAGCTCCTGGACCACCGCCTCATACCTGACCTCCAGGAGCGCATGGAGAGAGACGTAGACGGCAGGATTAGGCGCGTAGCCAGGGAGGTGGTCGAGAGGATTAGGAGGGCAATGGAGAGGGGCGCCGAATACCAGAAGCTTAGGGAGGAGGTGGAGAAGCTACGGGAGGAGTACAGGAAGCTGCTCGACCGCGTAGGGAAATCCTATGCCGGTTAAGGTAATCGACCACGTCTACGCACAGTACATCCTCACCCAGCTGAGGAACAGACACACGTCCGGCACAGACTTTAGGAAGGGACTTGTGAGACTTGGGCGGATCGTTGGGTACGAAATCGTGAAGACTTTTCCAACTAGGGAGGTGGAGGTGGAGACTCCCCTCGGCAAAGCCATTGGGATAGACATCGTGGGCCTTGACAGAGTTGTCATTGTACAAATCCTCAGGGCCGCGATGCCCTTCGTAGAGGGGCTACTAAAGGCGTTTCCCCAGGCGAGACTCGGCGTGGTTGCCGCAAGGAGGAGGGAGGAGGGCGGCTCGGTAGACGTGGAGATCTTCTACTCCAAGATCCCCCACATCGACGGGGACTCCGTCTTGGTGGCCGACCCCATGTTGGCGACTGGGATAACGATGAGTAAAGCGATAGAGGAGGTGTACCGCGCCGGGAGGCCGGGGAGGCTGATCGTCGTCTCTGTGATAGCCACACCTGTCGGCATAGAGCGCGTCTTGTCTAAATACCCCGAGGCTGAGGTGTTCGTGGTAGCCATAGACCCCGGCCTCAACGACAAGGCCTTTATCGTGCCCGGTCTGGGAGACGCCGGCGACCGCGCCTTCTTAACCTAGCGCCCGCGCTACCAAGTAGACCCAGTACCCCACGGCTAGGTAGACCAGGTAGGGGAGGCCGTATTTAGCCTTTATCCACTGCCCCTCCACCCTAGCCGCAGTCGGGTCGTATTTTTCCATGTCTTTAACCTCCCCCACGATGTATTTAAGCGGGTTTTTTGCAAACTCCTCGCGGGTTACGCAGATGTGCGTTATCTTCTCAAGCGCCGACATGCGGCAGGGCCTCCTCCTGTTGTTTAGAAAAAGCCAGAGCATCGTGGCCGGTAGCAGCGCGGAGCCGGCCATAACTACCACAAAGGGGGTTGGTAGAAAGAATATGGGCGGCGCAGCGCTGATAAGCGCCAGCGCTATGGAGTCGGCGTATCCAGACCCAAGTGCCCTCATTAGCAGAGCTAGGGAGGCTCCCACGGCGAGTGAGAAGAGGTATAGGGGGTTTCCCCAGTTTAGGTATATCAACGCGGCGGCGGGAGCCGCGGCCGCTAGGAAGATCCGAGGGTCTATCTCCCTCGTCTTGACGTCTTGGAGCGCAGCCAGCGTTATGAAGACGCCTAGGGCCGCCTCCGCTATCATCGCTGAAGTCTTCTCTTTAGTGCGTCTATCCGGGGGGTAGCAAGCGGGTCGACTCCTCTGGACTCAGCCAACTTAATAGACGCGACTCCTACCTCTCTAAGGAAGGCGAGTATCCCCCTTGGGCGCATCTCCACCGTGTACTTCACCCCGCCTACTATCTCCAGCGTTGCCTCTACTCTTTCTCTGTGCTCGGGGGGTATGTGGGGGCTTGTCAACGCCACGACGGGCCTTTCGGCCCCCTCGATCCAGTTGTGGTGAGCCTCGGGGAGGATCTCCACGGATGGCTCTATCTTGCTGTTTTCGTTGAACTCGTTTTTCACGCGGTATGCCACGCCCCTCATGCTCTCAGGCGCCACGACGGTCGGTCTGCTCTGGAAATCCCTCGCCAGGTTTTCCACAAGGGTTTGGTCTACCGGGCCCAGCGAGCTTGGGACGTCGACGTCTACGCCGTAGATGTGCCGTATAACGTGCAAAGCGGCTGTGAACAGCTGAGGTAGCGCCGCGCGAGGCGCCGAGGCTTTAGGCACTATTATCGCGGGCACGCCGGCTTGCGCCAGCCGGCCCCCCGTAGTTATCGCGATGGTCGGCATCCGCCTCTTCTTGGCGTATTCCACGGTGTGGAGGGTCTCTACGGTGTTTCCGGAGTAGGATACGGCGATGAGGAGGCCGTCTCTAGCTCTTAGGAAGTAGTCCTTCACAACCACCACCTCGAAGTCCCAGTTCCATACGAGGGATAGGTCTCTGAGGAGGTCCCCCACAACGCCGGAGCCCCCCATGCCGCTGATGTATAGCCGAGGCGCCGGCTGTATCTCCACCTCTGCCCCGTCCACCGTGTACCTCCTGGGGACATCGACCTCTGTAAGTAGGTAGCGCTCCCAGTTCAAGTAGTCCTCAAGCACGTACAGAGCAGAGGCGACTTTTTTAAAACATGCGGAGGTGATGATGTGCCGCGTTTCAGCGTTGTGGTCAACGGCGTTGAGGTTGTTAGAGAGTGGGGGTGGGACCGCATTTCTAGCGTGAAGGAGGAGCTGAAGAGGTTGGGCTTTAGGTGGGACGGCGCCAGCTGGAGGGGGAGGACCAGAGACCTCGGCGTTTTAGCGAGGCTGAGACAACTGCTTGAGCTAAGCCAAGAAGAGTACGTGTCGATTCTTTCAACAGTCGCCTACGACGTCTCCGGCGGCGCCGTGCTTGTGGTGGGCGCGCTTCCGGAGGAGCTAAAAAGCCATGTGATCTCCAGCGAGGGCGACGTCCATCTGGTGTCTCTCTCTGGGTTCCTCCGTAGGTTTATAGCCGAGGGCAGAGGCGTGGGCCGCGTCTCCACCTTCGAAGAATTTGTGGAAGAGGGCGGCGAGAGGCTTAGGGCCGTACTTAGGGGGGTGCAGACGCTTGGGGACGTAGACGCCGCGTTGAAAAGCGCGAAGGAGCTTGTACTTTCGTCGGATAAACTACGCGAGCTGTTTATCCGACGGAGGAGGTGGTGGACCGCCTCAGTTGGCCTAAACTACGCCAGGGTTAACTTCCTCGCCTCAGGTCTCTTGAAAAAGTTGGGAGAGGTCAAGCTCAGATACAACGTAGTCAACAAAGAGGGCGAGTTGGAGGAGCGGGATATAAAGCTCGTTAAAGTAGCTCGAGAGGGGAGCTCCCACCTGTTGAAGTTCCCCGTCTTCGTTAGAGGTAGAGTTGCCGAAATTCTGGAGGAGTTTGGCTACGCGGTTGAATACGTAGGCGTTGAGCACCCGCGTGTGGCATACAAGAGGTCCTTTTCCCTATATCCCTTCCAACAAGAGGCCGTGGAAAGGTGGGTTTCAAGCGGCATGAGGGGTACCGTGGTCATTCCCACGGGAGGCGGCAAAACCTTTATCGGTCTAGATGCGATGTATAGAGCCGGCGTATCCGCCCTAGTCCTGGTGGTCACGCGGGAGCTCGCTCTGCAGTGGGTTGAGCGTATCAGACGCCACTTAGGCATATCGCCGGGTATGCTTGGAGGCGGCGCTAGAGAGGTGAGGGAGGTCACCGTCGCTATATACAACTCCGCGGTTAAGTACATAGAGGATCTCGTGGGGAGGTTTGGGTTGGTTATTTTCGACGAGGCCCACCACGTCCCAGCCGAGACCTTTAAAGAGGTGGCGCTTGGCCTAGATTCGCCCTATAGGCTCGCCCTCTCGGCGACGCCGGAGAGGGAGGACAAGAACGAACACCTTATCTTTGAGTCGGTGGGACCTATCGTATACAGAGCCTCCTACCGCTCCATGGTGGAGGCCGGCCTCGTCGTGCCTGTGGAGCACTATAGAGTCTATATTAGGCTGTCCGAAGAGGAGGAGGCGGCTTACCGTACTCTGCCGAACGACAACGTCATAGTTCTGAGGAACACGGCCGCGAAAAGCGCCAGGAAGATAGAGGCGGCTTTGCGCATTATAGCTAGGGAGGTCTCCCTTGGGTCTAAGGTGTTGGTGTTTACCCAGTTTATCGACCAGGCCGAGGAGCTCCATAGGAGGATAAGGGAGTTGGGCATTTCTGCCGAGCTTATAACTTCAGAGGAGGGGAACCGGGAGATCTCGCTTAGGCGGTTCAGCTCCGGCGTCAGCAGAGTTGTTGTTACTACGACGGTTCTTGACGAGGGCGTCGACGTGCCAGACGCAGAGGTCGCGGTGGTTGTGAGCGGCACTGGATCGAAGAGGCAGATGATCCAACGCGTCGGCCGCGTGGTCAGAGCCGCCCCCGGCAAAAAAGTTGCTAGGGTCTACGAGCTCGTTGCAAGGGGGACCGTAGAGGAGGCTCTATCGGAGATGCGCCACTTCGACGATGTAATAGAGGAGACCATCTGCAGAAGGGTCACAGAGCAGGACCTAGACGCGATTCTGAGGAAGGTCGCCCCCCTAACTACATGGCTTAGGAGAAGCTAGCCTCTTAACAGCGCAGGCCCTCCCCCGGGAGCTCGGGGCACGTCTGTAAAAACCCAGGAGCAGGGGGCACGTCTTCAACCGCCTGGGGGACAGCCCCCTTTTCTCCTCTACGTAACATACGTCCATGAGCCAAACGCGCAGGCAAAAGGCTTTAGATATGTGTGCACGTCCTTACAGCTGTGAGGGGCGGCGTCTCATGAGGGGCCGCGCCCCGACCGGGCCTGCGCCCAGAGAGGGGCCGCGTGCCGTCTGGCCCCTCGACCCCGCGCCCGAGGTAGCCTGGCTACCCATGACGGCGTGGGCGAGGAGAAACTCCACCCTATAAGGCGGCGAATAGACGGTTAGGCTGTCTGCTCGTATGTCTCGTATTTCTTGACGAGCTCCGGCGAGTCCCGCTCCTCTGGTAGAAGGATTATGAACTCCACGTCTCCCTCGGCATATCTGTAGCTCCTCCAGTACCTGAACTTGAGGTCTTTGGGCAGGTAGAGCATAGCCAGCTTCCTTTCTCCGAAGGCGTGGCGCATTTTACATTCGCAACCCTCTATAGGCTGGTCTGTAACTATGCTGTAGCCTACGCCGCAGTCGCACAACCAGTACTCCCTGTTCTTTACGTGTGTAAATATGAAGGCGTCTACTCTGTCCTGCACCCTTCTATATATGGGCTCGATGACTCCCTCGATGTATAGCACAGGCTCTATCGATAGATGGAGCGGCGCCACGGCTACGTAGCCTGTCGCTAATCTCCAGTAGTACTTTCTGTTTTTCTTCACGGGCTCCACCGCGCCCTCGAAGTAGAGCTTATTGAGCACCTTAAGCACTCTGTGCCTCGGCTGCTTAAGTGCGTTAACTATCTCGGTGGTGGTGACCTCACCTCTCTCGCGCAATAGACGCAACACCTCCTCCTTCAAATCCATATTTTTGCTACTCGTCTGAACATATAAATTTTTAACGCCTAGCTGGGGCAGCCCCTGTAATATCTAGGTTCTATCCTGCTCCCGGCCGTCACCCTTTAAGCTCCTGTTTAGCCTTAGTTGTGGCCGCCGCCCTACAGCGCTCGATTACGTTTCCCCCCATAAGAATACAAAAGTTGGACAGCTACGTTATACATGTCGCTAAAAACGCCGTCTCTCTCAAGGAGCTGAGAGAGGCGGGTCTTGAATTCGGGAGGGGTAGAGGCGACATCACCCGCTTCCTGGAGAGACTTGGGGTCGTGGAGGTGGCCGACGGCGTTGTACGTCTGACCGGCCTAGGGATGCGGCTCGTCTCGCTGAGGGAGCTCATCGGCGTCTCGGTATACTACGCCCTGTTTTATCAAAGAGTGCCCCAGTTCAAGCTTCTTATGGAGGTCTTGAGGGAACGCAGCGCCGTGGAGAGGGAGGAGTTGTACAAGTTGGTGAACGGCAAGCTTTCCGAGTTGTCGCCTACAGCCTGGTTAAACAAGGTGGCTTTTAGGACGTTGTTGCAGTTGGCGGAGGAGCTCGGGGCGGTTGATAGAGACGGCGGAAGCTATCGCTACCTGGGGGATCCCGTGGAGAGGGCCGTCGCTACTTACTACGGGAGACACGGCGTTAAAATCGGCCAGTCCCTCTATGTGCCACCCGATAAGGTGTTGACTAGGGAGTGCGGCAGGGAGAAGCCGCCTCAGGGCCTTTACGAGGTGGATCTCAGGTGTACGGTCTGGAGCTTATATAGCATCTTTGCCACTACATGACATGAAGAAGAGGGAGGAGAGGCGCGGGCCAACCCTCTTCGACTTTGTGGAAAAGAGGGAGGAGCCGGCGCGGAGGAATGTCCAGCAACAGAGAGACGTAGCAGACGAATTCTACAAACTGCTGACGAGCAGAGAGGCGGTTACTAAGGAGGAGGCGTTGCGTTGGGCAAAAGAGAGGGGTATAACAACGGCCGAACTTATTAGAGCCGTGGAGAAGCTCGTGTCGGAGGGCAAGATAAGGAAGCGGCTTGATGAAGAGGGCAATCTTGTCTATACACTTAGTTAACCGTGATATTGTAGGGAATTACTTCGAAGGTCCCGTTGAAGCCCAACTTGAGACAAGTGGCCACCACTAGGGAACCTGTGGAGTTGGCGGCGGCTTTGCACTGGGCGTGGCGCGTAGCTTCAAAGACGTACTTCTCATATGCCAGCGCTGTAGTGAGGGTGCCTATATATATCTCAAGTATTACGCATAGGGCGAAGAGCAACGAGGCGAGGGCGATTTCCAGCGCATTCATGGCCAGAAGACCTCCCTCAGCGTCGCCACTTGGTGGAAGGCTAGTACGGCGATATATAGCGTAGCTACTGCCAGTATTGTGAGCAAGAGGTGGTACAGGAGCCTCATAGCGTAGATATGAAAGTCCTCATGTGTTCTATGTCGATAAACGCGGCTTTTAATACGGCGGCAAGATCGCCGAGTGGAAACAAGGAGGCGAGGGCTAGCAGAAGTGCCGTCACCACCGCCGATACCACTGCGTTGTATAGGGACTCCTCTACCGTTTTCACGTCACTACTCTGGGTTTAAAAGCTAATTATTAAAAACTTAAATTCAGCCGCCATCTCATGTCCCGTGGGGATTTTAAGCTACAGCCTACCTACGTCCCATACGAGGTTGAGAGACGTGTCCTAGAGTACTGGCGGACAAACGGGATATTCCAGAAGTGGAAGAGCTGGCGCGGAGGCCCCATCTTCGCCTTCCTTGAGGGCCCGCCTACCACCAACGGGATGCCGCACGTAGGCCACGTCAGAGGACGGACTTACAAAGATGTGGTGCTTAGGTTCCACAGGCTTCTGGGCTACGACGTCTGGCCGCAGGGTGGTTGGGACATGCAGGGCATGCCGGTTGAGTGGGAGGTGGAGAAGAGGCTTAAGCTAAGGAGCAAGAAGGAGGTTGAGCGATATGGGCTTGAGCAGTTCGCCAAAAAGTGCAACGAGCTTGTGGAGGAGTATCTCACATACTGGAGGGAGTGGGGGACCGAGAGGCTGGGGCTCTGGCTTGACGTAGAAAACGCGTACGAAACCAGGCAGCCTACATACATTGAATACGCTTGGCGCGTGATCAAGAAGGCGTATGAACGCGGTTTGTTGGTAGAGGACTACAGAGTGTTGTGGTTCTGCCCCCGGTGTGAGACCTCGCTCAGCGACCACGAGGTGGCCCTTGGCTACGAGGAGAGGAGAGACCCCTCGATATACGTCAAGTTTAGGGTTGAGGGCCGCGGGGACGAGTACCTCGTCATCTGGACCACGACCCCCTGGACCCTAGTCGACAACGAGGCCGTGGCGGTTCACCCGGAGTACGCCTACGCCAAGGTCGAGGTTGAGAACGGGGAGAAGTGGTGGGTCGCGGAGCAGCTAGCGCCAAGGCTGATGGAGCTGTTTGGGATAAGGAGGTGGCGCATCGTAGAGGTGAAGAGGGGCTCCGAGCTCTTCGGCCTCCGCTACACGCACCCACTTGCTGAAGAGGTGCCGGAGAGGGCGGGGAGGACATACACGGTGGTCACCGCCGATTTTGTGACTCTAGACCAAGGCACGGGACTTGTACACATGGCGCCCGGCCACGGCCCCGAGGACTTCGAAGTCGCGAAGAAGTACGGTCTCAGGGTTACTAACAGCGTGGAGATCAACGGCATATACAACGAAATGGGCGGCAAATACGCTGGGAAGTATGTACACGACGTAGATAAAGAAATCATCGAAGACCTCCGAAAGAAGGGACTCCTAGTCAAGGCGGAGGAGATAAAGCATGAGTACCCCCACTGCTGGAGGTGCGGCACCAAGCTCATACTTAGGGCAGATAGGCAGTGGTTCATCGCTATATCTAAGATCAGGGAGCACATGTACAAAGAACTAAGGGGGGTAAACGTGGTCCCCCAGAAGCTCAGGGATAGATTCGACATCTTTGTCCAAAACGCCCGCGACTGGAACATCTCAAGGAGCAGGGTGTGGGGCACCCCGCTCCCGATATGGCGCTGTAGAAAAGACGGGAGGATCCTCGTCGTGGGGTCTCTGGAGGAGCTGAAGAGGCTGGCTAAGGAGCTCCCGCCAGTAGACGACTTCTGGCTTGTGCACAGGCCCTGGATAGATAGAGTAGTGCTGAAGACCGAGGACTGCGACGAGTGGGTTAGAGAGCCCTATGTGATGGACGTGTGGCTAGACAGCGGAGTTGCTTGGATCGCAGCCGTAGACGGAGAGAGAAACGGAGAACTCTGGTCTAGGCTGTTCCCATACGACTTCGTAACAGAGGGCATAGACCAGACCAGAGGGTGGTTCTATTCGCTACTGGCCTCCGCGATGGTTTACGTCGGAAAGGCCCCATACAAAACCGTATTGATCCAGGGCCTCATCCTAGACAAACACGGCCAGAAGATGTCTAAGAGCAAGGGCAACGTCATATGGGCGAGGGACCTCTTTGAGAAATACGGCGCGGACCCGGTCCGGCTCTACATCCTATCGAAGGCGGCCCCCTGGGAGGACCTTGCCTTTGACCCCGACGAGGTGAAGACCACAATAAGCGATTTAAACATCCTATGGAACGTCGTAAAATTCGCAGACACCTACATGGCGCTAGACGGCTTCACAGCCGAGAAGTACCCACTCGAGAAGTGGCTCAGTAAGGCGCTAGAGGAGGATAGATGGCTGCTCTCCGAATTCAACCAGCTTGTGGAGGCGTTTACACAATACATGAAAAACTACGAGTTCCACAAGGCCGCCAACCTCTGGAGAGAGTTCGTTGTCGAGACGCTCAGCCACCGCTACATAAGACTACTACGTAGGCGCGTCTGGAGCGAAGAACCAAGCGACGACAAATACGCAGCATACGCCGTCTTACACCACGTGCTGAAAAACGTGATAGTACTCGGCTCTATATTTACGCCCTTTGTGGCGGAGTACCTATGGCAGGCCTACGTGAAAAAGTACGAAGGTGGAGCCGCCGAGTCGGTGCACCTCGCGAGCTACCCAACCGCGGGCCCCATCGAGAGAGAGCTGGTGGACGCCTTCCGCGAACTGTTCACGGCTTTTTCAGCCCTAGCCGAAGCCAGAAACAGAGCCGGTATAAAACTCCGCTGGCCGATAAGAGAGGTCTACATAAACGGCGGAAGATATCTCGATAGATACAGGGAGCTTCTGAAATACCTCGGCAACGTGAAAGAGGTGAAGACGGGGAGTTGCCCCAGTGGATATGTAAAAGCCTCTGAAGACGCCGTCGAGGCTTGTATACCCCCCAAGCTTGAGCCAGAGCTTTACTACGAGGCGTTGGCTAGGGAGATCGTCCGCAGGATCCAGGTGATGCGTAAGGAGGCTGGGCTAGAGATAAACGACATGATCAAGGTCGCCGTTGGCACCAAGTCGGAAGACGTCAGAAAGGCTGTGGAGACGCTTAAGGACTACATACAGCGGGAGACCCGTGCAGTGGAGCTGACTATTGGAGAGGAAGTAGACGGCAAGGTGTGGGAGATATCAGGCGAAAAGGTGGCCATAGCGATAAGGAAGGCCTAGCTCAGTTGGGTAGGGGCACGCTCACGTCAATCGCAGTAGAACCACGTCATCACAATTATATTTACACGCTACATTAAAAACCGTGATGACTTCGACCGCTCTGGAACGATGACGAAGGTATGCAGCGCTGATTCTGCACCAAAACACGCAGATCTTTGACAGGTAGGCGGAAATCCTCAGAGACTTTAGGACAACGACGTGAACAAGCGGTTATCCAAGCCACATTAGGAAATCCTCCAGAAACTACCCGCTTTTCCTTCCCTGAATCATCAAACTTTTAACCTGATACCATTCCTCGTACATGAGCGGCGGCTGGCCTCTGGAGCGGCTGATGAGGGCGCTCAGACGGCGAATGCCGACCATTCGGCGCCGCGTCCCCCATATGACACGCCCTCTTCTCACGGCGCGCTGTGGGCAAGCCCCTGGGGGCCCCGGAGAGGGGCCAAGAGGGGGATAGGGGCGTTGTGAAGGTCTATCTTGCCTTGGCCGTGGTGGTTGGCGTCTTCCTCTACTTCGCCTATTCGGTGGCTACTCTGCCCGGGTCTGATGGTCTGCCGGGAGACGGCGGCTATATAAGCGACGAGGTTTGGTACGTCACGTCGGCGAGAAACATCTTGCACGACTTCTTTAAAACTCCGGCGAACTCGCCGTATTACACCACCACGTTGGACTGTCTCACCAACGGGAGCAAGATCGTGAAGGAGTACTCCAACTTAAACGCCGTCACAGTCACGGGCGAGGTTAAATGCTATATAAGGAGGGGGTTCCCATATCCAGACAAGGAGGGGATACTCAGCTACTACAACTTTGAACATCCCCCGCTAGCGAAATACGTGATTGGGCTTATGGAGGCCATCCGCGACGAGCCGCTCTTCTGGAGGATCCCCTCTATGGCGCTTGGGGCGGCCACTCTCGTGCTCGTGTTCCTCTCAGCAAGACGTGTGGCAGGCGAGACGTGGGCGCTCGTGGGCACGGGGCTTATGGTTTTAGACAACACCTTTAGGGCAATGTCGGGCATTGCTATGCTGGACATATACCTCTCGTTTTTCACAGCCCTCCTCGTCTACCTCCACCTCTCCGGGAGACCGCTGGGCGTTGGAGCGGCGCTGGGCCTCGCCGCCTCTGTGAAATACTCCGGCGCCTTCCCCCTCTTCGGGCTCGCCTACATATACGGGAGGAGGAGCCTCTGGAGCTTCGCCGCAGTTTTCCTCATGGCCACCTCGACGTTTATATTAGCGAATATGCCTATAGCGGGCCAGTTGGGGGTCCAGAGGTGGATACATGAGGTCCTCGCGGCGTTATCTTGGCACACAACCTCTAGACCCCCAGGCCCCGTGGCGTCCAACCCCCTAGACTGGCTCTACATGCACAACAGCTTTGCGCTATATATCAACCCCGACATCTACGCGTCAGGTACCCCCGCGTATCTCGTCGCGCTTGTCTACTCCCTCTACAGGAGAGACGACGTATCGCTACTCTACCTATCCACCTACGGCGGCTACTGGCTTGTGTACCTACTCGGCAACCACACCCTCTACAGCTTCTACACAACGCAGTTCTCGCCGCTTGCCCATATACTCGTCGCAGAGCTCTTAGCAGAGGTGGCTAGGAGGGGGCGGGCGTCCTCCGCCGGAGATGCGCAAGGCGTTGCAGCTGTAGAAAACTAGGATTTGCGGCCGTTGATCCTCAGCGGCACTAGGTAGCGGCGTGCCGTCTGCTTGACTCGGACTGGACTCGGCTTAGCCTCTCGTATATGTCAAGAAGCAACGACATAGAACGCAAGTGGTCCACCATCTCAGATGCGGAAAGCTTCTCAAGCTCTCTACCAAGTTGAAGTATTTTGTCGAAGACTATCCTTCTCACCTCCCTAAGCTGTATTACCTCAAGCTTCTCCTGGGCCTCCTCCTCGGTTTTCACCAACACCACCGTCTTTTCGCAGTTGGCGCAGTAGAGCTCCCCAGTTTTCAATCTAACGAGGACCGTGCCGCAGGCTGGGCAGGTGTACGGAGTAAGCGCCGCGCCCGCCCTAACCAATTGCGCTATCTTCTTCACGACATCGCTCCTCTCCACGGCCTCTCGCGGAGGAGAGACATATAAACACTTGCGCCGCAGTAAAACCACCGCTACTTTTCCCAGCCCTAGAGGGTCTCTGCTGTAGGAGCTAGGCAGAGCGAAGGGGGACGCAGCGACGTCTGCAAGGCGCGCCTTATCGGCTTCTCATTTCCCCGCCTGCTAAATGGTTTTATTTTTGTACATTGAACGCCGGATATGGCGCTCCCCTCTAGCCTCAGGTGGCTATGGCGGTTGTAGAGACGCTTCTGCTTGCTCTGGGGGGCGGCGTGGAGCACGCCCTAGGCGTGTATAAACAACTCAGGGAGCTCCAGCTGGAGCTAGAGGTGGGGGGTACGGTGTTGGTAAACGGGGTGTGGGCCGTTGGGAAGGGCACAAACAGCGTTGTTTTTAGGTGTAGGCCTGCGGTTGGCGCGTTGGAGCTGGCGTGTAAGCTGAGGAGGGGGGACTCCTCAAGGGCTTCTCTAGCCTTGGAGGGCCAGTTTCTACATCTGGCAAACACGGCGGGCGTGGGCCCCAAGGTCTATACCTATTCTAGAGATGTTGTGGCGTATCTCTTCGTGAGGGGGGTCCACCTCGATGCGTGGTGGAGCTCCGCGCCTCGGGAGAAGAGGCGGGCATTCGTCGAGGAGCTACTGTGGCAGACCTATAGGCTGGACCTCGCTCGTATATCCCACAACGAGCTTTCTAGGCTGGAGAGGCACGTGTTGGTTGAGGGCGACAGGCCTGTCATCATCGATTTCGAATCGGCAACGTTGGGAGGTGGAAACAACCTAACCCAGGCGGCGAATGGGCTAATGCGCCTAGGCCTTAGACCGCCTGTCGACGCCTTGAGGAGGTACAAGAGGTGCTTGTGTGAGGACGCCTATAGGGAGGTGCTAAGGCTTTTCCTTGACCAGCTTTAGGGAGAGGTCCCAGATCTTGTCGCCGAGGTGGTGGACGTTTAGGAGCACCTTGCCCTTCTGCATCTGCTCCATCTCTGCCCGCGGGTACAGCGCTACCGATATGGCTATAACCCTGCCCTTGCCGTCTGCGACAAGTACAACGTCGCCTTTGTTAAAATCGCCTATAAACTGCTGAATTCCAGGCCGCATGACGTCTGCGCCGTTGACAATACGCGCAACAGCCCCTGGGTCTACAACCGCCCTTGGGTAGTTGGGGAGTAGCCTCCCCCTTTGCGACTTGTGTATTAGGTACAGGGTTGGGACGATGAAAGCCCCCAGCTCCCCCGCCGTCGCCTTTAGGAGGAGGGGTTCCCCGTCGACTAAATACAGCGCGCTGTTTTCCGATATCTGAACAACCTCCACCACGTCGGCGCTCTCTAACACAGGCGCCAGCTGGCTGTATGTCTCCTTGAGCGTCTTGACTTCCTTATTGCTCAGCCGGACGCGCTTCATTGAAAATCCAACCCTCTCCGTTTTAATGTTTTGGCTTTATGTGGCAGTCAGCGCATAAATACGTCGTCATCTATAGGCCTTGCCAGGTTTCGTCACCGTGGTATTACGGCGCTTTAATTTTTTAAATGTTTAACCAACTACCATTTAGTGGAGAAGTTGCTCGAGGCTACCCTCAACATTGTTAGGAACATGGGAGAGGAGCTGTTTATTGACACATCGAGACCTTATGCCTACACCCTTGTCGCTAAGTTCGGTAGCAAGAAGTACATAATGAGGGTAGCCTCAGACGCTGATCAGATACCTACCAGCGCCGTAAGAGACTTGAAGATCCTCAGCGCACATACAGACGCCACCAGCGTCTGCCTTGTCTCTGGAGTGAGGGGGCAGATCCTCCAGAGGGGGGTGGTCTACGTTAAGGATAACGTCGTATTTCTCTCCCTATCTACCTTTACAGACGCTCTGGGAGGGAGACTACCCGCGTTCAAGCTAGGCCGCGGCTCTGTGACAGCGGTAATAAACGGTGAAGAGCTGAGGAGGAGGAGAGAGGGGGCCGGCTTAAGCCTCGGCGCTTTAGCCGCCGAGCTTGGGGTAACGCGGGAGACGGTGTATAGGTATGAAAGAGGCGAAATCGAGGCCCCTCTGAGAGTTGCGCAGAAGCTGATAAGCATGTTCGGGGAAGAGGTGGTTAAGAAGTTCGATGTTGAGGGAAAGCCCAAGATAGAGCCGGAGGAGCTGAAAAGCAGGGAGGAGGGTAGGGGGACCTACAAGCTGTTAGAGAGCCACCCAGACGCTGTAAAAGTCGAGGATGGTGTGGTGTTTATTTCGAGAGACCGCGAGAGGTACAGGAAAACAGTAGAGCTGGCGTACGCTCTAGGCGCGGATGTTGAGACGGCGTGAACCTGGTTCTTAGGCGCGAGGGGGCTGTCCAGTTCTACGCCCCCGATCCGCAGAGGTACGGAAGTATATACTCAGCGCCTGTGTTTTACAACCCCGCGATGGAGAAAAACAGGACCTTGTCTGTGCTCCTCCTGAGGACCTTGGGAGGTGGACTCACCGTATGTGAACCTCTAAGCGGTACAGGCGTAAGGGGAATTAGGTATGCCGTCGAAAGCAAGGCCGTGGCAAGGCTTGTGCTTAACGACATCTCTAGGGACGCCGCAGAGCTGATAAAGAAGAACCTCGAGCTAAATGGGGTAGACGGCGAAGTGTACAACGACGACGCAAACGTCCTGCTACATAGGCTGAAAAACGTGTGCGACGTCGTCGATATAGACCCCTTCGGATCTCCAGCGCCCTATATACACGCGGCTTTTAGAGCGCTTAGAGACGAGGGGCTTCTCTGCGCCACAGCCACAGACACGGCTGTTCTCGTGGGGCGGTATCCCAGGAAGTGTCTACGCCGGTACTGGTCTACGGTTAGGAAAACCCCGTTCTACATCGAGCTCGGGCTACGGAACCTCGTCGGGTTTATCGCTAGGGTCGCCGCCTCTGAGGATTTCTCGATACGCCCCCTCATGTCCTACTGGGAGGGCCACTACTTTAGGACATGTGTCGCAGTTGCAAGAGGGGCCAGAGACGCCGACGACGCCCTACAAAACGTGGGCTACGTGGTGTACCGCAGAGGCATGAGGCAGACAACACAGCTACCCGACGAGAGTTCGTCCGGGCCGCTTTGGCTGGGGCCCCTGGGAGATCCGCTTATCATGCACCAGATGGCTCAACACGGCGTATACAGCGATTTCTTAGGCGTCTTGGAGCAAGAGTACTCCATAGAGGCGCCTTGGCACTACAGGTTGCCTGAGTTCGCGGTAGAGGGCGTCAGCCCTACCTTAGCCGAGGCGCTGGATCTGCTGAGGCGTAGCGGCATATATGCCACGGCGACGCACATGGCCAAAGACGGCTTTAAAGCCGACGCCGGCTACGGCGAGGTAAAGAGAGCCCTATTTTAATAAACGGTTTCCAGTGGTGGACATGGCGAAGATCTTCGCAGTTGCCGGTCTACCAGGCTCAGGCAAGACAACGGTTGCTAAACTAATAGAGAGGAGGGGGTATGCCTACTACAGCCTTGGAGATGTGGTCCGCATGGAGGCGCAGAGGGCGGCCACGGCCCCCGACCGCGCGGCGGTCGTGTTGAGAATCGAGGAGGGAAGGAGGGCAATAGTGCGGCGTCTAGTAGACATCATGAAGAGGGGTACAAACGCCGTTGTAGACGGCGTGAGGGGCATCGAGGAGGTTGAGGCGCTTGAGGAGCACCTAGGCCCCGTGACTTTGATATATGTAGTTGCGTCTAGGGAGACCCGCTTTAGGAGGCTTGCCGGGAGAGGCAGAAGCGACGACCCCTCTACCTACTCTCAATTCCTAATGCGAGACATAAGAGAGCTTAAGTTCGGGCTTGCCGATCTCCTAGCTAGAGCGGATTACATACTGGTAAACGAGGGCAAGGACATAGAGGCACTAGAGGCCGAGGTTGCGCGGCTGTTATGAAGGTGGAGGCCGTTGTGGAGGTTAGATATACGGAAGACAAGGCGAAGGTCTTGAAGGCCTTGGAAAACGTCTTCACCCCAAAGAGGGTTGAGGAGAGAGAAAGCGATTCGGGGATGTTGCTAGTGGCCAGTTGCGAAGGCGCAGGATGTCTAGAGAAGCTAAGAAGCGCGATATGGCGCCAGGGGATCCAAGACGCCGCTAGGAGCGTTTTGTCGAAAGGCGTAGTTGGCGAAGACACGGTCGTCTTCTCCGTGAATAAGCAGGCGGCGTACGTCGGCGTTGTATCCTTCGTCACAGAACCCGGCGAGTCGCCCCTGGGACCCATCACCTTTACTGTGAAAACAAACAACGTGAGGCAGTTCTTGGATTGGCTAGCGCCTAGGACGTATAGAGGCAGGGTGTACTACGAGGCCCCGCCTCCCGACTAAGCCCTTTCGATGTAGATGACCCTATAGAGGCCGCCGTGTAGATACATGGCACAACTTCTGAGAAGAGGCATGTCTATGTAGACAGGCGACGCGAACACTAAGTAGCCGCCTTTTTCCACATGCGACCGCGCCACCTCCAAAAAGACGTTGAGCAACGGCCTTACGTCCATAGCGGACGCCGTGAGGCGGCCATATGGGGGATCGCCCACCACTGCGTCGAACTTCGAAACTGGTGGTAGGAGGACGTCGCTAAGCACCACGTCACCCCGTATGTTCAACTTGGCTATCTTAAGCGCTTTCTCATCCACGTCTCCGCCAACGACGTAGCCCCCCGCCCTCTCCACCTCATACGCTATAGCGCCGGTGCCTACGAAGGGCTCCCATACCCTGTGGCCCGGTTTAACCCTGGCCAGGTTTACCATCAGTCTAGCGGTTATGTGGTCGAGGGTTTTCACGGATCTGCGAATGGCGGGAGCTTCCCTCTTGACCTTGATCCCGTTTACCGACTTTATTAGAGCCCCCCTGGCGAAGATCTCGCAACTTCCGCAGATGAAGGTCGCCGACCCGTCTCTAAGCTCTACAGGTGTACAACCGCCGAGTTCGCCTAGCGCCAGCGCTTCTTCTCTGGCGAGACATGGATATCTACGGCTCAACTCCACTCTACAGATCACCTCCTCGACAGAGCCCTCACCATGTAAACAACGACAACCGCGACGAAGGTAGACGCGGTGAACAAGGCAACCGCTATAAACGTCTCCACGATATCTCTAGGCGGTTTGACCAAAACAGGGAGGAGGAAGTAGAAAAAGGATACCGTTGCAACGCCTGCGATAACCCCCCCATATCTTATCTTGCCCGTCGTGATATACGCCTCTGCGAGATATGAAACGTAGGGCAACGCCGCCGCTAACAAAGCCGCGTAGTCAGGTATCCAAGAGACGTGAAGCACTATCGATACCAAGTATATAACAATGACGAATAGAGATACCAGCGTTATAATAAACGTTATTTCAAACCTCCTTAATACATCCCTCAAAAAGTCGTATATCCCGAACCCGTAGAGAGTTGCGAAAAAAGCTACAAATAGAAATACTGCGTTGATAGCGCCTTTGACCACTTCCAGGTTGAAAAAAGCCCCGAGGAGAGCCATAAATACCAACAGGGCGGGCACCCCTACGGTGTATCGCCTATACTCCGGCTCTCTTACCGCCTTGTTTAGGTAGTACTTAAACAGAGTCACCGTCTCCTCCACGCCCCTCGCCTGTTTAACGACAACCCGTTGGACAGATATCACAGGCCTCTTGCTCTGTATCGCCGGCAGAGCCGCCTCGTCGCTAGGCCCGTCTGATACAAAATATATGGCGTCGGCCTCAAAGGAGGCCAACACCTGCTCCAGCTCCCTAAGCACAACCACATCCGCGACCGCAGGATCCGGCGATCCGCTTACCACCGCCACATTTACGTTTTCAACGCCGTACTCAGACGCCAACCTGTCGTGGATCTTCACGGCTGCAAATATGGCGTTTGCGTCTGAGTCGTCGGGGTTCTGGAGGATGTACCTAATGCCCAACCTCAAAACGTCGTCTCTCCCTAAGACAGGAGTCTCTATGCCCTGGCTTTTCAGATCTCCATCACGATCAACATAGAGGACGAGGACGCGCACTACTCCTCAGGCAGATACCCCGCCTCTATCAATATCTTTATCTCGTCGTGGGTCAACCGCTCGCCGTTGAGTAGCTTGTTGAACAGGTGATCGGCCCTCTCCTTGAGGCTCTGGGTAGCCGCCGCTTTAGCCTGAGCCCTAGCTTTGTTCTTCTCCGCCAGCTCCAGCGCCTTAAGTAAAATGTTGTACTTGTCCAACTCCTCTTGTATAGCCCTTCTCCTCTCCCTAAGCTCCTTGCGCCTTAGGGCAAGCTGGAGAATTGCGGCTTTCACCTCCTCACGTTGCTTCTTCAGCTCCTCTCTCTTCTCTTTAAGCTTGGCCAGCTCCTTATATATCTCCTGCCTACTCGCCTTCAGTTGCGCTAGCTCCTGTTTTACCGTGGTGAGGTCCTGGACAAGTCTCGCAATTTCGTTACGTATAGACTCACGCTTGTTCTTATACTCGTCAGCCTGCTTCTTCAGCTCGGCGATATGGGCCTTCACCTTCTCCATAGAATCGACGAGGTTCAGCTCCTTCTCTATCTGGCTGACGTATTTTATGAACTGGCGCTCCCACTCGGGGTTTGTCGGCGAGGTCTCGAAGAAGTACTCCAGCTGTTCAATGATGCGTTTGAGCTTTTCCTTCTCCAGAGTCTTACCCCCGGCGTACTCGTTGAGCGTCGATAGCAGGTTCCTATAAACCACCAGCTTCTCCCTGTATTTCTGCAACGTGATGTTTATCTGTATAAGCTCGTTACGTAAGCCACGTATCTGGTTTATTATCTGGCTTTTCTTCTCCACAAGGGACCCAATCAGCTCCCTGGTCTTCTGAAGCTGATTTCTCTTTCCCTCTATGAGCGATCTAACCTCCGCAAGCTGTTTACGGATCTCCGCGAGGAGGTTCTTCTTCGCGTTTATCTCGTTAGTGATGTCGTCAATCTGTCTCTGGATCTCGTCCAGACGAGAATTCACCTCACGAATCTTCTCAAGCAACTCTTCCCTACTATACACGCCTCTGGGAAAGCTCTTTTAAATAAATTTTAACACTAAGGCACGCCCCTCCGGGAATCGGCAAATTTTTTAAAAACTTCTCATAACGCAACGATGAGCTACCAACACATTGGAGTTTATATAGCAGGCGACATAATTATGTCGGACAACCCAGGGGAGGCTATTAAAAAGTGGCGTTTAATCTTCGGCTTGACGCAAACCGCCGTTGCCTCACGGCTTAACACCTCGCCCAGCGTAATAAGCGACTATGAGTCGGGTAGGAGGAAGTTCCCCGGATCTAGGTTTGTGAAGAAGTTTGTCCAAGCGTTGATAGACAGCGATCTCGAGCGTGGGGGGCTTGTGCTCAGCCTACTAGAGAGGCAACTACTGAGGGAGAAGTTCTGGGTTGCCGTGCTCGACATGAGGGAGTTCAGCGAGCCTGTTCCCATCTCGACGTTTCTACAAGCCATAGAGGCGGAGGTGTTGGTAAGACCCGCACAGGATTCAGACATCCACGGATACACTGTCGTAGACAGCGTTAAGCTTGCCCTGGAGGTGCCCCCAGTGGAGTACGTCAGGCTCTACGGGAGTACGTCGCAGAGGGCGGCGGTGTTTACAAAGGTTTCCACAGGTAGATCGCCGATGATAGCGATTAAGTCCATGTCCTCTGTGCTAAGCATAAGGCCGTCCATCGTCGTGCTACACGGAATTAAGCCGGAGGCTGTAGACCCGCTCGCCGTAGAGATAGCGAAAAGGAGCTATATACCGCTGGCGGTTACAACAATGCCCATTGAGAAGCTAATTGAAAACCTTAGACAGCTGAAATAGCTACTTCTTTAGTATTCTTGATATTCTCAACAGGTTGCCGAGACCCTTGGTAGCCTCGTGCCTCTTCTTCAGCCGTCTCTCCCTCGCCTTCTTGTGGTACTTGTAGTTGTGCGTCTCTCTGAACTTCGTGGTCATCAAGCCGCGGGATCTCCGCCCAGCTGCTGTGAGCCCTCTGAAGGCGCGGCCTCTCTTTTGCTTCACTACCTCGACTCTGGAGATGGAAGGCGGCTGGGTTCTGCCCTCCAGCAGATCTACAAGCCATTTACGTAGTGCTTCGACGTTCTGCGGCCACGTCGAGTCTCTTCTTTCGTCTACGGGTAGGCCGAGTAGGCGGGCTTGCTCCACGTTTAGCCCTACCGCCTTCAGCTCGCCTAGGGAGAACCCTCTGCCGGTTTTCCACCTGGTAATTCCACCGCTACTTATCTTGGCAGGCGCCTTAACAAGCGGCTTAGGCACCTCAGCCATATGCCGCTACATAGCCCCTCTTTATAAACTTTCCACATGCGGGCGGCTCTAAACTTATTACTGCCTACCAACTTTCCCAAGATGCACAGGGCTTTAGCCACCGTAGCCGTGTTTAAGCTCATCATAGCCCTAGTGATTTTCATAGCTACGGTAAACCTAGACGCGGTCCTGTTGGTGAGCTGTATCCTCATGGCCGTGGCCGCTGCGATAATCAGAAGTGTACAAGAGGGGGAGGTCGCGCTTGTGTTAGTCAGCCTAATTCTCTTGATAGACGCCATTGGGTTTTTCCTCTCTATGGCCTCGGCGGCTGTGCTCCAGATAGTGGCGTATACGTTCCTCCTCGCTTGGGATGTACAGATAATAATGCTTTTCCGCCAGCTGGAGACCTAGGCGACCACCTTCACCACTCTCCGGACTCTATAGAAGTCTAGGTACCCCCACGCCTCGAGGTTTATCACCACCTCGCCTGTCCCCGCCACGATCCTCACCATGTGGTTTTTCACCTCAACTTCAACCGTGCCTCTCGTCTCTATCCTGTAGCTGAAGTTTTGGACAAATATGTACAGCTTCTCTAGATCTATAATGCCGCCGCTTTTGGCAACCGCTGGGAGGGGATACCTTTTGAATATTGCCACGAGTTTGTAGTCGTGGAGAATACGTTGCGTCAATAACATTCCCAGGGCGACCACCGCCAAGATGGAGAGGGAATCCAGCGTCAGATTCATACCTCCCGGGCCAGCCTCTCCAGATCCTCCCTTGACTGCGGAATGACCTTCATCCCTCCGAAAAAAGCCACGTTTACATCGCCGCACCAACGCGGTATTATGTGTATCTCGCTATCCGAGATATATATGTTGAAACCCTCTGGCCTCAGCTCACGCTTCTCCGCCTGTATCACCGAGTCTATCTTTTTCTTTAAAGTGGCTAGCTCTTCAAACCTCATCTCGTATATCGGCTTGGAGAGCTTAACCACTAGGTGCCCCCCGTTGAAAGGCCTGAGGGGGACCTCGACTGAGGAAACCGGATCCACTTGGCATAGAAAAACCCGTGATTAAAACTATTTGACTGGGACCTTTATGTTTAAGGCCTTTGCAAGCTCCTTGTACCTGTTTCTCACCGTGACCTCGGTGACTCCAGCGGCCACTGCGAAGTCCTTCTGTGTCCTGTTGTCGCCGTGCATAAGAGAGGCTATATACACGGCAGCGGCCGCTAAACCTGCCGGGTCTTTGCCCGCGGTGATGCCGGCTTTTTTGGCCTTCTGCAATATGTCTATGGCCGTCTTCACCACCTCCCCGCTTAGTTTAAGCTGCTCTGCTATCCTGGAGATGTAGAGCGTGGGATCGCTTATTGGCACTTTTACGTTGAGCTCGCGTAGGAGTAGGCGGTAGCATCGCGCAACCTCCCTCCTGGAGGCCTTTGTGTACCTCACCAGCTCGTCAAGCGGCCTTGGCATCTTCATCATGCGGCATGCCATGTATAGAGCGGCGGCGGCCATGGCCTCCACGGACCTCCCTCTGACGAGCTCTTTCTCAAGCGCTTGTCTGTATATCTCTAGGGCTTGCTCTATACATGGCCTCGGTATACCCATGGAGCTCCTTAGCCTCTCCAGCTCTTGAGCCGCCTGTATGAAGTTCCTCTCGTAGGAGGTCTGGACGCGAGCCCTCGTCTGCCACTTCCTTAGCCTAATGACCTCCAGCTTGCGTTTTATGTCTAGCTCTTTGCCGGAGACGTCTTTATCTCTCCAGTCTATCACCGTGGTAAGAGCCTCCGAGATAAGCCTAGTTAGAGGGGCGCCGGTGCGGGCCCTCTGGCCTCTCTCCTCTGAGGTGAAGGCCCTCCACTCGGGCCCTAGGTCTAGCAACTGCTCCTGTACCACGGCGCCGCATACGATACAGACCACCTCCCCTCTCTCGTAGTTGTAGATGAACTTGTCGTTTCCACATATGGGACACCGGTATACCTCTCCGGTGTCCGTGACAAGGCTTAAATAGCCCTCGCTATCTCTGTTTATACGTAGCTTAAGGGGTTTCCCAGAGGATGGCGGGTTGGGGGACGTCATGGCGAGTTTATAAGCTTTTTCTACTATATAAATCTTTCGTTTAGCTTAAAAACAACTATACGGCGTGTTTCAGAAGTCTCCTCACCTTCGCAAGAGCCCCGTATATCTGCGCCAGCCCACGCGCCCCCCTCAGCGTTGCGTAGTGAGCCTCGGCTACTATATATGCAAGATCTGGCTTTACATATTCTGGCACATCTAGCCTCAGCACCTCCCTGTGTATCTGCTTTAGTATCTCCAACTCGCCGACTCCTCCATCTACTACAAAGCCGTAGATCTGCGTCATCGCCTTGCTAAAGCTACCTCTCACGGCCTCGTGTAGGGTCTCCCTCAACAACTTAGGCGACACCAAGCCGAGCGCCTTCGCCACAGTCTCCTCGGTGATTTCGCGACTCGTGGCAGCGGCGATCTGGAGAGCGTTGATGGCCTTCCTCATATCTCCCTGCGTGAACTCAAATATCGTCTCCAACGCGTCGTCCGACGCCTTTATACCCTCGTTCTCCGCTATGTATCTAAGTCTTGCGATCACGGCATCTTTCGGGAGCGGGTTGAACCTCACCATCACTACTCTCGACTGTATGGGCTCGATGATCCCGCTTACGTAGTTTGCCAGTAGTATGAATCTTGTGTTTTGTGCGTATATTTCCATTATTCTTCTGAGGGCTTGTTGGGCGTCGCTTGTCATGTTGTCTGCCTCGTCTAGTATGACTAGTTTGAAGGGGGCTTTGATTGGGGCTGTGCGGGCGAATTCCTTCACCCTCTCCCGTATCACGTTTATACCTCTCTCGTCTGAGGCGTTGAGCTCCAGCGTATTCTCACGCCAGTACTCGCCGTAGAGCTCCCTCGCCAAGACAAGAGCCATGGTGGTCTTCCCAGTCCCAGGAGGGCCGTAAAACAAGAGATGCGGCATATTACCACTCCTCACAAACTCCCTAAGCCGACTCTTAACCTCCTCCAAATCCACCACCTCATCAAACGAACGAGGACGATACTTCTCAAACCAAAACAGCTCGCTCATATATAGAACTCCTCCGCCAAGTCGGTTTTTATGTATTGGCCGCCCTTCAGAAGCACGTAGCCCAGGCGGTTGAGGATCTGGAGGAGTTCATAGTCGCGGCTCGGCAACTTTTCCGAGTCTTTGACGGAGATTGGGAGCTTGTCAAGTAGGGCACGTGCCGCTTCCTTTAACACGACCACGTCTCTGTTTGCCCCCTCGTCTCGCAGAACTAGTACAAGCCCCCTTTCCATCGCCTCCCTGAGAGCTTGACGCGATTTCACCTCGGAAACAGGCATGAACTTTTTCTCTCTGAGCACCTCGACGAGTCCTCGCGGAGCTTGGACGGCCCTCCCCCTCTTCAGTTCTCTGACCTCTTCGAGGAGATTTCGTATCAAGATCTCTATTTCATCCAGCCTCTCTAGTATCTTCTTCGTGTCTTCACACTCCACGTATTCTACCCCGCCGTCATTTAAAGCTACGCATGTATCTCCACAACGTCGTTATCCGACAGCGCGTAATCTCGCCCAACTCTCTTAGGTCTCTGCGGAAAGCTCTCCCTCTTCCACACCACGGCGTATTTAAACGTCTGAAGAAGGGAGGAGTGTATCAGCGCCGCCACTTCTCCGACGGTCGCCCCAGCCTTTACTATAATAGGCTTCTCTACGTAGGTTTTTGAATGCACAGGCTTTGTAAACACCCTAATTCTGCCCGTCGCCTTTAGGATATCCTCCAGGAGCCTCCTTCTATCAATTACACAACGCCTTAAATCTGTTATGTGGTAGACGATCCCTCTCTTGGCGAAGTAGCCAGCGAGCTCCTCCGCCGGGTATAGATCAGACATTGTGACTACGGCGATGGTCGGCTTGTACTGTCTCTCAAGGTACAA
This sequence comes from Pyrobaculum neutrophilum V24Sta, assembly GCF_000019805.1. Classification (NCBI taxonomy): domain Archaea; kingdom Thermoproteati; phylum Thermoproteota; class Thermoprotei; order Thermoproteales; family Thermoproteaceae; genus Pyrobaculum; species Pyrobaculum neutrophilum. Next base: position 624,075 of record NC_010525.1, read on the forward strand.
GGCCTCCTCTACGTCGTCTAGAGTTACGGAGCCTTGTATGTACACAACCGCGTGGTATATGCCGTACTCGTTAAGTAGCCTCTTGACGTCGTTTGAAGTGCCGCCGATTATCTGGCCCGACCCTATGATCTGCACGCCTCCGAGCCCCCTCCTCTCAATTCTTACGTAGTTCTTAGGCGGGTAGAGGTACACCCCCTCGTCTTCAAAAAATCGGAATATCTTCTCGACCGCCTCAAGCGAGGCGTTTGCGCCGACAGTCAGCAGAACCGCGTCCGCGTTTCTGACGGTTGCGAGAGCTATCGTGTTTAAGTCGCTTTGTTGGTCGAGGACTATGCTGGGGGTCTTCACCAGCTGGACGTAGACGCCGTCTTCGATGAACATAGACGGCACCGGCTCCACCGTTGAAAAGGGGAGGTCGTCGGGCCTCATAGGCGTGTTTGTTAGACAGGTGAGTAGCGCCGTTTTGCCGGAGCTGGGGGGTCCAACCACCGCCACCTGTAGATCGCCCTCTTTAGCCACATAGATGCGCGCCCCCCCGCTCCGTATGCTTCGCGCTTTCTCCCGCCGCTCTTGCACTTCCCTCTTCAGCTCCGCCATCCTCCGCCTGATGTGTTTAATGAGCTTCTCCGTCCCCTTGTGTTTTGGCACATACGACAGGAACTCCTCCATCGCTCTGATCTTCTCCTCGGGGGTCTTCGCCTCCATAACCTTCAGCCAAGCCGCCTTAGCCTCGGCAGGAAGGTTAGCGGGCACTCGCCCCTCGGCGTCTCAATTTTTTAGCTTTGCCGCCGTCACTGTATTAAAATAGGCTGAAATGACTTCCCATGGCTGTAAACATCGAAAAGGTCAAAAGCGAGATCTCCAACGTCGTGCCCTTTAGCGGGAAGTATATAGATCCCCCGGAGGGGGAGTACGTAACCTACTTGGGGCCCGGCCAGCTTAAGGTGCCTGAGAAGGTCGTGATTGGATACATTGAGGGAGACGGGATAGGGCCCGAGGTCGCCTACGCCGCCATCAAGGTAGCCAACGCCGCTGTGGAAAAGGCCTACGGAGGGTCTAGAAAGGTCATATGGTACGAGGTCGTGGTTGGGGAGAAGGGCGAGAAGATATTCGGCACCAGGCTACCTAGCCAGAGTGTAGACGTCTTGAAAAAGGTCAGGGTTTTCCTAAAAGCGCCGTTGGAGACCCCCGTGGGGGGAGGCTTCAGGAGCATCAACGTAACGCTACGCCAATTGTTCGACCTCTATGCGAACATACGGCCGGTTAAGTACTTCCCCGGCCTCCCCTCCCCGCTGAAGAAGCCAGAGGTGGACTTGGTGATATTTAGGGAGAACACGGAAGATGTCTACGCCGGCATCGAGTGGCCGTACGACAGCCCAGAGGCGGCAAAGGTGAGGGAGTTCCTCCGGAGGGAATTTGGGATTAACCTGAGGGACGACGCCGGCATAGGCATAAAGCCCATAAGCAAATTCGGGACTCAACGCATCGCAAGGCTTGCTCTCAAGTTCGCGGTGGAGAACAAGAGGAGGGTGGTGACGGTTATGCACAAGGGGAACATACAGAAGTACACGGAGGGCGCCTTCAAGGAGTGGGCCTTTGAAGTCGCCAGGACCGAGTTTAGGCAACATGTCGTGTTCGAGGAGGAGCTTGGCCAATACGGCGGCCAGGTGCCTCCTGGAAAGATACTGGTAAACGACAGAATAGCCGACAACATGCTACAGCAGCTACTGACCAGGACAGGCGAATACGACGTCATACTGGCCCCCAACCTAAACGGCGACTACGTCTCAGACGAGGCCGCAGGCCTCGTGGGAGGCCTCGGCGTGGCTCCAGGCATAGATGTTGGAGACTGGGGGATGATGGCCGAGCCCGTCCACGGCACCGCGCCCAAGTACAGGGGTAAAAACTACGTGAATCCCACCGCCACGATCCTAGCCGTGGAGCTTCTATTTAGATTCATGGGGTGGATAGAGGCCGCCTCCTACATATCGAAGGGCGTAGAGGCTACGTATAGGTCGGGCTACTACACCGCGGACTTGGTAAGACAGATGGACGAGGAGGAGAAGAGACGTGTAAAAGAGGTGTTGGGCACGCAGGAGTTCGCAGACAAAGTTGTGGAGCTGATAAAGGCCCTATAGGTGGCCTAGATACACCACCTCTTTGGTGAAGATATCTTCGATCGGTATTCTCTCTACCTCCTTCGTCTCCCTGTTCTGCAGGTGGACGTATTTACTGTCTACGTCGACGACTACCATATCTCTACCTCTCAACTTCACCGCGTCGCCGGGCTTATACGTGGCTATGCGTATGAGGTAGGTCATGTGGTATATCCTCCTCCCGTCTTTAACGCCGACGGCTTTCGCGGTCTCGACCACGTGGCTTGGGAAGGACCTGTGTATAACATAGGCCAGATGGCGAGCTAGATTGGTAGATGTTGTATATATGTCTAAACCTGTCCTTATATATTTTATATTGCTTATAAAACCAATCTTTTTATCTTTTAGCTTAAAGAGCTCCTGCTCTATTATGCTCAGTATCTTTTTCCTCATGTCGTCGGTTAGCTCGCCTGGCGCTGCCCTGATCTGTAACAGCGCAACCTCACGCCTACTTAACATCTCTCTACAGCTTATACATAGGTCGTAGATAAGCTCCAGCTTGAGCTTGTACGTATAGACACGCGGTTGTATTGATGGATGCGGTGACCCCCTCACGGTTACCTCCAGCTCAACTCCGCCGTCCCCCTCTCTGACGGCTAGATCCTCCACTACGCCGCTAAGGGAGGCCTTCTCGGCCAGAACCTTCGCCATAAGCTCCTTCTCACCGCCTTTCCCAGGTCTTAGCCATCTACCTCTGAGAAACACGGCCCCGCAGTATTTACACCTCAGAACTCTGGCTTCCCTGAGAGTCACCAGAGGATGTCTCTCGAAGTAGCAGTCTTCGCACATCCCCTCGACAAGTCTATCCACTAGACGTCCGCAGTAGGGGCAAGGCACTTTAGCCACAGCCCCAACCAACCCTCTGTATTAATCCTTTACCGCTGAAGACCGTTCAAGCCGGCGCTCCCGTTAGCTGCTTCTTCACCTCCAACGCTATGGCGTAAGCCAGCGGCGGGGGGACGCTTTCGCCCACCTGGTTGTACTGCGCGTCCTTCGAGCCGTAGAAGATGTACCAGTCTGGATAGCCCATAAGCCTTGCCTGCTCGCGTACTGTCAAAAGCCGGTGCTCCTCGGGGTGGACAAAACGCCTAGACCCCATGACGGTTGGAGCTACGTCGTCCCATACAAGCCTTATGTAGTTCTCATAGAAGCCGCCCGCGCCTCTGTACTTCATCAAGGCCTCTCCGGGCTTGAGCTTGGCTATCCGCATCTGCTTCTTGGGGCTTAGAGTTGGGGTTTCGTGGTTCGGCAGAAGTCCGCCGTCTGGAGGCGGCATCTCGCCTATGGCCTCTCTCACTGTGCGTAGACGGAGCTTCGGCGGTTTGATCTCTATGTTTGAGACAAACACCCTTCGTCTCCTGCTAGGCACGCCGTAGTCCTCGGCATGTAGCACGTTGAAGTACACGTCGTATCCCACCCGCTTGAACTCCCTCTCTATGTAGGACCTAAGCGGCTCCTCGGCCAACGCCGCCACGTTTTCCATCACGAACACCTCGGGGCCTAGCTCCCCCACCAGCCTAATGAACTCGAGGGTTAGCTGGCCGGCTGGATCAACGTAAAGCCTGTCGGCCGGGTCCTCCATCCGGTTGGGGTTGGCGGCGGTGAATGGCTCACAAGGAGGACTCCCAATCACCACCCTTGGATTTTTTACAAACTTTGTAACATCTGTATAGCCTATGTTCCGTATGTCCTCCTCCAACACGATGGTGCTCCGGTGGTTGGCGCTGTAGGTACGCGCGGCGTCTCTATCTATCTCGATGGCGACCTTTATCCTAAAGCCGGCTTGGCTGAAGCCCAGTCCGAACCCCCCACCCCCTGCGAACAGATCCACCACCTCGGCGTTATACACGGACATGTGATGAGTAAACTATTTAAATTCACAGCGCCCGCTTTCGTATGGATTTCGCTAAGAGGCTAAAGGTTCGCCTTAGCGATTTGATAAAACTTGAGAGACCTGACGCGTTGAGTTCGCGTTATGGCAAAGCGTTTGAGAAGGCCGTGCTCGCTTTAATAAAGGCCAGAGATTCCGTGGCGGCTATAAGGACGTTTATAGAGAACTACGGCGAGCCTCACAGCGGGGCCATAAGCAAGCTGATGAAGTTGGCCCCTTGGACTAAGAAGATAGTCGAGGCCGAGCCGGCTCCTCCCGTGGTTTTTCAGATCGACGGGGTGACTATCACAGCCCAGGCCGACTTCATAGTTAAGTACGCAGACGGCAGAAAGGAGCTCGTGGAGCTGAAATCCCACATACTAAAGAGAGACGAGTGGAAAACCAAGGCCGAGTGGTCCCTCGCCACGAAGATCATGCGTATGCTGTATAGGAAGGCCGGCTACGACTACCCGCTAAGGCTGATATACTTCGTAGAGCGGGAGGGAGCTGTTACGCCGGAGGAGGAGGTGTTTATCTACCCCAAAGACGAGAAAGACGACGAGACTCTTCTAAATGTCCTCAAGGAGAGAGTTAGGAAGACTGTAGGCAAGTAAACCTCTTCCTCGCCAGCTCGTCTGCCGTTTTAATTATCGACAGCGCCTTCTCCAGGTGTGGGATATATTTGGGCTGTATCACCGCGTTTTCGTCGCCAACCATGTACTCGATGGCGCAGTCTTCGTCGGACCAGGAGAAGATTATAAACACGTAGAGCCCCTCCTGTAGCTGTATCTGGGCCAAGGCCTCGTACTGTCTCCACTCGACCGTGAAAGCCTCTATGTCCTTGTCTATCTGCGCCTCGAGATCTTTAAAGTACTGCTCCACCTTCTGTCTCATGCAGTTCTCTGGAACTCTCTTTAAATAGATTTGATTTCCACACCATGTGCCCATCATCGAGGTTGTAAAAAGCGACCTGGAGAGACTAGTCGGGCTGAGGTTTGAGGAGATAACAAGGCTTCTGGAACACGTAAAGTGCGAAGTGGAGGAAGACGCCGGCGACTCCATAAAGCTTGAGGTTACGCACGATAGGCCGGACCACTTCTCTGCGGAGGGTCTGGCGAGAACTCTAAAGGGGGTGGCCGAGGTGGAGGTGGGACTGCCGCCGATCGAGATAACCACGTCCTCTGTAGAGCTTAAGGCCGACCACATAGAGGAGAGACCCTACATCTCTATGGCGGTTGTACGCGGCGTGAGACTCGACGAAGATGCCATTAAGCAGATCATACAGCTACAGGAGAAGCTACATGAGACCTACGGTAGAGGGAGGCGGAGGTTCGCGATAGGCTTCTACGACGTCTCTAGGATACGGCCGCCTATATACTACCGGAGAGTAAGCCAAGACGATGAATATACGCCGCTGGGCTTTGACAGACCTGTGAAAATAGCCGATATGTACAAAGTCACTGAGCAGGGGCAGAAATATTCAAGTCTCATAGATAGGGAGCGGCCGCCGGCGCTCGTAGATAGCTCTGGGCAGATCATGGTGGTAATCCCCGTTTTAGGGTCAGAGTGTTGCAAGATAACAACCAAGACCCGGGACATCTTGATAGACGTCACGGGGACTGACCTCCGCTCTGTAAACAACGTGATGTCGATACTCATATATGCGCTCTTAGAGCGTAGCGGCGAGAAAAAAGTCGAAGTGGTGAAGGGCGGAAACCCCTACGTCCACAGCTACACCCGCGTAGGCGTAGACCCCGCCCGCGTGGGCGAACTACTCGGCGTAGATCTAGACCTCCAAAGGCTTAAGAGACTCGCCGAGAAGGCCAGACTGGGGTACGAAAACGGCGAGGTCGTAGTACCGCCGTATAGGATAAACGTGTTGTCGTGGGTAGACGTCGCAGAAGATATCGCGCTTATGATAGGCTACAACGCGCTACCCCGCGAGACGGCTAAGGTGTTGACGGGGGGGAGGCGCCACGCGGTGGAGGTTGCGACGCAACAGATCCGCATAGCACTCCTCTCGATGGGATTCGCCGAGGTCAACAACTACGTGTTGACCGACTCCACCGCCTACGACCTATGCACGCCGGCCGCCGTGGCGAACCCCATCTCTGAGCTATACGAGGTGGTTAGATGTTCCATAGTGCCGCAGTTGATCGCCACAGCGGCCACGCTCAAGAGGCGCGAGATCAAGATCTTCGAAGTTGGGGAGGTCGTCAGAGGCGGAAAGACTCTGAGGTCCGTAGCCTCCGTCATTAGCAGAGATGGCGCCACCTTGACAGACGGCCTCTCCGTCGTCAAGGCGCTGTGTAAGCGCCTAGGCCTCAGATGCCAAATGACACACACGTCTCTCAACTGGGCGTTGCCCAACAGAGCCGCCGCCGTCGAAGGAGATGTAAGCGGCTACATAGCCGAGGTGCATCCAGACATCTTGGCAAAACACAACCTCCTTGTCCCAACCGTCGCCTTCGAGCTCTTCTTGAAGGTTTAATACCGGAGATTTTCACATAAACGTGGCAGACGACATAGATGCCCTCCTTAGGAAAAAGGCCCTCGAGCTTGCGAAACACAGGTTGATGGAGTCCGCCCAACCTCAGAAAAGGGAGCTCACCGAGGCGGAGGCGGTTGAAATCGTGAAGAGGATAACAAAGGGGGATAGGGCGAGCGAGATTATAGAAAACGCCCTAGCGCTGTATAGACCACACGTCATTCCGCTTTTTAAGAAGCTGGCTGAGTTACATACCCAAGGCGTGATAAAGGAGCTCGCAGACCACGAGCTCTACCAAATCTTGGCTAGAGCAGGCTTCAGAGTACCTGTGAAGACTGAGGTGAAGATAGTGAGACACGGTAGAGAGTACAAAATAGGAGAGAGCTAGGTGCCTAGGTACAGCCTATAGAGCTCGGCCATCATACCGCTCCAGTTGAAGCTCCTACTTCTGTAGTCCACAAACCTCTTCACGAAATCCCTTTTACCCCTCTTCACGTACCTCATACATCTCCTACACCCAAACCAGAGGAAGACCCCATCCTCCACCAGCTCCAGGGGACCGCCGCAAGATGGGCAGACACTCGCCGTTTCCACCGAAATTAAACCCATACCTCCACGCGGTCCTCTGTTAATATAGCCGGCACACAATTTACACCCCGGGTTTATAACCAAATGACGTAGCTACGTCATGTTTAAGCTCCTGTTGAAGCTCATTGGAGGAGATAGGAAGAAGCTGTTGGAGCAGTTGAAAGAGGATCTCGAGGTTATCTAGACGTCTACAGGAGTTGCAAGGCCTCTCTCCACAAGGCTAGAGGGCTTGAACTTTAGTAGGCTACGCTCGTTGCCTCCGCCGCCGTATACATATTCGACCTCTAGAAGCTGTCTATCTATATACACAGGTATGTTTAACACAGGCGGCACAGCGCCGACGGGGTAGCCTGTAATAGACAGCACCTCTTCTGGCGTAGCTAGGCGACAGCCCAGCTTTTTCAGATCTAGCCTCTTGTCGCCCCGTATCACATAAGCCCTATACCCTCCTCCGCAGTATACCACAAGCGTTTTCACTATCCTGCTCTCGTCGGTTCCGACGGCTTGAGCTGCTTCTCGTACTGTTCTAACCGTGGCGTTTAGCCTAATCACCTCGCCGAATTCCTCAAGACCCATGTCTAGATATCTACGACGTACTGCACCATCCAGTAGTCCCCGATCTGCCGTATCTCCATCATGTGGAAGGTCATGGCTTTCACGATCAAGCCGGTGAATCCGTGTTTTTCCTGGCTGTAGATGTCGCCGTAGAGAACTGCCTTTATCCTATAGCCACCGTCTTTTTCAAGTTTCAGATCTATCTTGCGGCTTATCGCGAACTTCTCGGCGTCGAAGAGGTAGAGCAGTTCGTCTATCCACTTGAAGAGGAGGCCCTCTAGGTCGTCGTACTCCACCTCCACCTCTCTCGAGTGCTTAGGCTCGACTTTGGAGGTGCTGTATGTCACTTCCGCGAGGGCTACGGCGGCGTTTACAAACGCCTCCTCCAGAGTGCACCCATAGGCCTGGATCAACACGTCTGCGGTGTGTTCGCCGTATCTATAGTCGGCGGGCTTACCGCATGTCACGTAGGCTGGCTATACATAGCTTTAAAACCGTTAATACCAAGGCCACGATGAGGCTTCAAGTGGCGTTGGACCTGGTGGACTTAAGGAGGGCTGTGGAGTTGACGAGAGAGCTCTGCAACGCCGGGCTGGAGGTCGTGGAAGCCGGCACCCCCCTCATCAAGCTGTATGGCCTACCCGCCGTCAGCGCTATAAAAGCCGCTTGTCCCAGGGCCGAGGTCGTGGCAGACATAAAGACCGCAGATGTGGGAAGGCTGGAGGCCCAGCTGGCTAGGGAGTTCGGCGCAGACTGGGCCACGGTCCTCGGCGCCACAAACATAGAGACCATCGAGGATTTCGTCAACGGCGGTAGGTCGATGGGGCTTAAAACCGCGGTCGACCTAATCGGAGTTTCGAACCCGCTAGAGAGAGCTAGGGAGATCCTCAGGTCCGTCGCCCCGGACCTCTTCATCTTCCACCTCGGCATAGACGCCCAGAGGCGGACCGGGCTTAGGTTCGAGGAGCTTCTAGCCGCCGCCTCTAGGCTTAGGGAGGAGACAGGCATCTCTGTAGGGGTCGCGGGAGGAATTACGGAGCGCGAAATAGAGATTGTAACTAGGAGCGGCAAGAGAGTTGACGTCATCATAGTCGGAAGAGCGATCACCGGCGATGCGTCTCCTGCTTCAAGATTTATAATTATGAACAATATTTTAAAACAAGTTAGATCGCCATCTTCATGAAAATCGTACTTGTAGCTCTGTCGGGAAGCGGAAAATCGACGATTATGAACCTTGTCAAGCAGAAGTTGGGAGATGTGCAGATAGTTAACTATGGCGACGTGATGCTAGAAATCGCTAAACAGAAATTCGGCATACAGCATAGGGATGAGATGAGGAAGAAGATCCCGATCGCCGAATATAGGAAGATCCAGGAGGAGGCCGCCGAGTATATAGCGTCTCTCCCCGGCGACGTCATAGTAGACACACATGCCTCAATTAAAATTGCGGGCGGGTACTACCCAGGTCTACCCGATAGAGTTATATCTAAGCTCAAGCCAGACGTCATACTTCTCATCGAGTACGACCCGAAGGATATAATAGAACGACGTAAGAAGGATCCCCAGAGGTTTAGAGACCAAGAGACCGAGGAAGAGATAGAGATGCACCAACAAGCCAACAGGTACTACGCCTTTGCCGCAGCCAACGCTGGAGAAAGCGCCGTACACATCCTCAACTTCAGAGGTAAGCCGCAGAGTAGGCCTTTTGAACACGCCGAGATGGCCGCCGAGTATATAGTAAATCTCATACTTAAGGCAAGGCAGCAGAAGCCTTAAATAGGCTTTTTGTCGGGTTGGCCATGCCTACTGCGCTGATATACGTAATTGACATGGCGAAGAGAGATGAATACCCCACGCTTAAGAACTTCATAGCTAAGGCCGGTTACGATGTGAGAACCGCCGTCGGCTCCCGAGACGTCAACGTAAACTACCAGGTAGACTTGGAGACCGCTGGAGATGAGGAGGTTGAGAAACTTGCAGCCGAGTACGACCTACTCGCCTTGGCGGGCGGCTACAAGATGTACTACCACGTGCTGAAGAAGAAGCCTCCGCTGAAGAACTGGGACTTAAACATAAACATAGAAAGGCTAAACGCCCTGGTAACCCGTTTCTCCAAAAACGACCGGTTGGTCGTCGCGCCCCTAGCCGTGCCGGGCTATCTAGCCCAGCTGGGTTTGCTCCGCGGTAAAAACGCCACTGTTTACCCGATTACAGAGCTGATACGCATACTTAGGGAAAACGGGGCCAACTTCGTAAATCAACACGTAGTTAAAGATAGGGGGGTGGTAACCGTTGACGATATCACCACCGTCGGCGAAAAGGAATTCCTAGCCGCTTTCCGTGAAACAGCTTGAGAGCTTCGAGATCCCCCGCACCGTTGTATTCGGGCCAGGGGCTATACTAAAAATACCGGACATAGTATCGGGGCTAAGGGTCGGGAAAGTCCTGATAATATCCGGCAAATCGGCTACACAACAGTACGCGAAAACAGTGGCAAGCCTCCTCTCCGGCTACTCGGCCGAGATATTGAAATATGACGAGGTTGAGCTTGAGAAATCGGGTTTCGACCTCATCATCGGCGTGGGAGGCGGCAGACCGCTGGACATGGCTAAGGTGTACTCCTACGTCCACAAGAGGCCGCTTATTGTCGTGCCGACTTCTGCAAGCCACGACGGCATAGCCTCGCCCTACATCTCCTACATCTTGGCCGAGAAGGTGAAGAGGTATGGGAAGGTGGTGGCCTCCCCTATCGCCATAGTAGCCGATACGTCTATCATATTGAGCGCGCCGCGGCGCCTGCTTAGGGCAGGCGTTGGCGATCTGTTGGGCAAGGTCGTGGCTGTACGAGATTGGCAGCTGGCCCACAGGCTGAAGGGGGAGGAATACAGCGAATATGCCGCATTGCTCTCCCTCAGCAGTTATCGGATTGTCGTTGCAAACGCCGGCAAAATTGGGAACTTCGTACGTGAAGAGGATGTCAGAGCTCTGGTCAAAGCGCTTATAGGATGCGGCGTAGCCATGGGCATCGCGGGCTCCTCAAGACCCTGTAGCGGCTCTGAACACCTCTTCGCACATGCTATAGAGAGAAGGCTGGAGGGCGCCGAGGGGGAGGCAATACACGGCGAGCTCGTCGCGTTGGGCGCCATAGTGATGGCTTACCTCCACGGTATAAACTGGCGCCGTATTAAGAAAGCCGCAGGAGCTGTGGGCTTACCCACCACCTTAAAACAGGCAGGTATAGACCTCGACTTAGCCATAGAGGCGTTGACCACGGCGCACACGTTGCGCCCAGATCGATACACCATCCTCGGAGACGGGCTAAGCGCCAGCGCAGCAAGGAAAGCCCTGGAGGACACAGAGCTTATCTAGAAAGAGATATAAGTACCCGATCTAGTACTGGCGGTGATAGAGAGGTTTCCGGAGCGACCGATGAGCGGGCCGTTGTAGCTGACCATTGCGAACAGTTTGACGACAGTGGCCAAGACCGCCTGCTTAGCGACGCCGACCCCCTCTACTTTACAACTGAAAGCCTCGCCCTTTAGGGCGGGGAGCGCGGTCATATATCCACCTCCTCGCGTGTATGAGAAGACTGCCAAGGTAAGTCACGGGGCAGGCGGAGCATCGCGGCAGGGAGCTACATCGACGTCGGACAAGGCGGGAGTAGGGGCAAGACAGACCTTTTGGCCTCTAACAGCTCTCCTCCCATGAACGACATCTACTTACACCTTGGGGCGTGTAGACGGAGATAAAATCGATGTGACCGCCACGTCCCCCGTATGAGTTGCCCTCCACCCCGGTGTACCCGCGGCGGGTCCTTGAGCCCCCAGAGGGGGCCGGGGAGACGCTCTAGTAGAAGTCTATAGTTCTGACGCCTAGCAACCGCGGCGGTTTTCCCCCTATTGGCAGAAAGTACGGCTCCCTAGATGGTATGCTCGACGCGGCTAACACGCCCCATGACCCTAGGAAGACTACGCCTATGGCCAAACGGTGGCTTGGGAAGTAGAGCCAGCCGCTACCCGAGATCTCTTCCCGTATCTTCACCCTGCCCGGTTCCACCCTCTCGATCCTCACCCGCATCCAGCTCTTTTTCAAACTCTCGACGTATTTCCCCGCCCTCCTACTTGGTATCGACTTTATAAGCGATATATTATATTTATCGTTTTTTAAGACTATATATTTCCTATTTTTATCGAACTTGTTTTTGTATATTTTTATCACAATTTTTATTTTCTCACGGCCCACGGAACTGATAGCCGTCCCCAATTTAAGCTCTTTCGTTAATCGGTACGTACTTAAGGTCGTGCGGACCCACGTAGCACGCCCTTGGCCTAAATATCCTGTTGTTATCCCAGTACTCTAGTATGTGTGCGACCCAACCTACGACTCTTGAGACGGCGAAAAGTGGCGTGTAGTACTCATATGGTATCCCCAGGTAGTAGAGGACTATGCCGGACCAGAAATCGACGTTTGGGTATAGTCTCCTCTGTCTGAAGTATGGCAGGCTGAGGACCTCCTGTTCTATCGCGACCGCGATCGCGAACAGATTATCGCGATCTCCGTACTTGGTCATGTAGTCTCTAGCGAAATCTTTCAATATCCTGGCTCTGGGGTCGTACGCCTTATATACCCTGTGTCCGACGCCCATGAGCTTCGGCCCTCCTGGCTTCGTAGCAGCCTCTACTATGGACTTCGCTCTTGATGGATCGCCGATCTCGAGGTAGGTCCTCACCACTGCTTCGTTCGCTCCGCCATGTAGAGGTCCCTTGAGCGCGGCGACAGCCGCCGCTATGGATGAATACAGATCACTCAGCGTAGACGCGACCACCTGCGCCGCCAGTGTACTAGCGGGGACCTCGTGATCGGCGTGGAGTATGAGGTAGAGATCCAGGCCTCTTACCGCTAGACGCTCCGGCATTTTCCCGAACATGAGATAGAGGAAGTTCGCCGCGTGGGGGAGGTCCTCCCTAGGTCTCACCGGTTCTAGACCGCGCGACAGTCTGTAGTGATACGCCACGATGGTTGCCATTTTCGCCACAAGCTTCTCGGCGATCCTATAAGCGAGCGCCTTTTCCTCGTCTCCATATTTCCCAGTCCTGAGGCTTTCAGAGAGCTTCCTATTGTCGTCATCGAAGGCGCCCTCTGTAGCAATGGCGGCCTCAGCCGCAAACATCGGATGCGCATAGGCCAGGTTTTTCAAAACCTCGACAGTCGCCGGGTTGAGATCCCTATTTTTCGCCAAACGGCTTGTGAACTCGTCTAACTCGCCCCGCGTTGGGAGTTTCCCATAGAGCAGTAGATATGCGACCTCCTCATATGTGGAGTTTCTCGCAAGATCTTCGATCCTGTATCCTCTGTACCACAGGATCCCCCTTTCTCCGTCTATATCGCTTATCGACGTTGTCTTTATTAAAACGTCCTCTAGCCCATGTGCTATTTCTCCACATGGAGAGCTCATCTTTCTCTTAGAGGCTCTTTGCATAGATGTGCTGAAATCAAGCAGAGCTTTATAACAATGGCCTTGTGTGGATTCAGACGCCGGATCCCCCATATGGCTCCCTACGCGTCGTCTATTATAACCGAAAGCCTCGCCCTTTAGGGCGGGGAGGGTGTCATATCTAAAACCACATCTGAGCCGCCGTTTTGGGCAACCGCGTTTGACTTCGAATAGGTCTCTCGTCAGATAGGATGCCGACTGTCACAACTCCACCGGGTTCTAATCATCACGTTATGAAGTTAAACCCCACGGTTAATATAGTTACCCGCTATTGTTTCGCCACAAGCTGGGAGCACCTTAGCGCTATTAGGCCTAGCGCATCTGAGAAAGTATCTCCACATGCTATTACGACGCTACCGCCGTCTTCCACGTAAGGCTTTAGCGTTTCCGCCAGCCTTTTGTCGTACTTCTCCAGTGGATCGTCAAGGGGGGGCAGGGCGAGCTTGCCCTCTCTTGGAACCGCTATTAAGGCGCCGCATGCGCCGAGTCTAACAAGGCTGTCGCGGAGACCTATGACGTCTTTTACCCCCTCCATCGTTATGAAGCCCATGCACCTCCTACCGCAGAGTATCTTTTTCGCGTCGTCTAGCGGCAACATCTTAGTTATCCCACAGAGGGCTAGCGCCTCCCTTAGAAACTCCGAGCCGGCTTCGGTTATTTTAACACCTCCCTTGAGCACGGCCACGTGTCCAAGATCCCTCCCGCCCTCGAGAAGGGTTCTCACCACGCCTTCGCCGATTTTCAGCTCCTCCGCCAGGTTTTTCCTGCCCCGCGGCGTGTTGGAGATGGCTAGTACCGCGAGCATCTGGAGGTATGCGATTTCTCTGCTTTTCACAGGCTTTATAATTCTACAAGCTTAAAAAATTTTTTAAATGGATGCTTCTGGCCTATCTATGTCATCTATAAAGATAGAGGAGGTTAGGCCACATGCCGAGAGGTTCGCCGCCCACAGCCACATCAGAGGGCTGGGGATTAGAAACGGAAAGGTGGAGTTTTCAGCAGATGGCTTCGTCGGTCAGACCGAGGCTAGGGAGGCCGCGTACATAGTCGTTAAGATGATAAAGGAGGGGAAGTTCGCTGGGAAAGGCGTCTTGATAGTGGGTCCTCCTGGCACCGGGAAAACCGCTCTGGCGTTGGGCATAGCCCGCGAGCTAGGCCCCGAGACCCCCTTCGTGGCGCTGTCAGGCGGCGAGATATACTCGCTCGAGGTGAAAAAGTCGGAGTTTCTAATGCGCGCCCTCAGGAGGGCCATCGGGATAAAGATACGGGAGTGGAGGAGGGTTTACGAGGGAGAGGTGAGAAGCGTCGAGTTTAGATACGGCCGGCATCCCTATAACCCCTACCTCCAGAGGGTGCTAGGCGCCACCATTAAGCTGAGGACAAAAGACGATGAAAAAACGCTTCGCGTACCCGCCGAGATCGCCCAACAGCTCATAGAGCTTGGGGTCGAGGAGGGTGACGTGATTATGATAGACGAGGAGACGGGGACTGTGTCTGTAGCTGGCAGGGGTGAGGGGGGCGAGCAGTACGACGTGCCGGCGAGGAGGAGGGTCGAAATACCTAAGGGTCCTGTGTACAAAGAGAAGGAGGTAGTCCGCTTCTTTACCCTACATGAGGTAGATATGTCTCTCGCGAGACAGAGAGGCTTGATCTCGGCCATGATCTTCGGCTTTGCGGAGGAGACCAAGGAGATACCGGACGAGGTAAGAAGGCAGGCTGACGAGATCGTTAAAAAGACCGTGGAGGAGGGCAAGGCAGAGCTGGTCCCAGGGGTCCTGTTTATAGACGATGCCCATCTGCTGGACATAGAGACGTTTGCCTTTCTCACTAGGGCTATGGAGACGGAGTTCGCCCCAATTATCATAATGGCCACAAATAGAGGGTTTGCCAAGGTTAGGGGAACCGACATAGAGGCGCCGCACGGGATACCGCAGGACGTGTTAGACCGGCTTGTGATTATAAAGACCAGGCCGTACACCGCGGAGGAGATTAGAGAAATCGTGAGTATAAAGGCGCGGGAGCAAAACATAGCGCTCGGCGAAGACGCGCTTAAGCTCCTCACGTCTATCGGCGTAGAGCACTCTCTAAGGTACGCGCTACAGTTGCTGGTGCCGGCCTATATTATAGCCAAGGAGAGGGGCAGATCCAGCGTCGCCGCAGAGGACGTAGAGTATGTGAGGGGGCACTTCATTTCCACGAAGGAGTCGGTTGAATACGTCAAGTCCCTAGAGGGGAAGTTCCTAAGATAGCTTATTAGCCAGATACACGTTGTAGACGGCGTATAGGATCAGCACTTGTCCGATGTCGAGATATACTTGGGTGACGCCTTTTACAGATATCGTGTAAAACAGCGGATATATAGCTATGCCGTAGCCGGGAGGCGACGACGTAAACAGCAACGTGAGGTAGTGGAAGACGGCGATTGAGACCGAAAGCGCCGCTAAAGTCCAGCGGACTCTGGCGTTTGAACGGGTGAAAAACGTGGCCACAATCGCCGCGAAGAGGAGAGCCGTGAGCGTTATAGTGACCCTCCAGAAGTATAGCCAGAGGGGGGCGTCCACAACGGCGATCCCGGAGGGGGTAACCACTTTGTTGGGGGGTGGCCTGTAGGCGTCTGAAACCAGGTTTTCAACTGGCAACATAGCTGAGACCGCGGCCACGGCAACTATGGCAAGTATCAGCAACTTCGTCATTTTATCGACTGCAGTATTTTGTACTGCTCCCCCAACACGCCCAAGGCCGCGTTGAACACCAACATCGCTGCGAGAACCCAGGTGACAGCCGTCACCAGCGCCTTGCCGTTTTTCTCCCCCAACTTCCGCTGTGCTACCGCGGCGAGTAGTTGGCCGCCGTCCAGCGGATATATGGGCAAGGCGTTTAACATAGCTAGGCCGTAGTTAACCACTATCATCCAGAAGATCAGCTTGGCGAAGTCCGTGTTGTAGAGCTGGCTCCTCCTAATGGGACCTTCGTCGTAGCCCCACAGGGGGAGACTGCCGGGCCCAAGCCCGAAGAATATTGAGCCTCCCTTCTCCACGAGAGTGATGTTGAACGTCGCAAGTGTGCCGTTTCTCTCCACGTCCACAGATATGACGTCGCCGGGTTTACACCTCTGCTTCATTAGCTGGAGCGCCGATATGAGCTGGCCGCTGGTGTTGACCTCCGCCTCCACGCCGCATCCAACCACCCTCTTTATAACATCTCCCGCCCTCACGCCGCCTTTATACAGGGAGCCTTCTACGTAGAGCCAGTTGACCCTGGGGGGCGTCGTGAAGTTGACGTAATCCACCTCAACGCTGTATCTTCCAAGCCAGCTCC
This sequence comes from Pyrobaculum neutrophilum V24Sta, assembly GCF_000019805.1. Lineage (NCBI taxonomy): Archaea > Thermoproteati > Thermoproteota > Thermoprotei > Thermoproteales > Thermoproteaceae > Pyrobaculum > Pyrobaculum neutrophilum. The sequence goes on from NC_010525.1 coordinate 640,544, forward strand.
CCGCCACCAAGGTGACCTTATCCCCAGGTCTACACGAGACAGTCTTGTTCACGCCTAGGAGCGGGCCCATGCCGGCAAGCACGTTTACCTTGGTCAAGAAGTCGTCGGGCGTGTACACCCTCTCGCTCATGCCGCATCCATGTATCTCCAGAACCCTATCTCCGGTGTTTACGCCAAGCGCCGAAACGCCGAATACAGCCCCTTGGAGTCCAGCCCACGCGCCCAGGATCCCTAACGCCATCGCCGCCACAGCCAACACCACGTTGGCCGCAACGCCGCTCGCCAGCACTGCTACCTTAGCCTCGGTGCTGGCCTTTTTGAAGCTTTCCTCGTCCGGCTCAACAAACGCCCCGCTGAATACATACAACAGCGAGAAGACGCCCACCGACTTTACAGGAATTCCGTATCTCAACGCGGCGTAGCCGTGCATGAGCTCGTGCAACACAACGGAGACGACGATGGCTACGGCCAAATACGGCAGTTGATCCCAAGGCAGAGTTACGCCGGGGACTATCGGCGTTACTCCCGCCGAATGCGCCGCCGCCTCCTCCACCGGTCTCCCCCCAGCCAGAGATTTAATTGCAGACAGCGTGCCGCCGACCAACATGTAGAGGAATCCTGAAAGGAGCTGCACTTGCCCATCGGGGCGCACCAACGGCATTGCTAAAAACACAGGCATGAGAAAAAGCACAACCACGGCGGCTAGATACGCCCTAAGAGGTATAAAGCTCAGCTTCTCCGTAAACCTAGCCACATACGCCACAAGCCTCTCGCTTTTCCAATAAATCGCGACGAAGTACCTGACGGCCCTTTTGTCTACTAGGTACACCAGCCCCACGAGGAGCACCCAGCTGGCCAGAAACACCAACGCGTTTTCCACGTCGCCTGAGAGATCTGCATATTAATTATTTAGCTCTAGATCTCCACAACAGAGCCGGCGCCGATCTTGAAGACGTTAAACTTCCTCTCCAGCTCTTTTACGAATTGGGGGGCCGTGTGCGTCACCACTAGGCATCTGGCGCCGAGCAACCGGAGCTCCGCCACGACTCTGTGTTGGACATATGGGTTAATGGCCGTGCCTCCTAACCCACCCACGACGCACCTAGCCTTTAGCCCCCTTCTCGACAGCTTGTGGTTGGGTAGGGTGTAGAGGCCGCAGGGGGTGATCAACACGTTGTCGACGTATAACACGCTCTCCCAGCGCTCCCAGAACAAGCTGTATTCAACCCCCCTAACCCTGAGCCTCAGATCCCCGCTTGGCTTGACCACCGGCACATTGAAGAGGTCGAAGCCGCCGGCGTGGTGGCTACTGCCCGGTACGCCGGCGACGCCCAGCAACGGCCTTGATGGATACCTAGACAGAAACGCGGAGGCGGCCTCTCTGCTACAGCTGTCGAACAGCAACACATCGTTTATCAGCAAGCCAAAGCCATGGCTAGGCTCAAGGGAGCCGGGAAAGTCTGAGCAGACCGCCGCGATTTTTACCACGCCTCCACCGTATTATAAGGTTTATAAACTGCGCCACTTCCCAACGCCATGAGGCGCGTTTTAATCAGCGCGGTCTCTATACTGGCGTTTGCCACGATACTCACTTTCTTCCCAAGCGATTATTTCACCGCCGTCCTGCTGTACTTCGTACTGTTCTTCGCGGTATCTATCTTCATAGGCGTAAGGACGTACAGGAGAGGCATAGCGAATGTACAAGAGATCTCTAGGGGCAAGCCGTTGATGGAGATAGACGAGAAGGAGGTCGATAAACTTCTGGAGAAGGACAAGGCGTTGATGGACGAGTACAGGAAGTTCGCAAGGGCGTCCTTCATGCCGCTACTCATACTCCCCGGCTTTATACTGCTGGCCACCTTCCTCTTCCCCACCTTGCCGCACGTGGCCGAGACATCGCTGGGCGCATCAATAGGCCCAACCGCGGCCAGGTTCATAAGCTACGTCGCGATCTTCAGCGTGTTCTCAGCCATATCTATGCTGGCGTTTAAGCCCCCCGTGGTGCCGCGCATCGTGAGAAGTCTCAAGGTCTACGAAGCCGGAGTTGTGATAGACAAAACCCTGGGTTTAAAAGCCCCGCTTGAGGTATCTGAGTACAAGATTAACGAGGAAAGGCGTTTCATAGAGTTCAAGCTAAATAACCAAGTGTTCAGGATATATCACAGAGATGTAAAAGAACTTGATGCTGTTTTATCTAGGCTACTACGCCTAAAACAGTGAGGCCAGAGAGCCGGCGATCTCCTCCTCGCTTGGGCCTTTCTTCTCCTCCTCTTCCTTTTTCTCCTCTGCCTTGGCTGCAGGCGCCGCGGCGGCCGTAGCAGTTGGAGCCGCCGCCGGGGCGGCGGCCACTGGGGCGAAAGCCGCCGACTTTATAGCCTCCTCTATGTTCACCTCCTTAAGCGCCGCCACGAGGGTCTTCACTCTCACCTCGTCTGGCGATATGCCTGCCGCTTGGAGCACCTTCGTGAGATTTTCCTCGTTTATCTCCTGTTTGGCGTAGTGGAGCAACAGGGCGCCGTATATGTACTCCATGGTTGAGAGCGAGAAGGAGACCTTTAAAAATTTTTCAGACCTCCTCGATTTTGACGTTTTTAGCCTTCAGCTCAGACAGAACCTGCTCCGCCTTTTCTGGAGGAAGCTTTATCGTGTAGAGGTAGCCTGAGAGCCTTGCCTTCAGTTTTACGTACTCCGGGTACCGCTTTACTCTCACCTCCTCAGCCTTTTCGCCATACTGTCTCCACAGCTCGAGCAAAAACACCTCCTTAGGCATAGTGGGGGGAATGGGCTATGTATATAAGTTTTAACGATATGGCCGGGGTAACCCGCCAGGCTCATACGCCCCCCTACAGGGGTGTTGCCTAGGGCAGTATTTGGTACATCTACTTATTTAAAGTTATCCGACGTCTCTGTGTCTATACTTGATATGGGGGAGGGTTCTCATGACCTCGAAGGCTAGGTTGGAGAGCTGGTTGAGGAGCTTGGCCACCGCCTGCTCGCCCAGGGCCACGGCCCTCCTCTCCGCCCACCTTATCCACACCCTAGCTTCGTCTACGGCGCTACACTCCGGCGAGGCGCAGGCGATCCAGCTCCTCAGCGGCTCCTCCGGGGCATGCGCATACGCCAACTTAAGCGCGCGTTTGTACAAGGCCGTGGCTGTGTCTAGGTACTCCGCCCTCCCCGTCGCCATGTAGAAGCCGAGCTCCATCAGCGAGAAGGCGGCCAGCCTCATGATGCGGGCCTGCGGCCTCTGGAGGACGTTCGCCGCCTTATGGGCATATGTCGTTGCCGTATCGAGGGCGCCGTACAGCTTAACGACGGGGTCGTCCTTCCTCGCCCTACGCGCCTCCCCCCTCCAATACACAAGGGTATCTCCACCGTCGCCGGGACATGAAAACCACATCAGACAGGGCTTGGCTAACACCACCAGTTTTCCAACTCCTAAATAAATACACAGTGGATAAAAATGTCGGTGATGAGGCCGCTGAGCATTGACGTCGTGAAGCGATTTCAGCCGTCTGACTACTTCTTTTCGGCACGCCAGTCCACCAAGGAGTGGAGGGGCCTCCCTTTGATCTTCATGACGTAGGCTGTGGCAGATAGGGCAGCGGCGACGCCCATGGCTGCCGAGATCACGGCTTGCTTGTAGGGATATGCCACGATGTCACCCGCTGCAAACACGCCGGGGGTCTTAGTCCTACCCTCCCAATCCGCTATTATCTCACCTCTTTCGTTGAGGTCCACAAGATGTTTAACAAAGTCGCTTTTTGTGACGTAGCCCACCTCTACGAAGACGGCAGCCACGGGCAACTCCTGGGTCTCCCCGGTTTTTCTGTTCCGCACGACGATAGACCTCACCTTTGTGTCGCCCTTTATCTCCACCACCTCGCTGTTTGGCATAAAGACGGCCTTCCCCAACCTCCTAGCCTGTTCTATGAACTCGTCGTCGTGTATGGGTTTCTCTGAGGGGTATATCCAGTAGAACTTGTTGGATACCGAGGAGAGTATCGTTACGGGCTCCCTGGCCAGATCGCCCCAACTCACCAGCGCTATGTCTTGCCCCTTGAAGAACGGGGCATCGCAGATGGTGCAGTAGGACACTCCCTTGTTTTTGAACTTAGCCTCGCCGGGTACGCCGAGCTCCTTCGGCGTTTTCCCAAACGCCAGGATGACCGCAAGCGTTTTGTACTCGTCTCCCCCCTCGGTCTTTACGATAAATACGCCCTCGCCCTTTTCCACGGTTTTCACCTCGTCGAAGATTATCTCGGCTCCAAAGGAGCGGGCTTGTTGCTCCACCCTTTTCGCCAGCTCCGGCCCCGAGATCTTTGGTATAGCTGGGTAGTTCTCAATCAACGTGGTCATGTTTAGTTGGCCCCCCAGATCTCTGCTTATCACCAGAGTCCTAAGGCGCTGGCGTGAGGCATATAGGGCTGCTGAAAGCCCCGCTATGCCTGCCCCTATGATTATAACGTCGTAGTCGGCCTCCATAAACGCGCCATCGAGGTGGAGATAAAAAGATTAAGGCGGCAAAGCTTTTAAACTATCTTGATACGCCGCGACAATGTCTTCAAAAGAGCAGGAGGCTCAGAAGGGGAAGCAGGGTTGGATAACCCCCGCCGTTATCCCGCCGGAGGAGTGGGGGACGTTTAGATACAGAGGCAAAACTCTTGAGGAGCTCCTAAACCTCCCAATGGACGAGTTTATCAAGCTGTTGCCGGCGCGCCAGAGGAGGAGCCTCAAGAGAGGGCTAAAGCCGGAGCACAGGAAGTTGCTTGAGAAAATCAGGAAGGCCAAGAGGCTCGCGGCGCAGGGGAAGAAGGTCACCATAAAAACCCACAGTAGAGACATGATAATACTGCCCGAGATGGTCGGCTTAACTATACACGTATACAACGGTATTACCTACATACCGGTCTTCATATCGCCTTGGCACATAGGCCACTACCTAGGCGAGTTCGCCCTCACCACCAAGGTTGTGCAACACGGCGAGCCAGGCCTAAAGGCGACAAGGTCCTCGCTCCACATCGCCGCTAAGTGATGCCATGACGGTCGTGAAGCTACAGTCTAGACCTCGCGCCGGCGACGTCGTAACTCTGCCCAATGGAAAGAAGGTGGAGGTGAGAGACATAGGCTTGCCGTATGTTCAACCTCCGCTGGCCGTATGCGACGACCCCCTCTGTCCTTGGCACGGGCATCTCAAGATTAGGCTGAAGCTGCTTGAGGTCACCGTTGAGAAGGTCAGGATGCACAAAGCCGCCGTGGTGACCCACGAGTGGGTCCACTACATACGTAAGTACAACCGCTACGAGCGTAGAAGGAGAAGGATCAAGGTGAGAGTCCCCGAGTGTATAGAGGTGAAGCCGGGGGACAAGGTGATCATAGCAGAGACGAGGCCGCTCTCTAAAACTATCTCCTGGGTTGTCATAGGCAAGAGGGAGGACCTAATCGCCTGGAAAGCCAAACACGAGACCTTGACCGCCTAGTGCAAAACCGTTTACCGCCTGTCCCTAGGCGTCGCCTAGCGACTTTCTCCTCGCCCATGCCTTCATTAGTAGCCAGGTTATCCCCGGCGTGAGATCATCGGACATGGGGGACAACGGCCAACCTAAGGTTGGGCTACGTCATCAGCTTCTAACCGCCGTTGATGTAGCGCCGGATTGGTTGGCCGAGGGTTGTCGCAATCCAGCTCCTATGCGTTGGCGCGTTTATCGCGGTGTCCGGCGCCTAGAGGTGGTCTTAGAGCGCCTTGCCGCAAGACATGCCCCGTCAAGCCTCGGCGGCACTCCAGATCACAGATAATTACAAAAGCTTTATCTAACGATGATGAAATTCGAGCTTGTCCCTACCGTTCTCGTAGACTCGCGCGAACAAGCTGAGGAGGTAGTACGCCACATAAAGGAGGCCGGTTGCGCCGTTGTAAAAACTAAGCTTGAGGTGGGGGACTACGTGGCTGGCGTCTTTATCTTCGAAAGGAAAAGCGCTTCGGATTTTGTAAATTCTATAATCGACGGCAGGCTTTTCGATCAAGCCGAAAGGCTTAAGAGTGCCGGACTGAGGCCGGTGATAGTTGTGGAGGGTGACCTCTGGGAGGAGCTAAAGTCGAGGAGGGTTTCCCCAAACGCCGTCTTAGGCGCCCAGTTGGCCCTCTACAAGATGGGGCTTGGTCTCATATATACGGAGGATAGGGCGCAGACGGGGGCCCTCCTCTGTCTCGCCGCCAAGAAGGAAGGTGGTGGCAAGGTGAAGGCGCCTGCCGCTAAAAAGGGAAGCGACGTCCGCGCCCTTCAGATCGCGCTTCTGGCCTCTCTGCCCGGCATAGGGCCTAAGCGTGCTGAGGAGCTGTTGAAGAGGTTCGGCACCCCCCTCAACGCCCTCCTTAACTACAGATCGTGGAACATAGACGAGAGACGACATGCCGCGATTAAGAGGATCCTAGAAACTCCGTACTCCTCCGGCTCGCAACTTGACGATTTTCTATAGCGGTTCCCAACGCCACTCTAGACCAGCGTTTCTCTCCTCGAGAGGGCACTCCGGCGGATTCTCAAGCGTCTGCCTAAACTTTTTCGCAAGTTCGGTGGGAACACGTCTCGTGCCTACTACGTCGACTAAGGCAAAAAAGGGCTGGTACCCGAGCCCCCATTCGTAGCCGTGTAGAAAGCTCCACCAGATAGCGGCCACAGGTTTCGCCCTCTTTAAGACATGAGCCATGGCGCAGAGGTAGCTGTATCTCGTCCTCTCGTCTCTTGTTGCTATGCCGAATTCCGTCACTGCAAGAGGCGTAGGGCTCTTCACCTCCAGCAAAGCCGCTGGTCTATAGATAAAACGTAACGCCAGATCTTCGTATCTCCCCACAACGTAATAGTTTAGCGATGTATAATCCATTTCTTTAAACATCTGCATATATTCTATGTGCTGTCTATTTAGGAAAAAGGATACAGCCTTGAAAACTATGTTTCTAGACTCGATTTTCGTGTACGAATGTGTAAAAGATACGGCGACGCCGTAGGATTTCACCACGTCTCTGGCCTCCAGGATGGCCCTCTTGATGTTCTCCAAAGCCCTACGCATGTGCCTAGGCGATAGGAAGCCGTAAGGCGGCAGATCGCCTCTGATATAGGCGAGAAACGTGTACATATTTGGCTCGTTAAAGAGGAGAGCTACGTCTATCAAGCCACCCAGCTCTCTAGCCACGAGCTCGACGTATTGGACAAACCGCCTAGCCACATGCCTCGATTCCCACCCGCCATGTTTCCAAACCCACCTCGGGTTGGTGAAGTGGTGCAGGGAGACCCACGTCTTGAGCCCACGTCTCTTTATGGAGGCTAGGTAGTCTGAAAACAGCCTAATAGACTCCCGGTTGTACTCCCCCTCCCTCGTCTCCACCAACGCCCACTCGACGCCTGTCCTAAACGCGTCAAGGCCTAGCCTCCTGGCGAGGTCGAGGTCCTCCTCGTAGAAGAGCAGGTGGTGGGCTCCCGGTTCGTCGGGGAGGTCGCATCTACAAAAGCCGAAGTGTTGATATGGAGAAACCGCCGCGCCTATCTGCACCTACCGCAGTATTAAGACGGAGGTGTTGGCCGCTAGCGCTACTGCGATAGATGTGCTGTTGTAGAGAAGCGCTGAAGAGCCGTAGTACCCACGCGAGTGTAGGATAACCATGTCGTAGCTGTTTTCAGAAAGCTCTTTCACGATCTCCGAGGCAACGGTTTCGCCTTCGCCGAGTTTCCTCACCTTAAAGCTGTATCTAACCCCCTTCCTAGCCATATGCTCTTCGATAGATCTCTTCAGCTGCTCCACGTCCGCATCGCCAGCGGCTACGTAGACATATACTATCTCGGCGCCGTATCTCTCCCCAAAGTCGGCCGCCACGCTCAAGATCTCCTTCAGCCTGGAGGGATTCATCGGCGAGACTGGGACAAGTATCCGTCTAAACCTATAGGCGAGCTCGTATGACGGCTCATCCACCATTGTGAAATATAGCTAGTGCAGTTTTAAAATTTGGTCCCCTCTACGGCCCCGGCCACAGCTCGCGGAGGCGCCGCGAGGGCGGCCTAGTCCAGGTTAGTCATAGGGGCTGGCTGTATCGATGCCTTGTTCTCCTCGCCTGCGCCCAGAGGCTTCGTTATGAACCAGTCTTAACCCAGCGTGGGGCAATGGTTTTTATGCAGCGCTTTCTGCTACTCCGTGAAGTGGGTTACGCACTACGTCTGGGCGGCGCTTCCGCTGATTTCGGTCTACCGCTGTTCATATCTTCTACTCATTGCGGCGTACGCAATCGCCGCCACTAAGCTCACAGACGTCTTGGCCCACGGCAGAAAGCCCGTCAAAGCGTGGCGGGGTGGCCCCTGGGCCGTGGCAAAAACAGTCCCGTACAGGACGCGTTGGCACGACCCCTGGGCCGTGGCTACGCACTCTCTGACCGCCGCGTCGGTGGCGTGGATCGCCGGCCTCCCATGGGCGTTATGGGCGGCGCTCGGGGCGTTGGGCGGCCTCACCCACGTCTTTCTGGACCGGCTGACGCCGGGGAAGAGGGCGATATCTTGGGTGTACAACGCGCCCGCACTCGTTTTAGGCCTCCTTATGGCTTATTATCTGTGCCTTCCACGCTGACACACTAAACCGGGTCCTCAGGAGGCTTGCGCGTTTCAACGCCTCGCTTGCAAGCGAAAGCCCGCCCTAGGGGTGGTATCGATATTCTGATGGCCGTAGCCCCAGCGTCTATAAACCCAGCGGACGTGCCATGGGGACAGATTCCGCAGCGGGCTAAAAACCGTCGCAAGTCTTTCTGATGTATATGGGCGAAAACGCGTCTTCAGCCGTATCTCTTCCCCTCTGTGGTGAGCTTAAGCGATTTATCGGTTTTTTCTATGGATCTCCACTTAGGCAACGTGCCGAATATGGAGCGTATCGCGTCTATGTTCTCTGGCACCACTATCGACTCCTGGTGGACGCCGTACATGAGGTAGAGCTCGTTTCCGTGGGTGGTTACCGAGTCTCTAAACACGGCCACCTCGGGGAAGTCGCCTCTCGGTCTCCCGAGATCCCTCGCGTATTCGATCACCTGCGCGAGGCTCTGGAAACCCGCCCCAACGTCTGCTAAGAAGATACGCGGCGTTTTAGCGAAAGCCTCTATGACTTGGTCTTTGGGATAGGCTGAATCTAGCTCTATATACGCCATGTGCATGTGCATTATCGTCACAGGTACTGCGACAGCCATAGTCACAATATCGACGTTTCTCAGTATTGTCTGTACGTCGGGGCCGTGGTGGCTAGGCACGGTGGCTGGGTTTGGAACCACGTCGTTGATAGGCCCCTTCTTGTGCTCCTTAGGGTCGGCGCCTCTCCTCGCTATAAATATCCTCGCCTTCTTTATGCCGACGCCGTTGAGGGTTAGCGATGTTAGCACTCTCGTGATTCCTGTGGTGTTGCAACTCACCACTCTGACGTAGCGCTTGCCCCTAGCCTCCTCGTAGTTCGCCAACGCGTTGAAGCTAACCTCTGCCACGTCGGCCTCCTCGCCGCCTTGGAATATGACTGGTTTGTCATACCTCTGGTAGTACTTCTCCTTATTTTCCCGCCCAACGTCCTCAGGCGAGGCGTCGACAACCACGTCGGATGCCTTGATTAGATCCTCTATCGTGCCCGCGGGCTCTATGCCGGCTTTTTTGAACTTCTCAACTCTGTCGGGCAGCGTGTAGACCGGGAAGCCTCGGGAAACTGCGACTTTCGCCTCGTAGTCTGGGCTTACCTTCAACACGCCGGCTATCTTCATGTCGTCTTGTGCAACAACGGCGTCTGCGATTCTTTTGCCTATTGTGCCGTAGCCGACGATGCCTACCCTTATCATAGCCCAAACTTCTTAGCCGATGTTAATAACGCTTTCACAGCAGGCATTTCCTCGCCCCCTATGGTCTGTATAAACGCGCGGCCTCCGGTGGAGACGTGGAACGCCTTGTCTAACACCCCCGCCTTCTCGGCCCCCAGTATCGTGTGGCCGCCGCCTAGTATCAGCCGTTTTTTGGAGGCCGCGCGCATGAGCTCTATCGTGCCTGCGGCGAATCTCTCATCTTCTATATAGCCCATGGGTCCGCTGAATATGACGATCTCGCTGTTTTCGATAAGCTCCTTAAACTGTATCACGGTGGATCGGCCTATGTCCAGCGGCACTTGAGGAAGCGAGTATATATCTACGTCCATTCTGCCGTTTTGATTTACGGCGAAGTCTATCGGCGTATAGATCTGCTTCCCGTACTTGTCCAACAGCGCCCGCGCCTTATCTACATATGGCATATAGCCGCCTTTTTCCACCTCCTGCCTCAGCGCGCTGTTTACAAACCCGTACTTCGCCACTGAGAACACAAATCCGACGAGGCCGCCTACTGCTACGTGCTCCGCGGTGTTGCTCTTCAACAGCTGTTCCACGGCTTTGAGAGTGTCGGAGATCTTCGCTCCGCCTGCTATCAGCAGTACGCCTTTTCCGCGTCTCTCAAAGACCACGCTAAGCGCCCTCAGTTCTCTCTCAAAAACCGGACCCATACACGACGGCAGCACCATTGGGAATCCGACGACGCTCGGCTGCGATCTATGCGCCACCGCGAAGCCGTCGAAAACGAAGTAGTCCCCCAGCGGCGCCAGCTTACGCACTAGATAGGTCTCGGCCTGGGCCTCCGGGACTTTCTCTATAACCTCCTCCGAGAGCAGTCTCACGTTTTCCAGAAGCAGTATCTCTCCCTCCCTCAGCTCTTTGATCTGTCTCCTAGCCTCGGGACCTGCGACGTCGTCTACGAACTTGATCGGTCTCTCGAGGTACTTCTCGATGTACGGCTTGTGGATTTCTAGGGAGGTGAAGTCGTCTTGGCCGGGTCTGCCCTGGTGGGCTAGAACCACGGCTTTCGCCCCCGCCTCAGAGGCCAACTTGAGGGTGGTTGCGTGAGCTCTTATCCTAAAATCGTCAACTATCTTTCCATTTACTATGGGAGAGTTTATATCAACTCTGATAAATAGAGTTTTGCCTTTTCTTAGGCATTTATTGATGTTTGGCAACTGGTCTATAACATCATTAAGTAGCATGTTGGATTGTAAAACCGAGGTTAATAAGTATTACTGATTACACTCGATATATAGATCTATATAACTACCATATCGCCCGTGGCCAAAGGTTATTAAAGGCCGGCCATCTAGATCTATGCGCCTTGACAAATACCGAGAGGCGCTGAAGTTGGTTGCCGCCAAGCTTCAAGAGAGAGATGTAGAGTTCGTACTCGTCGGCAGCGCCGTATTGCCCTTTCTCTACAAGATAGAGTACGACCCAGGCGACATCGACCTATTTATCTTGAACAAGTCCACCGTATTAGACAACGAGCTTTTCGAGGAAATAGCTAGCCAGAACGATTGGGATATGGGGACCTCCGACCACGGCACGATATACTATGAAATAATAGCCAGAGGCGAGGCGGTACGTGTAGATCTGCTGGAGAACATCCTCGACATCTATATCCCACCAGAGCTCCTATCAGACTTAAAACACGTCGACGTCAACGGTCTCAAGATCAAGTCCATAGGCCTAGAGGAGTTGCTTGTGCTTAAGGCAAAGATAGCGACTAGAGAGGCGGAGGAGTTTATTAATGAAGTAGCACGGTTAATACTTGAACGAAACATCAAGATAGATTACGATAAGATCAAAAAATATGCCAATTTATACCCAGAAGATTCTGAAGGTATTTTAAAAAGACTAAGGAGAAACGGTATCTACGTCGAATAGATATAAATAACAGACGTGTTTGAGCCATGCGCGTTTTGTACCTACATACAGAGCGTTTTAGTTGGGAGGTAAAAGAGCCTGCGCTTGATATCAGGGACGAGCCGGTGTCGGGAGGCGCCTCCAACGCCCTCGTGGTGTTTACCACGGTAGAGAGGGGGGACGTCCCCGAGGAGGGATTCCTACGCCAGATCGCCCGCGACATAGTTGAAGTAGCCGAGAAGGTCAAGGCCTCCTCCATCGTTATATACCCCTATGCACATCTCTCAAACGAGTTGGCGAGACCGTACGCCGCGAGAGAAATCGTCAACAAACTGTATGAGGTCGTTAAGTCCGAGTTCCGCGGCGAGGTCTACAAAGCGCCTTTTGGATACTACAAGGCGTTTGAGCTGAAGTGCCTCGGCCACCCCCTTTCGGAGCTGAGCAGGAGCTTCAAGCCCGGCGATTCCAGAGCCGAGAAGAAGGCGGAGGAGAGGAGGGATTTATACATCGTGATTACGCCCTCCGGCGAAGAGCACGACCCAGCTAAGTTCAACTACGACGGCTACGAGGATCTCAAGATCCTCGTCGAGAAGGAGGTGTTCAAGAGGGAGCTCGGCGGCGGTTCTGAGCCGAGGTACCTGGAGTACATGAGGAAGTTCGGCTTCGAGTGGGAGCCTATGTCGGACGTCGGCCACATGCGCTATGCGCCGGAGGCCACCTTGATGATGGAACTTGTGGAGGACTATGCGTACGCGGTCGCCAAATCTCTGGGGATCCCTGTGTTTAAGATAAGGGGGACCAACATGTTTAAGCTGTCGGAGAGAGCCATCGAGTCCCACGCCCGGCTATTCGGCGAACGGCTCTACATCGTTGAGTCGGACACAGACCTCATACTGAGATACGCCGCCTGCTTCCAGCAGTTTGCCATGGTAAAGGACTGGGTCATCAGCTATAGGCAGTTGCCGTTCGGCATGTTGGAGGTGGCCGACTCCTATAGACTTGAGCAACCTGGCGAGACGGTCCTCCTGTTTAGACTAAGGCGGTTCTACATGCCAGATCTCCACATCTTTACGAAGGATCTGGCGGAGGCCATGGAGGTGACCTTTAGACTACACGAGGCGATCTTTAGAGAAATCGGAAAGCTTGGAAGGACCTACGTCTCGCTGTACAACGTGACTGAGGATTTCTACAAGGCGCATAGGCAGTACCTGGTGGAGCTGGCGAGGCGGGAGGGGAAGCCTATACTGGTGAGGGTTCTCCCAGGCCAGAAGTACTACTGGGTTCTAAACGTCGAGTTCCATATAATTGACGAGCTGGGTAGACCCAGAGAAATAGCCACGTTCCAGATCGACGTCGGCAATGCCCAACGCTTCGGCATTAAATACGTTGACGAGAACAACCAGACCAGATATCCAGTGATAATACACACAGCCATCTTGGGAAGCGTTGAGAGGTACCTCTACGCCGTGTTTGACACCTTGGCTAGGGCGGAAAAGGAGGGCAAGGCCCCCCGTCTTCCCACGTGGCTCTCGCCCGTGCAAGTCCGTATTATACCTATCACCAGAGACAACTTGAAGTACGCGGTTGAGGTAGCCGACAAATTCGAGGCCGAGGGCATAAGGGTAGACGTCGACGATAGAGATGAGACGCTCTCTAAGAGGATTAGAGACGCGGAGGTTGCATGGGTACCCTACATATGTGTCGTGGGTTCTAAGGAGGAGGCGGAGGGAGTTGTATCCGTTAGAGAGAGGGGAGGCGGACAGTATAGGGTTAAGCCAGAGGACCTCATTAAGAAGATCAGGGAAGATGTGAGGGGCTACCCTAACAGACCGCTTTATATGCCCCGCTTCCTGAGCCAACGCCCCACGAGGAGCTAGGTCGTTTCCCGCCGTCGCTCTCCGGCAATCGATATATTTTTTCGATCGAAAAGTTTATATAGGGTGACCTACGGCGCGCACGAAATGCAGACGACAACCCAAGTCAAAACCCCGGTGGTGGGCAAACACGTCTACGGCGAGCTGTACGGGGTAGACGAAGAGCTTCTCCGAGACCAGGAAAAGCTCAGGAAGATAGTGATAGAGGCTGCGCATATCGCCAAAATGCACCTCGTCGAGGTTAACTCGTGGAAGTTCAAGGGCGGGGATAAGGAGGGCGTATCCGTAATCGCGCTTGTACTGGAGAGCCACATCGCGATACACACGTGGCCGACATACAACTACGCCACCGTAGATGTGTACACATGCGGCGAACATTCCGACCCCATGGCCGCGTTTAGATACATAGTCTCGCAACTAGCCCCCAAGAGGTTCACGGTCAACTACTCAGACCGCTCATATAGGTAATCTTTCTCTTTTTCGATGTCTAACCTCCTTTTGCTCCTCCTCTGGCAGAGCCCAGACAAGATAGGCAGAGACATCCTAGACAAGGTGGCCTTCGTCGGTACCGCCTATTCCGCAGACGCCGTGAATTTCGTCGTGAAGTCCCTGTATGAAAATCTCAACGGAGTTGACACCGTAATCGTATACGGACCCGACTTAAACGGGGCGGGCGACCTCATAATCCAGGCTCTCCGCGGTGTATGTAACGAGGCCCTGAGAGTACCATGTAAATACGTAGAAAACCTCGGCGTTAGAGTCGTGGATCTGCGCTGGAGTAGCGAGGATCGTCTGAGGAGGGCCGTAGAGGAGCTCTATAAGCCGGCGGCGTCTGAGGTAAGGCCGCGCGTCGAGATCCAGCTAGAGGTTCCAAACAAGAGAATGCCGTATCAAGGGCCGCACATCCTCTACGACAGCGACTTGGAGGCGCTTAGGTATAAAGCCGTCGATTATCTCCTCACCTACGGCCTAGACTCCGGGGACGTGATATACGGGGTGTTGATACTGCAGGTAGGCTCCACGGGGAGCTACCTGACGAGGCCTTGCGACGTTCTACAGGAGTGGCCCTGCGGCCTTGAAAAATCGGCTTTCTTGATAGCTACGCCTGCCTTTGTGCAGAAGAGGGACCTCGAGGCCTTCTACACGGCTAAGCCGGAGATATACAAGAGGGATGTGTACGACCCGCATGGCAATTTCGTAATAGCTGACAGACTGTACCACTACAGCCCTAGGGGTGTTTTGCTGAGACAGCTAGAGCTTGACGAGGCGAACCTACGGAAGGAGGCTCAGAAGTTGTTGCCGGACCACGCCTTTTACCTAGGCCAAGAGTGGGCGGCGTACAAGATCCTAAGAGATAGGTATGTCCAAGACAGGTGGAAGACCGCTGGCGCCGGGGGTGGGATTTGAACCCACGCCCCCTTGACGGGGACGGGATCTCAAGTCCCGGTCAGGCCTGCCGCGCGCAGGTCGCCTTGGGCCGCTCGGCCACCCCGGCGTTTGACTATACCTCCGGGTTTAAATAGCTTGCTTAACGACGTGGTCTATAGGCGGAGATCAGTCTAAGCACCGCGCATACGTCTTGTTCTACACACATCGGCTTGACGGCTTCGTTTGGAGTCTGGAGCACCACGTCGGCGTCGCTGGGGGGATCCGGCCCCACGTGTATCTTGAAACCGATCTTTACGTCGCGGAGACCCTCCACGACTATGTAGTCCGCGGCAACGTCGCCGCAAGACACCTCGCGGGTGTATAGCACGTAGATATCTCCGTTGTAGAACAAGACTCTATCCGCCCCCGCCCTCCTAAGGCGGTGGGTGTCCTTGTGCGGAGGCTCGGGATCGTGGTGGCTGATTTTGACGGCTACTACGGAGTAGCCTCTGCTCTTCAACTCCGAGATAAGCCTCTCGGCCAACACGGTTTTCCCCACGTCCTTCCCCCCGGTGATCTGTATCACGCAGGGGCGCCTCTCCGCCGTGTTCAAGCTCATGAAAGCCTTTTAACCAGATCCTCGAGCTCCCTCAACGCCTTCCTGAAGTTCTCCTGTGCGACATCCGTCGCTATGTAGAGCTTTTTGCCGTCTTTCTCCACCTCCTTCAATACGCCGTCTGCGACCATCCTCTTCAACAATACATAGCCGTAGACTGTGCTGACGCCGAAGCCGAGTTGCCTCAGCTCTTGGATGATCCCGTAGCCGTGTAGAGGCCCCCGCCTGTTGAGTATGCTGACTACGTAGAGCCAGAGGTTCCCCCGCCCTATACACCGCTTGAACCGCAGATAGGCTTTCATCTACTTCGCTTGCCCTCGATGAACTCCACAACCGCTCTATACGCCTCGTCGGGGCTCATGTGGACAGGCGGGTTTTTGAATCCCCACGCGGAGGCGCTTATGAGGGGGCCGCCCACTCCTCTGTCAAGCGCCAACTTGGCCAGTCTCACGGAGTCTGTTACCACCGCCGCGCTGTTCCAGGCGTCGTGGACATCTAGAGTGGCCTCTATCCTTATCGAGAGGCCTCCGAAGATCTCAGCCTCTATGAGGGTGTGGGCAATCTTCCTATCGCCTAGGAATTCGATATAGGCAACAGGCGAAATATATGCGCCGAACTCCTGCCCCCCTGCCATCATCTTCACGGCGGCGGTCTTCGTCTTCTCCTTGTCGCCGCGTCTATACATCAGGTTGACGAAGTCTGGCGTGCCGCCTACGTTTATCTGGTAGGTGTGTTTAATCCTCACGCCTCTGATGGCCAACAGCCTTACCAAGGTCTTGTGAAACACCGTAGCCCCTATCTGGTTCTGGGTGTCGTCGCCCAACAGCGGGAGGTTCCTCTCGGCGAACTTCCTCTGCCACAGCTCGCTGGTGGCAATCGGCGCCGGCATTGCGTTTACGAAAGCAACCCCCGCCCTCAGGGCGGCTTCTGCGTACGCCTCAGCGGCTTTCTTCGCGCCTGTCGGCAGATAGTTCACCAACACCTCTGTATTTGTCGAGTTAAGCTCCTTTACGACGTCATCCACAGTACCCTCTACGATTTTTGGCACTAGGCCTCCCTCCGGCACGCCGTCAAGAGCGGGGCCTGGGCGTACCGTCACCCCCAGCTTCCGCGGCTTAAAAACCACCGTGGCGTTATTAGGCGGCTGAAATATGGCATCTGCGAGGTCGAGCCCCACCTTCCTGGCGTCTATCTCAAAGGCAGATGTAAATACGATGTCGCGGGGGGTGTATTTGCCGATTTCTTTAAAGGCCACTATGGGCTCTAGATCGGGATTCTGTTTATACATCTCTATCCCCTGCACTAGGGCAGATGCACAGTTGCCCACGCCTACGATGCCGACTCTGACGGGCATATCCCTCTTAACAGACCTGTTAATAAACAATTCTGTAAAGACGCTACAACTGGAAGCCTCGCCCTACGAGGCGAGAGGTCGTTAGGTCATCTCCTCTAGGACAACCTCGGCGATATCTTTCACCTCCACGGGGCTTTCCTTAGTTCTTTTCGCGTCTGACAACATGGCGTTGCAGAACGGGCAGAGCGTTACCACAGTCGAGGCGCCCGTGGCCGCCAGTTCCTCAAACCTTATGTGGCTAATCCTCTTCTCCTCAGGCACGTCGTACCAGTAGTTGGCTCCGCCGGCGCCGCAGCAGAAGGTTTTTTCTCCACGTCTTGAGGGCTCTATTAGCTCTCCAAGTTTAACCAAGACTCTCCTCTGCGGCTGAACAACGCCGTTGTGGCGAGCTAGGTAGCATGGGTCGTGGATGGTGTACGCCTTGCCGGCGCTTTTCACCGATATTTTACCTTCTTCCAGGAGTTTCTGGATTATTTCGACGTGGTGGAACACCTCTATTTTAACGCCGAATCTGGGATATTCATTCTTAAATGTGTTATAGCCATGTGGACATATCGTTATAATTTTTTTGACTCCGTATTTCTCAAATATCCGTTTATTGTTAAGCACGATTTCTTGAAATCTGCTTTCCTCCCCCAGCCTTCTTAGAGGGTCGCCGCAACACGTTTCCTCATCGCCGAGAACTGCGACCTTCTCTATAAGGCCGGCTCTCCTCAAGATCTCAACCAAGGACCTAACGATATCCTTGGATCTAGCGTCGAAACTACCCATGCACCCAAGCCAGAGGATGTATTCGGCCTCGGTGTTCTCTCCTACATGCTTAACCCCGAGGTCCCTAAGCCAGTCGTGTCTACCCGTGTTTGGCTGCATCAACGTGTTTCCGTATTGGCCTACCGATACGAGAAGGTCGGCCTTCTTTTGGTCAACCCGCGACTCGAAAACAAGCGCGCGGCGCATATCTACTATATAGTCGATGTGGCGTATGTACACGGGACATTGGTGGACGCAGGCGCCGCAGGTGGTGCATGACCAGACTTCATCCTCTGATATGCCTTCCTGGAAGAGGTCTGAGCCGCCTCTAGCTCTCGCAATTTTTACCACAAATCCCATTGGGCTGAGCGGTCTTTTCGCAACAAATGCGGGGCACACCTCCTCGCAACGGCCGCATCTTGTACACGCGTCAAACATTATGCCGTAGAGCCCTTTCCACTCCTCCCTCCTCCTAACGCCGACCTTAACCTCGCCGCTCTCCAACACTTTCTCCAGCTCAAAGGGCGTGTTGAGCTCGCCTAGGCGTCTCTCCTCTAGGAGGAAGTTCGCATAGGCGATGTACATGTGGCGAAGCGCAACAGGCGAAAACGCCATCGTCAAAAACGCCGCGGCTATGTGTATGAAGTACGATACGACGTAGAGGTCATGTGGGATCTGGGGCAGTAGGTATGTGAGGGGGGACCAAGGCGAGGGTCCCCCTAGGTAGCTCTCGGCTCTATACCTCCTCATCACTACGCCCGTGACGCCGATTACCAAGAACCCAAGCAACGTCAGAATGTACGGCTTGATATCGTCGTGTATGGATCTTCTCGCATAGACCCTAGCTACGCCCGCCACAGACGCGTAAATGAGCAAAACCGCCGCGACGTCCAGTAAAAACCTCATCGCCAAGAAGAGCCTCCCCTCGTACGGCGCGCCGGTATACTGAGACACAGCCACCAATAAGGTACCCACCAGAGAGATTGCCAGGCCTACCACAAGAAGGAGGTGGCCCACGCCGCCCAGCGTCTCATAAGAGAGGAATCTGTAGTGGGGGAGGAACTCCAGCAGAAAACGCGCCGCTCTGCCAGGCTTTCTCACGGTGTGTACGAAAACTCTGGAAAGACCCACCTCTCTATATGTCTTAGACATGCCGTATATCCACGCCACAACAGATAGAAGGGCTAGGAGGTAGACCAGAAGCTGCGTGTACCACGGAAGCCCGAGATACTCGACGTAGCGAGCCGACATGTCACCGGGTAGCCACGTTTCTACATATCACCTCAAAGGGACATCTACCGCATCTAGCCGCGGGGGGTCTATCCGAGCTCAACACCTTTTTTATCTCCATGAGCAACTCCACCGCTCTATCGTCTCTCTCAACTCTCTCGACCTTATTTCTGTACACAAGATATCCATACCCGGCGTTTAGGAGGTAGATATATATCTGCAGTTGCTTCCTGTGCGCCTCCTTCGACGCAAGACCTGTCTTCACCTCCACAGGTATGCTACGCCCCCCCTTCCTAATTACGACGTCGATAACGCCGACGAGATCCCCCACCTCTACCTTATACTCGGTGATCACGTTATCGAAGGCTGAGACCGCCCTTTCATACCTCTCGTGGAGCAACCTCCCGCGGACCAGCGAAATGGCCGAGCTCTTCGTGAAGAGCTTAAGCCCGAGCTTATACTGAACCCACAACAGCCTAGGGCAGTACTCGAAGTCGTTGATTACGGAGGGCGAGATTCTCCTAAAGTCGTACCTGTATGCGTAGACGTCTGGAAGTAGCCTAAAGACCTCCTGCTCCTTTTTCATCTCCTCCAGCGCGCTGTCTGCGTCAATCGAATTCTCCAAATCGTCGCAGTTCACCAAGCTACAGATGGGCCTAGGAAGCAGAAGCTCCATCGCCGACCCTCAGCACCCGGCCGAAGATCCTTGTAGGCCCGTTTCTAAACACGAAGACCCCGCCGTCTATATGCCACGGCCTCGCTAACTCTATCTTGACGATGCCGCTGTCGCCAACCATAAGCTCGCCCTTGTCTATCTCCCTTATATATGCACTAGTCCTAACCGCCTTGTAGTGGAAAACCCCCGAGAAGCCTGCCCTAATAACCGTGGGATGTCGCAACACGAGGACGTCTGCGACGACCTCCCTTGCCGCCCCAAGAGGCTTGCTAGACAGCACCATGCCCTTCTCCACCTTGTCCACCCTGTCTAAGCTGACAGTTATGAAGCTTCCAGCTCCGGCGGACTCCACAGGCGTTCTGTTTATGTGTATGGATTTTATGGTGGCCGAGATCCAATTCCCATCTCCGTAGGGGCCTACCCAAACCCTATCTCCAACTCTGGCCACGCCCCTCTCCACCAGCCCTCCAACGACTACGCCGACCCCCCTAACTAGGTATATATCCGATATATACATTAGGAAGTCTCCTCCGTAGTCCCACTTCCTCCTCCTGGGCAGTATAGAAAGAAAACGCAGGAGAAGATCCAGCCCGTGCCCAGTCACGTTCGATACGAAAAATATCGGGGCTACGCGCCCCGCCGGCATGGCCTTTGCGGCCAGCACCACATCGCCTAGATCTCTAACTACGTAGGGGATCTTGCTCACGCCAGGCATCTTCACAACTTTAACCACATCCTCGAGTGTTCTCTGGAACACCTCCTGAGGCGCGATGTCGACCCTCGTGATGACTATAAACACGGGCACGCCAAGCGCAACCGCTATGCCTAAGTGCTCCTTCGTCATCTTCTGAACGCCTGAGTTGGCCGCCGCGACCAACATCACGTAGTCCGGCTGCGAGCTGAAAAGCCCCCTCAACGCGGTTCTCAGATACCTCTCGTGGCCTCCCACGTCTACTAACAGAACCAATTTGTCCGAGCGTCTATACACCTCGGCCTCGTCCAGCGGGTCGATGAGCTGGTGGTTCACCGCCGAATCCGCCCTAAACCCCAGAAGCCGCATAGACACCGCGGAGGTGCGCCCCGTCAAAACCTCATGCTTGTACCTAGAGGCGTAGGCTCTGGCTGACCCCTTCCCATCGTCAAGCTTCCCCGTGGTCAGAACCCCTACCAGCGTGGATTTCCCAGCGTCTACGTTGCCCAACACGACGACTGTGACCGTCGGAGGCGGCTCCTCCCTTGTAGCAACCCTCAGCAGAACCTCCGCCACCTTCCCCCTTATGCCCTCGGAGATGCGCAGGATATGCAACGACGCTCCCGCCCTCTTCGCCACCTCGCGCAACACGCCCAACGCCTTAACCAACTCATCGTCGGGAAGCCCTAGAGGTCTGCCGTCGTTAGAAACGCCGACTAGGTAGATCGCTTCCCCGCCTCCCTCAGAGAGGCGCCTTTTCAGCTGTCCTGCCAACCTATCTATATCTGTAGACCCGAACGTAAGCTTATACTCTACGTTCCCCTCCTCGCTTTCCGGAGGAAAACCCACTATAATACTCTGCTATTTATTCTTCTTTCTAGATACAGCCTCAGATATTATCTTCAGTGCCTCTTCCCTGCCCTTGAATTCCTTGACCTTAACCCACTTCCCCGGTTCCAGCTCTTTATAATGCTCAAAGAAGTGCTTAATCTGGCTCAACACGCTTTCAGGCAGATCTTTTACGTCTCTTACTCCGGCGAAGCGGGGGTCGACCTTTTCATGCGGCACCGCGATTATCTTCCTGTCGACTCCCTCCTCGTCCTCGGTAATTAGTACCCCAATCGGCCTGGCCCTAATAACTACGCCGGGAAGAAGCGTCTCATGAGTAACCACAAGGCAGTCGAGCGGGTCTCCGTCCTCCTCCAGAGTTTCAGGTATGTAGCCGTAGTTGAATGGGTAGAACATCGCCGTGTACAGAATCCTGTCAACGACAATCGCCCTCATCTCTTCATCGAATTCATACTTGATGTTGCTACCCTTCGGTATTTCTATAAACACGTAGATATCCTCAGGCGGGTTCTTCCCCGCTTTCATGCCGGGGTCTTTCGGCATGATTATAAAGATTTTTTCCCTTTGGAAATCGGTATACGTGTTCTACACGTATACGCAATACTTTAAAGTCTTTGAGATGCATGCGACGTGCCTCTTGAACGTGTTGTTGAATTCAAGATAGCGGGGAACGTAGACACGTTGCCTGAACTCATATACTTCATTGGC
This sequence comes from Pyrobaculum neutrophilum V24Sta, assembly GCF_000019805.1. Classification (NCBI taxonomy): domain Archaea; kingdom Thermoproteati; phylum Thermoproteota; class Thermoprotei; order Thermoproteales; family Thermoproteaceae; genus Pyrobaculum; species Pyrobaculum neutrophilum. The sequence continues at coordinate 662,397 of NC_010525.1, forward strand.
AAAGCGAGCGTTGCCATGTTCGAGGACCGCCCTGAGAGACTTCCAAGGCCCCGGGACCCTTCCGTGGCGCAGAGGCTGAAGAGGCTAGAGGAGTTGCTCAACCCACTCCTCCAATACCTCCAGCCACAGCAGGTGAAGTTGCCTCTGGAGACCCTAGAGAGGCAGCTGGAGGATGCGATAAAGAAGCTTGAGGCTCTACATAGAGATGTCTCCTATAACGTACGGCTTGCTGAAGAGTTGAGGACGAAGCTCGCGCTATCTCGCGACGTCGCCCCGATAAAGACTGCGGCGGTGCCTAAGACCGAGACCTTAGACGTATTTGTCGCACTGCCCGGCAGAGCGCTAAAGGAGGCGCTGGAGCTGGCGAGATCGCAGGGCGCAACCGTGGTACAGCAGGGAAACGCCCTCCTCATCGCTGTGGAGCGGAAAAACGTCAAGCAGCTAAAAACAGCGCTGGAGAAGCTTGGGGCTAGGGTATTGACGTTGCAGGAGGTTGCAGATATAGAGCCGCCGAGCGCCATAGAGGAGAAAATAAAGAGGGTAGAGGAAGAGCTCAACTCCACGATAGTAAAACACCAAGATCTCCTAAACTACGCATACACGCTCAGGGAAACGGCGGCCAAGGTCTTAGACGTATACTTTAGATCGGCGGTCGACGAAGGCGCCGAGATGAAACACCTCTTCGAATCGCATGAGCGCGAGATCAAGAAGCTAGAGGAGCAGCTGGCCACCCTGAGAAAAATCGGGAAAGTGCTAGAAGGCCTCCAAGCCTCCAGCTTAAAACTCCCTGAAGGCTACAAGCTGTATGTAGATCCCGAGATGCCCATAGAGGCGCCGCATATGATCCAAGAGATAAACGGGATGAAGGTGGCGCTTGTGAGAGGGGAGGCCCGTGGGGTAGAAATACCGCAGGAATACCTCCAAGACGTTAGAACAGGCATCGAGCTGGTTAAAAAGGCGGAGGAGTCGACCAACGCGGCTCTCCAGAGGATCAAAAGAGAGCTGGAGTCCCTGGAGAAGCTCTACCAAGAGTTTTCGCTATATGGAGACAAGAGGTGGGAGGAACACGCAGACACCGCCTCAGTCACCTTCTACGTCCTTGAGAAAGACGTTGGAAAACTAGACGAGGCCCTGGCCGAGTTCATCAAGCGCAACGTCGGAAAGTTGGATATAGTTAGAAGACTTCGCTACAAGTACCTAAGAGATGTCCCAGTAGAGAGAAGGCCGACCGTCGAGAGATATCCAGCTCCAATAAGGCAGTTTACGAAGATAGTCTACATGTACGGGGTGCCGAGGGCCGACGAGTTAAGCCCTGCCCCCCTCGTAGCGCTCCTATTCCCGGTATTTTTCGGCTGGATGTACGGCGATCTTGGCCACGGCTTCTTGCTGTTTCTCCTGGGGGTGCTTCTAATGACGAAGCTGTACGGGGGGAGACACAGAGACTGGGGGGTGATATGGGCTCTAACTGGGCTGTCGTCGATGTTTTTCGGCGCATTCGTCTACCAAGAGGTCTTCGGGTTTGGCTTAAAGGAGCTTGGCATAAAGATGCCCACGCTCCCGTTGCTACACCTATTCGGGGTACATACGCTGGTGGAGTCGGAGGGGGTGATAGTGGCCATGAGGGCGGCGTTTCTACTCGGCTTCCTACTTGTCCTCCTGGCCTTCCTCTCTAAGGTGGTAAACACCGTGCTACGCGGGGAGCCAGACGTCGCGGTAGGCATCGTGTTACCTCAAGCCTTAATCTTCCTCTCGCTGGGCATGGTGTTCTTCAGCCTCATAAAAGAGGCCTTCCACATGGAGTTCCTAGCCCCCTTGTTGCAGCTCCCCTGGATGTACATCTTCCTAGTCGCCTTCATCTGGAGCGCGGCCGGCATGCTCATACTTAGGGCTAGGTATAAACACCATGAGGAGGCCCCGCCCCTAACCGAGGAGTTCATCATGGGGTTCGTGGAGGGGTCTCTGGCGGCTCTTGCAAACATTCCAAGCTTCTCACGTCTAGTAATACTGATACTTATCCACGGCGTTTTGACAAAGTTAGCTAATGGCGTAGCCATAGCCCTAGGCCCCGCTGGGATACTCTTTGCAGTGTTTGCACACGCCCTAATAGCAGCGGGGGAGGGCCTCTTCTCGACGGTACAATCGCTACGTCTGACCTTCTACGAGATATTCTCCAAGTTCTACGAGGGCAGAGGCCGCCTCTTTACGCCCCTGGCGCTTCCATAATGGAGGTAATTGCGGAGATAACACCGCTTAGAGACAGAGATAAGGTACTCAGAAAGCTGGAGGCCATAAAGCCGTATGTGGAGAAGGTAGATATCCCAGAGTCGCCGGGCGGTAAACCGACAGCTCACTCCCTGGCCGTTGGCGTTTTAGCGAAGCAGCTGGGGCTGGAGCCCATAGTCCACATAAGGCTCCTCGATGTGAACAAGACCGGTTTTAAATCCCTCCTCGGCGGCGCTCACATACTCAACATAAAATACGTCGTGGTTCTACAGGGAGACCCCCCGGCGGAGGGCAAGCCGGTGGGCGAAGTCGCCACGGAAGACGCCGTGGCAGAGGCGAAGAAGATGGGGTTTGTGGCGGGGGCCCTCCTCAGCTTCAAGAGGAACTACCGGGAGCGGATAGCGCAACTAGGCGCAGACTTCTACCTAGCGCTACATCTGACGGACCCAAGGCAACTGGATGGCCTGCCGCCTGCGGTCTATCCCTACATAATGATAAAAACCGGGAACAACGCCGCGCTTCTCGAAAGGCTGAGGCAGACGGCCGTGGATCTCCAACAAGCGCTAAAGTTGGTGGAGGAGCTCGACGGGTTGGTCCCCGGCGTGGTCCTGTCGGCGCCCGGAGACTTCGAAGCACTCCTCGCGGCCCTTAGGGAGGTCAAAAGGCGCCGCAGTTAAAAAGCCTCCTGTCGCGGTAGCCCACTAAATACGTCCCCCTCACCAACAGCCCCAGATCGTAGACGTAGAACCGGCAAAGCCGCTTTGGGACAGCCACCACCCTATTGCCCACAAGTATTAGAAACGTGTTGTAGGTCTCGCCCACGACCACCCCCCTGGCCCGATATGGACAACCGTATGTGGAAACTTCCCTCCCCAGCAGATCTATGCAGCTATGCACTAGGGCGCCTCTCCTCCCTCTCAATGGTGAGGATCCTCGCTATCGCCCTCCTGATCTCCCTAATCCTCCCAGGCTTTTCCACAAAACCCCTAGCCCTCTGCGTCTCAAGTTTCACAAGCTCCGCCCTGAGCTGGTTAAGCAACTCGCGCCTCTCCTCAGGCTTCATCCCACGTATAACCTTTGCGTTAAGCTTCTTCTTCTCAGAAGACATAGGGGGTTGGGAAGAGACGGTTTTTAAAAGTTACTGCTGGCCAGCGGCCTCGGGCTTAGTAGGCGGCTTTATCTTGTATTCGTCGGAGTACTGCAGAGCCGCCGGGGCAATCCTCACCTCGATCCCGTAGATGCCGGGCTTGAGCAACACATGGACGACGGCCCTCCTAACCCTGTTCTTCGCGTCGTATCCTATCTTGTACAGCTTGCCGTACGTGTGTTTCTCAAAACGCGCCCTCTCCGTCGAGAGCTTTCCGCTCACAACGATCTCAAACCCCTTGGCGCCGGCCTCCATAAGCTGTCTCACAGCCACAAACATAACACGCCTAAACCTCACCCCCTTAGCCATGGCGTTGGCGATGCGGTAGGCAACAACCTTGGGGAACATCTCGGGAGCCTCTATCTTAGAGACGTCGATGACGTCAATCTGCGGGTTCTCCACCCCCAGCTTGTTCATCAAGATGTTGCTAATCTCCTTAACAATAGCGCCTTTTTTGCCGATAATCCTAGAAGGCCTCTCGGCATAAATAACTATGCGTGTGCCAAGCGGCGTCTTCAAGATCTCGGAGTCGATATAGCCATACTTGCTCAGCCTATACTCGAGAAACTCCTTGATCATCCACTTCTTCTTGTTCTCCTCCAAGATCTTCTTATAGACAGGCAACCTCCTCTGCACAGCAGACATCGCACCCACTATAGGCACCATATTTAAAGTTTTCCCTAACCCCGGCGGCAAACGCCCGAGACTTGAAGCACACATAGGGTGTTAACCTCCAGGGCCGTTTGAGGTTAGCCGTTTGACCCCAGGCGCGCCGCCCGTGCCCTAATTTTCGCTTGTAAGCTCAGCAAGGGGTGAACCGGTCACCGCTCTCCATAAAGGAATTTCCATCACCGGTTGAAACGATAGCCGCCTTTTATAAGGTTAGCGCTTTACAAGGTTCAGTCTGTAGCGCTTTGGTACAACCTGTTGAGGTAGCTCCGCGGCGATCACCTCGACGTTGACCGTCTGTTCGTCGAATCTGGTGGCTCTGCCGAAGGCCCTCGGCATAATGTTGTGTATCCTGTAGCCCTTGTGGGCCGCGGCGTGGACGATGACAACCCTCTCGACGTCCAACCCTCTGAACCTGGCGTTGTTCTCCAGATTCTCCAACAGATCTAGGAACCTCCTCGCCACCTTCACAGGCCACTTAGCCACAGGCCACCCGCTCCAGGGGGTGGCGTGGTGGGCCTGCTTCTTCTTGAAGGTCCTAATGGGGATAGGCCTCTTCATCTTAACCACGTCCTCAAGCCACGACTTGGCTTGCCTAAGGGTCATGCCCTCTATAAACCTGGCCACCTCAACGCTCTTTTTCCAAGACATCTTCTGCTCCGGCGCGTAGGCCTTGGCGATCTGTTCAGCCGATACCTTCACCCCGTACTTCCTAAACACCAGCTGGACCGCAGCCTCATCGCTGAGGGAATAGTTCTGGTGCCGAGGCACGAGGGCCGCGAAATAGACGTTTATAAACGTTCCCACCACAGTTTTAAAGAGGAGCTGTATAGCCCCTCCGTGTCGCTCTGGCGCCTAATAAGAGGCGAACACGGCGTCCTCGCGGCGCTTGCCTCAGCCTCCTCCTACGCCGTGGCGGGCGGTAGCGACGCCTACAAACTCGCCCTACTAGCCGCCTCAACATTCCTCGCCGAGGCCGGCCTCTTCGCCCACAACGACCTGTCCAACCTAGAGGAAGACAAGATAAACAGGCCCGACGCCCCCTTGGTCACGGGGGCGGTTTCTGTAAACGCCGCGCGGGCGGTGGCCTACGGCTCGCTGGCGGCGGGAGCCGCGTTGGCTCTGCCGCTGGGCCCCGCGCCGCTTGCCATATACGCCGCGGCCGCGGTATTCGGCGTGTTGTACAACGCCAAGCTCAAGCGCGTGCCGGTGGTGGGCAACCTAATAGTGGCCTTCCTCACGTCGATGACTTATCTATACGGCATGGCCGCGGCGGGGGGAACCTCGGCGGCTCTCCTCCTGCTATTCGCCTCGTCTCTCGTGGCTAACGTCGGGAGGGAGTTCGTCAAAACGGCGATGGACTACGAAGGCGACTTGAGGTCGGGGATAAAGACGTTGGCCGTCGCCGCCGGCCCCCACACGGCGGCTAGACTAGGGGCCGCCGTCACCCTAGCCTCCACGGCACTAGGCGCGGTTCTGGCATATACGGCGGTTATGGAGAAGCTCTACGCTCTGGCGGCAGGCGCCGCCGCCACAAGCCTCGCCTTAGTCTACCTATCGCTGGAGGCCGCAAGAGGCCGGTGGAGGAGATACAGAAACGGCACGCTGGCCGCCTTCGGAGTCACGTTGCTCGCCCTAGTGGCGGAGGCCCTATGGCGACTGTTCTCATAGATCTAGACGGCACCTTGATACCTCTAAACGCCTGGCGGCCCGTCTTCGCCGAGCTCTGCGAAGAAATCGCCAGGGAGGCCGGCGTGCGGCCGGAGGATGTGTGGAGGAGAGCAAGGCAGAGAAACCTAGAGCAGATGCGCGCCCTAGACTGGCGGGCCTTCGACTGGCAGAGGATCTTCACAGAGGTGGCTAGAGAGCTGGGGCTAAGCCGGGCGCCAGACGTCGGAGAGGCTCTACAGAGGCACCTACACGCCTTCACCCTCAACGAGGGGGCAGCCGAGGCGCTGGCCAGGCTTAGGGAGATGGGGCACCGGGTCGAGATAGCCACAAACGGCCACGCCGTATATCAGCTCCCAGTTATACGCCGCCTAGGCCTAGACCGGCTGGTAGACGGCGTGAGAACTTCCGACATGTACCAGTGCCCCAAGACGTGCCCTCAGTACTTCGAAAACGCCGACGCGATCGTTGGGGACAACCCCATATTCGACGTGTACTTCCCCAGGAGGTTTGGGCTTATCACGGTCTTCTACGGCGAGTGGGAGAGGAGCTCGGCGGTCCACGGGCAGAGGATGGCCATAGACTTGACGGAGACGGTCCCTCACGCCGTCGTGAAAGCGCTAAGGGAGGTGCCAGACGCGGTGGAGAGGTTGCTCCCCCGCAGATCTACTGCTCGGTCTCTTTAGGCCAGCACCAGACCCCCCTCTCCTTCTGGACAAACCCCCTCTTCCTCAACATTACGCTGTTTAGGTTCTTGCCGTAGTACTTCCTGATCTCGGCGAAGGTTAGACACCTATCAGGCCTCCTCAAGGCCTCCCTCACGACGGCCTCCCACCCGCCCCCGACCTCAGCCCCCCCTATCTGGACGTGGCGAAGCGCCTCTCTAACCGCCCTATCTACCGAGTGGGCGATCCGCCTATCTACGTCCCCCAAGACGCGTCCAAGAGCCTCTTCGACGGCCCGCGCCACCCGGGCATCCCAGTTGGCGGCCGCCATCACCTCCTCCACTATCTCCTTCAACCTAAGCTTACAAGGTTGCTCCAGAAGCTTAACGATGACGTCGTCAAAGGGGGCGTCCGGCCTAGGCAACAGCCGCCTCAGCCGCTCCACCAGGGAGGGATCCCTAATCTCAATATGCATGGCGGAGAGTATGTAAAACTATATAAAGGTTGTGAAAAACTAGTCCTTTACCTCCTTCGCCATCCGTTTAGCAAGCATGTACACCACAGGCGCCAGGAGGATACCCACCGCGATAGCCACCCCCCACGCCACGTTCTGCACCACCTGCGCGGTGGCGGGGAAGTTGGCAAAGATGGCGCCGAGCCCAACCATCAGGAATATCAGATACAGGAGGAACTTGGCATACGGCGCCGCGTTGGCAAACTCCGGGTGATCCTCCACGATATTCCTCACAATAGTGTGGCCAATGAAGATGCCGGCTCCAATAATGACAGTGCCTAAAATAAGCGGATACACCAGAGGCCCGGTGAACAGCATCAAGTCAAGCGCTATAGATACAACAAGCGCGATCAAGCCTATCAGAAGCAGATTCCTCAACATCTCGCCGATCTCCACAAACTGCTTCGGGAAGAGACTCACGAGCAACCTCCCGATGTAATCCGTCAAAAGAGCGACGAGAATTAAGCCGGCCGTAAGCAGGATGATGCCCCCAATGAGCCTCGGGAGATACCGCGCCACCTGAGCCACCAGAGCCCCCGCCTCTCCGCCAATCTTCAGATAGCCGAGGGCAATAACGACGCCGATCACCACCACAAAAGCCGTAATCAACATACCGATGAGGTTAGAAAGGTCGATCCCAGCCGCCCTAAAGGCCTTACCTACATCAGTCCGATCAAACGCCCTCTCCAACCCCGTCTTTTCGATCAACCTATTTACGGCGCTTCCCACAAGAGAGCCCACCGCCCAAGCCACAACAACTATCAGCACCGCAATCACGCCCTGTAGGCCATAGGTGACGAAATCCTGCCAAAGCTGGTCCCAGTTCAACACCAGGTACATAACTAATAAGTAGTTCTACATATTTAAACATGACGCGCAATTAACACTGTTAATGGCGGGGTTGCGGCGGGTTGAGTCCGCAGTGTTAGCTTGGGCAAACTAACACGGCACGAATACACACGGCGCATAGAACCCGCGGAAAACGCAGGTCATGGGCAAACGATAATGCTTGCCTTCAAGATATTTTATAGATATGATATATGTATACGATAGGTTATTTTGGTATTTAATGTAGGGTAACTACTTCTCTTCTATTTTGTCTGGCTTGAAGATTCTCCCAGTTCCATGGTAGAACTTTGTCAATGTTTCGTAGTAGACAAGGCGGAGGGATTGTATGGTTGTTAGGAAGCCTTCGCCTAAGACGACGAGGAGCTGTAGTAGGATAGTGATCGCTATGCCGCCGGGTAGCGACGCGGCTCGTAGCGTGAGGTGTGTAAGAGTGGCGTGTATGACGTGGATGATCTCCAACCGCATGAAGCTGAACAGGTTTGCCGTAGCCCCTATGAAGGTCTCTATAAACGCCAGAGGTAGCTCCCCAAGGACCTCGGAGGGCTTTGCCCTATAGCGGCGTATCGCGTACGTCATAGACGCCGCCAGCCACACAGCCGAGAAGAGGGCTATGTGGGGGGCCGCGTCAATTAGGCCGGCTAGAAGCCACGCCCCCGGCCGCCCCGAGAGGGCGTCTGCGACGTTGAAGAGCTTTAGAAAGGCGGCGCCTATTGAGACATAGAGCGCCAGCAGGCCGGCGTATGGGCCAAGAGCCATGAAGCGCTCCCCCAGGAGGAGCAGATTGAGGATCTTCAGGAGGAAAGCCACTAGAACCACCAGGAAGCCGAATACGGCTGCAGCGGCTAGCCCCTCGGCTATTGGGTGCTCCGCCCTCTCTGCCCCCCAGAGGGGGAGCCCGAAGACCTCGCCGTAGTAAAGCCCGAAGGCTATGGACGACGCGGCGGCGGCGCCCCATATGTAGGCCCAGTCGCGTTTCCCCAGCTTATGGAGGAGCAACGCCACGGCGGCTATCAACAAGCCGTGTCCAACATCGCCGAACATCCAGCCGAAAAACACCGGAAAGAGCAACGCCACGAGGGGTACGGGAGATATCTCCTCTGGCCCCGGCGGGCCCACCATGTACACCAACGTGGTGAAGGCTTGTATCGGCTTAGGCCACCTCTCCGCTCTCGGCGCCTCCGCCGTGTATATGAACTTCGTGGAGACCTCCAGCCTATATGCGAAGGAGGTCGCCGTGTAGAACCTGGCGAGCACCTTGGCGATTGCCTCGTCTACAGCCTTGAGATCCCTCTCTCTTACGTAGAACGCCACCGTCGCCGCGTCCCGTCCCCAGTTGTAGTCCCCGAACGCGGAGAACTTCTCGTACTGGCTACGCAGATAGGCAAGCCTCTCCCTAAGCTTGGCGAGAGCTCTGTCCGCGGACGCCAGCGCGTCCGCGACTAGGCGCCGCGCCAGCTGGGGGTCGAGGAGGTACTCGCGGGGGACAGCCACGCCCCCGTAGTCCTGCCCCTCCACCGTGATGTAGACGTCCAAGTCGCCGATCCTCACCCTCTCGTGCGGGGCCTCCACCCTGTGGATCGGGTTAAGTACCACCTGGTACCCCCTCGGGACCTTCAAGCCGCCGGGCGGTAGCTCAGACAGGAATTTGTATATCATCTCCAGCCTCCTACGCTCCGCCTCCTGCGCCGCCAGCTCTCTCTCAAGCGACGTGAAGTACTGCCCCGTCTCGCGCCCCTCCGAATACGCGCATCTGTTGTACATCTCGGCCGTCCAAGCGGCATGTCGGTACAGTGTCGCAACCGCATCTATGTCCCAGCCGGCGCTTTTGAGGCACTCCATCACCTCCCGTTTGGAGACGGTCTCCACGACCTGGTCTCCGCGTCTATACGCCTGGGTGCACCTCTCCACGGCCCCTAGGGCGTCGCGGAGAAGCTCATGGAGTAGCCTATCCCTCGGCACCTCTACGCCGCCGCGGCCTCCGCCAAGTAGCTCAAGCCAGCCGCCCAGTTGCCTCAGATCTTCCTCTATAGGGAGGGGAGGCGCCGGCGCGAAGACCTGCGGCCGCTCCTCGAAGACAGCGACGCCCAGCCTACCCAGGGCGTATGTGATCTCAAACAAGGCGAGGGGAGGCGCCCCGATCTTGAATAGGGCGATTTTTTCAAAAGGCACACTTAATTACTCAAAATAATGTAATATCTCTTGTGGTCCCGATCAACGCCGTGTGGACTTCTAGGAGGAGGACGCCCGACGGCTACTACGTCGTGGTCCTCGGCCTGTATGCCCAGGAGGTTTTGAGGGTTGTGGGGGCCGAGCGCGCCGGCAGGTTCTACATATACCGGACGAGGTCGTGGGCCGAGGTTCTGAGGATTGTGAGGAGGGCGGAGGCCTTGGGCCTAGACGTGAGGGCTTAGCGCCTCTTCAGCGCCCTCTCTATCAGCTTGGAGGCCTCCCTCTTTGATAGACAGTCGGCCTCTATGCCGAGTCTGCCCAGGAGCGCCCTCTGTCTCTCGGTGGCGAGCCACGCCGCGTATCTCCCTCTCAGCTCTGGGTGCGTCTTTAGGAAGTCGCAGTAGGCCTTCTTGGAGTAGTAGTCGGCTCTGGCGTTGCGCTCCCGCGGGACCCAGCCTATGGAGAACTTCGCGAAGCGCTGGGAGAGCTCCACTGCGCGTTTATACAACGGCTTGAGGTGCTCCGCCTTCACCTGATATACGCCGAGCATCTGCCTAACCACCAGCTGACTGTCTCCGTAGACGTTGACGCAGCTCTCGCCGGCGGCCAGAGCCCACTCGAGCCCCCGGATGAGGCCCATGTACTCGGCGTAGTTGTTGGTGCACCACCTCTCCCCGGCGCAGACCACCCCTCCCTCGCCGTGTATCTCCTCGCCGTTTTTAAATGCGGCGAAGCCGTAGCTACCCACGCCCCCCGGATTCACGGGCTCGCATGCGCCGTCGAAGAAAAGGTCAATGCACATGGTGGGCCCGCCGGGATTTGAACCCGGGACCACCCGCGTTCCCAGGCGAGGAGCCGCGTGAGGCGGGCATCATACCGCTAGACTACGGGCCCTGCACATCATAAAGAACACGTTTTTAAACTTTCGCGGCGCGTTACTGGACGGGGGCTTGCACCTCTACCTCCACCTCGGGAGGGCTCTGCTTGGTGTCCACCTTGGTGTACACCTCCCTGATGGGGGTGCCGAGGGTCTTCCCCTCCTTTAGAGCCCAGAAGAGGAGGGTGGCGTATGCGTTGTCTACCTTCTCGGCGCTTCCCGTGAATTTGGTGGAGGCCACCTTAGACGCCGGCAGAACCTTATCGCCGTTGGGATCCGGCGTGAAGATCTCAAACACCAGCTCCTGCCCCTCCTTGCCGTGGAATATGAAGACGGCGTTTTGCTTTAGGTCTGCGAAGAGCGCCGCCCTGTTGGTAACCCTTTTCACAACGCTGAAGCCCCTCACCTCTTGCACATCCTTGACCTCGATCTTGGCCATGCCACGGCAGAAGGCCCCCTATATTAACTTATTGCTTTTTAATGCGGCGCGAGACAGCAGTGTGTTTATGCAAAACCCGTCCGCCGAAGAGGCGGCCCGCGTGGTGAACTCGGGACGGAGGAGAGGTCTCGCGGCGGTGGTGGGCATCTGCGAGGTGGTATACAGCGGTAGGGCGGCCGCCGCGCTTAAGCCAGGTCGCCGCCTCGTCATAGTGAAGAGAGACGGCACCCTCCTCGTCCACGAGGCCGAGAAGGCCCAACCGAAGATCTGGAACCCGCCCGGCTCTTCGACAGCCGCCTACGTCGAAGGCGGCAGGCTGGTGATAAAGAGCGTGAGGTCCCGGCCCTTCGAGAGCGTCAGGGTGTACTTCTCAACCCTGGATTTCGTGGCGGCGTTTGACGTCGGGGCGTCTGAGCTGGAGCTCGTTGGGAGCGAGAGAGACGTCGTCGAGGCCCTGGTTAAGGCGCCTTGGCTGATTGAGGAGGGCTTGGAGGTTTTGGGGGTAGAGGTGCCCACCGACGTGGGCCACATCGACATCTTGGCTAGGGATAGGGAGGGGAGGTACGTGGTTGTGGAAGTGAAGAGGGACGTGGCTACACACGACGCCGTTTTCCAGCTGGCCAGGTATGTAGAGCTGTATAGAAAAAGAGGCGAGAGGGCAAGAGGGATACTTGTAGCGAGCGACATCACCGCGGCGGCGCTTGAATATCTTAGAAGATATGGCCTAGAATTTGTAAAGGTGCACCCAAGGGAGTTGATGGCTCTAATAGATAAAAAGGTGTCATAACGGCTCCACATACACCTCCTTGTCTCCTACGGAGGTAGCCCACGTTATACGTAGTATGTAATGCGTTAGCCTATAAAACTTTTATGATTTACTAGAAATCCTAGCTCTTTCTTTCTATAGTTAGCAGGATTTTTTGACGGTGCCTTATTGTAATATGTTAAAATTGTGAGGTGGTTTTTAAATACGTATACGTATACGTCCGTGTATAGGGTGTTGGCGAACAAGAGGGAGGGCAGGATCCTGGTGACTGGGAAGGAGAAGGACCTGGAGCTGTTGGCGGAGGGGTGGGACCTCCTCCTGGAGTCCCTAGACTGGGAGGAGGCTTTCGAGTACGCCCTAGAGATAGCGGGCGACGACGTCGTGGAGTGGTACTACGACGAGGCTGTGAAAAAGAAACACCTCGCCGGTCTAGTGGCCTCTTAAAACGTCGAGGATTATTTCGGCGGCTTTGAAAGCCATATCGCGCGGGATAACCAGCGGCGGGGCTATCCTGACCGTGGACAGCCCGGCCCCAATCACCGCGACGCCGCGTTTAAACGCCTTCAGTAGGACGTCCTCCAAGTACTTCGCCGGTTTTTTCCCCTCTAGTAGCTCTATGCCTATCATCAAGCCTAGGCCTCTGACGTCGTGTCTATGGCCCACCTCGTCTCTAAACAGCTTTTTCAACTCCTCGCCGAGGGTCTCCGCGTGGTTTAACAAGCCCTCCTCCTCTATGACCTCCAGCGACGCGAGCGCCGCGGCGGCCGCCACGGGGTTTCCGCCGAAGGTGTTGGCGTGGGCGCCCCGTGGGAGAGACATGACCTCCGCCCTGCCGATTATTGCGCCGAGGGGGAGGCCGGCCGCTATGGCCTTGGCCGTTGCTATGAGGTCCGGCTCAACGCCGAAGTGCTCAACGGCGAACCACCTGCCGGTTCTGCCGAAGCCCGTCTGGACTTCGTCGACGGCGAAGAGAATGCCGTGTTCATACGTCATCTTTCTAAGGCCCTGGACGAAGTTTCTGGGGGGAACCACGTAGCCCCCCTCGCCCTGGACTGGCTCCATCAGAACCAAGGCCACCTCGGAGGGGTCCACAAGCCGCCTGAAGATCCAGTCCTCCAGGAAGGCTAGGGCGTATTCGCCGCACTCCTCGGGGGTTTCTGCCTTGAAGGGGCAGTGGACGGGGTGCGGGAATGGCGCGTGTATGACGTTGGGGACCATGGGCGAGAAGTGCCTCCTGTGCACCGGCTTGGAGGCGGTTAAGCTCATGGAGCCGTAGGTTCTGCCGTGGAAGGCGCCTAGGAAGGCGATGACGTACGGCCTCTGCCCTTTGAAATAGCCACGCGCGATCTTTAGAACCCCCTCTATAGACTCAGTCCCGCTGTTTGTGAAAAAGACCTTCTTCCTCCCGGAGATAGGCGCTATGGCGATCAGCCTCTCCGCCAGCTTAACCGCCACCTCGTAGTAGAAGTCGGTTAGAGAGTAGTGGAGGAAGAGCTCCGCCTGCCTCTTTATAGCCTCTACCACCTTCGGGTGGGCGTGGCCTACGTTGGCCACAGCGATGCCCGCGTTGTAGTCTATGTACAAGTTGCCGTCTACGTCTTCAACAACGGGGCCGTAGCCCCTGGCAACCACCAGGGGGTACCACCGCGAGAACGACTGCATTATCACCTCGCCATCGCGCCTCACGACCTCAAGCGCCCTCGGCCCAGGGGGCTCCACCAAGATCCTCGGCACCGCGTCCGGATCTATAGGCCAGTGCCACTTCGGCATATTTCATTTATAACAACCAACTATTTACAGTTGTGATGAGGGCTGGGTTGTTGAGAGATGAGAAATTAGGAGCCAGCTGAGGTTTTTGCCGGCGCTTCTATAATTCCGCTCCTCTACGCATCAACGGCTTTAATAAAGCGGTTGGGAGTGCGACTACAGCGCGAGTTCTTTCTGTATCTCCTTGAAGTAGTTCTGGTAGCCCACCTCCTCTATCCTCTTTATCACCCCCTCGTCCCCCTCTAGTATTACTCTACCCTCCGCCATGACGTATACCCTGGTGGGCTTGATGAATCTGAGGACTCTTGCGTAGTGCGTCGAGAGGAGCACTCCGCTGCCCGAGGCGCTTAGCTCCATTATGGCTTTGCCCACGGCGGCGATGCCGTCGATGTCGAGGCCGCTGTCTGGCTCATCTAGGACGACTATCTTTGGCTTGAGGAGCAGCGCTTGGAGGACCTCGGCCCTTTTGAACTCGCCTCCGCTGAAGCCGGCTCCGATGCCCCTGCTGAAGACGTCCGGCCTAAGGCCTAGCTCAGCTGCTATCTTCTGGGCCTGCGCCAGCGCCTGTGGGTTGGGGTCTGTCAGCTTTTTGCCCGCCCTTATGTTCAACATCGCTTGGAGCATGAAGGCGAACCTAACCTCTGGGACCGCGACTGGCGACTGGAAGCCCACGAATACCCCCCTCGCGAAGCGGTCCTCCGGAGGCAGATCCCTTATCGACTCGCCGTCTAGCAGGATGTCGCCTCCGAGGACCTCGTACTTGGGGTTGCCGGCTATCGTCTGGAAGAGGGTGGATTTGCCGCTTCCGTTGGGCCCCATGAGGACGGCTACCTCGCCGCTGGATACGGCAAGGTTTACGCCTTTTAGAACCTCTCTTCCGCCTACGGCCACCCTGAGCTCTCTTACCTCAAGCCTAGCCATGTTTTCAACACCGATTGGCAGTTTTAAAGGCGTGTCTAGAAAGTCTTATAACCTACATTCGCGGTTTTTCCCATGCAAGAGCTTGAGTCTCTGCGGTCCACGATAAGCCACGTCGAGTCCGTGGAGGAGTTGCTCGGCGTGGAGAGGCAGTTCAACTACCAGGTGGAGCTGAAGGGCCGCATCACCAGAGATATGATAGAGGAAATTAGCCGCCTCAAGGGGGAGCCGGACTGGATGAGGAGGCTCAGGCTGAGGATGCTTGAGCTGTTTGAGAAACTGCCCACGCCGAGGTGGGTGAGGGCGGTGGAGGAGATAGACCTGGAGGCTCTCGTCCACTACGCGAAACCCCAGACCGAGGCTGTGTCGAGCTGGGACCAAGTGCCCAAGGAGATTAGGGAGTACTACGAGAAGCTTGGCCTCCCCGAGATCGAGGCCAAGGCGCTTCTCGGGCTAGGTGCGCAGTTCGACAGCGAGATAATATACTTCAACCTAAAGAAGAAGTTGCAGGAGCTCGGCGTGGTGATGTTGCCCATGGAGGAGGCCGTCAAAAGGTATCCGGAGCTTGTCCAGAGGTACTTCATGAGGGTGTTCCCCCCCGAGCACAAGTTCGCCGCTTTACACGGCGCTCTCTGGTCGGGAGGGGTCTTCATATACGTGCCCCCAGGCGTGAGGATAGAGCAGCCTCTGGAGACGTTCTTCTTCATCGGACAGTCCATGGAGAGCCAGATGGAGCACTCCATCGTGGTGGCGGACAAGGGGGCCTACGTCCACTGGATCGAGGGCTGCTCGGCGCCCCGCCTCCTGAAGTACTCCTTCCACAACGGCATGGTGGAGGGGTACGCCCACGAGGGGGCTACCCTTAAGATAACCACGGTGCAGAACTGGTCGCGTAACGTGGTAAACTTCAACAACAAGAGGGCTGTGGCGGAGGCCGGCGCCAAGGTGCACTGGGTAGAGGGCTCGATAGGGAGCAAGACCACATACACCTTCCCCTCCACTGTGCTCAAGGGGGAGGGGGCCTCCACGGAGATCGTGGGGATTACCGCGGCGAAGGGGCCGTACTGGAAAGAAAACGGGGCTAAGGTGTGGCATCTGGCGCCCCGCACCAGTAGCAGAGTTGTAAACAAGAGCATCTCCGCCGAGGGGGGCGTCGCCGTGTATAGAGGCGTTGTACACGTCCAGAGGGGGGCGAAATACGCCAGATCCCACGTCCAGTGCGACTCCCTGGTGCTCGACAAGAAGTCGGCCACGCTGACTGTGCCCCACGACCAAGTGTTCGAGGAGACGGCGGTGGTGACGCACGAGGCGACGGCCTCCACGATCTCCGAGGAGAAGATCATGTACCTCCGGGCCAGAGGCTTCACGGAGGACGACGCCAAGGCCTCCATAGTTCTAGGCTTCGTGGGAGACATACTGAAGGACCTACCCTTTGAATACGCGGTTGTGCTGAGCAGAGTAATAGAGCTGGAGTTCGGCCGCCTCTCCAAGGTTGGGTAGATTTTAAATACCGGGCCGCTAAGTAGGTGCATGCACTCCTGTGTTTCAGAGAAGTTCACCCTCTGCAACCCCGAGGTCGATAGGGAGAGGGCGCTGGCGGCTGCCCTCGAGATGGAGAAAACGCTATCTGCATCCCCCTACGACCTAATCGCCGTGGCTATAGCCTTCGGGGCTGATCCCGCAGAGGCGAAGAGGAGGTTCGCCGTCGAGATCTCCGGCTACAGGAGGAAGCCCGTGGCCACCTTCCTCGCGTACTACGGGAAAATCCACGGCTATGAGAAAGTGGAGAGCGAGTTGCTCAAGCTGTATCAAGCCCAGAGAGGCGCCTGTCTCTGCCCAGTGGGACCCATCGCGCCTTTGGAGGACGGCCGCTATATCGTCCAGAGGCCCGGCGGGATATACATATGCGGCGGCGGGGAGTGTAGAGAGGCGGCGCCGGAGCCCATCGCGGTGTATGAACACCCCAGCGGCTGCATGTTCTACACGCCGCCTCTGGTTTTGGCGGATCAGCCCATAACTGCGGTGGCGAACGCCCTGAAGCAGCTCAAGGTGGCGGAGCCGGACGTGGTGGCGAGGTACCTACTCCCAGGCCTCTGCAGAGACCTGTGGGGGGTCTATATACCCTAGCGCGCGATGGAGATAGGCATAATCCGGCCCTACGAGGTGGAGTTCAACCCTGGCGACGTGGCGGATCTAGAGGAGGCGGTGAGAAAGAGGGGGCACACGCCCGTCAGGATATATGTAGACATGTTGGAGGTGCGTATAGAGTCGGCGGGGCTGAGGATCCGGCAGTCCGTGGGGAAGAGCCCTCCCGTGGAGGTGGCGCCGCCGGGGGCCGTCTTGAGGCACCTAGGCATATTCAGAGATTTCGAACAGTTCCTCTACAGGGTGTGGGCCGCCAAGGCGCTAGAGGAGGCGGGCACCTACGTCATGAACCCCGTAGAGCGGTGGGTTGTCGCCGGGGATAAGATGGCCGCCTTGATGAAGCTCGCCAAGGCCGGCCTGCCCGTGCCTCCCACCGTGGTGACGGAGAACATGTTCGTAGGCTACAGAGCGGTGGGTGAGTTCAAGAGGGCTGTGGTTAAACAAATGAGGGGGGCCATGGGCTACGGCGCGTTTCTAGTGGAGGACCCCGACGTGGCATTCCACATATTTTCCATGTTGGCCAACATAAACAAGCCCATATATGTCCAGAGGTTCCTTGAAAAGGGG
This sequence comes from Pyrobaculum neutrophilum V24Sta, assembly GCF_000019805.1. Taxonomy (NCBI): domain Archaea; kingdom Thermoproteati; phylum Thermoproteota; class Thermoprotei; order Thermoproteales; family Thermoproteaceae; genus Pyrobaculum; species Pyrobaculum neutrophilum. Next base: position 679,780 of record NC_010525.1, read on the forward strand.
CCCGGCGACTACAGGGTGGTGGTGGTGGGGGGCCGCGCGGTAGGGGCGGAGTACAGGAGGGCAGATGGTTGGAAGACAAACGTTGCGCAGGGGGCGGCGCCTGAGCCGGCGAAGCTGACGCCTCAGTTGGAGGAGCTCGCCGTCAAAGCCGTGGAGACGCTGGGCCTAGACTACGGGGGGGTAGATATCGCGGAGACGAGGGAGGGCTACTACATACTGGAGGTGAACCCCACCATGAGCTGGCAAGGCTTCAAAGTAGCCACTGGGGTAAACCCGGCAGAACACATAGTAGACCACCTCATCGGAAAGATAAAGAGGTAATCAGTCCGTCGCGAGCCCATCACGGATCATTGCTTTGATACCCATCATCACGTCTACCTCCGACGCCCCCTTATATAAGCTAGACGCCGCTTCCCCTGCGCCTAATCGAGGCGGCAACCGCCTTGGCCCTCCGCTCCGTCCCAGCCGTCTTGACTGTGCGGCATCCGTATAACAACGCTACGATGGCTCTCACGGCGCGGAGCGCCTCCCTAGGCACCCCCACGACTAACACATCGTCGTAGATAGCCACAAGCCGAGGCTTGTGTATAAGGGCTGTGAAGCCGACCAGCTGATACCTCTCGAGCAACTGGAGATAGCACGACACAGGGTCGCCGCTTCTAACCAGGAGGTATCTGTACTTAACCATCTCTCTCGGAGATAAGTTCGGCTAAGATGCCCAGGGAGTTCAGTATCGGCCTCCTCCAGCTGGGGTCGCCGCCTACTTCCACGAGCAACGCGGCGACGTCGAGGGGGGACTTCACGTCGTCTAGCTCCTCCACAGGCGTCGAGAAGACCACCACGTCTGGCTCAAGAACCTCAAGCCACCTCGCGAGCAGAGGCACATCGGCGAGCAGAGGTTTGAGGGGCAGCTCTATATACTTTCCATACCTCGCGGCTGCTCTAACCTGGTCTCTGGTAAGCGGCGTGTGGGGATTTACGCGGATGACTTGTACATCCTCCCTGTATACATAGGCGTTAAATCTGTCGCGGCTCTCCGCCTCAGCCCACCTCACATCCACCCCCCGCACCACCGGGGCCAAAAGGACCGTTTCGACGTCCCTTCTGAGGACAGCCGCCCGCACCCCCACCTCCCAGAGCGCCTTCTCCACCTCCGGCGTGGCGGCGGCTAGATCCCACTCGACGAAACCTCGCCTAACTACAGAGGCCATCCTTTGTCCTAATCTTGAGTCTTACGACGTCGTCGTGTTCCACGGCTTTTACAGCCCCGGCGGCCAGCGCTTGTTTATCTAGGCGGAGGTAGTAGAGTCCCTCCGCCTCGCCCCTAGAGGCGGGCACAGCTCCGCCGAAAGCCGAGCAGAGCTTCTCCAACAAGGCGTCGCAGTCCTCGAGATACGACGTGACTAGGTATATGGGGTTGCCGTGGTGCCCCTCGTATATCTCAACCACCAGCGGCAACTCCCCGAAGAACCGGCGCAACGCGTTGAAGACCTTCTCCAAGCTCTCCGTGGCGTGTACGATAACGCTGATTTCTACATACCGGCAACGCACGTTTGCCCCCGGGGGGGCTTTATTAAAGCATGGCGTTGGAAAAGCTTAAAAAGACGCCATAGAGAGGTGCCGTGGCTCGGTCGGCGTATGGCTATATGGCGATGTGGTATAGGAAAATCGGCAGAGAGGTCCACGAGAGGTTGATGAGGAAGATCCTCATAGAGTGGAGAAGGGCGCCCTCCATTGTGAGAGTCGAGAGGCCGTTTAGGCTTGAGAAGGCGAGAAAGCTGGGCTACAAGGCCAAGCAGGGGGTAGTCGTCGTGAGAGTAAGGCTCATGAGAGGCCCCTTCAACAGGAGGAGGCCGGACTCCGGCAGAAGACCAAAGAGGATGGGCGTCTACGGCATAACCACCTGGAAATCCTGGCGCCAGGTGGCAGAGGAGAGAGCTGCCAGGAGGTACCCCAACCTGGAGGTCCTAAACAGCTACTGGGTAGCCGACGACGGCGTCTACCGCTACTACGAGGTGATACTCGTCGACTGCAACCAGCCCACGGTCAGAGCAGACCCGCTCTACTCCGGCATATGCGGCAGGGAGGTGCCCAGCAGGAGGATAACGCGTAGGCTGAGGGAGAGGCAGAGGAAGCTGATTGAGCATCTAAAGAAGACGCTTCTGCCAAAGCTGAAGGGGGGACAGTAAACTTTTTAAACCATCACGTCAATACAACTGCCGCGACGGGCTACGGAGACCCGCCGCAGGCGGCGCTGTGAGGTAGCCTGACGGCGTCTGGGATCACTCCTTATCGCATCTCTCTGTATAGGTGCCCCACGTAGGCCAGATTCAGGGCGCCTCTCCCCCTGAGCCCCACGTCTAGGAGGAAGGCCAGATCCGCCGATCTTGCTAGGTTGTACATCGCCAAAGCCCAGGCCGCATCCTCCGCCCTCCCCTGCATGTATACATACGTCGGCCGGCCCCCCTCCCCGTACATCCACACCTGGAGCTCGCCCAGGTTTATCTTCGACGCCTTACCCTCGGGCCTGCAGCCAAACGCGGCGTAGAACCGGTCTTTCCCAACGGCGTATTCAAGCTTGATCCTCCTCCTGGGAGCCTCCATCCCCATGATGGCGGCGTAGATATCCACGGCGGCGTATATCCTCTCCAGGGCGCGCATGGGCGTGTAGAGGCAGCCGCCCCAGGCGTCCCTTGCGCTACAGAGGCTGTAGTCGCCCCCCACGTAGGGCCTATACTTCACCGAGACCTCCACAAACTGGCCCGTCTTCTCCACGGGGATATCCACCTCCACGTCTGGCACAGGGAGGGATCTATACAGGGAGAGGGAGGCCGACAGCCACCCGTCCCCCACCACGTACACCACCTCGCCGCCGGCGAGAGCCCTCCTCACCTCATCAAAGCCGAAGACGTCGCAGGAGTCCACCACCGCGTCGTACCTCCCCTCCGGCTCTTGCACAAGCCGAACCGCCAAGACATCCCTTATAAAATCCAGCGTAAACAGCGGCTCAAAAGGCGGGACGTCCAGGAGGGGGTCCGCCGGGTTGGCGGTCAAGAGGTCTACCTCAACCCCGCTCTCCCGGAGGAGATACGCCAGGTAGGCGGAGCCCGCCTCAAGCCCCCTAATCAAAACCCTCTCAGCCATTTACCGCCAGAGCCAGCCAAGGCTTCTCCGGGAGCGGGCCGTGCTTCTCCTCGGCGTCTTTTACGGCGTATAGGCGGCAGTCCTCGCCCTTCGGCACCTTGGTGCAGAAGTCCCTGTGGAGGCTGGGCAGGTCGTCCCACACCAACTTGGCCAGATTCGGCCAGAGCCTCCAGACGTGGGCGTACATCTGCCAGCAGACGTGTCTAATCTCGGCCTGGGCGGCGTAGGCGCACCTCAGGGGGACGAAGTTCAGCAGAAGCTCCCTGGCGTTCATCTGGACGGCGAAGAGGACGGCGGTGGCGTTGGGGAGGACCATCCTGGCGTGCTCCGGCCTCCAGCCCTCCCTAAGCTTCACGTAGTCCTCGTAGGCCCTCTTGAGGAGGTCGGCGGGGAAGCCCCTGGGCACTATGAACCTGATCTCCCTCCGCGCGTAGTCGACGTAGCGTTGTGACTCAGACCAGTAGGAGGCGAGCCTGTGTCTTATGAACTGGGTGTGGCAGGCGCGGGAGCACTCCACGAGGAACTGAGCCCCCATGAACTCGAAGACAGACCAGTGGCCCTGCCTGTAGAAAGCCGAGATGCGCCTCGCCACGACGTCGCCGCCCTGTTTAAGCGCCTCCTCTAGGGGGACGCCCCGGTAGAGCACGTCGGTGAAGGAGGACACCAGCTCCTCCGACCCCCACGACCCAACCAGGGCAACCCTAGGCGTGTGGGACACCAACACCACAGCTCAACAGCCCCATGACTTAAAAACCTAGGCGTCTTTTCCACATATTACAAAGCCCCGCTCGGCGGTTGAAATCGCGGTGTTGTTGAGAGCGGGTGCGTCGCCGTCTGTGGGATGGGCGGCAAAAGCTTTTGTACCGGCTCCATCTTTCGACGTGGTTAACATCACTTTTTTGAACGTGTCTATTCCGAAAAACGTCATCAACGAGACACTCCAGGTGCTAAATAGGACTAGGGAGGGGCCTGTCACGATCTCGAACGCGCCGGAGGTCCCCATGTGGCTTCAACACGCCTTGCTTGCCATATACTTCGCCTTGCTCGCGCTGGCTATCCTGTTGATGATGCACTACATCTACTACGCGAGACACGCCAGGCCAGCCAGCGGCGACCCGCCCGACCCCCCCTCTGACGTCCCCCTCTCCATAATCATACCTGTGAAAAACGAGGCTACGGAGACCGTCGTAAACGCGGTGAGGAGGCTGGCGCAGCTGCGGTGTCCCAACGCGGAGGTGGTCGTCGTATCCGACGACCCCCCCGAGAAGGCGGCTGAGCTGGAGAAGGCGCTGGCGGGGCTCCCCGCCCGGGTGCTGAGGAGGCCGAACCCCACCGGCTACAAGGGCGCCGCCTTGAACTGGGCCGTGGAGCACGCAAGGGGGGAGATCCTCCTCTTCCTAGACGTAGACAGCGTCCCCCCGCCGGACCTCTGCGCCAGGGCCCGCGCCGTGGGCGAGAGGGAGATAGCCTTTCTGGGGTGGGACGGCTACGCCGCGGTTAAGACCCCCATCGCCGCCCTCCAGCTCTTCCTCTACAAGTACCTCCTGTACTACGTCGCGATCCTAGGCCGCTACAACACCGGGCATCCCGTCTTCGCCTTGGGCTCGGGGATCGCCGTGAGGAAGAGGTTTCTGAGGGAGGTAGGCGGCTTCTGCAACTGCACAGCCGACGACTACGACATATCCATGAAGGCGTACCTCAGCGGCGGGCGCGTCGTCTACCTCCCGGGGCCTCCCGTATACGTCGAGGTGCCCGCCGGCTACGGCGCGTTTAAGAGGCAGTACGCCAGGTGGACCTACAACTCCGCCTACCTCCTGGCGCAGTACGCCAGGCAGATCCTCAAGCTGAAGATGCCGCTGGCTCACAGGCTGAGCGTGTTTCTAAACGTGGCGACGCACCCCCTCATGATACTCACGACCTTCGCCACGATGGTCGCCACCGTCGCCATGAGCTACATGGGCATACTCCTGCCCCCCTTCCACATCTTAGCCATGCAGGGGGGCCTTCTGGCGCTGGCGCTGGCGCAGACCTTCTACGTCTACAAGCTGGCGAAGCCCGACGGCCACGGGTTCGCGGAGGTGGCCAGCATGTTGGCCAAGTCGGCGGCCCTCCTCCTCGCCCTCAGCCCCTACCTAACCTTCTACGTCCTGTTGGGCCTCCTCCGGAGGAGGATCAGGTGGTACGTAACCCCCAAGGGCCTCGCCGTGTTGAAGAGCGGAGCCCTAGGGCCCTACGAGGTGGCCACCACGTCGGCTCTCGCGGCGCTTCTAGCGCTGTCTTTCTACACGGCCAACTGGCTCTTTATAACAAACGCCGCAACCCTCCTCCTCGTCTTCCTCTACGTCTACCTACGGGTGGCCGCGGCGGCTAAGCCCTCTTGACGATTGGGTAGGGGATCACGTCTTTGATAGACTCCGCGTTTGTGATAACCATCGCCAGCCTATCTACGCCTATGCCCACCCCCCCTGTGGGAGGCATCCCAAACGACAGCTCTTCGACGAAATCCCAGTCGAGGGGGTGCGCCTCCTCCTTTGGAAACAGCTCCTCCTCTCTCACGAAGTATTCGTACTGACGCACCGGGTCGTTCAACTCCGTATAGGCGTTAGCCACCTCGTGCCCTCCCACGAAGGCCTCGAACCTCTCCACGAGGCCTCTCTTCTCCCTATGGGGTTTACAAAGCGGCGTGGACTCCTCGGGGTAGTCCAGCACAAAGGTGGGCTCCACCAGCTTCTTCTCCACCAGCTTCTCGAAGAGCTTCACCAGGGCGACGCCCCTGTTGTAGACCTTGACCGGGACCTGTAGCTCCCTGAGCTTCTCCCTTATCTGGTCGTCCGTAAGTCTATCCGGGTCGACGCCCCCGTACTCCCTAAGAGCGTCGTGGAGGGTGATCCTGCGCCAGGGCGGGGAGAAGTTTATGGTCTGGTCTCTATACTTCACAACGCCTGTGCCTAAGACGGCGGACACGGCCTCGTACACCACCTCCTCCGTCAGCCTCATCATGTCGTTGTAGTCCGCATAGGCTTGATACGCCTCGAGAGACCAGAACTCGGGGTTGTGAAGCGCGTCGATATCCTCGTTGCGGAACTGAGGCCCCACCTCGAACACCTTGGGAAAACCGGCGATGATGTAGCGCTTTAGGTACAGCTCGGGGGATATACGGAGGTACCACTCCTCATCTATAGCCCAGATCTTCGTCGTGAAGGGGCGCGCGGCGGCGCCGCCGTAGATCGGCTGGAGAACCGGCGTGGGGATCTCTATAAAGCCGCGCTTCCACATGGCCTCCCTCAGCGCCTGTATAAACCTAGCCCTCGCCGCGATCCTCCACCGGAGCTGGAGATCCAAGACCATAGCCACCGAGCGGTATCTCATGTAAAACGGCGAATCCCGGTCCACCTTCCCCCACTCCGGCAGAGGCTGAACCGCCTTAGCCAGGAGGATCAGGGAGGAGGCCTTCACCGCGTAGTCGCCCCGCTGGGTTTTAACTATGGCCCCCTCGACCCCCAAGAAGTCCCCACGCCACACGCCCTCTACCCCCGGGAGCTTGGGGTCAGCCATGACCTGGAACCTCGCCCCGTCCTCGTAGAGGTCTATAAAAACGACGTTGGGGTGCCTCCTCACGTCGGTCACCCTGCCGGCGGTCCTCACCACGAGGCCAACCCAGGGCTCCAGAAGCGCCTGCCTCCTCAGCTCGTTAAGCGCCTTAACGCTGTGTGTAATACGGAAGGAGTGGGGGTAGGGCTCCACGCCGGCCCCCCTCAGCGAATCTATAAGTCTACGCCACTCGCCGACTTTCTCAGCGCTCTGCCTCTCCGCCATCGCGGCAACAAACCCACGTCTATATAAATCAATCCACCACGACGATGCCCCAGCCGCCGAAAGACACGTCCTTGACGACGGGGATCCCAAGGCGTATGCCCAGCCCAGCCGCGCGCCGTAGCGCCCAGCGGGATGGCACATCCACAAACCGCACAACGGCGTTGCCCACCACCTCCACGAGGCGCGACACCGCCACCGCCACTCCGGAGCCCACGGAGGCCCCCTGAAGAGCTATCCTCCAGCGGGAGGGCCCCACCTCCGCCAAGCGCTCCACCGCGGCGCGGCGGGGGTCGCCCCCCACGACTTCGACCCGCCTCAACCTCGGCACCCGGCCAAGCGCCTCTACCACATAGGCCAGGGGGGCCACCTCCAGGCGGGAGGGGTCCCCCCCGTCTACATACACAAAGCGGTTTGAGGCGGCGTACTGCGCGGCGGCGTTGTCCACATAGGCCACCACGTACCTCCCCACCTCGCCCCCCGACACCACCACCCCCAGCGCCCACCGGGAGAAGGGCCCCCGCCCCCTCCGCAGAGCCCACAGAGAGAAGTCGTCTATGAGGAAGGCCTTGACCTTAATGCCCACGTGCCCCCTCGGCACCACGACAGCCGGCTCCTCCACCCTCCTCACCTCGCCCCCCTCCAGTACCAGCCTCCACATCACCGCCCCAGAAGCCTACGCACCACCTCCTCCACGCGCGCCGCCACGCCGGGGTCGGGGGCCACTTCCTCAGGCCACGGCATCCCCCCGTACTCCTCCGGGAGCTTCCTCGTCGCGTCTATCCCAAGCTTAGAGCCGTAGCCGGGGACCGGCGAGCCCGTGTCCAAGACGTCGACGTGCGCCCCCTGCACCACCACCACATCCCGCTGGGGGTCAACCCGCTGCGCTATGGCGAACACCACCTCGTTAAGGTCGTGGACGTCAACGTCGTGATCCACCACGACCACCACCTTGGTCAAAGACAGCATGTGGCCGAGCCCCCAAAGCGCAAACATGACCTTCTTCCCCTGGCCGGGATACCGCTTACGGATAGAGACGATGGCGACGCCTTGGAAAAGGCCGTACATGGGCAAGTTCAGATCCACCACCTCCGGCATGAGGAACTGGAGCACCGGGAGGAAGACCCTCTCAACCGCCTTACCCATGTACGCGTCCTCAAGAGGCGGCCGGCCCACCACCGTGCCGTAGTAGATGGGGTCCTCCCTCCTAAGCAGAGCCTTGGCCTTGAAGACGGGGTAGAGGCCCCCCCGGTCGTACACGCCGTAGTGATCCCCGAAGGGCCCCTCCCTCCTCAGATCTCCAACGTCTACACAGCCCTCCACCACGGCCTCGGCCCGCGCCGGGATGTGGAGATCCGTGGCGACGCCTTTCGTCACCTCCAGCCCGCCCCCCCTGAGCACCCCCGCGAATAGATATTCGTCGAGGGGGTAGGGCGTCGGCATCATGCCGCTGAGGAGAAAGGCGGGGTCCCCCCCGACGACAATCGCCGCGTCTACACAGCCCCGGGTAGAGCCGAAGAGGTCGGCCGCCCTCTTGTGGATCTGGGCGTGGACAACGGCCTCCCTCTCCCCCAGGATCTGAATCCGGTACACCCCCAGGTTGTACACCCCCCGGACGTCCCTCGTGACCAAGACGCCGTATGTAATGTAGCGGCCGGCGTCCCCAGGCCAGCTCTTGAAAGCCGGGATGGAGAGCAGGTTGGGCTCCTCCACCACCTCCCTCACCGGCCCCCCACGCACGACCCTAGGCGCGTAGCGCCCCAGCTCGAAAAGGCCGGCGGCGGCCTTGAACTTATCCAGGAGAGAAAGGGGAGGCGGAGCGGCGAAGGGCTCCACAAGCCGCCTACCCACATCCTCAAGCCGCTCAACGCCGAGCGCCAGCTTAACCCTGTCTAGAGACCCGAAGAGGTTCCCAGCCACCCGCCACCCGGGGAACCCCCTAACCGACTCGAACAAGACGGCGGGCCCCCCGCCGTACATAACCCTCCTCAACACCTCCGGTATCTCGAGCTCGGGGGAAAGGGGGTCGGAAACCCTCCTCAGCCACCCCCTCTCCTCCAGGGCGGACAGAAACTCCCGCAGGTCGGAAAACACAGCCCTGGGGGGGACCCGGCTAAATAACTCTAACGCCGAAGAGGCCGCCGAGCCACTCGCCCAACATGTAGGTCAAGGCGGCGGTCCCCAGCAGAAGACCCACCGTCTGCAGAAACTCGTACTTGAAATCTCTCCCCGTGTATACAGACCCCTGGAAGGTCAACATGAAGCTCAGCAGAACCCCCACGGCGATGGAGGCGGCGAAGGCGTGGTAGACGTCGTGGGTGAGGAAGTAGGGAAGCGACATGAGGGACACAGCCGCAATGTAGCCCACGCCGGTGACCAAGGCCGCCACCGCGGGGGATTTCCCAACCTCGTGGCGCGTCTGGAGGTAGGAGGCAGACGCCATGGAGATGGCGGCCCCTATCCCCACAATAAGGCCGATGACCCCCGCCACGACGGTGCTGTTGGTGGTGCCAAGAGTCCCCGCGTGGGCCCCAGTGATCTCGATCACCGCGTCCGCCAGACCCAACACCAGAGACCCCATGTACTTCACAATAGTCTCGTCGATCTGCTCCACAAGCGCCACCTCGTGCTCCTCCCCATCCCTAATAATGCGGCGGAGAGCCTCTAGATCCTCCCCCCGGACCACCCCCAGGAGGGACTTGTACCGCGCCACCGCCTCCACCTCTCCACGCTCCAGAAGCTTAGCCACGAAGGTAACCCCAAAGACAAACCGCAGGAGAACCATAAACAGGGCGTAGAGCCGCGTCCGCCACACCGGCGGCCTCACGCCGGCGATGCGGCTCCAGAACCTGAAGTGGTCCAGCTCAGCCGCCGCCAAAGCCTCCAGAACCCCCCTCCGCCTCTCGTTTCTCTCCACCCGCGCCAAGGCGCTGTACACTACATATTCCTTATACTCGTCCAGCGCCGCCTCCCGCGCGATTCTGTACAAACTAGAATCTACTTCCATCAAGAAGCGAGTTGCAATGTAGTTTATAAACCTTGGCCCCTCCTCCAGTGGTAGAGGTTCCTCGCAATAGAGAGGAGGGAAAGGCCCACCTCCCGCCTATCCTCCTCCAGCGAAAGCACCGCCTCCATAAACGGCGTACTCCCGTCGATCCCCCGCGACCTGAGATACGCCCAGAGATCCCTAAAGAAGTCGGTCATCTTAAGCGAGTTGAGGTAGGCGTCAAGGGAATCCCTCAATACGGCAATCCGCTTCCTCCCCTGAACCACCGTGAAGACAACCCCGTCCCGCTCCAGAACATAGAGGTGCCACTGCGCCGCCCCATAGGAGATGCCCAAAGCCTTAGCGATCTGGTAGACAGATGCGCTCCCCCGCTCCCTAAGGAGCTCGACGATACGCCTCCTAACCTCAGAAGGCTCCACGAAAGACACAAAACCCCGATATAAAACCTTGAACAACGGCGCGGGAGAGGGCAGAAAAACTTTTAAACACCCAAGTTCAAGAAAGAACGCGCCTTCACAAGTGAAGCCGGGCAAAAGCCCGGCAGACCCTCACCCTAATGTTCCCCGGACGTCCCCCCCTGGAAACCCCAGGCCGGGGCGCCGGGGAGAAACCCCACGCCGCCGCCAAGGAGAAGCCCGGACAAACCCACCCCCCGGGCGGCCTTGCGGCCGTCCGAAACCGGTTGATCCTGCCGGACCCGACCGCTATCGGGGTAGGGCTAAGCCATGCGAGTCGCGCGCCCGGGGGCGCCCGGGAGCGGCGCACGGCTCAGTAACACGTGCCCAACCTACCCTCGGGAGGGGGACACCCCCGGGAAACTGGGGCCAATCCCCCATAGGGGAGGGGCGCTGGAAGGCCCCCTCCCCCAAAGGGATGGCGGCCGATCCGCCGCCATCCGCCCGAGGATGGGGGCACGGCCCATCAGGTAGTTGGCGGGTTAAAGGCCCGCCAAGCCGAAGACGGGTAGGGGCGGTGAGAGCCGCGAGCCCCGAGATCGGCACTGAGACAAGGGCCGAGGCCCTACGGGGTGCAGCAGGCGCGAATACTCCGCAATGCGGGCAACCGCGACGGGGCTACCCCGAGTGCCGGGCGAAGAGCCCGGCTTTTGCCCGGTCTAAAAAGCCGGGAGAATAAGCGGGGGGCAAGTCTGGTGTCAGCCGCCGCGGTAATACCAGCTCCGCGAGTGGTCGGGGTGTTTACTGGGCTTAAAGCGCCCGTAGCCGGCCCGGCAAGTCGCTCCTGAAATCCCAGGGCCCAACCCTGGGGCGGGGGGCGATACTGCCGGGCTAGGGGGCGGGAGAGGCCGCCGGTACTCCGGGGGTAGGGGCGAAATCCGTTAATCCCCGGAGGACCACCAGTGGCGAAAGCGGGCGGCCAGAACGCGCCCGACGGTGAGGGGCGAAAGCCGGGGGAGCAAAGGGGATTAGATACCCCTGTAGTCCCGGCCGTAAACGATGCGGGCTAGCTGTCGGCCGGGCTTAGGGCCCGGCCGGTGGCGAAGGGAAACCGTTAAGCCCGCCGCCTGGGGAGTACGGCCGCAAGGCTGAAACTTAAAGGAATTGGCGGGGGGGCACCACAAGGGGTGAAGCTTGCGGCTTAATTGGAGTCAACGCCGGAAACCTCACCCGGGGCGACAGCAGGATGAAGGCCAGGCTAACGACCTTGCCGGACGAGCTGAGAGGAGGTGCATGGCCGTCGTCAGCTCGTGCCGTGAGGTGTCCGGTTAAGTCCGGCAACGAGCGAGACCCCCACCCCTAGTTGCTACCCCGTCCTACGGGACGGGGGGCACACTAGGGGGACTGCCGGCGTAAGCCGGAGGAAGGAGGGGGCCACGGCAGGTCAGTATAGGGACCATGGGGAAACGCCCAGGTCCCGCTGAAGCCCCGAAAGCCGTGGCCCCAACGGGTAAATTAACCCCATCTACAAAAGACATGGACTGGCGGCTCTACCTATGTGGTCTCATAGCTGCAGATGGCCACCTCGACTGTAGAGGAGAAATCACATTGGCACAGAAGAGGAGAGACTTCATAGATACAATCGCAACGATAATGAAGACAAACGGCATAGATATAGCGAGCATTTTCTACGATAGAAAAGCGGGTGTGTGGAAGCTCAAAACAAGAGACAAAGATTTCTACAGGTACCTAATAAACAACGGGCTAAAGTGCGGAAGAAAAAGCTCGGAGATCAACCCACCCGCCGTTGAACCAACGGCGGGACTCCCATACGTCATAGGCTTCATCGATGGAGACGGGTGGGTTGAACAAATTACAAAAAAGTACAGAAGCCGAACATACACCTATCTGAGAGTAGGCCTAAAGACGAAAAGTAAAGCGCTAAGGGACTGGATCGCAGAGGTGCTCAAGGCCAACGGCATAAGAGCCAACACCGCGGACAAAAAAGACGGATACGAAATCCACATAGATACGATAGAGGCGTGGACAGTAGCCAAAATGTTGCTCAACCCTACCCACCACGAAAGACTAAAACAAATCCGGGACTCCAGACTCTAACTCATCTTTCTCCCAACCCGTTGGGGCACGGCCGGGAGACCCCGGGGCTGCACGCGAGCTGCAATGGCGGGGACAGCGGGATCCGACCCCGAAAGGGGGAGGCAATCCCGTAAACCCCGCCCCAGTAGGGATCGAGGGCTGCAACTCGCCCTCGTGAACGTGGAATCCCTAGTAACCGCGTGTCACCAACGCGCGGTGAATACGTCCCTGCCCCTTGCACACACCGCCCGTCGCACCACCCGAGGGAGCCCTCTGCGAGGCCCCTTGCCGACGAGGTGGGGGGACGAGCAGGGGGCTCCCAAGGGGGGTGAAGTCGTAACAAGGTAGCCGTAGGGGAACCTGCGGCTGGATCACCTCCACCCGGGGGTGGGTAGTCCAAAGGGCTTCTCCTTGGCCCCGCAAGCCGCCGCTCCGCACGGCAAAGCCGTCCGGTGGATGGCTCGGCTCGGGCGCCGAAGAAGGGCGTGGCAAGCTGCGATAAGCCCGGGGGAGCCGCAGGCAGGCTTAGAACCCGGGATCCCCGAATGGGGCTTCCTGCCGGGGCCGAACAGGCCCCGGCGCCCCGTAAGGGGCGGGAACGCGGGGAACGGAAACATCTTAGTACCCGCAGGAGGAGAAGCCAAAAGGGATCCCCTGAGTAGGGGCGACCGAAAGGGGGAGAGCCCAAACCAAATCCCCACGGGACAACCGTGGGGAGATGTGGGGCTTGGGCCTGGGCAACCGCCGGCGGGCGGTAGCCGAAGTGGGCTGGAAAGCCCCGCCGTAGAGGGTGATAGCCCCGTAGGCGAAACCGCCCGTGGCGGAGTCCCGGGATCCCGGAGTACCACGGCTTAGTTTTGCCGTGGGAATACGCCGGCCACTGGCCGGCAAGGCTAAACACGTCCCGAGTCCGATAGCGCACTAGTACCGTGAGGGAAAGCTGAAAAGAACCCCGGAAGGGGGGTGAAAAGAGCCTGAAACCGGGCGGCTACAGTGGGGCGGGCCCGAAAGGACGCCCCTCCCCGAAGGAAACCCCGGTGACGGGGGAGTACGAGGGGAGGGGTCCAGGGTCCGCCCTTACGTCTAGAAACACGGGCCGGGGAGTTCACGGCCGTGGCGAGCCTAAGGGGTTCAACCCCGGAGGCGTAGGGAAACCGACAGCCCGCAGCGGGGAAACCCGCGAGGGGCGGGGTCTGAAAGGGCCCGTAGTCACGGCCGTGAGACCAGAAACCGGGCGATCTAGCCCTGGGCAGGGCGAAGCGGGGCGAAAGCCCCGTGGAGGCCCGAAGGGGTTCTGATGTGCAAATCGTTCCCATGACCTGGGGCTAGGGGCAAAAGACCAATCAAGCCCGGTGATAGCTGGTTCCCCCCGAAGCTGGTCCCAGCCAGGCCTCCCCAGAGGCGGCCGGCGGGGTAGAGTACTGATCGGGGGTGCGGGAGCCGAAAGGCTCCGGCCCCCGGTCAAACTCCGAACCTGCCGGCGCCGTAGAAGGGGGGAGGCGGGGGCGGTGGGGTAAGCCTCCGCTCCGAGACGGGAACAACCGAGACCGGGGTTAAGGCCCCCAAGTGCGGGCTTAGTGTCAATCTCAAAGGGCGTCCCCCGCCCAAGACAGCGGGGCCGTGGGCCTAACAGCAGCCATCGGCTAAGCAACGCGTAACAGCGGACCCGCCGAGGCGGGGGGCCCCGAAGATGTACAGGGACTAAGCCCGCCGCCGAGACCCCGGGCCTCCGGCCGTTGGCCGGAGTGCGGTAGGGGGGCGCGGCCGTGGGGCAGAAGCCGGGCCGTGAGGTCCGGTGGACCCGCGGCCGACGAAGATCCCGGCGGTAGTAGCAGCGAAGAGGGGTGAGAAGCCCCTCCGCCGGAAAGGACCAGGGTTTCCTGGCAACTTCAATAGGCCAGGAGTTAGCCGGTCCTAAGGCGGGGCCTAATAGGCACCCGCCGAAAGGGAAACGGGTTAATATTCCCGTGCCGCGGGGGTAGGTTCTGCGGCAACGCAGGCCCCGTCCCCGACGCCTCGGGATAGGGCGGGCGGGACTGCCGTCCCGCTTAACCGTCGAAGGCCGGGGAGTGCCGTAATGGCGAGAACCGGCCGAAGGCGGGAATAGCCGGGGGTTTCCCCGGTCCGCCCGAATCCTGGGGCCCGTGAAAAGGGGACGGGGAACGAGCCCCCGCGCCCGTACCGAGAACCGACGCAGGTGCTCCTGGGTGAGAAGCCCAAGGCGGCTCGGGTGACCCCGGGCCAGGGAACTCGGCAAATTGGCCCCGTAACTTCGGGAGAAGGGGTGCCTGCGGCCTTAGGGTACACCCCTGGGGCCGCAGGTCGCAGTGACAAGGGGGACCTGACTGTTTAACAAAAACATAGGTCCCCGCGAGCCCGTAAGGGCGGTAAGGGAGCCAAGCTTAAAAATACGGGGGTGGCAATTGTATAGTGGATATATTCCAGTATGTCAAAGCTCTCAGCGCTTTTGATGGCTATGTCGATTACAGAGTCGGCAAAAACTACGAAATCGTAATCGCCGATATGTCTAAGGAATTCCTCGAGGAGATATGCAACGAGCTAAGAAAATACGGCGTGAGTTGCGGAGTCTATGCTTCGCGAAGAGACAGAGCCTTTAGGCTTAGAATATACGGCAAGGAGTCTGTCGATAGAATCTTGAACTCCAGCCTTGCCCCCGAGGTGCTAATAGCGGCTGCAATAGATGCCGAGGGGAATGTGAAGAAATATAGAAATCAGCCTTTTAGAACCAGAATTGTTGTAAAGAGCGACATGGCTAGACGAATTGAAGATGCGCTCACTGCGCTTTCGATAAGATACGTTAAGATCACTAGGAAAGGAGGTAGATACACTGAAATCGTTGTATCTGGTAAGGAGGAGAACCAAAAGCTGTATCGGGTAGTTAAAATACGCCACCCCCAAAAATTACAGGTGGTGGGTCATTATCTTAACCTCTAGGCCGAACAAGCTGGCTCCCTTCCGCCCCGGGAGAGGGTGTGTACGGGGGCTGAATCCTGGCCACTGGCGGTACGTGAACCCCGGTTACAACCGGGCGAAGCGCCGCTGAAGGCCGGGGGTAACTCTGACCCTCTTAAGGTAGCCAAATGCCTTGCCGGGTAAGTTCCGGCGTGCATGAATGGATCAACGAGGTCCCCACTGTCCCGGCCCGGGGCCCGGCGAACCCACCTCCAGGTGCACAGTCCTGGGACCCCCGACGGGGCGAGAAGTCCCTATGGAGCTTCACAGCAGCCTGTCGTTGCGGGGGGGCGGGGGGTGCAGAGCGTAGGTGGGAGCGATGAAACGGGGCCTCCGGGTCCCGTGGATGCGGTCCTGGAACACCACCCACTCTCCGCCCCTCCGCTTACCCGCCGGAAGGCGGGGACAGCGGCAGGCGGGCTGTTCGGCTGGGGCGGCACACCCCTGAAAAGATATCGGGGGTGCCCAAAGCTCGGCTCAGGCGGGTCAGAAATCCGCCGTAGAGTGTAAGGGCAAAAGCCGGGCTGACTGGGCCCTTGAACACAAGGGGCCCAGGCGGGAAACCGGGGCCTAGAGAACGCTCGTGCCCCCACCAGTGGGGGCCGGGCATGACAGAAAAGTTACCCTAGGAATAACCGGCTCGTCGCGGGTGAGAGTCCCCATCGACCCCGCGGTTTGGTACCCAGACGTCGTCTCTTCCCATCCTGGCGGTGCAGCAGCCGCCAAGGGTGGGGCTGCCCGCCCATTAAAGGGGAACGTGAGATGGGTTCAGACCGTCGCGAGACAGGTCGGTCTCTACCTGTCGGGGGCGTTGGCCGCCTGAGGGGAAGGTGCCCTCAGTACGAGAGGAACGGGGCGCCGCGGCCTCTAGTGTACCGGTTGTCCGGCAGGGCACTGCCGGGCAGCCACGCCGTGGGGGATAACCGCTGAAAGCATCTAAGCGGGAAGCCCTCCCCGAGACGAGGCGGCCGTCGCCCTGGGGGGCAACCCCTGGGGCGCGAGGGCTCCCGTAGAAGACGGGGTTGATGGGGGGGCGGTGTAACCCCCGAGGGTTCTCCCGAGGGGGGAGCCGGCCCCTCCCAATCGCCCGAGCGTGCGGGGCGGCGGGCGAAAGGGCCTGGCGGCGGCGTGGGGGTTGCCTCTTCTGGCATTCTTCTTGTCCACTCCTTCTGCGCAGATCTTAACTCTAGAGCTCACCTCTTCTGACCTTCTTGCTGGGTTTTTGGCTTGTTGTTTGTCAGGTAGTGTTTATTGCCGTTTTTCCGTCTGGTATGCGGGTTTTATTGTTGGTGTTGGCTTTGTACAGACCCGTTAACCCGCTGAAACCTCCACTCAGCCCCACAGAAGCCCTCACCAAAACCTCCGAATACCCTAAATCCCACCAACGCTGAAGATCAAAAACCTTCAAGAAATACGCATCACGGTAGTCACCAGTATCACAAGAACAAGACCACTAGTCTCCACATTACCCAACACAACTACACCGTTCTTTACTTTGCCTGTTTTGGGAGGACTGTTCTTGGTGCGGCTCTGGGGAGCCTCCTCCTGTGAAGAACGTGGGTACGCTGTATGAGGATGAGATTTTGTGGGTTACCTACGTGGGGGGTAGGTGGGGGGTAGAGGTTTTGTGGCACCAGGGGGCTTCGGCTATCAGGTTTGTGTGAATGGATCTCTCTTCTCCGTGACTATGGCCTTTGGCGGATCCGCAGAAGGCGTATATGGAACTGCTGAGGAGGTGGCTACTGGAGGAGAGGTGGGGGGATATAAGGGTGCCGGGTTCGACGGGGCGCCCCTCTGGTTTGTCGACGCTACACGAGGGCCTCTGCAGAGCGGGATAGGCGGCTTGGCCGTTTACGTAGCCTCTTTTGCGCTGGTTGGGGCTAACTCGCGCGCCGGGCTTTCCGCCTCCGCGCCTATCTGCCGAGGCGCGCGGCGCCGTAGCTCCGGCGTGGGGGCAGTCCCGTGAGGTGCCTCGACCGGGCCTGTCCCGAGCTCTGCAGAGGGGGGCCGCGCCGCTGTCCCCCATGCCCGATGACCCCACGCCCGAGGCATCCTGGATGCCGATGAGGGCGCAGGCGAGGAGGAAGTCCCTAGGCGCGAGTCAAGAATCGTCAGTAAATTTTTATCTCGCATCTCCCTTGTTGTCGTGTTGAGGAGGGGGGATGTCTGTCCCCGGTGTGGGAGGGCTATTAGCTACTTCCACTACTGGCGTAAGGGGTCTCGGGTTTATGTCTCGGCGGTTCACTACCTAGGCAGGTCTGGGGGGAAGAAGATTATCGAGAAGTGCTACCTGGGGAGCTACTCCGCGGAGGAGGCGGAGCGCCTCTTCGGCGTGCCGCGCGGCTGAGACCGACTCCATGCCCCGCGTCTGTTTGGTTGGGGTGGGAAAGACCGGGTTTCCACGGGGGCTACCGCTATTTTCCGTAACCTGCTACTGTGGTTATCAGGGCGTCGCCGTGTTGCAACACGTCGGGTGTCTAACATCGTGTTGGTTGTTATGCCGATGGATGGGAAGTGCTGTTGGTAGTTTGGAGTAGATACGGGGGGCTGTAGGGCGTCGTCGTCTGAGGCTTGTACCAGCGGGGTAGAGGCGGGGACTTATGTCGATAGGTCCGCTTTTGTAGAGTTTGTATGACGTCGGTTCAGGTTGTCTGTTGCCCCTTTGGTAGCTCCAGCCTACTGAGTTGGCGAGGGTCGGCGATGGGGGGTGGTCGTATGTTGGGGTGGAATCGTTTTGGTCTTCCATTGGGGGGTGGGCGTCGCCGAGTTTCGCCGTAATGAGGCGTAGCGGTTGTGCATATGTTCTAGCGTTTTCTTGTGGCGGCGTAGAGGAGGTATCCGAAGGCTAGCCACAGGGCGAGGAACCATAGGTATGGTAGTTTTTCGATGGCTGTGAACGCTATTCCTGTGGCTGTGAGGGCTGTGGCGGCGATTGAGGTGGTGGGGAACCCGCGTATGCGTGGCGATCTGAAGGCGCTGTGTAGGATGCCGCGTTTTGTGACGAGTCCTAGGGAGAGGGCTATCATTAGGTAGTTTATTAGGGACCCCACGGCGTAGATGTCTACCAGTAGCTCTATCTCCCCGGGGAGGAGGAAGAGTATGGAGACTACGTAGGTGAAGGTGAGTCCGACGTAGGGGGTTCTGAATCTCCTGTGTAATTTCGCGAAGTGTGGGGGTAGGAGCTTTTCGTCCGCCAGTATGTAGATTAGGCGGGCGAAGGCCACGTATCCGGTGAGGGCGGCCATCAACATTATCATGACTATGACCGCGAAGACTGGGGTCTCCATCGGGGGGGCGACCTTTTGGGCTAGCTGTAGCATGACTAGCGCTGGGTCTTTTATCTCGGCGGGCGTTAGGGCGGACATTATCGCGGACGAGAGCAGGAGGCCGTATGTGGTGCCGACGGCCGCCGCAATGGCGGCCGCTCTGGGTATCTGTATGAGGGGGGCCGTGGCCTCGCCGGCTAGTTGCCCGATCGCGTCTATGCCAGTGTAGCCTCTGGAGGCGAGGGAGAAGGCGTAGAGGAGGTTCTGCGGCTCTACGCCGCGCCAGCTGAAGTAGGGGGGCGGCGCGCCGAATTTCGTGAAGACGGCGGCGAGTAGGGCTGTCATCACCGCGGCCTCTGCGGTAAATACGGCCAGGCCGACCCGCGACGACTCTTTTATCCCCACCAGGGCGAGGATGTAGAGCGCGGTGGAGAGGGCTATGGCAAGGGCCTGCGGAGGTATGGCCAAGCCGCTGTAGGCCAGTATGTACTTGGAGGCGTCTAGGGTTCCGTAGCCGACCATGATTATCTGGTCTATCGCGAGTAGCCAGACCGCGGTGAAGGCGCCCAGGTTGCCCAACCCGATTTTCACATGTAGATAGGAGCCGCCCGTCTCCGGGAACCTCGACCCCATCTCTCCGTAGGCCAGCGCAACCGCTATCAACAGGGCGGCGCTGTACAACATGACGAAAAGCCCGTACTGACCAGCCGCGAGGAGGATGAAGCCCGCCATTAGGTAGAAGGTGGACTGTGAGTCGTGGTGGACTAGGGCGTAGATATCCCAAGTGCCCAACCTCCTCCTCAGCCATTCGCGGAAGGCCACCTGGCCCGTCGTACCTCGGCCCTATTTAAGCATATCCGCAGGTCAACACGCCGTCTTCCAGCCCGCAGACTGGGGGCGGCGCCTCCTTGCGGTACAACCGAAAGCCTCAGGGCCGAGGGCGCGGCTATCTCCCCAGCGGCTTATCTCTTCTTATGAGACCTGCCCTGAGTAGGTGGTCGGCGAGTGCTACCGCCGTGATGGCCTCCAGCGCCACGAGGGCTTTGGGGACTATGGA
Source organism: Pyrobaculum neutrophilum V24Sta (assembly GCF_000019805.1). NCBI lineage: Archaea > Thermoproteati > Thermoproteota > Thermoprotei > Thermoproteales > Thermoproteaceae > Pyrobaculum > Pyrobaculum neutrophilum. The sequence continues at coordinate 699,532 of NC_010525.1, forward strand.
CACGTCGTATCTCCCCTTGAACTCTATCGTCGTAGGCTCCATCTTGGCTAGGTCCACCGTCTGCTGCGGCTTTCTGACGGAGGGGGTGGGCTTGAACCAGGCTCTGAAGTATATGGGGGTTCCCACGGTTATTCCGCCGAGGACGCCGCCGATTTTGTTGGTGGCGAGGGTTGGCCTGCCGTTGGCGACTGTTATGGGGTCGTTGGCCTCGCTTCCCCACATCTTCGCCAGCGCTCTGCCCATGCCCCAGTCGAGCGCTATGGCGCCTGGTATGGAGAAGGCGGCGGCGGCTATGTCGGCTTTTATCTTGCCGAAGTGGGGCTCCCCCAGGCCGGGCGGCACCCCCACGGCCCAGACCTCCACCCCCCCGCCTATGCTGTCTCCCCTCATGGCGGCCTCCCGGATCTTTTCCAGCATTTTGTCTAGGGCTTGTTGATCCACCACGGGGAGGGGCCGCCCCCAGCTTTTTTTGACGTCTTCGTAGGTGTAGCTGGCGTTTATCTCGACGCCGCCTAGCTCGACTATGTGGCCGGCCACCTCGGCGCCGGCTAGGGCGAGCATCTTCTTGGCGACTGCCCCCGCCGCCACCACAGCCGCGGTTGTTCTACCGGAGGCTCTGCCTCCCCCCCTGTGGTCGTAGTGTCTGCCGTATTTGAGGTAGTAGGCGAAGTCGGCGTGGCCCGGCCTGGGCTTCATCCAGAGCTCCTCGTAGTAGCTGGAGATGACGCGTCTGTTCCATATCACGACGGCTATGGGGGTGCCCTGGGTGTAGCCCTCCTTCACGCCGGATAGTATCTCCACCTCCTCCGGCTCGCACCTCGGGTTGAGGACTGGTATGTGGCAGAACATCCTCCTCTCCAGCTCCCTCTTGATGTCCTCCTCCGTCAGTTCCAGCCCAGCCGGCACGCCGTCTATCACCACGCCTATGGCCTTGCCGTGGGATTCGCCGAAGGTGGTTATCCGGAGCTCTCTTCCGAAGGTGTTCATATCCCTAGGAACTCGAGGACGGCCCTCTTCATAACTGTTCTGTCCGGCTCTACTCCGAGCCAGATCTTCTCGGCTTGAGCCCCCTGCTCCACCAGTAGGTCTACCCCGTCTACCACCTTTATCCCTAGCCTCTGGGCCTCCTCCACCATCTTTGTCCTGGGGGTTGGGATGTAGGCGAAGTCCACGTAGAGAGAGGCGCCGCTGAGGTCTGCCACCATGGCGTCGTAGACGGGGGTCGCGTTTACGACCACGTCCGCCTTGACGGGGCTCCTCACGGCTTTTACCTCCCTCTTGAACTTCTCGGCGAACTCCCTGGCTAGGGCCTCGGCCCTCTCGTAGGTCCTGTTGGCTATGTAGACGGCCCTGGCCTCGGCCTTGATCGCGGCGAAGAGGGCGGCCCTCGCGGCGCCCCCTGCGCCCACTATCAACACGTCTGCCCCCCTCATGTGGGAGCCCGCCAGCTGGTAGACCGCCGAGGCGTCTGTGTTGTAGCCGACGAGGAGGTTCCTCTCCACAAGCACAGTGTTCACAGCGCCTATGGCTCTGGCGTCTGCCGCAACGCCGTCGAGGTGCTTCACCACCTCCTCCTTGTGGGGGATAGTGACGTTGAAGCCTCTTAGGTTCAGCCTGGCGAGCTTGAGGAAGCAGGGTAGCTCCTCCCTCGGCACGTCGACGGCTATATACACGGCGTTGACCCCGAGGGCTTTGAAAGAGGCGTTGTGCATGGCGGGGCTCGCCGACTTCCCCCTCACGTGTGTGCCTATCACCGCGAAGTACATGGCGCCTGTATTAACTATTTAAATAAGTGTTTTCCCATCCATATGCGTCCCCCAGCTGACGGTTGGGGTAGTGGGCGCCGGCAAGTTGGGTAGCCAGCTGGCGCTGCGCCTAAGGGGAGACGGGGTGAGGGTAATCGCGTCGGTAAAAACGGAGAGGTCTAGGCAGAGGCTCTCTGCCCTTGGCCTAGAGGCGTATACTGACAACAGGCCCGTGGTGGAGGGCAGCGACCTCCTCCTCCTCGCCGTGAAGCCGGCTAATCTCCCGGAGCTTGACTTCCATGTGGATAAGCCGCTCGTCTCCTTCGTGGCTGGCGCGTCGACGGAGGCCCTGAGGAGGCTCTCCTCCCGGCCCTACAGGGCTATGACCAACGTTGGTCTTACGGCCATCGCCGTGGCTGGCCCCTACGACGAGGAGGTAAACTCCGTGCTCTCCCGGATAGCGCCCACCTTCTGGGTGGAGGAGCGCCTCATAGACCCCCTCACCGTGTTGCTGGGCTCGGGGCCGGCCATCGTGGCTGAGCTCGCGCTTGCCCTCGTGAGAGCCGGCGTAAACATCGGCATCCCCTGGGACCTCTCCAGGGAGGTGGTCCTATCTCTCATGGCCTCCCTCCCCCACCTCGACGAGAGGTTCACCCTGGAGAAGCTGGCGCAGTACGTGGCGACCCCCGGCGGCACTACGATAAAGGCGTTGCTCGAGCTTTACCCAGCCGAGGCTCAGCTGGGCAGAGCCGTGGAGGAGGCCTACAGGAGGATCCTAGAGATGAGGAGGTAGTCTATAACCTCCCTTGTGGTTTTCGTGAGATCCATCTCCAGCGCCTTTTCCACTGGCACGAAGGCGGCGTCCTCTGCGTCGTCTGAAGCCTTGGGCTGCGCGCCGTCGGCTACCTCGACTAGATACACCAGGATGACGAAGTGGTACTTGACGCGTCCTCCCTCCCGCTCGATGTACTCCACGGGCTTTAGGAAGCGCTTCACCACGCCCTCTAGACCAGTCTCCTCCTTGAGCTCCCGGAGGACGGCCTCCTCGAGCTTCTCCCCCAACTCCACGTGTCCCCCCGGGAGGCTCCACTTGCCGGCGCTGGGCGGGTACTTCCTCTTTATCAGGAGGATCTCGCCGCCTCTAACCGCGGCCGCGGCCACCGCTACGACGGGGCGCTCCACAGCCGGCGGCGCCTGCGTCTTTATAAATGTGGCCTCGCTTGGCCAAATCTTTATAAGGGATTCTCTACACCTCAGCCATGTTTGACAAGCTTAAGCCTATGACTATTGGCCAGGAGAGGGCTGTGAACGTGCTGAAGGACCCCGACAACGAGCTTATAGGCCTCTTCGGCCCCACCGGCACCGGCAAATCTCTTCTGAGCATCGCCTACGGGATCTGGGCGGTGGAGAGCGGGAAGGCGAAGAGGTTCATAATCGCTAGGCCGATCGTAGACGTGGCGACCGGCGAGGTGCTTACGCCGGAGAGGCTAGGCGAGATGTACTACCGAATAGCTGCCGCGTACCTTGAGGACATACTGGGGCCCTACGCCGAGAGGGAATACATAGAGAGGCTTCTGAAGGAGGAGCGGGTTATCGTAACCGACGTGTCCTACCTCAGGGGGAGGACCTTCGACGACAGCGTGATATTTCTAGACGATGCGCAGAACGTGCGCCCCGAGAGCGCCGCCGAGATGTTGATAAGGCTGGGGAGGGGTAGCAGACTTATCGTGGCGGGGGACCCCATCTTCCAAAGGCCCTCCGACGTGGAGAAAGACGGAGCGACCCTCCTGAGGGAGGCTCTGTTGGGGGAGGAGAAGGCCGAGGTGGTGGATCTGGGGGTTAAAGACATCGTGAGGCCGGGCGCGAGGAGGGGGATAAAGCTCGCCCTCGAGCTTAGGATGAGGAAGAGGCAGCTGTCCGAGGTGGAGAGGTACATATACGAGACCGCGAGGATTTTTGCCCCCGACGCCGACATAATAACCGCCGTGGAGTTCAGGACGGATAAGGACTCGCTGGGGATAAGGGGGGAGAACGTCCCAGACGCAATAGTCGTGGTCAAGGAGGGCCAGCTGGGGAGGGTGGTGGGGAAAGGCGGCGAGCGCGTCAAGACCATAGAGGGGGAGGTGGGGGCGCGGCTACGTCTGCTCGAGATGTCCCTCGACTTCAAGCAGTGGGTGAGGGCCGTCCACCCGGTGGGGTGGATCTCGAAGCACATAGTAGACGCCGACTTCGCGGGGCCGGAGCTCATGGTGCAGGTGAGAAAAAGCGAGTTCGGCGCCTTCATAGGCCAGAGGGGCGCCTATATAAGGCTAATAGACAGGGTTTTCAGGAAGTTGCTCGGCATAGGCGTTAGGGCGGTGGAGGCGGAGGAGTAGATGCGGGGGTACCTCCTGGGGAAGTTCGGAGAGCCCCCCGCCCTTGTGGAGCTGGAGAAGCCGAGGGCTGCCCCCGGCAGAGTTGTCGTGAAGGTGGCGGCGGCCGGCGTCTGCTACAGGGACTTCCTCACGTGGCGCGGCCTCCAGAGGGCTAGGTTGCCGGTGGTTCCAGGCCACGAATTCGCCGGCGTGGTGGAGGAGGTGGGGGAGGGCGTGGCGGAGTTTAAGCCGGGGGACGCCGTGGCCGGCATGATGTATGAGTACTGCGGCGTCTGTGAAAACTGCAGATCCGGTAGGGAGTACCTCTGCCGAAGTAGGAGGATATACGGCGAGGACCTCCACGGCGCCTTCGCCGAGTACATATCGGTGGACAGGAAATCCCTTGTGAAAATACCGCCGGGGGTGCCCCTGGAGGCTGCCTCCTTCGCCGCCTGCGTCCTCTCCACAGTCGTGAGGGGCGTTAGAAAAATCGGCGTGGCGCCAGGCATGCGGGTGCTGGTGACCGGGGCGGGCGGCGGCGTGGGGATCCACGCGGTTCAGATAGCCAAGGCCTACGGGGCGAAGGTCATAGCCGTGACGAGCCCCAGCAAGGCGGAGGCCGTGGGCAAATACGCCGACTACGTAATCTCCGAGAAGGCCTTCTCAGAAGAGGTGAAGAAGCTAGGGGGCGCAGACGGCGCGGTGGAAGCCGTCGGGGGGCCTACCCTGGAGCAGACCGTGAGATCCCTCAACTGGGGCGCCCGCGTGGCCTTGATTGGGAACGTCGACCCCCAGCCGGCGCCCCTCCCACTGGGCCTCCTCATACTGAAGGAGGTGGAGATACTGCCAGTGATCCAGGGAGGTAGGAGGGACCTAGAGGAGGCGTTGAGGCTCCTCGCCTCCGGCGCCGTAAAGCCGGTGTACACGGTACACAGCTTCTCGGAGCTACCCAAGCTCATCGCCGAGACCCCAAACGCCACACACATAGGCAGGAGGGTGGTCAAGATCGACATCTAGCGCCTCTCCGCCTCAGCCAGGTATACACGACGACGCCCACGAGCAGAGCCACGGCAACCGCCGTATCTAACCACATGCCAGCCAGCGAAGCTTGAGCTATTAAATAAATCCCCGGCTTCTGGCGGGAGGCCTCAGCGCTTATCTAATCGGCGCCAGGTCGCATTAGCCTGTGCCGAGCTCGCCTGGCCGGGAGTTGGCGACGGTCGCCGGGATGTTGGGAAGCCCGCCGTTTACGGGGGTCATAGTGATGAACCGCGGCGGCTCTCCAGCTCCTCCAACAGCTCCCTCACGGCCCTTCTAACGCTGTCGGCGCTGGAGAGCCTCGGCCTCCACCCGGCGAGCTTTGATATCTTCTCAACGGAGAGATACGAGCTTCTGCAGTCAGAAGACGCCCCACCGGCCTTTATAACCGGCGCCACACCCATCACCTCGGCAACCAACCCAGCTACATCCAACACCGTTAGAGAATCTACATTCCCGACGTTTAGCGCTAGGTACGGCTCCCCCACCTCCTCGAACTTTCTCCAGGCTCTCAGCGTTGCCTCCACAGCCTCTTCGACGTGTAGGTAGCTTTTCCTCTGTGTGCCGTCTCCCAGAACCTCCAGCTCCTCTGGCTTCTTCCTCAGCTTCATGAGGAAGTCGTAAAGCGCCCCGTGTCTCAGCCTCGGCCCCACCACGTTGGCATACCTCAGCGCCAGGCACCTAACGCCGTAAAGCCTGGCGTATGTGGCGCACATCACCTCGCCAGCCGCCTTAGCCGCGCCGTAGACCGAAACCGGCTCCAGCGGGTAATCCTCCGGAGTCGGCATAACCCTGGCGTCTCCATACACCGTCGAAGAAGAGGCAAACACGACCGTCTTAACGCCAGAGACGCGAGCCCACTCCAACACATTAAACGTAGCCACCACATTCTCCTCAAAATGGACGCGGGGCTCCGCCCTAACCTCGGGGTTGGCGGCGAAGTGGAAGACGACGTCTGCGGAGACGCCGACGGCCCAGTCCGGGTCTTTGAGGTCTGCCACGTGGAGCCACGCCTGTGGATTCACGTTCTCCCTCCTTCCGGTGGAGAGGTTGTCCACTACGATGACCTCATAGCCCTCCTCCACAAGCCGATCCACCAGGTGGCTGCCGATGAAGCCGGCTCCGCCGGTTACCAACACCTTCACGTCTGTCTGTTGTACGTGTTTTATATGTGGCCTTCTCGTGAAAAACCTCGCCCTTTGGGCGGGGTCACCCTTTGAAGTAGAGGACGGCCGAGGGCCAGGACTTGGCTACTGGCGTGAGGTCGTCTACGCATCCGCCCACTATCTTCGCCGCGGCTAGGGCCATGAGGCCTATCCTGTGGTCCCCGTGTGTCTGGAAGGCGACTTCCCGCCTGGTGGGAGGCCCCCTTATGTATATGGCGCCTTTGTCGTAGCGCGCCTCTACGCCGAGGCGCCTCAGAACGTCGAGGACTGTGGCAACTCTGTCGCTTTCTTTGTACCGGAGGTGCTCCACCCCCCTGATGACGCTCTCCGCTTCAACCGTGGCGGCCGCCAGAGCCACCGGCATGACGAGGTCTGGGTTTCTTCCGAGGTCCACATCTACGCCTTTTGTGAAGGCGCCGCTGGCTTTGACGACGCCGTTGTCTACGGTTACATCGGCGCCCATCTGCCTAAAAACGTCGATTGCCCACCTGTCCACCTCGGCGAGCGTCCCTAGAAGCTCGACGCGGCCTCCCGTGGCGACGCCGGCTACCACGAGAAAAGCCGCTAGGCTGAAGTCGCTGGGGACGTCGACGGCTCCGGGGCTCCTCAGCGGGCCTTCCACCTCTATAGCCTCCCCCAGCTCCACGCGGGCGCCGAACTTCCTCAAGACCTCGGCGGTGGCCTCCACAAAGCTCCAGGACTTCCTCTCGCCCACCGGCCGGACGACGCCTCTTCCCACATGGGCGGCGAGGTACATAAGCCCAGAGATGTACTGCGAGGACACGTCCGCGCGGATTTCGACGTCTAGCTCCCCCAGGCGTCTCCCCTCCACGACGATGGCGCCTGCCGTCTTCTCCACCGTGGTCAACCGCCTCAAGGCCTCCACGAGCTCGTCTATCGGCCTCCCCCTCAGTGTGCCTCCGTAGTACACGGAGGTCACCCCGGGCACCCCTGCGTATACCGCCACCGCCGTCCGTAGCGTGAAGCCGCTCTCCATGACGTTAAAAGACCTGTAGAAGTCCGGCTCCCTCCCGGAGGCCTTGACCACGCCGCCTTCGCAGTACAGCCTAGCCAGGGGCTGGACGGCTCTAAACATGGCGGTGAAGTCGTCGCTCCACTCCACCCCCCTGATGACCGTTTCGCCCTCGGCTAGGGCAGAGGCGAGGAGGAGCCTCTGGGAGTAGGGCTTGGAGGGCGGGGCGGCGAACCTCCCCTCCAGCCTACCCGCCCTGACGCAGAACATACCTGACGGCCTTCTCCACCTCCTCCACAGCTATCTTCTCCAGGATCCACCTCCCCGGCCTAACGACCAGGGGGATGTAGATGTGGCCGCCGCGTCTCTTCTTGTCGAACTTCACGAGGGCCGCCGCCTCCGCCAGCTGTTGCTCAGTCGCCTTCACGCTTGTGGGCAAGCCGAGGGAGCTGAGGACCTCAGCCGCCTCGGCCACGTGGCTCTCCCGGAGGTAGCCCAGCTCGCTGGAGAGGCGGAGCTCCGCAACCATCCCCACGGCCACCGCCTCCCCATGTAGAAGCCCTAGCACCCTCTCCACGGCGTGACCCACCGTGTGGCCCACGTTGAGAACCTGCCTAACGCCCCTCTCCTCGAACTCGTCCACCTCCACAACACCCGCCTTGAGCTGGAGGGAGCGGTACACCGCGTACTCCAGAGCCCCCCCGTCTCTGGCCAGGAGGGCCTTGGCGTTTTCCCTCACCCAGCTGTAGAAATCCCCGTCTAGCGCCAGGCCGTACTTCACCACCTCGGCGAAGGCCGAGCGGTAGACCCTCTCGGGGAGGGTCCCAAGCCAAGACAGATCGCAGAGTATAGCCGCCGGCTGGTAGAACACTCCGATTAGGTTCTTGACGGGGCCCCAGTCGACGGCGCCTTTGCCGCCCAGCGCTGCGTCTACCATGGCAAGGAGGGTGGTCGGTATGTGGACGAGGCGGATGCCCCTCATGTAGGTCCCCGCGGCGAAGGTCGCCAGATCCAGGAGAGCCCCCCCGCCGACCGCCACCAACGTGGTGGATCTATCCGCCCCCACCTCCTTCAAAAAGCCGTAGACCTTGGTCAAAACCTCAAGGCTTTTGACCTCCTCGCCTCCCCTAAGCGCGAGGGTGGGGGCGCCGGGTATGGGGGGCCTAAGCCCCTCCTCCGCCAAAACCACGGGACGCTCGACGTAGTCGCCGTACTGCAGACCGCTCCCCACCACCACCTCGGTGACCCCCCTGCTGTGTCTGTAGAAAAACCTCCTCATCTCAGCCGCACAAGCTCCTCCGCCCTCGCCGCTATGTTTTCGGGGGTGAGGCCGTAGTACTGATACAGCTCCTGGGGGTTCTTCGCGGTTCTCCCATACGACTTAAGACCCATAATCGCCATCTTCGCGGGCTTGGTCTGGGATAGGTGCTCGGCGACGGCTGAGCCGAAGCCTCCGTGCACCATGTGCTCCTCAACCGTCAAAACCGCGCCGGTGGCCGACGCGTATTTCTCAACGGCGGCGTAGTCCAAGGGCTTCACGGTGGGGAAGTGGACGACGGCGGCGGAGATCCCTCTGTCTTTCAGTAGCTGGGCGGCCTCCACCGCGAAGGGCAGCGTGATCCCTGTGGTGAATATGGCCACGTCGCCGCCCTCCACAGCCACGTAGGCCCTCCCCACCTCGAACCGGTCGTACATGCCGCATGTGGTGGGTATGTGGAAATCTCTCCCAACCCTGACGTAGACGGGGCCCTTCACGGCGGCTGACGCGGTGACAGCCCTGTAGACCTCGCAGGAGTCTGCGGGAACCAACACGGTGAAGTTGGGGAGAACTCTGAAGATGGCGATGTCCTCCAGCATTTGGTGGGAGGAGCCGTCGTAGGCGTCGGCGAATCCAGCGTGGGTGCCCACCAGCCTCACGGGGAGGTTCATCCGATCTACAGAGTTGCGGGCCTGCTCCCAAGCCCTCGCCATAAAGGCGGCGAAGGTGAGGGCGTAGGGCATGAAGCCCGCCAGGGCGAGCCCCGCCGCAATTCCGACTAGGGCCTGCTCGGCGATGCCCACGTTGAAAAACCGCTCTGGGTACCTCTCCGCGAAGAACCTAGCCCGCGTGGTCTCGCCGGTGTCCGCCACAAGGACCACCACGTCTTTTCTCAGATCCCCCAGATCTGCCAACGCCCGGCCCAGCGCCTCCCTCGGCGTCAGCCCCTCGAGGTCTAGCATATGTTCCCCGCGTATTTGAGGGCGTCGTCTCTCGAAAGCCTCTGCTTAGCTGTGTCCTCTATCGGCGGAACCCCCCTCCCCCTGACGGTCTTGGCTATTATGACGGGGGGCTTCGCGCTCCTCTCGGCCTTCTCAAGCGCCTCGATTATCTGCCCAACGTCGTGTCCGTCGACCTCAAACACCTCGAAGCCGAGGGATCTAAACCTAGCGGCTAGATCCCCCTTGCGTAGCACCTCCTCGCTGTGTCCATCCAGCTGAACGCCGTTTAGATCCACTATCGTCACCAGGTTGTTCAAGCCGTAGTGCGCCGCCACGGCGAAGGACTCCCAGCTCTGGCCCTCGTCAAGCTCGCCGTCTCCGGTTACGAGGTACACCCTGCCCGGCTCACCCCTCAGCCGGAGGCCCAAGGCGAGGCCCACGGCTATGCTTATGCCCTGCCCAAGCGAGCCGGAGTTCGGCACGTCCACGAAGGGGGTGTCCACCTCTGGGTGGTTCTGGAGGCGGCTACCGAGGCTACCCGTCTCCCTGAGCTCATCTATGCTCAAATACCCCATCGCCGCCGCCAGCGCATATATCGCATGTACCGCGTGGCCCTTAGAAAGCACGAAGTAGTTCCTATCCCGCGTGCCGTTAGCCACGTTGAACTTCACCCGACCTGTCCCATACAGCGCAGCCGCTATCTCCACGACGGAGAGAGATGAGCCGAGGTGCATCCCCGGGTCGTAGCCGGCCATCAACACGATGTATCTCCTAGCTTTACAGATAAGGCCGTTTAGTTCGGGGCGGCTCCTCTCCACCCCGACAGCAAATACCCCTGTGACATAACATGAAGCGAAAGCCGCGATATTTAAACCTTTACAGCCGCCGGGGAGGCGTCGATATGCGTGGAACGTTATATATAGCTGGTTTATTGACCCTATGGAGCACCTCTTGAGAAACGTGGAGGAGGTGGTGACTAAGGAGGAGTTCTTGAACTTGCGAGGCGGCGTGGCGTACCTCGGGTTCGAGCCTCTGTGGCCTATACACGTGGGTTGGCTCGTCTGGGCCCACAAGCTGGCGGAGCTGAGGGAGGCCGGGTTCGACGTCGTTGTGCTCGTCGCCACGTGGCACGCCTGGATAAACGACAAGGGGTCTCTGGAGGAGCTCCGTAGCCACGGCGAAAAGGTAAAGGCGGTGTTGGACAAAATCGGCAAGTTCAAGTACGTATATGGAGACGAGATCGCGAAGGACCCCCGCTACTGGGAGCTTGTGGTGAAGACGGCCAAGGAGACCTCGCTGGCGCGGGTGAGGAGGGCCACCCCGGTCATGGGGAGGCGCACGGAGGAGGTGGAGCTCGACTTCTCGAAGCTCCTCTACCCGATAATGCAGGTGGCCGACATATTCTACCTGGGCGTAGACGTGGCCGTGGGGGGCATGGACCAGAGGCGGGCCCACATGCTGGCGCGCGACGTCGCCGAGAGGCTCGGCTTCAAGAAGCCCGTCGCTATACACACACCGATTATAACCTCGCTCTCCGGCACCGGCAGGATGGAGGGCACCCACAGAGAGCTAGACGAGGTGTACGCCATGTACAAGATGAGCAAGTCGAAGCCCCAAAGCGCCATACTGGTCACAGACGCCGAGGAGGAGGTCAGAAGGAAGATCTGGGCGGCCTACTGCCCCCCCAGAGAGACGAAGTTCAACCCGGTGTTTGAAATAGCGGCGTACCTCCTCATACCCTACGGCGGACCGCTGGAGGTAGGCGGACGGCGCTACGAAGACGCCGAGGCGCTGGGGAAGGACTACAGAGAGGGGGCTGTATCTCCACAGGCGTTGAAAGAGGCGGTGGCGGCGGCGCTGGCGGCTATGCTCACGAGGTTGGGGGCCCCCAGAAGCTAGCCCCACCCACGAACTCGCCTCCAACCCCCTTTGGGGTTCCGCGTCGAGCGCTCCTGGCCGGCGCCGTAGCGGACCCCTCAAATTAATATCCCGGGTCTATAGGTCTGCCATGCTGTATATAGTTGGGGGTCCTCAACAGGGAAAGTCCCTAAAGGAGGAGATCGAGGCTAGGGGAGTGCCGGCGTGGTATGTAGAGCTGTGGGGGCACTATATAGTGGCTACGCCGCCGAACGCCAAGCTCCAGGATCTGAAAACCCCCGTCAAAGCAGCCATAGAGCTTAGGACAGACGGCCAACTGGTCTCCAGGGAGTGGAAGAGGGACCCCACGCCTGTCTACATCGGAGGTAGGGAGGTGAGGGAGGGGAAGATCTTCATAATAGCCGGCCCCTGCTCGGTGGAGACCGAGGACCAGATCATGAAGACTGCGAGGTTTGTAAAAGAGGCTGGGGCGGACGCGTTGAGGGGCGGCGCCTTCAAGCCGAGGACAAGCCCCTACACATTCCAAGGCCTAGGGGAGGAGGGGCTGAAGCTGTTGGCCAAGGCCAGGGAGGAGACGGGCCTCCCCGCCGTCACGGAGCTTATGGACCCGGAGGACATGCCGCTGGTGGTTAAATACGCAGACGCGATACAGGTGGGGGCTAGGAACATGCAGAACTTCACCCTTCTTAAGAAGCTCGGCCGGGCGGGCAAGCCGGTGCTCCTCAAGAGAGGCTTTGGAAACACCATAGAGGAGTGGCTGCTGGCGGCTGAGTACGTGGCTCTCCACGGCAACGGCGGCATTATCCTAGTGGAGAGGGGCATCAGAACCTTCGACAAAACCCTTAGGTTTACGCTCGACGTAGGCGCGATAGCCTACGCCAAACAACACACCCACCTGCCAGTGATAGGCGACCCCAGCCACCCGGCTGGAGACAGGAGATATGTCATACCGCTGGCCCTCGCCATATTAGCGGCTGGGGCAGACGGCCTAATCGTGGAGGTGCACCCCGACCCCGATAGGGCGTGGAGCGACGCAAAACAACAGCTCACCTTCGACCAGTTCAGAGAGCTTGTACAAAAGGCTAGAGAAGTGGCGAGGGCTCTAGGCAAGAGCTAAGGCTCTCCAGCTCTCCTGGGCTGTCCACGTCGATCAATACCCCTGGGTCGTCCACTGGGATATATTTCGTCGAGACGGCGTTTATTAAAGCGCGGAGGCCCACATCGCCGGTAAGACCCATCGCGAGCGGGTAGACGTCTCTACAAGACGCCACGGGATTCCCTCTGCGGCCGCCGTACGTAGGCACGGCCAAGCCGGCGCCGCATCCCCCGGCTATTTTGAGGTGCGTCTCCGGCCTCACGCAGGGCATATCGCCGAGGGCCCACAAGATGCAGGGTCTGTCGTAAAGCGCAGCGAGAGCCGACTTCACGCTCGTAGATAGGCCAAACCGCCACCAGGGGTTATACACAACGCCGTCGACGCCGCCGGCCGCCTCAGCGACCTCCCTCCTGTTTACCACGATGTATATCTCAAGGCCTGCTCTCCTGAGCGACTCGGCGGCCCACCACACAAGAGGCCGCCCGCGCCATATGTGGAGAAGCTTGTCGCCTCCGAAGCGCGTGGAGCTGCCCGCCGCGAGCAACGCCGCTACGCACCTCTGCGGCTCAAGCCGTAGATGCCGACGATAGCTATCGCCTTTTAACTCCACGGGTTAGACACGTCAGGTGGGAAAAATAGCTTACGGCGTTTATCGTCAACGTTGCTTCAGAGCATAGATGAGAAAGGCGACTATGGCGTTTACGGCTATGCTCTCCACGAGGCCGAAGATCTTCAACAGCGGTAGCGGCTCAACGCCTACAAATGAAAAGATCCAGTCTGATGTAAGCCAGAAGAGGATTGGCCCAACCACCGGAAGGAAGCCCAAGACAAGCGCCAACGTGTATACAGCCCAGCCTAAGAAGGCGCCGGCGTAAAGCGCTATGCCAACGGAGCCCGTCTTCATATAAACGCCGCCGACTGCCACCATTACAGAAACAGCCATAGATGTGCAGGCAAGCCCAGCCCCTATCGAGCTCTTTCCCACATCATATTCATCGATTAAACACACTTGTAGGGCTGTCCATCGACGCCCGTATTAAAGAGAGGCCATCTACGAGGCGCCCGGTCTCCCCCGGGGAGGGCTTAATTCAGATCTCCATCGGTGGAATGACCACCACGCTCCCCGCCCTCTAGGGCGGGGCTTTCTGTTGTAAGGGCTTCCCTTACCTCAACATCCTCCAGATGTCCTCGGGCGACACGGGGGTCTTAGATATCCTAACCCCAGGCTTGACCCTGCGTATGGCGTCTTCCACAGCCGCCACCACAGCCGGCGTGGAAGCGATCGTGGCGGCTTCCCCTATGCCTTTTGTCCCTGTGGGGTGTTTAGAGGGGTGGGGCTCCTCGGCGAAGTGCACCTCGAAACGGGGCGCCTCGGCGGCTGTGGGCACGTGGTAGAACGCCAGATTCGACGTGACGAGGTTTCCATCGCCGTCGTAGACGACCTCCTCGTATAGGGCTTGGGCGATGCCCTGGAGAGCGCCGCCCATTACCTGCCCCGCGGCTAGGAGCGGGTTGACGACGACGCCGACGTCGTCGTACGACCTGTAGAGGATGGGCTTCACGAAGCCGGTCTCGGGGTCGAGCTCCACCACGGCGACGTGGACGCCGAAGGGGAAGGTGGGCTCCGCGTGGTAGATAGACTCCACGGTCAGCTGAGCCTCGGCCTTCCCTCTGTAGACGGCCTTAACCACATCGCCGATGGAGATCTCCCTGCCGCCGCAGCGGAACTTGCCGCCGCCGTACTCCGGCCTGCAGCCCAGTAGCTTCTCCGCCGCCTTGGCCAGCTCGGCCTTCAGCTTCCTAGCCGCCTGGATAGCGGCGGAGCCGCCCGCTGTAATCGAGCGGCTGCCCATCGTTCCGATCCCATCGCCTATGTACGCGGTGTCTCCCCAGTACACCTTCACAGCCTCCGGAGACACCTCAAGCTCGTCGGCTACCACCTGGGCGAGGGCGGTGGCGAGGCCTTGGCCGTGCGGCGTCAACGCGGTGTAGAGCGTAAAACTGCCGTCTTCCTCGGCCCTCAAGATCGCCGTCTCGTAGCCGAAGGTGGTGATTTCGACATATACCGACAGCCCAACCCCCAGCAACCTGCCCCTCCGCGCCTCCTCCTCAGCCCACTTCCTGAGCTGGTGGTAGCCCAGCCTCTCCAGCCCCCTCTCGAAGGTGGCCGGGTAATCCCCTGTGTCGTAGGTGATGCCGAAGACGTTTGTGTAGGGGAGCTGCCGGACTAGGTTCCTCCTCCTGATCTCCACCCTGTCTATCCCCAGCTCGTCCGCGACGTGGTCAACTATACGCTCGATAAAGAGGGTGGCCTCCGGCCTCCCGGCCCCCCTGTAGGCGCTGAGCGGCGTCTTGTTCGTCAGAACCGCCACGGCCTTCACTCTGCCGTGCCGTATGTCGTAGGGACCCGGGAGCATCCTGGCGGCGGTGTCCGCCAAGCCCTCCCCCCAGTAGTAGGCCCCGGCGTCTTCGTACACAACCCCCTCCACCGCCAGTATCCGCCCGTCCCGCCTCGCCCCCGCTCTATATTCGAGGACGAGCCCCCGGCCGTGTGTGGTAGCTCTAAAGTCCTCCGTCCTCGTGGCCACCCACTTCACAGGCGCTCTGAGGACGTAGGCAGCCCTCGCCACCCACAGCTCCTCCGGATACACAAGGAGCTTAGACCCGAAGGCCCCCCCGACGTGGGGCTGTATCACCCTGACCTTAGCCAGAGGCAAGCCGAGGGCTTTGGCCACCTCCTTCCTAATGTCGAAGGGCACCTGGGTGGAGCTCCACACCGTGAGGGTCTCCCCGTCGTATGAGGCAACGACCCCCCGCGTCTCCATGGCAGAGGGCACGAGCCGCTGTATCGAGAACCTCCCCTCCACAACCACGTCGGCCTCGCGGAAGGCCCTCTCCACATCGCCGCCGGTGTACACCCTCTCATACACCACGTTGGATCCAAGGCTCTCGTCTACAAGCGGCGCGCCTGGCTTCAACGCCTCGTACACGTCCACCACGGCAGGCAGAGGCTCGTAGTCAACCGACGCCTTCTCCAACGCGTCGTAGAGAACGTAGCGGTCTCGCGCCACCACCATCGCCACGGCCTCCCCCTGATACCTCACCTTCCCCCCAGGCGCGAAGTCAAAGCCGCCGCCGGGGCCGAAGACAGCCACAACGCCGGGATGTCCAGCTACGTCCGACAAATCCACCTTCAAAACCCTCGCGTGGGCATAGGGAGACCTGACAAAACCCGCATACAACATGCCAGGAAGATCGACGTCGTCCACATACCGCGCCTTCCCCCTAAGAATCACGTCGTCTTCAAACCTGGGAAGCGGCTTGCCAACAAACCCCACACGCGCATCTAACGCCCCAGTTATAAACGTTAATAAAGCGGATGTGCACAGCCACGTGGATATCTTCGTCGGCCGTGTCCGGGAGCTTGGGTGGTTTAGGGAGGTTATGGGGGTGCAACATACCTACCCCTTCCTCCTCTACGGCCCTCTCGGCTGCGGCAAGACGACGCTGGCGCAGAAGGTCGCGGAGAAGGCGGAGGAGCTCTTCGGCGATGCGCTGGTTCTCTACGTAAACACTAGGGCTGAGAGGTGGGACGACGCCCTCGTCACAAACGCCGTTGACATACTGGGCGAGGTGGCGAAGGCTCTGGCGGCCCAGTTCGCCGGCAGGCCGGCGGGGGAGGTCGCGGCCAAGTTCACCACAACCGCAATACTAGAGATACTGAAGCGCCTCTCCCTGCGCAACGTGGAGAAGGTGCTCCTCGTAGTGGACGAGTTCCACCACGCCTATGGGGACGACCCAGTCGGCTGGGTCAAATACTTCATGGACAGGATGGAACACCCAACGCTTAGGGTAAAAGAGCTGAAAAACAAGATATACAACGTCGTCCTCATAACGTCTGAGTATGCCGCCGTTGAGAGGATACTTCCGAGGGGCTACGCCGATCCGTATATGGTTTGGAATCTGGCGCGGGAGGAGTTTAGAGAGCTCTACGACGCCCTCAACCCGCCTATAGATTTCGAGACGCTCTGGCGGACATGCGGAGGAAACCCAAGATGCGCAGGCGACTTGAAGAGGGTGGGCTGGGACGTGGAGAGGTATGAGGAGGAGTTGATAGAAAGAGAAAATATAAATAAAATGGTGAAAGAGGCGGCCAAGCTCGGCGTTGTTGAATTGCTCAAGCGGGCGGTGGAAGACCCGGACGTCCTCGACCAGCCGGGGGCCGAGAGGCTGGAAAGGCTACTCTACAGGTACAACAAGGTGTTGGAAATAAAGAGGACAATCGCCGGTGGGAAGCCGCCGAGGGATCCCGCGCTCGGCGTCGGCGAACGCTACGCCTGGCACTGGCCGGCGCTTAAAGACGCGGTGGCAAAAGCGCTTTAGGAGTTTGCCACCTCTTTTACGGCCTCTACTATGTTTTGGTAGCCTGTGCATCTACAGAGCACCCCCGCGAGACCCTCCGCTATCTCTTCAGCGGTTTTGGCGCCCCTCTTGACGAGGTAATAGGCTGTGAGAAGCATGCCGGAGGTGCAGAAGCCGCATTGCGCTGCGTGTTTCCTCTTAAACGCCTCTCTGAGCCTCTCCATGACCTCGTCGCTGTACTCGGCCGTGTATATCTCCGCTCCGTCTGCCTGCACGGCCAGCACGTTGCAGCTCTTGACCGGCCTCCCGTTCATCAACACTGTGCACGCGCCGCATGTGGCCGTGTCGCACCCCACGCGTACAGACCTGTAGCCGAGGTCTCTAAGGACGTGCACAAGCAGAGCCCTCGGCTCCACATCAACCTCATGCCAAACGCCGTTTACCCTCAGCCTCACCCTCATAGCCTCTCCAAAGCCCTTCTCACGGCCACGCTTAGGAGAGCCCTCCTATATTCCGCAGAGGCGCGGAAGTCCGACGGGGGGTCGGCCTCCTTAGCCGCCGCCTCGCCCGCCGCCGCGATGACGTCTCTGCCCAGGGGCGACCCCGCCAGGAGCGCCTCCACCTTCCTAAGCCTCACCGGCCTATCCCCAGCGCCTAGGGCCGCCACGCGGGCCCACACCACATGGCCCTCCTCCACCTCGGCGACGACCGCGGCCGCCGCCAGGGCGAAGTCGTTGTGCCGCCTGGAGAACTTGACGTAAGACCCCCTCTGGGGGCACCTAAATCTGACCCCCGCCACCAGCTCCCCCCTCTCCAGCGCGGTGGAGTAAGGCCCCCGGATGAAGCCGTCGGCGTCGATCTCTCTAACGCCGCCGGGCCCCACCACCTTAACCACCGCGCCGAGCGCCAGTAGCGCGGCGGGCCAATCGCCCAGCGGGTCGGCGTGGGCGAGGGAGCCCCCCACCGTGCCCAGGGATCTCACCTGGGGGTCGCCTATCCGCGACGCCACCTGCCGCAGAAAGGGACATGGAGAATCCTCAAGCTCGAAGTGCCGCGTCAGAGCCCCCACCTCCACCACGTCTCCATATCTGACGTAGCGGAGCTCCGGGATCCCACCTATGTCAACCAAGAGGCCGTAGCGAACGAGGCGCAACTTAAGCAGAGGGATCAAGCTCTGGCCTCCCGCAAGAGGCGCCGAGTCCTCCCTCCGCGAGAGGACCTCTACGGCCTCGGAGAGAGAGCCAGCCCGCAGGTACTCGAAAGCAGGCGGGTACATGGCCGAAGAGTAGGTCCCCGTTTTTAAATAAAGACAGCCCCGGCGCCCACGCCCCGAGACGCCGGCCGCCCCTCCAGCTATGTAATATCGACGGTCTTAGGGCGGGAGCGCGGCGTAGTGGGTTGCCCAGTGGGCTGAACAGCTCCACGCTGAGGGTCCCCGGCGAACGTCTACGCGGTTCAGCTGTAGAGGTCTTTCAGCGCCTCCAGCGCCCTGTAGAAGGCTTCGTATGCCGCGTTGGGGTCCAGCAGGGCCTTTGGCAAATCGCCGCGGCTGAGGGCCTTTATGAACTCCTCCAGGGGGGCCTCCTCGGCGTATCTAGGCGCGTTCGGGTCGCGCAGGAGGGAGAAGGCGTAGGCGGCTAGATATCTAAAGGAGGTGCCGCCGTATTTGAACACCTCCTCGCCCGCCTCTGCGTAGATCCTCGCCAGGGCTAGACCCACCGCGTAGCTAAGCGCGATTGTGCGCGAGACGTAGTAGTCGTGTCTGGCGAGATCCCCCCACTCCGCCGCGGCCCCCAGCTCGGACCAGAAGTGGAAGGCCTCCAGAGCCCCCGGCCTACCCGGCACCTCCATCACGAGAACCCTCTGCCCCCTTATGGAAGGAGCCCCAGGGCCAAAAAGCGGGTGGACAGACGCAACCTTCGCGTCCAGCGGAAATACGCCATACGCCTCCACCACCCCCCTCTTAAACGTGGCTATGTCCATAACCAGCCTGCCAGAGGCCAAGGGCGCCACCTCCCTAAGCACGTCCCCAGCCGCCCAAAAAGGCACAGCCACAATGACGACCTCGGCCCACCTAACCAGCTCCCCAAGCGTAGACACGTCAGACCTAGACCTATCCACGTCGTACACCAGCGTCTCGTGGAGAGCCGAGAGCTCCCGCCTAAGCCAAACCCCCATGGCCCCACCCCCCACAATCCCCACCTTCATAAACCGCTACTAACGGCGGCTTTTTAACACACGGCGCAACGTTGAATATTTAAGCTCTGGCGTGTGTGGCGCTTATGGTGAGGAGGAGGAACTATAGGCCTCTGGCGGCGGTTGCGGTGTTGGCTGTGGCTGCGCTTGTGGCTGCCACTGTTACGTTTACCAACGTCACCTACTGGCTTATCAACGCCACTAAGCCGCCTGCCATGAAGTACCCCGGCGCGGACACCGCCGTGGCCGGCGGCCAGTACGTCAAAGTCAGCTACTACTACGACAGCCAACGCGGCGTAAACATCACGAGGATCTCCATCATAGGCTTCACAGGAGACCCCACCAACTACACCTCCGTCGTGAAGGTGTGCAACTACTACGGCACCACCCCCATAACAGCCTATCTGGTGTGGGTAGGCCAGGTGGGCACCACCGGCTATGAGGGGTACATAAAGGCCTTCCTAGTCAAAGGCCCAGACGGCAAAGGCGTAGGCTTCGTAGGCACAACCACATACACCCAGGCAGGCCCCTACACCATCAACCCAGGCGCCTGCATCGACATAGGAGCCTACGTCGCAATAGACCCAGCAATACCCCTAAGCCTAGCCAACGGCCAGACAATACTCGGCACATACCAAGTAAACATACAAATGAGCCCACAGTAAACCCCCCTTTTCCCCAACCGCTCACTCCAAATCCCCCCTTTTCTCCCGTCTCAAGCCTTTTTCTGCTGTCATATTGAATCGAATTGGGTGTCGGGGTTGGAGGGCGTTGCAGGAGGCGGGTTTTGTATGTCGCAACGTTAAATATAAATGCAGTAGAGTTTTTGGGGGTCATGAGTAGCGGGAGAAGGCTGGTGGTGTTGGCTGTGTTGTTGGGCGCAGCGGCGCTGTTTGCTACAGTGTCTATTCTGAACGTTACATATTGGTATGTAAACACCACGGCGCCTCCGGTTATTAAGTACGTGGGCAACGACACCTATGTGATGAACGGCACCTTTGTAAAGGCCAACTGGTACTACGACCCGAACACCGGCCTCAACATCACTAGGGTGTACGTCACGGGCGTGCCTGGCGACATTGTAAATATCACAAACGCGTTGAGGGTGTGCAACAGGTACAACGTGCCTGTGAAGATCAGGTTAGCCAGCGTCTCTATGTTGCAGGACTACTACCCCAACAACGTCTACATTAGGTACATGGCCGTTAAGTTAGTCAGCCCCACCAACTCCACCGACAACCAGGCGGTGATTGTGAACGAAGCCGTTGTCGACCCCTCGACGGGCTATGTAACTCTGCAGCCAGGCCAGTGCGCCATCTTAGGCGTTGACCTCACCATCGACGCCAACGCTCCATACTACCAGACCCTCGCCGCCTACCAGATAAACATCGAGAAGGTGCCCCAGTGATGAGCCGCGAGGCGGCGGCTAGAACACTCCTCTTTTTCCTCCCCACGCTCGTCTTCATAATCGCCTTGACGGCCCCCGGGGGCGACTACGCCTTTAGGACGGGCCCCCTGGGGGAGGTCCAGCCGGGCTCCCTCCCCTACTATGTTGCAGTGGAGAACAAGACCCTGTATCTATACAGCTCCCCCTACGCGCCGTGGCTCTACCCCGGCGCTCTGGAGCTCAAGCTCTTCTACCCGACTAAGGTGGCGGTGTTTTCCACGTGCGGCGCTGTGGCCGCTGGGGAGCTGGGCGGGCAGCCCGGCGCCTACCCAGTAGACGTGGCTGTGCCCCCGGCGTTTCAGGGGGACTGCTGGGTCAACTTCACACACCCCTCCGGATGGCGTCAGGCGGTGCTCCTCCGGGTTAGGCTGGTGGACTGGTATCCCGGGGCCTCCGAGAGGGCCGTGGTGGAGCTAAACGGCTCCGGCTGGCAGTTTCTGCAGGTGGGGCAGGACGGTATGTTGTACATATGGGAGAGGCCGGTGGTTAGGCTGCCGGTGGCCGGCTGCGTCTCTGTGTACAACAGGTCGGTGCTCCTCACGGAGATCCTCCGCTATGTGGAGGCGGCGCCTAACGTTGTCCCGCCGGTCTACGTACCGTCTGAGGCCGGGGCCGCTAGATACGGCGCGTTTATACACCTTGAGGGGCCGGCGAAGCTCTACATATACGGCGCCCCCTGCCTCAGCCACAAGCCCTTAAACGCGACGCCGCCGCCTCCCCTGCGCGGGCGGCTGGGGGTCGTGCTCCCAACGCCGACGGGCCCGGTCTTCGACCAAGCGGAGGTTAACAACACGGCGGTTTTCAAGACGGGGCTTAGGGTTGTGAACTACAGCGTGGCGCCCGCCAGGGTGTACAAGCTCTACCTCTATACATACAGCACGCCGGTGGGCATGTGGGGCGCCGTGTTGAGGTACAACTTCGCCCTAACCGCATACCTCACCACCGAGATCTCCCTACTCTGGCCAGAGGGGGCGCGGTCTGTGGAGAAGAGGGGCGACGTCTGGGCGATACACACAGGCGGCGCGACCTACTGGGTCTACAGCAGAGCGCCGCCTCGCACAATCTGCGAGCCGCCCTGCGGAGTGCCGGCTGGCTGGGCGGACCCCATCTACGTCGTGGTGGATCCCACAGGCCGCTGGGGCGGCTGGCCAAGCGTTTTGTCGGTCAAGAGGGAGGTTCTGCAGCCGTGGAGACCGTAAAACATTTTTGGGGGGACCCCCGCAGACCTATGAATTGGGTTGCCCTCCTCGTCGGCGTGGCGGCCGGCATGGCCGTGGCCTTCGGCAGGGTATACGCCGAGAGGGCGGTGGCTAGGCACTTCGGCCTGGTGCCTCAGTTGCTTTTCAAACATAGAGACGTGCTTGTGCCCTTCTTGGTGTTGGCCACCGCCGCCAACATATACGCCGTGTGGATCACCGTGGCGTACGGCGGTATCTCCGCCTGGAGGCTCTCGGCCCTCGTCGGCATGGGGCTTCTAGTCGCGGCGCAGATGATGCAGCTCCACATTGCTCTACGCCCCAGTAGGCATGACCTGCAGCTGGCGTTGCTGTCGTGTGCGCCGTATGTATACCTCTTCGCACTTTATATAGCAGCCCTGGCCACGGGGAGGTACAGCCTCTGGCTGTTTTAGCATGAACTTCGCAGAGACGATGCTGATCTCGGCGGCGGGGGGCGCCATAGCGGCGCTGGCCCCCCTGGTGTACATCATGTACTACGGCAGGCCCACCACCTTCACCGTGTGGACCGGCGCCGTCGTGTCCTTCATAGGCGGCTTCATCTTCACGCTCCTCGCCGCCCAGTGGCCCCTCTTCTACGCCAGATTTACATACCTACTAGCCCTCGCCCTCCTCCTCACCTCCATAGCCTACACCTACTGGGGGATGTACAGGAGGAGGTGGTTCGCGTACCTCTTCGCCGCGGCGGCGTGGATATACATAATACTGCTGGCGCTGGTGGCTAAGGCCCTCGGCCTAGGCGACCCCTTCATCGCCTAACAACGTTAAATATAAATTGTGGGACGGTACGGTGGATGTGAACATCACAGTGTTCCTCGTCCTTGCGCCGCTCGCCGCCTGGATGTACCCAGTGTACGTGCCGCCTAACTCCACCGCCTATATACACGCGGATCTGCCCCCAGCGCTCTGCAACGTGACCGGCACACTCCAGATAGACAAGCCCACGACTGTGGCCTGCGTAAACACGGCGCTACAGCCGGCCCCCCTCAGGGGGAGCCTCTCCGTCGAGTACCCCACACCGCCGCCGCAGCCTCCGCCCCCAGCGCCCGAGGCGCCTATAGTGGCCGTAGCCGCCGGGGCCGCGGCGGCCGCCGGATTAAGCCACCTGGCGAGCAACAGGAGGGAGTTGCTGGCCGCCCCCGTGGTGGCCATAGCCGCGAGGGTGAAGAGGGCCGTCGCGGAGGACCCGGCGCGGAGGGAGATACTAAACGTCGTGGAGAAGATGGGCGCCGCCACCCTCTCCCAGATAGCAAAGGCCACGGGAAGGGGCTGGGGGGCTGTGCAGTGGCACCTCTACGTCCTCGAGCGGGAGGGGAGGGTTAGGTCTGTGAGGATCGGGCCCTTCACCTACTACTACGTCAACCCGAGAGCCGCCGCGGAGGTCATCCTATCCTCGGTCGACCCGGAGACCCTCTCGCCCGAGGATAGAGAAAAGCTTGATCTAATGGCCTCCTCGCTATGAGGTATGCCGCCCTCCTGGCTCTGCTGGGCGCCTTGGCGGCTTTGGCAGTCCTCTCCTTTTTAAACGTGGTGCAGACCGCCGTAAACGCCTCTCTTGCACCGGTCGCCAAGGGGCTAAACGGCTCGGTCTACCCCCTGGCGAAGGCTTGGTACAGCTACGCCGGCTTCTACAACGTGACGTACTACTACATGAGGTTTGTCCCTGGGTGGCCCGAGCTGTACACCGTAGGCCTATTCGCGCCGAGGCAGACCGGCTGGCAGAGCTGGCTGGAGGCCGTGGGGAGGTCGGGCACTGGGCAGTACGCCATAGCCCTAGGCGGCCAGGTGCAGATAACCCAGAGCCAGAACTCGGGCCCCCCCGTGGCCATAAGCCAAAACACGCCTCTCCAGTGGCAGACCCTCGCCACCCAGCGCTACTCGGTCCTAGCCCGCGCCTGGTTCAGACAAGGGGGAATAACCGCCGTCCAGCTGGTCAACTTCACAGCAGAGCCGATGTCTAAGCTCTACAGCCAGACCTTCTCATGCGGCACTACGACGTATGTGGAGCAGTTTAACTACTGTACAACGCAGACCTTCTCCTACAGCGACAGCTTCAGCTACACGACCCTGCCCCCCTACATCACCAAATACCTAAACTACGACCCCACAACCGTCACGGTACCTCCCGTCTCAATAGACACGACAAACAGCCCCACAACCCCCCCAAGCCTCAAGACGCAGGTGGACGCAAAACGGACTGGCGCGGGTGTAGTAGCCGCTGTGTACAACACGGCGGCGAGGTGGGGCTTGATACAGTCCTACGGCACCACAGTCGCCGTAAGCCTAAGGTACCAGAGGGATACCGTAGTCGCAACTGATACACAAAATAACGTTGCATACATATCTATAGCGGTGGATAGAGACGGCGATGGGAGACCAGATGTGGAGCTTATATACTACTACTACGATATAGCCGTCAGATATTCTGGTGCAATCTATTCGGTGTTTGTAAACCCGGGGGCCTACCTCGCCAGTGTGTCGTCTACCGGCGGTTTAACATATGCGGCTGGCGTGTCGAATGGCACTACTTACTACTTCTACCGCGTGGGCTCCATGTCGTCTGGCCAAACCTACAGATTTAGTAGAACGCTGGCTGTCAGCGGCTACATAGTGGCCGTAGCCTTCGTCGTAGTTGACGCCGCTTACTACGCCGATGGCTCCCCCGCCGGCGATTTCTGGGTGTGGTGGGACGACTTTGGGATAAGCGGGACGGGGACTGTCTGTAGCCTGCCGGGCAACGTCGCCGTGTACACCAGAGGCTACAACTACACCCAGGTGTATATAGCCCCCGGCGTGGGGAACCCAGCGCCTTCTCTAGTTACTGAGGTGGACGCCTACGGCGCCTCCGGCAACCCCCAGACGGATTGGGGAGCCGCCATCGCGGTCTACAGGCTGGCTCAGCCCGTCCCAGCCCTCGGCACCTCAGTCTCCGTCTGGGGGCTCTACCAGAAGGATGCCAACGACCTCTCTAACAACGTGGCGTATGTCTCCATCGGCGTCGACGCCAACGGAGATGGCCAGGTGGATAAGGAATACATCCTCTACAGAAGCGACACGGGAGGAGGCCCCGGCGCCATAGTGTCGGCCTTCTTCAAAGACGCAAGTGGAAACCCAGTCTACGTATGTACAGTAGACACCACCGGCGCCTGCGCCACCACAGACCCCCGTTTCGTCGTCGTAAACCTCGGCGCTATGACAAGCGGCAACAGCTACACCTGGAGCTACACCCTAAACGACCAAGGCGCGGTGGTGGCCATAGCCCTAGCCGTCACAGACGGCAGCTACTACGGCGAAGGATACAGCGGCGACGTCTGGGTGTACTGGGATAACCTGCAGCTTCAATACAGCGCGTGTCCTCTCCCCGCCGGCTGGAGCGTCTCGGGCGCCTACGCCTGGCAGTCGTATAGCTACCTCCTGGCCTCTGGGAGCGTTGCTGTATACATGGGGCTCGTCGCCGGTGGGCTTACCTACGTGTCTAACTTCACGGGGGTTGGGGCCTACGCGGTTTTTGACTCCTCTCTCACGCCGATTTTCGGCGTCTCCATAAGCGGTAGTAGCTTCTCAGCCCTCTGCGGCTCCTCTGCCGTCTCGCTCGGCTCTCTGCCGTCGGCTGCGTGGGTCGAGCTTAGGCCTCTCTCGGGGCTAGGCGACATAATCGTGAGAGACCAGTACGGAAACATCCTAGCTAGATACGGTTGCCCCTACACCGCGGCGCCGCAGTACATAGGGTACAAAACCACAAACACCCTCAAAATATACAACATAACAGCGCTGGGCTAACATGGGAGCAGAAAAGACGCCGCAGGTCCAGGAGATGAGGCAACAAGCCGAGGAGGTCGAGGAGAGGAGGCGGGGCGCCGTGTTGATCATACTAGGCCTGGCGGCCCTCCTGGGGGCCTTCTGGGGCGGCCTGACGTTTCTGCCCGCCGCGGCGGGTGGGGGCGCGGGCGTCGGCGGCGTTGGGCCCGAGGCTGTGGGGGTGGGCAACGTGGTGTTGGTTGGGTTCAACGGGACTCAGAGGTTTGTGCTTTGGGCTCCTCCTGGGTCCGTGGTGGTTTGGGATGTGGCTTTCTGCAACGTGGCAGATGGCGACGTGGTGGCCTCTGTGAAGCTTGTCGATCTGCCTCGGGAGTTTAGGCGTTTTAGGTTCTATGTGAACGGGAGTTGGTTTGGGTGGGATGGGGTTAATATGACTGGGTGGAGCGGCGTCTTCCGCCGGGGCTTGTGTCTGCCGGGGAGGCTGGAGGTTCTGGTGGATGGCCGGGCGGCGCCCGGCGGGGTTTACGCGGCTAGGGCTCAAGTCGAGGCGAGGCCGCTAGGCGACTAGTTGTACCGCCTTGCACATCTGCACCACCAGCTCGAAGATCTGTTTAAAGTCGCCCGCCCTCTTCAAGACCTGGGCCTCTCTGATGTCGTCGTAGATGGGGAGACCGGCGGACTTCTTTATCTTCCCCATGTCGCGGCACACCTCCAGCCTCCTCTTGAGAAGGTGCATGAGGGCGCCGTCTATCCAGTCCAGCGCCTCCCTCAGCGCCGGCAGACCCTCACCCCCGGGGGCGGCCCCCATGCCCAGGAGCGCGGCGTAGTAGGCGTCTAGGGATATCTGGCCAGGCGCCGTCGCCTCGCCCAGCGATACGTACATGATGGGGCTCCCCAGGGCCGCCGCCGCCAGCCTGGTGTAGGCCCCGGCCGGCCCCATGGCGAAGGCCACCGTCGGCTTCTCCACGGCGCCGATTAGGGAGAGAACGGCGAGGCCGTCCCGGGGCTCTCTGGCGTAGGTGACTATCTTCACCACGTCGCCCAAGGCCGCCGCCTCCCGGGCCCAGGAGAGGAGGGTTTCATACGGGGGGGTCCCGCCGAAGTCGTGTCTGCTGGCTATAAGCTTAGTCCTCCCCCTGGCGGCCGCCACCTGCCCAGCCGCCGGCGCGGCGGCCTCCACGTCTACGAAGTGGGGCGTCAGCTCCAGGAGCTTTAGGTAGAGGGCCGCCCTCTCCTCCTCGGTGCCCCGCCAGGCGCCCCCCTCCTCCCTCCTCCTAACTGTTAATATGACTGTCCTCCTCGCGACCGCCTCCTCCAACGCGGGCTTCGCCTCGGCGAGGGAGCTCTCCAGATAGTCGAGCCTTAGCTCGAGGCAGGGGGCGGGGGAGTCCAGAGCTCTATATACGTCCGCCGGCTTTCTAACCGGTACCGCGCCGCATATCAATACCCCATGTCTCGCGCTATAGACGGCCTTTAAAATATTTAGCCGTCCGCCAGCAGACGCCGCACTGGATGCACTGGGGCAAGCCGGAGAACTCCTCTGGGTCGAAGACCACCCTCCTGGCCAGCGGGCCGAGGGCGGCTCTGAGCTGTGTGCGGATGGCCCGGGGGTCGCCCCTGGGCGCGTGTTGGACGTGGTTTAGGAGAAGGAGGAGCACAGCCCCGGTGTTTTCCAGTATGTAGCGGATGGGGCCCAGGTCCTCTCCCGGCGTATATACATAGGTTATGAGGCCCCTCCTAAGCTCGCGCCACGTCTCAACGGCCTTCACGTAGTTGTGGGGGTCCGCGCTTATGTGTATGACCAGGTTCTCCGGCGTTTCAACGCGCCTTACTAGGTCCAGGGATTTGGTGTAGGTGTAGAAGATCTTGTCGGGCCGCCTCCCCGCCGCCTCTGCCCACTTCTCTAGGTAGGCCCTGCTGTAGAAGTCGCCGCTTACGTGTAGTCTAACGACGGGATGCGGGACCTCCGCCAGGTAGCTCAGCACAACGTCTACGAAGTCGTCTCTCTGCGAAAGCAGGTAGGAGGCGGCCTCCCGCACGTGGGCGCGCCAGTTGGACACCTCGTATATGGCGTAGCACCACCTGAGGCAGAAGGGCGTGTGGCCGGGGCACGTCGCCACCGGCGGCAGAGAGAAAAACGGCATCTCCCCCAGCTTCCTATTGCCTATGGTGAAGGGGCCGGCCCACCACTCCCCACGCCCACAAGCGCCGGCTCGTAGGGCGTTTTCTCTAAACAGCGGAG
This sequence comes from Pyrobaculum neutrophilum V24Sta, assembly GCF_000019805.1. Classification (NCBI taxonomy): domain Archaea; kingdom Thermoproteati; phylum Thermoproteota; class Thermoprotei; order Thermoproteales; family Thermoproteaceae; genus Pyrobaculum; species Pyrobaculum neutrophilum. The sequence goes on from NC_010525.1 coordinate 727,222, forward strand.
GTCGCCGCGGCACTTTGCCCAGGCCTCAGCCAGATCTGCCGCGAGCTCGCTTTCCACAAGCCGCTGGGCCCCCTCCACGCGCCACAGCCTCATATTTAATAAACGTGGCTATTGTTATGGATTTTTCGCTTGTTCTAAGGCGCATAGGCGAGGCGGCGCCGAGGCATAGGTTGGACATTGGGGATCCGGATCTGCCGCCGCCGCCCGAGCTGGTGGAGGCCCTTAGGGGAGGCGGGGACTTTAGATACGGGCCCTCGGAGGGCCTGCCGGAGTTTAGGGAGGCTGTCGCCGAGGTGTTCAAGGCGGACCCCGGAGAGGTCGTGGCGGTGGCCGGGGGTAGGCACGGCCTTGCCGCCTTGATGTGGATCTTTAGGAAGAGGCGCCTCTTGACCACATCCCCCTTCTACCCCGGCTACTTCGACATCGCTGGGGTCTTCGGGCTGGAGCTCGGCCTTGTGGAGGGGGGCGACGGGTGGATCCCCAACTTCGCCGAGCGGGGCGTCTACGTGGTGAACTACCCCAACAACCCCACGGGGGCCGTCCTGCCGAGGGGGAAGGTGAGGGAGCTTGTGGACGTCGCGGAGTTCGTGATCAGCGACGAGATCTATAGAGATATCGTGTTTACCGAGTTCGTGTCTCCGGCTGAGCTCTCCCCCTCCTCGGTGGCGGTGGTGTACAGCTTCTCCAAGGTCTTCTCCGTGCCTGGGCTGAGGGTTGGCGCCGTCATCGCGCCGAGGGATATCGCCAGGGAGGTGGCGAGGTTCAACAGAGCTACGGTGAACGTGGCCCCCACCCCGGCCCAGAGGGCTGTGGCGTCTGTAGTACACTTGTTGCCGCGGCGTAGCAGGGAGATCTCCCAGGCCTACCTGAGGAGGGTGGAGCTGGCGTCTGCCGAGCTGAGGCTGAGGTTCACGAGGCCGGGCGGCGCCTTCTACCTCTTCCCCTGGGTGGGCGACGACGTCAAATGTTTTGAGTCGGCTCTGGAGGCGGGGGTGTCCATCCTGCCCGGCTCCCTGTACGGCAGGGGGGGCTACGTGAGGATCGCGCTTGTGGAGCCTGAGGAGAGGCTTAGGGAGGCCTTCTCCGCCATAAACAAGGCGTGTGGAGGCGGATGATGGGTTGCGCCGTGGGTTGCGCCTACGGCGGGGGGACCGTGATAAACGCAATCGCCACGGGGCACGGGGCCGCCTTCCCCATCTCGCTGAGGGTGGCCGCCAGGGTCTGCGCCTCGGACAGGTTCGAGGTCTCCACATACGCCGATGTGGACATCTCGCCGGTGAGGCGGATCGTGGAGAGGATCGCGGAGAGGTTCGGCCTCGGGCCCCTCTCGGTGGAGATCTCAGGCGATCTCCCCACCGCGGGCGGGCTGAAGTCCAGTAGCGCGGCTGTAAACGCCGTTATCATCGCCGCGGCGAAGCTGGCCGGCGCCCGGCTTGACCTCTTTGACGTCGCGCGCCTCAACGCCGAGCTCAGCAGGTGGGCTGGGATAAGCGTCACCGGGGCCTTTGACGACGCCGTGGCCAGCGCCACCGGGCGTAGCTACCTCACGGACAACTACAAGATGCTCGTGATTAGGGATCTGGACGTGTCGGGGAGAGCCGTGGTGTTGATCCCGCCGTATGAGAAGAGGAGGCACAAGCTCGACGAGATGAGGGCGCTCGCTCCGGTTGTGAGAACCGCGGTGGCCTACGCCGGGTTGGGAATGTGGAGGGAGGCGATGTTGATAAACGCCGTGGCCTACGGCTACGCCCTGGGCTACCCCCCGGAGCCGACGCTGGAGGCTTTAAAGCTGGGCGCGGTGGGCGGCGTGTCGGGGACCGGCCCCTCCCACGTCTTTATCTCGGATGAGCCGGAGAGGCTGGCCGACGCCCTGGCGAAGTTCGGAAAAGTCTACGTCGTTGACATCCCCAACTCCCCCTGCCAGACCTAGCTCGTCTTTGACGCAACCTCTGCCGTCAGCTTCGCCGCTAGGGCCTCAAGCTGTTTTCTAACCTCTGTGATCTTCCTCCTCGCCTCCTCGCCCTGCGCCAGGTGTTCAAGCTCCTTGGAGAGGACGATCCCCACGTGCAGGTAGTGGTCTAGGCGAAGTATCGCGGCTAGGTCGACGTCTCGGTAGACCTTAGGGCTGATCTCGCGCTCCCAACACTCCCAGTGTACAGCCCCCTTGCTGTAGAAGGTGAAGAGCTGGCCCTCCACGATCTCGTCGCCGCAGATGGCGCACCTCCACCGCTTGCGCATGTGGGATTCGCGATAGCGATATTTAAACGTCGGCTTGCCGAAGCCGCTAAAGTTTATAAACGGCCTCTATGTCGCGCGCATGGGTTTGAAGATTAATAGGCCGCGCCGCGGCTCGATGGGGGTATATCCGAGGAAGCGCGCGGCGGATATTGTGCCTAGGGTGCGGACTTGGCCGGAGGTGAACCTCGGCAAGCCGGCTCTGCTGGGCTTTGCCGCGTATAAAGCCGGCATGTTGCACGCGGTGGTGGTGGAGGATAGGCCGACGAGCCCCTTGTACGGCAAGGAGGTGGTTAGGCCGGTTACTGTGTTAGACGCGCCGCCTCTCTTCATATGGGGCTTTAGGCTCTACACCCTGGACCCCACCAACGGCTACAGGAGATCCATCGCCGAGGTGTGGGCGCCCGAGCTCCCGGCGTACATCAGACGGGTTTTGACGCTCCCCGAGAAGGCGGATGTGGATAAGCAGATGAAGAAGGTGGAGGAGTTTAAAGACGTGGCGGTGGACGTGAGGGCGTTGGTGGCCACGCAGCCCCACCTCTCTGGCATCGGCAAGAAGACGCCGGAGCTTCTGGAGATACCCATCGGCGGAGTCCCCAGCGTGGACGAGAGGATAAAGTTCGCCGTTTCTCTCCTGGGCAAAACCGTGTCGCCTAAGGAGGTCTTCACGGCGGGGCAGCTCGTCGACGTAATCGCAGTCACAAAGGGCAAGGGCTACCAGGGCGTCATCAAGAGGTTCGGCGTCACCATACTCCCCCGCTGGCATAAACACAGGAAGGGCCACAGGAGGACGGGAACCATTGGGCCGCAGGCCCCCGCCCTCATGTTTACGCAGCCGAGGCCCGGCCAGATGGGCTTCCACCAGCGTACCGAGTACAACAAGAGGGTTGTAAAAATCGGGGACAACGGCGCTGAGATCACGCCCAAGTCCGGCTTCCTCCACTACGGAGTGATCAGGGGGCCCTACATACTTATACAAGGCACAGTGCCGGGCGCTAAGAAGAGGCTGGTGGTGCTGAGACACCCGGCCAGGCCGCCGAAGAAGGCGCCGCCAGCGGCGGAGCCTCAGGTGGTGTGGCTAAGCTCTCAAAGTATATAAATAGGGCCGTGTGGGCGCCGTGATGATGGATCTGCTGAAGTTTAAACAGCTGGATCTAAGCCCCTACATACAGCCGGGCGAGAAACCGCCTGAGAAGCTGAAGGTGTATGGACCAGACGGGGCGTACATCGCCGATATAGATCCGCCGCTCCACTTCATGGAGCCGGTGAGGCCTGACCTAATCCGGAGGGCCTACCTAAGCGCTCTCTCCGCGAGGTTTCAGCCCAAGGGCGTTTACGAAGGCGCCGGGAGAGAACACAGCTGTGAGTCCTTCGGCGTAGGCCTCGGCATCGCCAGAATCCCGAGGTACAAGGGCTCGCTGTGGCCGCGGGGTTGCTTCGCGCCCAATACGCGTGGCGGGAGGAGGGCCCACCCGCCGAAGGTGGAGAAGAAGCTACACGAGGAGATAAACAGGAAGGAAAAGAACCTCGCGATTAGATCGGCGATTGCGGCCACGGCATATAGGTCCTGGGTGGCGGCTAGGGGGCACGTGGTGGATAAAATCCCCGCACTTCCGCTCGTCGTTGTGGGCGACGCGGAGAAGGTGGGGCGCGCCAAGGAGGCTAGGAAGTTGCTGGAGGCGCTGGGGTTGTGGCCCGACGTGGAGAGAGCCGCCGCGGGCGTCAAGATAAGGTCCGGCAAGGGGAAGAGGAGGGGTAGGCGGTATAAGGAGCCCAAGAGCGTGCTCGTGGTGGTGTCCAGCGCCGACGTCCCCCTGGCGGCGGCGGTTAGAAACTTCCCGGGGGTAGACGTCGTGCCTGTCGACGGGTTGAACATGCTGGTCCTGGCGCCGGGCGGCGCGCCTGGCAGGCTAACCCTCTGGACTGTGCCAGCTGTAGAGAAGTTGCGTGGGCTGTACCTATGATCAAGCGGTTTGTGGTTACGGAGAAGGCGCTTCGTCTCGCCGAGAGGGAGAACAAGCTGACTGTAGTGGTGGATAGGTCGGCCACCAAGAAGCAGATCGCCGACGAGATCCAGAGGCTCTACAACGTCAAGGTGGAGAAGGTGAACACGGTGATCACGGCAGCTGGCGAAAAGAAGGCGTATGTCAAGCTGGAGCGGGAATACAACGCGATCGACCTCCTGAGCAAGCTGGGCGTCCTCTAGTCAGTTCGTGGGTTCGTCTTCACTTCTCCGAACTAAAGACCTGCATCACCCCCGCCCTCCCCGTTTCGGAGGTTTATAAACCTAGCTTTCTGAGCAACCTCAGCCAGGTGGCTATGGACTCTCCCCCCGCCACGAACTTGTTCTTTATGAGCCAGTACTGGGTGGCTAACCCCCTCTGGACGAGGTAGGCGGCGAACATGTTGACGAGCACCTTACCCTGGCCCCTCCTTATTAAGCCCTTCGCGTACTCCTCCGGGTAGTCCCTAGCCACCGGGTTGCCCCTCTCGGCGGCCTCCCTCACCCTAAGGGCTATGAGCCTCGTCCCCACCTCCCTAACCCACCGCTCGAACTTGTCCACCTCGCCGCGGTACGCCTTGGCGATGTCGGAGTTCTCGAACTGGGCCCAGTACCGCCTGAGCTCCCTCATTAGGGGCTCCATGTGTGTTACAACGCGTAGCTTTATAAGAGTTAGGCCATGTAGTGGCCCACGGCGATTTTCCTCCTAACCTCCGTGGAGCAGACGGGGCAGTAGAGCGCCGGGCCCCGCCTCTTGAGGACGGAGCCGCATTTTGGACACCGGGAAAGCACCGAGCCGTAGGTGGGGCCCCGTATAGACACCACCAGGGGGGGCCCGTAGGTTGAGACGACCCTCGCCCTTATGTAGTCCCCGACGCCTAGATCGCCGTCGGAGAAGAAATACGGGAGGACCCCCGTGTAGAGGTACTTCAGGTCGCGGATCTCTCTGTCCCTCTCCACGGCGAAACAGCGGAGCTGATAGGCCCGCCTCCCCTTGCCGGTCACTTGGCAGTACACCACAGAGCCCTGTTGAGGCATGGGCGGGTCCCTCAGAGGTTTCACAGTTGCCACGTGGCTCCTCTCGTCGTATGCGGCCATGCCTAGGACGTAGGCGTGGAGCTTGTAGTCAACGCTGTAGGCCCCCCACTTCGCCTCGTACTCCTCCGCATACGCCACCTCCTCCCCAGGCGTCACAAGCCTCCTCTTCACGTGGCCGCGTAGGCAGAGGTTTAAAAACGTGTCTAGGAGCTACGCGGTCGCGGCGGGGCAACAGTTTTTAGCTGGACTCTCCCCCCGGCCGTGTATCTCACGCTCTCGTTTAAGTTCCACAGCAGGGAGGAGGTGGAGAGGTTCCTCTCGTTTCTAGAGCGCCATCTGAAGACGACCTACCTAGTGGACACGCGGCTCACCCACGTGTATGTCCAGTTAGAGGGCGAGGGGAGGGAGCTTGAGGAGGCCGCCTCGTTGGTGAAGAGCCTGGCGGCTTTGGCCAGGGGCGGCCGAGGGAGGGCCAAGGTCCCGCTTCTCGTCGTGTTCAAAGACGCGGAGCTGGCCAGGCCTGTGCCTCCCGACGCGCTGGCCGACGCGCTGACTCTCGCGGGGGCCCCCTCCGAGGTCAGAGGCGGCTTTTTAGACACGGCGGCTAGCTACGAGGAGGTGCTCAAGACGGCCGAGGCCCTCTCGAGGCTCTACCAAGAGGCCGAGGGGTACCCGCTGACGCCCCAAGCCAAGAAGATCGCAGTGGTCTACGCCTACGTGAGCGGGAAGCCGCTGGGGCAGGCGCTAGAGGATCTGCAATCTGCCGGCCTTCTAAACAGAGGTGCGGTGTTGAGCTTGAGGGGGCCGCCCGACGAGGCGAGAAGGCGCCTCCGGGAGCTGCTGAGGAGGGCCTAGGGCGAAGGTTTAAAAGCTGGGTCGAAGGTGGCCACATGCTCCAGATGGAGGTGGTAACCCTCACCGACAAGTACCTAGAGCTTAAGGTGAAGGGCGAGACCTACACCCTCTTCTCGCCCCTCGTCGAGTATCTATCCAGCGATCCAGACGTGGAATACATCCAGTTCGACGTAGACCACCCCCTGCAGGAAAACGCCCACTTCAAGCTCAAGGTGAGGAGGGGGACCCCGCTTGAGGCGGTGGAGAGGGCTGTAAAAGCGGTGCTGGCAGATATCGAGGAGCTGGAGAGGGGGTTCTTTTCGTGATTCTCGTACTGGCGGAGTCGGCCATCGAGCTTGTGCCGAGGGAGATCTGGAGCCACCCCGCCGTGGCCTCCGACGCCAGGCGGAGGGGGAAGAGACCCGGCGAGATTCTCCTAGATAGAGCCCGCCACCACCCCGCCATGGCAGGCCTTGAGGACGGCGCAAGGCGGGGGCGCCCCGACATCGTACACCAGGTTCTGCTCGTGTTTCAATACAGCTTGTTAAACAGGAGGGGTCTGGGGAGGGTGTATATACACACCAGGGGCGACTACATAATACAAGTGAAGCCCCAGACCCGGATCCCCAAGAACTACAACAACTTCGTCTCTCTGATGGAGCAGCTCTACGCCTTAGGCAGAGCGCCGCCACACGGCGACTCCCTCATGGAGCTACATAGGGGCAGCCTCGCCGGTCTCCTGGAACAGCTGGGGGGCCGCTGGGTTGTGCTACACGAGAGGGGGGCCAGGAGGCGGTTCGCGGAGCTGGGCGCCGCCTTGTTGAACTCCGTGGTGGTCGTGGGCGGCTTTCCACATGGGGATTTCTCAAACCGCTGGGTTTTGGAAAAAGCCGAGGCGGTATATAGCGTTGGGGACGAGCCGCTTGACGCGGCCCAGGCCGTGTGTAGAGCCGTCGCCGCGGCGGAGGCATCGGCCGGGCTGATATGAGGTTCCAGGTCTACCTCAAACGGCGGGGGAAGTGGCGTAGCTACCTCAACGCGGTGGAGCGCGTAGGCGCCCCCTACGTCCTGGAGGTAGGCCACCTAGACACCTCAAGGTCGCCCCTCGCGGCGGCGCTGGAGCTAGAGGAGGCGGCGCCGGAGGCCCTCGTACTGCCGTGGATAGGCGTCGCGGAGCTGGAGTGGTACATACTCCTCGCAGACGCCCTCGGCGTTAGAAGGCTCGTGCTCCCCCCGCCCCCGACTCTGCAGGAGATCGAGGCCTACTACAGAGCCGCCGTAGAGTACGGCATAGAGGTAAACTGGATCTACGGCGTGCCCCCCATGGCCAGGATAAAAGACGTCGAGGCGGTTGCCCGGGCGCTGAGGCCAACAGCGGCGAGGATAGTGTACGACCCTGTCAAGGCGAGGGGGACCAAGGAGATATACACAACCGTGGTGGCCCTAAGCGGCTACATCAGGGAGATATATCTCTCAAACAGAAGGGGGGAGAGGGGGCCCCGGCTCCCGCCCTTCGACCCAATAGGCAGAATAAACTACGTAGAGCTACTCCAGGCTCTACAGCTGATACAGTGGGAGGGGAGAGCCACGATTAGGCAGTCGCCTCAGTTCGTAAACGAGCTGGAGCTCCAGCTCAGGCTGGGCTCCGAGGTGTTGGAGACGGCGAAAAACGCCGGCGTTTCTAAGAAAGTACAGAGGCGGATCTCGGCAGTAATAGACGAGCTTGTATCACAGTAAAAAATATAAACAACAATGATTTTTACTTTCATGGGAGGCAAAGCACTAATAATTGCGGTATTGGCGCTGGTCATATTTACACAAGCAACTAGGGTGGTTATAGGGTATGAGGACCCCTCGTCGTTGACAGATCTACAGGCGTTGAACAAAACAGGGGATATAAAGATGCTCAAACACATAAAAGAGATCAGGGCGGTCGTGGTAAACGTACCTGATCACAAGGTGGGGGTGCTTAAAGATAAGCTAAAGGGCGTAAGGTACGTTGAGGAGGACAAGATAGCTTGGGCAACAGGCTTTGCTGACTACGCAGATGTGCAGTGGAATATCAAGATGGTCAATGCCCCCCTTGTGTGGGATACGTACTTTGTGACAATACGTGACGCCGCGTTTGGCTACGGCGTAACTGTCGCCGTGTTAGACACCGGCATAGACTACGCGCACCCCGAGCTATACGGGAAGGTCGTTTATTGTATAAACACGGTGGGGATCAGTTTGTACAAAGGCACAAAGCTAAAGAACTGTGCAGATAGAAACGGCCACGGGACACATGTAGCTGGCATAATCGCCGCCTCGCTGGATAACGTAGGAGTGGCTGGCGTTGCGCCGAAGGTAAGGCTGATAGCTATGACCCCCTCCCCGCCCTAGAGGGCGGGGGCCGCACTGTGGGGGTCTCGGCCGTTGCCCCTCTTCGGGGTTAATCCGTTCGACGTGGGGTAGTACGCCTCTATCTTTTTCGGCGCCGGCGTTTTAAAGCCCAGGTTTGCGGCGATGTTTCTCGCGGCGTTTATATCGGCGTTCAGAGCGACGTTGAACCTCTTGCAGACGTAGAGGCCGCGGTGGACTCTGCCGTTTTCATGTATTTCGCCGCAGATGGAGCACGTCTTAGACGTGCTGTGTTCGTCGGCGGCGTACAGCTTTATCCCGTACTCCGCCAATACTTCTGTTAATCTCTGTACAAGTTTTTTGTAGCCCCAGACGTTAACCACATACTCGTTCTGCTGATCGTGGGCTATATCCTCGGGGTAGCCGACATAGACCTCAGAGACTCCCGATTCCCAGAGCACCTCGGCGAGCCCCCTCACGGCGGTGTTGCGGTAGTGCCTCAGCCTCTCCCTCATCCTCCAGAGAGCCCTCAGATATCTCCTATGCCAGCTCTGCCATGGGAGCCCTAGGTTCCTCCTCACGTCTCTCACGCCCTGGTAAAGGGCCTTCTGCCTCTTCCACCAGAAGTACTCCGCCTTCAGCGGAGTCCCCTTGATGAGGATAGCCCTATCGCTACCTTCAATCACCGCGGCGAAGAGGTTGTTTATGCCGATGTCGATAAAAGCTTTCTTATCGCCCTTGGGTTGCTTTATCTGTATTCTGTCGTACGTCCCCCTCACATATCCCTTGGGGTTTCCGGCTGGGGGCTGTGCGCCGACCTCTACGGTGAGGTAGGCGAACCATCTGCCGCGCTCGTATACGATCTCCAGTCTGCCCTGCTTCCCGCTCCACTTTATCCTCCCGGCGTATCTTACGCGCATGCCGAAGTCCTTGAGGACGATGTAGCCCTCTCCGCCGTTTACCGGCTCTACATAGTACCGGTCGCTCCTCACGACGAGGCGCTTAACCCTCCTCCCAAGGAGTCTGTCCTTCCAGTAGCCGGGAGGAGAGACCTTCTTCACATGCGGCGGTAGCTCGCCGGCGTTCAGCTTGGCCAGGAGGGCGAAGAAGCCCAGCCACGCCTCGTTGTTTTTGTTGAGGATCTGCTGGAGGGCGGCCGGCGCAAGAATACGCCTATACCTGTTGTATATCTCGTTATACGTGCCCCTTAGGTCTACGCCCTGCTTTGCGAAGAACTGCCGCCTCCTTAGGTAGTTCACCTCGTTCCAGGCCTTGGCCGCTGTATTCGCCAGGCGGTGTAGTTTCCTCTCCTGCGGAGTCGTGGGGAGAAGGCGCAGGCGGACCGTCCGCGTGGGGGGCATTTGGGCGGGGTGTCCCCCCGCCGGGGCCATCTTGCGCTTGAGTTCGCCCCCCGCGCGGCGTCCGCCCCTCCCTCTCCTTTCCTCGGCCCTCTTCACCAGCTCAGCCATGAAAAATATGGCTTAAATTCACCCCGCCCTGAAGAGCGGGGCTTTCGGTTGTAACTGGCGTCGTGGCGTTGATACAGGCGGTTAGGGCGGCGTACGGCCTTAGGCCTCTGACGCCGGGCGAGGTGTACCAAGTGTTGACCTCCACCGCCAGGGACATAGGCCCGCCCGGCTTCGACGTCTACAGCGGCTACGGGCTTGTCGACGCGTATGCGGCTGTCGCCGCCGCGTTGAAGATCCAGTAACCATAAATCTTTTTATATAGACTCGGGGCGTCCTCCATGCCAACGTGGACTGAGTATATATTCCAGAGGAAGTTGGGGCGTGCGCCGTCTCCTGGCGACGTGGTGGAGGTTGTGCCAGACCTCGTGGGGTTCCACGATCTGACGGGGTACCACGTGTTGGAGGTGCTGGAGAGCATGGGCAAGGTGGAGGTTTTTGACAAGGGGAGGGTGGTGGTGGCGTTTGACCACCTGTCTCCTCCGCCGACGCAGAGAGCCGCCGAGATTATGGTCTACATAAGGAAGCACGTCAAAGCGCTGGGTCTTCCCAACTTCTACGACGTGGGAGGCGGCATCCTTCACCAGATAATCCTGGAGAAGTACGCGATGCCTGAGTACGTGATATTCGCCGCGGATTCGCACACAAACACGGCGGGGGCGGTGGGGGCCTTCGCCCACGGCATGGGGGCCACCGACATAGCGGCCGCCTTGAAGCTCGGCAGAACTTGGGTGGTGGTGCCGGCGCCGTTTAGGGTAGACGTGAGGGGGGAGTTTCCGCCGGGGGTCATGGGGAAGGACGTGGCCCTCCACCTCCTTAAGCAGTTCGGGGCGGAGGGCTTCAACGGCTACTCGGTGGAGGTCTTCGTCGAAAGGCCCAAGGCCTTCCCGATGGACGACAGAGCCACCGTTGCCAACATGTCTACCGAGATGGGGGCGGACGCCCTGATGTTTATCCCAGACGAAGTGACGGCCGACTATCTACAGCGCGAGAGAGGGGTCTCCTACAAGCCGCCGAGTTTAGAGCCGGGCAGATACGTGGATAGGTACGAGGTGGAGCTCCAGAGGTTGGAGCCGCTGGTCGCGGCGCCCTACAGCGTCGACAACGTAAAAGCGGCGAGGGAGGTCGAGGGGGTCGAGGTAGACCAGGTATTCATAGGGTCGTGCACCAACGGGAGGCTGAGCGACTTTGAGGTAGCCGCCAGAGTTCTAAAGAGGGGCAGGGCGAAGGCCAGGTGTATCGCGATACCCGCGAGCTACGCCGTGTTTAGACGCGCCATGGAGCTCGGCTACATAGACGTGTTGACGAAGGCCGGTTGCGTTGTAACCTACGGCACATGTGGGCCGTGTCTAGGGGGCCACTTCGGCGTGGCGGGGCCGGGCGAGGTGGTTGTGACCACGAGCAACCGCAACTTCAAGGGCAGGGTGGGGCACCCGGACTCCAAGGTCTACCTGGCCAACCCTGCCACGGCCGCCGCCGCCGCTCTCGAGGGCAAGATAGTGGACCCCCGCCCCTACCTAGCCCCTTAGGAGGTAGGCGAAAACGGCCTTGGCGGTGTGCATCCTATTTTCGGCTTGATCCCACACGGCCGACTGAGGGCCGTCGATTACGTCGTCTGTCACCTCCTCCCCCCGGTGGGCTGGGAGGCAGTGGAGGAAGACCGCCCTCGGGCCCGCCAGCTCCATCACCGTTCTGTTTACCTGATACGGTTTGAGGAGCCGTCTCCTCTCCTCCGCCTCTTTTTCAAAGCCCATGGAGACCCAGACGTCTGTATAGACGCCGTCTACCCCCGCCACCTCTTCGATGGACTCGGCGAAGTAGATGCGGCCGCCGGTCGTAGACAGATCTTGGGAGAGCTCGTCTATTATCTTGGTGTTCCACAGCGGCCGCGGCCCGATCAGCCTAACCTCCCAGCCGAGCTTGGCGCCGATTACCGCCAGGCTGGTCGCCACGTTGTTTGAGACATCTCCCACGAAGGCGATTTTCAGACCCCGGAGTCTACCCGCCCTCTCCCAGAGGGTTAGGGCGTCCGCCAGCGCTTGAAGCGGGTGGTGTTTGTCGGAAAGGGCGTTTATCACAGGTATGGAGCTGTACCTCGCCATCTCCTCAAGGGTCTCATGCCTGTACACCCTCGCCGCCACCGCGGCGGCGTACCTAGAGACGACTCTCATGGTGTCCGCGACCGTCTCCCCCCGCCCCAGCTGTAGCTCGTTCGGCGTGACGTAGACCGCCTGCATCCCCAGCTGAGCCGCCGCGGCGGCAAGCGAAAGCCTGGTCCTGGTGCTTGGCTTCTCGAAGTAGAGAAGCACTATCCTGCCGGCGAAGGTTTGGACGTAGCCGCCGCCCCCGTAGTTCTGCGTCTTGAAGTCCCGGGAAAGCAGGAGCATCTGCTCCACCTCGTGCGGTCTATACTCAAGCAACGTGAGCAGATGTCTCATACGGCAGGTTTTACACCACGTTATAAAGTTTCGCCGGGTGGGAGACGTCCCTAAAAGGAGGGCACCGGCGAGTGCGTCGCGACTACGGCCTTATTGTGACAGAGGCGCGTTGGTGGGCAACTCCTTGAGCACTAGGCTCGTGAGGGTGGAGTGGACTCCCTTCACCTCTCTTATGCTTTCGATTACTTGGTTTAGCTCCTCCGTGTTTTCGGCCACCACCTTCACGATTATGTCGTAGTCTCCCGTGACCTCCGCCACAGACACGACGTTTTTTATCGCTGCGACTCTACGGGCTACGGAGGTTGTGTAGACGTTGTTGGCTACCTTAAGCCACACGTAGGCCTCGATGTGCCTATTTACCCTCGCCCTATATGCCGTGTTGGTGATCTTCTCCAGTATCTCCAGAAGGTCGTCGTCTCTGAGCCTCCTCGCGTTTATACGCTTTACCTCCTCCACAAGCTTATCCACCACCTCGGGCGGCACCGAGATGCCCATGCGCTCGAGTCTGTACTGTATGGCCCTCCTCCCGCTGTATTTATCCAGAGAGAAGTCCCGGGTTCTGCCGACCACCTCCGGCGGTATGGGCTCATACGTCTCCGGGTTGGCGATTACGCCGGCTTGGTGGACACCTGCCTTGTGCGTGAAGACGTTTTCGCCGACTATGGGGAAAGTCGGCATGATGGTTATGCCGCTGGCCGCCTCCACCATGGCGGTTATCTCGGGGAGCTTCTCAAGTTTGATCAACTTCACGCCCTTGTGGTAGTAGTAGGCGGCTGCGAAGGCCTGTAGCGGGGTGATCCCAGCCCTCTCCCCAAGGCCGTTTACGGTGGTGTGAACCACGTCGGCCCCTCCTTCTACAGCCGCCAAGCTGTTGGCCACGGCCATCCCGAAGTCGTTGTGGGCGTGGATGTCCAGCTTCACCCCCGGCACAGCCGCCTTTATCTTCGCGAAGACCTCCCTGGCGCGATCCGGCGTGAAGACGCCGACGGTATCCGCTATGCTCACCCGGTCGGCGCCTGCTTGGTAGGCGGTCTTGACAACCTCGACTAGGTAGTCGAGGTCGGCCCGCGAGGCGTCTTCGGCTGTGAACCTCACGGACACACCGTGGGATTTCACCAGCGACACCATCTCCGCGATTATCTGGAGGGCCTCCTCCCTGGACTTCTTGTGCTTGTACTTGAGATGTATATCACTAACGCCGTAGAACACGGCGACGCGGTCCGGCTCAAGAGAGGCGGCCGTCTCCAGGTCCTGCTTTACGGCTCTGCTGTGTACCACGATGTCGCTCTTAATCTCGCCCTGCTTCTTAAGGCCGACGATCTTCTTAATCGCGGACTTTATATCGGGGGCGACGTTGGGATCCCCAACCTCCACCATGCCGACGCCGATGTCGGACAGAGCCTTCGCGATTCTAACACGCCACTCCTCGGAGAACACGACGCCGGGCGTCTGCTCGCCTTCTCTAAGGGTTGAGTCGAGGATTATCGGGTGGCCTCTTTCCCCGAACGCATGCCTCCCGCAACAGACCCGTATATAAGCTTTTAGGCGACGTGGAGACAAAGCTTATTTCTCCACATCTCCACACAGCCGTGCGCCTCTTCTGGTGCGAAGAGCTGAATCTTCCGGTGCTGGACCCCAGGGCGGCCGCGGATAGATGCGGGAGCTTCACGCCTGTATACATCACGGAGCCGGCGGACCCAAGGCCGGCTTTCCCGCAGGATATCGAATCGATAAGGCGGGCTGTCGCGTATGAGCTGGGGGACGAGGGGCTTGGGGCTGCGCTGATACCGAGTGACGAGGTTGTGTTGTTGAACAAGATCCCCGGCTACGCAGATCAGGCAGACGAGGTCGTGGTGAGGGGGAGGGTGGTGGGGCATAGGTTCTACGACGTCTTAGAGCGCCGGTGGAGGTTCAGGCCGCTGTACGAGGCGGTCTCCACGATCTTGAAGGAGAGGCGGGGCTACTGGGCCGTAGTGGATATGTCCGAGCTACCGGAGGGCTACGACATACATCCGGAGAGGGTGGTGGAGGGCAACCTCCCCACGGAGAAGTATAGACACGTGGCTATTTCCACAAGAGACGGCAGAGTGCACGGGGTCGCCAAGCTGTTTCGGGGCCGCCGGCTACATGTGGTGAAGTCGTGGAGGGCCCGCCCCCCGTTGCCGCCCGGCAGACCGTCCAGCTTAAGAGAGGCCGCTGAGCTAAACAGGGTACATATAGAAAGGCTGGCGGAGGAGGCCGTCCGCTTCGTCCGAGAGGTGGCTGAGAGGTACGGGAAGCCCGTGGTGGTGTCTTACTCAGGCGGCAAAGACAGCCTAGTGGCTCTTGACGTAGTGGCGAAAAGCGGCGTGAAGTTCAGCGTGTTTTTCAACGACACGGGGCTGGAGCCGCCGGAGACCTATGAAAACATAAAGAAGATCGAGGAGCGCTACGGCGTAGAGGTGGTCGTGGGGTCCGCCGGCGATAGGTTCTGGAAGGCTATAAAGCTCTTCGGGCCGCCGGCCAGGGACTACAGGTGGTGTTGTAAGGTCATAAAGCTGGGCCCCACCACGGAGGCCCTCAAGAGCCGGTTTCCCCAGGGCTACGTCAGCATCGTGGGCCAGAGAGGCGCCGAGTCGTTCCAGAGAGCTAAAACGCCTAGGGTATCGCGGAGCAAGTGGGTGGCCGGCTCCATAGTGGCGGCGCCTCTGCAGAGCTGGACAGCGCTTGAGGTGTGGCTCTACATCGTCCTCAACGGCCTCCCCTACAACCGCGCCTACGAGCGCGGCTTCGACAGACTCGGTTGCGTCGTGTGTCCAGCCAACGAGCTGGCGGAGCTGGACATGGTGGCCTCCAGCTACCCTGAGATATACAGCAGGATGGAGGTGGAGCTCAAGAGCCGCTTCTCCGACGAGGAGGTGAAGATGGGCTTGTGGAGGTGGCGCGGCAAGATACCCGGGGACATGGCCAGATGGGTCAAGAGGGAGAGGGGGGCCGAGCTACCAGTTAGGGTGAAAAAGACCGAAGGCGGCGTGGCGGTGGAGATGGACGCCGAGCCCGACCCACACACCCTGCCGGAGCTTCTGAAGATGCTGGACAAGGCCGCCGGCAGGAAGAGCCCAGTGAAGGTGGAGGGGGGAGGAGGCCTCTGGAGGATCTCGGCACAGGACCCCCGGCTTGCGCTGGACGCCGCCGCCCTCGTGGTGCGGGCCGCCATATGCGGCGACTGCGACCTATGCGTCCACTGGTGCCCCACGGGGGCGCTGAGGAGGACAGGCCCGGGGAGGAGGTTCGAGGTAGACGAGAAGAGGTGCGTCGGGTGCCTCCTCTGTAGCTCCGCGTGCCCCGCCGCCCAGTACCTAGTTTACAGGGCATGAAGCCCCGCCTCTACATATACGCGCCGTCCCACATAAGGCCCGTGGATGTGCCCGAGTTCGCCGCCGTCTGGGAAACGGCCGAGGTGGAGATAGAGGAGTTCCTAGACAGGTCAAGGGGCCAGTGTAGAGCAGACGAGGCCGTTAAGAAGCTGGCGCAGAGGGGCCAGAAACCCGCGGTGTACGTCCTAGACTGCGACGGCTACTACCCCGGCTTCAACTACGTGTTTGGGCTAGCGGCTCCTGAGCTGAAGACGGCCGTGGTCTTCACGGCGAGGTTGCGCCCAGCCCTCTTCGAGAGCAGGCTGGCTAAGGAAATAACCCACGAGGCCGGCCACCTCTACGGTCTCGGCCACTGCGTCAACCCCCGTTGCGTCATGTACTTCAACAGCATATACGACACCGACGCGAAGGGGGTGCACTTCTGCGAGACCTGCAGGAGAAAACTCCGGGGCTAGGGAGGCGCTATCTGCCGGCCACCTCTACGCCCAGCCGCTGAGCTATCTTGCCGTCTAGAGACCTCAGCAGATCTCTGTTGCCGACTAGGGTGTGGAAGTAGTTCGTAACTCCGTTTGCCCCCATGAGGAGCCTCAGCTCCTTTGTCAACGCCGTGATCACGTTTTCGAACTTCACCATCCTAGACCTCAGGTCGAGGTTTCGCACCCTCTGGTGGACGTGCTCAAATATGCCGAGGGGGCACACCAGGTCGGCCCCTAGAGCGGCCAGCTTGTATATATCCCCGCCGTTGTACAGCCTCCCCACCGCAACTATGTAGGTCCTGTCTCTCGTCCCCCGCCTCCTCAGCTGGAGATCCAGCCGAGCCACGGCCTCCTCCAGCAACCCGCCGCCTTTTGTCTCATCTATCACCACGACGCCGCCGTCCACCTCCGCGGCCTCTTGAGGCGCCACCACCGTAGCGCCCTCGTTTATACATCTGAAGCCGCGGCAGTCCCCGCCGTATATAGGCGCGCCGAGGGCCGCGGCTGCGTAGACAGCGGCCTCGTCTATAGCTGGGACAACCACAGGCGTGTAGTACCTCTCGCCGCCTATCCACACGTCCACCTCCAGCTCCTCCCTGTAGGGATCCACCGACGGGTGGGTCACCTGCGCCGCCTCTATGCGGAGGAGGTCCAGAGGCCTCCTGGCGGGGCTTGTGTACCCCGGCACCACGCCCCCCATCCCTATTATCGGCGGCCTCCCCTCCTCGTAGTACTCCCTCTGCACCACCGCCCTCGCCGTCCCGTCCAGCCAAGCCACGTCCCCCGGCTGGGCTAGGTCAAGGCCGAGGGTCTCGGCCACCTTCTCGTCTACGTTGTAGACCTCCAGGAGGTCCCTCCTACCCACCAGCTCCCTGAGGCTCGACATGCCGAGGGCGTAGAGGATGGCCTTGAGGCCTTTCCCAACCGCGGTGAGGTAGTTGGCGAGGAGCCGGCTCCCCCACTCGACGTCTAGGACTTTCCCAGAGCCTATCATGTTTGTCAAAGCCGTGGGGCAGCCGCCGGTGTGGCACGCGTGGCACAGTATACACCCCATGGCCATCAACGCCGCCGTTCCCATGTTGGCCATGTCTGCCCCCATGGCCACTATCTTCGCGACGTCCATCGGGCTGTACAACATGCCGCCGGCTATCATGATCAGCCCCCCGCGAGTCCCATCTCTCCTAAGCCACATGTCTACCACGGGCACGGCGTAGTCTATCGGTATGCCCAAGTGATCCCTCGCCACGATGGGCGTCGCCCCGGTCCCCGCCCCCGCCCCGTCTATGATTATGCCCTCCGCGGTGGATCTCCCAACCCCCACCGCCACGAAGTGTATCTTGTTGACGGCGGCCACCTTCACGAGGACGGGCTTCCCCGTGAGATCCCTAAGGGCTTTAACCCTCTGGGCCAGATCCTCGATGGAGTATATGTCGTGGTGCGGCGCTGGGGAAAGCGCCTCGCTCCCAACCGGTATCTTCCTAAGCTGGGCGATGATGTCGACCACCTTCCTCCCGGGCAGATGGCCGCCGATGCCGGGCTTGGCGCCCTGGCCGATCTTGATGTTCACCGCAAGCCCCGCCCTCAGCAGGGCCATGTCCATGCCAAAGCGGGCGGAGGCCCACTGCACCACGATATTGCGGTACTTCGCGATCTCCGGGTGGAGGCCTCCCTCCCCTATGCCGGCCACGGCCCCCACCTCGGTAACCGCCTTCGCGATAGCTATGTTGGGGTTCCCGCTCAACGCGCCGAAGGACATATCGCCGACGTAGATAGGTATCTCGAGGCGGGTTCCGAAGAAGTCGATGCCCGTATCTACGTCGAGTTTATCCGCCTTCGTCAAAGCCTCCTTGAGGTCCGACGGCCTTAGGTCCTTGAAGACGGCTCTGTCGAGGATTCTTCCAACCTTAGCCGGCGTGACCCCCTCCAAGGCCGGCTGCCCCGTCTCGGCCATCCGCCTAATCAGCCTAATTTTCTCCTCTTCCCAGAACTCGGGGACTAGGTGCTTCGCCGGCTCTATATATGTCCGCACCACTATATGTTGCACTCCGGCACTCTATTTTCCGAATATAAATTTACTCCCCCCGCGCGCGGCGGGCTACTCCTTCTGGAGCTCGGCCACTTTCACAACTGTGAAGACCTCCCTCTCGATCTTAACGTCCTCGTTAAACAGGGCGTTGAAACGCTGGACGTAGGGCCTCAAGGCGTTTACCTCCTCCTCTGTGAGCTCCCGAACCTCGACGCTGTGGTACATCGAGAATATCCTCCGGAAATGCGGATCCTCAGACGCCCTTTTCACATCTATGTCGACGCCGGCGGCCTTCAAAGCCTTGATGTAGCGCTCAAGCCTCTCGTGGTCTACTCCACCCCCGATCTTGTCCCTCTCAACCTCGCCTCTTATGTATATGGCGCCGCCGACCATCCCCGCCCCGATCCGACGCCCCACCTCCTCCTGCCAGGTGTGGCGGAGGACGAGTATCACGCCGCCGCCCATGTATTCGCCGAGGTAATCCCCGGCGGACCCCCCGATGACCAACACGCCGCCTCTATGCTGGATCCCCGCTCTGTTGTTGGCGTTGCCGTATATGTAGATCTCGCCGCCCCGCTTCGCCTGCCCCACCGCGTCGCCTACGCTTCCATATACGGCGATCAACCCGCCGTTCATGGCGTCGCCTAGATCCTCCTGAGCGTCGCCGTATATGTAGAACTCCCCGCCGCTCATGACGTTTGCGGAGGCGTTGCCTACCACCCCCCACACCCGAAGAACTCCCCCCTCCATGCCGTTGCCCAGATACCTATGCCCCACCACGTTGACCACGTCCACCCTGCCGCGGGTCTGGAGCAGTCTCCTCACCTCCGGTGCTAGGTCGAGGACGCCGTATGCAGAGGCGTCTAAGACATCCGGCGGAGGCAGCGGGATCTCCGGATACACGGCCCTCTTCTTGAACCCCCCCCAGACCTCTCCCCCAGATGCTATTATGTACTCCCCGCCTCTCAACGCCCAGATCTCCACGCCGTTGCCGGCCACCGCCCTTATGGCGGCGGCCTCGCTGGCTACGTAGAGCCTATCGCCCGAGAGCCCCGCGTAGAGGGGGCGGAAGTGCTGGGTGTCCACGAAGGCGCCGAAGACGGGCTTAGGGCCTCCGATTATGAAGGCCACGGCGTAGGGACCGTCGAGCCTAGCGCCTCTGACCTCTCTCCCATACATCAGCTCCTCGACGGCCTTCTCCGGTCCGTACCTCTTCGTCAGCTCCCAGAGAAGATACGCTATGGCCTCGCTGTCGTTGCCGGTGAAGCCCCCGTAGCCGAAGCCGAACTTGAGCAGGTTTATGTTTGAGCCATAGGAGCTGAGATCTCCGTTGTGTACAATGGCCACGTCGCCGACTGAGAAGGGGTGGCTGTAGTAGGGGAAGCCCCCGGGGCTGTTCGTGGGGTACCTAGTGTGGCCTATCCAAATGGGCGAGCTCTTCCCGCCGACTCCGTAAAGCTCGTCGAGGGCCTCTGGCCAGCCGATCACCTTGTACACATCCAGCCACCTGCTCCTCATGTACACCACGCCGTCTGCGGCTACGTCTCCGTATTTCACAACGTCGTAGAGGCCGCTGGGTAGTTTATAGACCTCTGAGGCGTCGCTTGGGGGAGTGGAGGTGAAAAACTTCGTGCGGACCTGGGGTGAGGGGCTGAGGAGGGCGACCCCAGAGCCGTGTTTAGTGCCTCGCTCCCTCATGGCCGTAAGCGCCTTAATCGCCACTTTCCCCGGTATATATTCGCCGGCGAAGCTATATACCCCAAAAATGCCGCACATGTGACTCTCTATAGATCGTATTAATAAGCGTTTCCGGCGCCCTATCTACCCGCCGTCTTTAGGAAGTTAACCAGCCCGCCCGCCTTCAGAATAGCCAGTGGGAGACCCCTCAGAGGCTTCCCCTCCAGCCTCTCCCCCGTCGTCAGATTCAGTAGGTACCCTCCCTCGATGTCCACCTCAAGCTCGTCGCCCTCCCTCACCCTCTTCGTCACGTCGGGGACCTGCAGGACTGGGAGACCCACGTTAATCGCGTTTCTGAAAAATATCCGTGCGAAGCTCTCCGCCACCACGGCGAGGACGCCGGCGCCTTTTAAGGCAATCGCCGCCTGCTCCCTTGACGACCCCATTCCGAAGGCGCGGCCTGCCACCAACACCGCCCCCTTGGCCTTCTTTGGGAACTCCGGGTCAAGGGGCTCCATGGCGTGTTGGCCGAGCACAGCCGGGTCGGTGTATACTAGGTATTTAGCTGGAATTATCACGTCTGTATCTATCTTATCCCCGTACACTATCGCCTTTCCCCTGACCTTCACGGAGAGCAGCCGATCTTTGGCATATATATACGTTGAGTGAAAAGCTTAAATAGAGGGGGTAAAAAGCGGCCTATGGTATCGGGGCTCGGGTGGTGAAGATCTTCGACACCACGTTGAGAGATGGGGAGCAGATGGCGGGGGTCGCCCTAGCCCCCGAGGAGAAGTTGCAGATCGCCCTGGCCCTAGACGAAATAGGGGTGGACATAATAGAGGCCGGCTTCGCCGCCGTCTCAAACGAGGAGCGTACCGCCATTAAGAACATCGCGAAGGAGACGTCGAGGGCGTCTATAGCCAGCCTCGCCAGGTTGAACAAATCGGATGTAGACGCGGCGGCTTCGGCAGACGTCGACATGATACATGTTTTCATCGCCACCTCCGACATACACCTTAAGTACAAGTTGGGCATCACCAGAGACGAGGCGTTGCAGAAGATTGGGGAGGTCGTCTCCTATGCGAAGTCCTACGGCGTGAGAGTGCTGTTCAGCGCCGAGGACGCCACGAGGAGCGACCTTGACTTCCTAGTCAAGGCCTATAGAACAGCCGTGGACGCCGGCGCAGACGAGATAAACGTCCCCGACACAGTCGGCGTTATGACGCCCAGCAGGATGGCCTACCTAATCCGCTACATTAGGGAGAGGATCCCGCCGGTCCCCATACACGTCCACTGCCACGACGACTTCGGGATGGCCGTCGCCAACACGATATCGGCTATAGAAAACGGGGCAGAGGTGGCGCAGGTGGTGGTCAACGGCTTCGGCGAAAGGGCTGGAAACGCGGCGCTGGAGGAGGTCGTGGCGGCGGCGCACTACCTACTCGGCATGAAAACCAACATAAAGATGGAGAAGCTGTACGAGCTCTCCCAGCTGGTGTCTAAGCTCTTCGGCATACCGGTCCCGCCCAATAAGGCGGTCGTCGGCGAAAACGCCTTCAGCCACGAAGCAGGGATACATGTACACGGCGTGTTAAACAACCCATTCACCTACGAGCCCATGAGACCCGAAGACGTGGGCAACAGACGGAGGATAGTCCTGGGCAAGCACTCGGGCCGGCACGCGGTGGAGTGGGCGCTGAAGAACATAGGCGTGCAGCCGACAGAGGACCTCATAAGCCACGTCTTAAACGCGGTGAAGGAGATCTCCATAAAAAAGGTAAAAATAGATGAAAACGTACTAAGGGAAATAGTCGCGGACTGGCAGAGGAGGAGGTAGCATTTCGCGGCATAAACGTCGCTATTTTAAACCGCCCCGCAGTTGGCCCCAGCGTCGCTGGATGTGGGTTTATTGCTTATAAAGGGGGGTAGTTAGACCGCTATGCCGTATAAGGTGTTGGTTATCCCGGGCGACGGGATTGGTCCCGAGGTGGTCGAGGCGGCTCTCTACGTAATTAACGCGGCGGCGGCGAAATACGGCGTAGATCTTGAGGTTAAGACGGCGGAGGCTGGGGACGCCGCGCTTAGGAAATACGGCGTTGCCATGCCACCGGAGACTCTAAAGCTCGCCGACGCGTCCGACGTGATCTTCAAAGGGCCGATTGGGGAGTCTGCATACGACGTCACGTCGCTTATAAGGATGAGGTACGTCCTCTACGCGAACATACGCCCTGTGAAAAACCTCCCCGGGGTCCCGGCCGTTAGAGACATAGACTGCGTGTTTGTCAGGGAAAACGTGGAGGATGTGTACGTGGGGGCTGAGTACAAGGTGGGGGATGTGGCGATTGCTCTGAAGGTCATCACCGGCGTTGGGACGAGGCGGGTGGCCAGGGTGGCGAGGCGCTACGCCGAGATGAGGAAGCGCAAGGTAACCGTGGTCCACAAGGCCAACGTCCTCAGGGTGGTGGACGCCTTCTTTAGAGACGTGGCGCTGGAGGAGCTCAAGGGTCTCGAGGTTGACCAAATGTACGTAGACGCGGCTGCTATGGAGCTCGTGAGAAACCCGCTCCGCTTCGACGTAGTGCTCACCACCAACCAGTACGGGGATATCTTGACGGATCTAGCGGCTCAAGTCGCCGGGGGGCTCGGCCTAGCCCCCAGCGGCAACCTCGGCGATGGCAAAGCCATGTTTGAGCCTGTACACGGCGCCGCCTTCGACATAGCCGGCAGAGGCATAGCCAACCCCATCGCCACGATCCTCTCCGCGGCGATGATGTTTGAGTGGCTGGGGAGGAGCGACGCCGCGCAGGCAATTAGGTCGGCTGTGGAGAGGAGCATACTGCAGGGGGTTAAAACGCCAGATATCGGGGGCAACAGCAAGACAGCGGAGGTGGGGAGGTACATAGCCTCTATTTTATGACTTGGTGAATCAGGTCTGTGAGCAACTCGGCGCATCTCACGCAGATCTCCCCTTCTTGACCCCCGTAGTACTGGCGCTCTAGGGCGGAGGCGCACGACTCTGCGCCGGGGGGCAAGATCTCCACGGCGGATTTGAGCATAGAGCCGATCGTCTTCACCACGGGGCCGGGGCTGTAGGGATCTAGACCCAAGACCCCGCTGAGCAGAGTGGACACCGCTTGGTAGGAGTGGTAGCACGCGGCTTGGCTATCGCCGTCTTCCAAGGCCTCGAGGGCCAGCGCCATGTGTGAAATGTGGCGGCGGTACCACTCCAGGTGTATCCCCAGGATCCGCTCCATCACCTAAAGGCCTCCACCGCCGCCTCCAGCGCTTTTCCAACGTCGACGGAGACGCCGAGGTCCCTCAGGCTTGCGCCGACGGCGGCCAGCGCCGTGGTCACGTAGTCGAGAGATGCCTGCACGCCCATGTGGCCGATCCTCGCCAGCTGGCCCTCCAGCGGGCCCCAGCTCCCAGCTATCAACACGCCGTATTTCTCCCACGCAACTCTACGTAGCTCGGCGGGTGGGACCGGCGGTTTAAAAGCCGTCGCAGTTGGGCAGTTACACTCGGCGCACGCCGGATACAGCTCAAGCCCCATGGCGGCTAGCCCTCTACGAACGGCCTCCCTCGCCGCCCTATGCCTCTGGAAGACAGACGGCAAGCCCTCCTCGTGTATCCTCCTGAGGCTCTCCCTCAGGGCGTAGACCAGCACATCCGGCATGGTGTATGGGAAGCCCCCTCTGCCGAGCCACTCCTCCCACACCTCGTAGCTCATGTAGTAGCTCCCCCTCCCCACCTCCCTCGACCTGTCGAGAGCCGCTCTGCTGACCGCCATTATCGTGAGGCCTGGGGGCGCGTTGAGCGCCTTCTGCGACCCCCCTATCATCACGCCGACCCCCCAACCGTCGAACTCGAGCCTATCGGCCCCGATTGAGGAAACCGCGTCCACTATGAGGAGGGCCCCGCGGCTTGAGACAATTTTGGCGACCTCCTCCAAGCCGTTGTAGACTGCGGAGGGGGTGTCGCAGTGTACAAGCGTAACCACCTCCACGTCCTTCTCCCTCTCTAGTGCTCTCTCCACCGCGGCGGGGTCGGCGGCCCGCCTCCAGTCTAGCCCCATGGCCACCGGCCGGCCTCCGTACATCTTCACAAGCTCCGCGAAGCCGGAGCCGTACACCCCGTTGTCGACCACCAGAACCTTCGTGCCGGGCTTAACGGCGTTGGCGACAGCCGCCTCCAGCCCCAACATGGCCTCGCCGGCCCATATGTAGAGGGCGCCCCGCTCCGTGCCAATCAAGCGCTTAAGCATGTCCACGGCATCTTGGTACAGCTGGAAGAACTGGGGGTCCAGGTCGGGGTTTGTGGTCTCTTTGGCTAAAGCCTCTCGGACCCACTGGGGGAGGGCCGTGGGGCCGGGCGTTAGAACCCTCCTCTCTCCATATCTCCTATACACGCCTCCTACGGTCAGCTAGTATAAAAAAGATAAGTGCCAGAGCCAGCATCCCAACGCCTAGAAATGCAAGGAAGACGCTTCTGGGGTCCACCTCCCTGACGTACTCAGTGACGGTGTAGACCTGAGTCACGGTGGCGGTTTCTCTAGCCGTCACCGTCGCAGTCGCCGTGGAGGTATACGCAGTGGTGTATGTAACAGTCACGGGAGTCGTGACCGTGGCCGTCACAGTGGCTGTATGGGTCACTGTGGCGACGGGGGTGTAGTTCCCCTCGGCTCTTATACGCCAGGGCGTGCTTACGCCGTAGTAGTAGAGCTTGACGACGTAGTCGTCGCAGGGGTTTAAGCCCCTTATAGACAGCGCTCTAGCCGCGGTGAAGTTGGCCGTTTGGAAGTAGACGGCGAGGGTCCCCATCGCCGTGCTCCTCAGCGTAACAACGACGAGTGGGGGGTAGGCCGAGGTAGTCCTATTTAGGACGCGTAGATCTGGCGCCGCGGAGCAGGTGTAGTTCCCCGGCTTCACCCCCCACACCTCGATTCTATCCACCTCCCTGCCCCCCTCGTACAAGGCCAGCGCCACAGCTGAGGCGCCGTAGGGCACAGAACATATGTTGTACGCCTCCACGCCCCTCCCCACGTCGCACGGCCCCCTCCACCCCCCGTCGTACCAATACAGCTTGATATCCGCAGGCGGCCCCCACACGTGGGCGTACACGTCTAGGTAGAGCCACTGGGGCGCCATGCATAGGCACTGCCTAAGAGATATGGAGGCTCTGTCGATGTAGCCCGCGGTGGCGAGGAGAGCCGCAAGGAGGAGCAGCGCTGTTGTGCGCATCGGAAGGCCGTTGGCTAGTTTTTAAAAACTTGTAGAGCCTCCTCGATCTGGTCCTCTAGAAACCACTCCAGGACGTAGTCCAGCTTGTTGGCTATATAGAGGGCTTTCCTGTAGGCCTTCTCCCACGTCGCGTATTTCGTCACGAGGACCCACCCCTCGCCGGCTACTCTGAGCTTTGTCACGAGGACCCTCTCCTCCTTGGGGTTTATGTAGACGCGGAACATGTACGTATACGTCTACGTCTTTATAACCCCCAGGTAATACAGCTTACAACTATCCCCTAAGTATGTCAAAACTTTCTGTTAACTCCTACCGCGCCTTCTCTACGCCGGACGCCTCATACAGAGCCTCCGCAAGAGCCTCGTAAGCCGGGATAAACCGCGATAGATCCTTAGCCACGTGGGCCGCCATGGAGAACAAGCCAAGCTCTAGATAGCGCAGAAGCTCCCGCCTCAGCGGGTCCAAGCCCCCGCCCATCAGCCACTTGACCAGAGGCGGCTCCTCCCAACTGACCACGTTGTCCTCGGCGTATATGCGGCGTTTCACCACGGCGGCGCTTGCCTCTAGATCGGCGGGCTTGTTCACATTTATAAACCACGCCGGATCCACCCCGTGTCTCTCCATGGATAAAAACGCCGTTTCGCCAACCCTAAAGAGGTCGTCTATACGTCCTCTCCCAAACCGCGCCAGGAGGTCTAAGATGGGCCTCGCCGCCTTGGCCTCCGCCTTGAAAACAGCCGACTCCACCCTGCCGCTGGGGTAGACCCACACCGCAAGGGGGGACCTCGCCGCGAGTAGCCCCTCAAACGCCGCTGGCTTTAGAAAAGGCGTATCGCAGGGCGCAAACAGGAGAGGTCCCTCGTATCTATAGACCGCCGAGTCCACGGCGGCCAAAGGGCCGGAGAACCTGGGGCTGTCCTCAACCACCTCCTCCCCGGGGTACAGCGCCGCGTTGCGCCCCGCGGCGATCGCCACCCGCCCAGCCACTGGCCTACCCGCCTCGATTACGTAGTCGATGAGGCGGCGGCCCCCGTATACGTAGGTGCACTTATCCCTCCCGAATCTGCTCGAGAGGCCCCCCGCCAGCACCACCAACACGGCGCCGCCCATCACCACTCTAGGACGTACTCGAACCTGTCGGCGTACCACCGCGCGGCTCTGAAGGCGATGGCCGCGTTTTTAAACCTAGCCACTGGCTCCCACCCCTCCTCCACGAGGTCTAGATCCTCCTCAGAAACCGCGATGTAGACCCTCCCGGGCTTGACGAAGACCGTGGGCATGGCCGCGAGAGGCAGCATCTATATATCCCAAACAGGTAATTTAGCCAAAGGACATTCTAACTGGATACACGTACTCCGACTCCACCTCGGCCCGCCCCACCGCCCCCCTAAGAAGCCGCTCAACGTCCTCACGGGTCGCGTTTGGGGCCGCGATCAAGACGCCGCGGCCGGTCCTGGGGTAGTACTCCGCGGCCACGGCCAAGCCGCTCTGGAGAAGCCTCCTGGCCACCTCCCTCTCGTCTAGGTTAGGCGCGGCCTTGAAGACGAAGTGGGGGAGGACGACCTCGTACCCGAGGTCTAGAACCCTCCTCACAACCTCGGCCTCAGGCGTGGAGTCCTCCGCCTCGATTGTTAAAACATCGCCGTCTTTATACACGTTGTATACGCCGCCCAGCGAGACGAGGAAGTCGGAGAGGAGCTCCTCGTCTCCGTAGCTGGCGTGTGTGATCCTAAGAGAGATGCGTTTCACGGGGGAAAAACGCGTTTTTTCCTTAAATCTCCAGCTGGTCGAGGAACCTCAGCCTCTTGGGTATGGGCGGGTGGGTCGAGAAGACCTCCTCAAACGCCGAGTAGCCGGCCCTCTTTATGGCCTCCACGTCGCTTTTTGTGACAGTGACGAAGGGGTTGGCCACGGCGTTTACAAGGGCGTATATAAACAGCGCTCTGAACTTGTCGCTCTGGACAGCCTCCCGCACCTCCGGGTTGGCGAAGTAGTACTTGTGGATCTTAGCCAGGGCGAACTGCATAGCCTCCTTCCCCGCCGCCTTCGCCCCAGCGGTGTCGGCGTAGTACTCCCTCAGCCTGCTGAAGGCGAGCACGAGAAGCTGTACGAGGAAGGACACCACCACGGCCAGAATCCCCACGGCGGCGAGCGCGGCCGGGCTACTGTTTCTGTTGTTTGAAGACATTGCCGCTTGGACCGACGCCACGCCGAGGTAGTACAGTATCGAGGGCAGAACGCCGAATAGCAACATGAGCGCGTTGTCCCTGTGGAGGTGGTGGCCGATCTCGTGGCCGATGACGGCCTCTAGCTCCCTCCTGTCTGTCAAGGCCAGCATTCCGCTGGTCACCGCCACGTATCTCCCGGTGAGGAAGTTGCCGTAGGCGAAGGCGTTGGGCGGGCCGTCGACCACCACGGCCTTTAGCTTGAAGGGCGCCCCAAGCCTGGCCGCCACCCCGTCTACAATCTGCTGAAGCCGCTCGTCTGGCCGAGCCCCGTATGTGGCGTTTATCAGAAACGGCGAGGCGAGGTACGTCAGCACGTTCATCAACACCACGAAGAATATCATGCCGAGGAGGAAGCCCCAGCCGTAGCCTCTGAGGGCTGGAAGCGCCGTGGTGGCTATTAGGTATATCACAAACGCCGTCGTTAAAACTATGAGGACGCCGGTCAGCGCCATGGCGCCGTATAGGGTGAAGCGCCCTGAGACGGATGCGGCGAGCTTGGGGGCCACCGTCGCCGCCACTACAATCATGAGTATGTACCCCAGGACGTATAGGCCCATCGCTACCGGGTCAAACAGGGGGAACATGTCACGCCTTTGCATAGCCGTATAAAAGCTTTTCCCGGTTTCAGCCGGTACGTGAACTCCTCACCCGTCAGACACGGGGACTTTCGTCACAAATCTAGGGGGATAGCAATATATATACATGAGGAGCGTGGGGCATGGCCTGCGTAGATGTGGAAACGGCAGAGAAGGTTGCGAGGAGGAAGGCCCTCGGGGCCCTCGCCTCGCTGAGGAGATCCATAAAGGTGTTTAAGGTTAGGGTGGGGGACGACTGGCTGTTCGGCTTTGTAAAAACCAGGTTTAAAGGGGAGGGCTTCCAGATAGCCGTCAAGCTCGTGTACGTGGACTGCAGAGGCTCCCCCCTGGAGAGGTTGCCGTCTGACCTAGAGGAGAAGGTGAGGAGGTACGTCGAGGAGGGCGTGGCCTCCCTCCTGGAGAGGGAGCTGTCCAACGTGGCGAGATGAGGGTAATCTTCCACAACCTCGTCACGCTGGAGGAGGCTTCGTCTGCACTGCTCAAGTTCGCCAAGCCTCTTGGCTCTGAGGAGGTGGACATAGCTGAGGCCTACGGCCGCGTCCTCTCAAGAGATGTGGTGGCGCAGGTGGACGTGCCCCCCTTCGATAGATCCACCGTGGATGGCTATGCGGTGGTGGCCGAGTCCACCTACGGCGCCTCGGAGCTCACGCCGGTCGAGCTCAAGGTGGTGGGCCGGGTGGAGGCGGGCGGTTGGCCCAACGTCGAGGTGAGGCAGGGCGAGGCCGTCGAGGTGGCCACCGGCGCCCCGCTCCCCCGGGGCGCAAACGCGGTGGTTATGGTGGAGTATACGCAGGAGAGAGACGGCGTTGTGAAGATCTTCCGATCCGTCGCGCCGGGGGAGAACGTCATGTCCGCCGGGTCGGATATATCTGCGGGGGAGGTGGCCCTGAGGAGGTGCACCAGACTAACCGCCAGGGAGATCGGCGTATTGGCCGCCCTCGGGGTAAAGACGGTCCAGGTTTTGAGGAGACCCCGGGTGGCCATCATCTCGACTGGCAACGAGCTGGCGCCGCCGGGCGCTCCGCTGGGGGTTGGGAAGCTCTACGACGTCAACAGCTATGCGCTCGCGGCGTCTGTGGCGGAGGCCGGGGGCGTGCCGGAGCTCGTGGGAATTGTGAGAGACGACGCTGGGGAGTACAGAAGGGCCTTGGAGGCCGCCCTCTCTTCGTCAGACGTCGTGTTGATAAGCGGCGGGACATCGGCTGGGGTAGCCGATTTGACGTACAGGGTCCTAGGGGAGATGGGGGAGGTGCTGTTCCACGGCATAATGGTTAAGCCGGGGAAGCCCACCCTGGCCGCCGCGGTGGGCGGAAAGATCGTAGTCGGCCTCCCGGGCTACCCCTCCTCCGCCTTGATGATATTCCACACGGTGGTGAGGCCCTTCCTACTGAAGCTACAGTGCCTAGAGCCCGACCCCCCTGCCGCCGTGAAAGCCTCCTTGGCTGTTGGAGTCGAGGGGGCGAAGGGGCGGCGTGCCCTCTACCCCGTCGTGCTAGTGGGGAGGGGAGGGAGCTACAGGGCGTATCCCCTATACGCAGAGTCCGGCGCTATATCTGTGTTGGCGAGGGCGGACGGATACGTCGTGGTGCCGGAGAACGTGGAGTTCTTGGCCGAGGGGGAGGAGGTGGAGGTGAGGCTTTTCGAGAAATATAGGCCGGCGGAGTTCTACTTCATCGGCAGCCACGACCCCCATCTCGACGCGGCGCTGGCTAGGCGCAACATAAAGGCCGTCTACGTCGGGTCGATGGGGGGTCTCATGGCGGTTAAACGCGGCGAGGCCGATATGGCAGGGGTGCACGTGTTCGACCCGGGGAGCGGGCTCTACAACACGCCGTTTGTGGAAAAGCTCGATATAAGAGACGTCGCTGTGGTGGGGCTTTACGAGCGGGAGCAGGGGCTGATGGTGCAGAGGGGGAACCCCAAGGGCGTGAGGGGGGTTGAGGACCTCCTCAGGCCCGACGTCGTGTTCGTAAACAGGCCTAGGGGCACGGGGACCAGAGCGCTTTTGGACATGCTCCTGGGGGAGGCGGCGAGGAGGCTCGGGCTTACCCTTGAGGAGGCGGCGGCGAAGATAAGGGGCTACACCCACGAGGTTAAAACCCACACGGCCGTGGCGGCCGCGGTAGCCCAGGGGAGAGCCGACGTTGGAGTCGGCGTGAGGTACGCGGCTGAGCTGTACGGCCTTGAGTTCATACCGCTGGGCTGGGAGCAGTACGACTTGGTGGTGAAGAGGGGGGCTTTGGAGAAGGCGCTTGAGATCGCGGCTGAGCTGCTCAGCGATCTGCCGCGGGGGTACAGGAGGTACGAGTGGTCGGGGAGGGTTAAGCTTCTTCGATAGGCCCCAGGAGGGCCACCTCCACCTCCTCACCCTCGTCGTAGCCCTCCCGGCTCTCCGGCACGATCAACAGCCCGTTGCCCCTCGTCAAGGTGGAGAGCACGCCGCTCCCCGTGACGGCTAGAGGCTCTGCGTACAGCCTCCCGCCCCGCTTGTACACCCTCACGCGGACGTAGCTCCTGACGTTTATAGGCGTCGTCACCCTCCTGGTTAAGACGGCTTTGGCCACGGGCAGAGGCTCCTCCCTCCCACCCACCATCTTCAGCACGGCGGGTTTGACGAAGACCTCGAAACCCACCACAGACGCCACGGGGAAGCCGGACAGCATCACCACCGCCTTGCCGCCCACCACCGCGGCGCTGTTGGGCCTTCCGGGCCTCGCCGCTATGCCGTGGACAAAAGCCTCTGGCTTAAGCCGGGAGACGGCTTTTACGACGTAGTCGGGCTCGCCCACCGACACCCCGCCCGTCGTTATAACTAGGTCGAAGCGGCGTAGAGCCTCCGCGACGGCTCTATATATCGCCTCCTCGTCGTCGGGCACAACGCCGAGGTAGTGAACTTCGACGCCGAGCTCCCTCAACATGGCCGCGACTACGTGGCGCGTGCTGTTTACCACCTTCCCCGGCGGAGGCGGCGCCTCCTCCAGCTCCACCAGCTCGTTGCCGGTGGATATCAACGCGGCGGTGAGCCTATAGACGTATACGGCCTTCACCCCCACGGAGGCCAAGACGCCTACGTCCCAAGGCTTAATCCTCCTCCCCCGCCTAACTACCACCTCGCCGGCGGCTACGTCCTCCCCCCTCCTAGAGACGTAGTAGAACTGAGGCACGGCCTTGTAAACCTCCAGCTGTCCGCCGCGCGCCGCCGCCTCCTCATACGGCACAACCGCGTCTGCGCCCCGGGGGAGCGGGGCGCCGGTGGCGACTTCGACGGCCTCGCCTGGGCCGACCTCGCCGCCGTAGGGGGCGCCCGGCAACGCCTTCCCGACGATTCTAAGGAGGGCCGGGTTCGTCCGGGAGGCCCCGACTGTGTCGGCGGATCTTACGGCGTAGCCGTCGAAAGCCGCTCTGTCGAAGGGGGGAACGTCGACGGGAGATACCACGTCTCTAGAGGCGTAGCGCCCTACGGCCTGCGGCGTAGGCACCGCCTCCTCGCCAGGCGTGTGGGTCAAGGCGGCTAGGAAGATCCTCTGCGCCTCCGCGATGGGGGTCAGGGTTTTGAAGCCTCTCACGTATGCCGCGGGCCTCTGCATTTAAATAAGTTGCAGGGTTGTGACGTGGATCCGCAGGTGTTGGAGGCTAGGTACCACAGGGCTGTGTTTAGGGGGTCCGAGGAAACCCTAGCTAGAGACTTCATGCTGAGGTACGGCGCATCCTGGAGAGATATGTGGAAGGCCTCGGAGGGGGCGTCCGAGGCCGACGTGGAGGCGGCTGAGAAAAACGCGGATCTCCTGGCGAAGCTTGTGGAGTCAAGGATAGACGACGTAGAAACCGCAACTATATACGCCGCATATGGACGCAACCTCTCCCTAGAGAAGGAGCTGGAGCTGGGGCTCGAGCTCCTAGGCCGGCCGGGTAGCCTGGAGAGGCTTTTGAGGTGGGGCCTAGTGATACACTTCGACGACGAAGTCGCGGCGGCTCCGCCGTATTTAGCCAAGCTCCTGATAGCTCTAGCCTCGCGGGCCCCCCACGCCGGGCTGAACCTCGTCGAGGAGATGGAGGTGGGAGATGGAGCAGCTATGGCGTTTCTAGAGGGGCTACTAACCGGCGAATTCGACGAAGAGCTCCACCGCCTCTTCTACGGGGATCCGCCGGCCGAGCTGAGGGTGGGCAGATTGGCCATGTATAAAAGCGGCGTTGGGCTGGTGGTGAACCCAGCCGCCTCCCAAGACGAGCTTCTGGAGGCCCTCCTCCAGATCAAGGAGCGGAGGGCCGAGACCCTCGCCAGAGCCCTCTCCCTACACGGCGAGTATGAGTTCAGCAGGGAACACAGGTGCGGGCTTCAGTACCTATCGGTAGACGGCACCGCTGAGAAAAGCGGCGTCGTCGCCGTATGCCCCTGGCTTTCATACGCCAGGAGGCTCTGGAGGATGCACAACCTCGTGGTGGTGGTGGAGGGGAGGAGGCCGGCGGAGCCGCCTAGGGTGAGGACGGGGGTTGTCTTCGTGAAGGGCGGAGAGGCCGAGGTGGTCAAACCAACCCCCCCGCCCAAGTTTCTGGAATACGTCGTAGATGTTTTATACAGCGTGGGGTTCTCGGTGTCTGAGGTGGAGCTATAGGGTTAGATAGGTCCCGTTTTCCAGCTCTCTACCGGGCAGATCCACGTGGCGCATAAGCGTCGAGGAGACCACCGCCCTTGCGCCCCCCGCCTCCAGAAGATAGAGGGCGTAGTACTCCCTAGGCCCTCTGTAGTATGTATATACGTGGCCCCTGAGGCTTGGAAACTCCAGCACGGCCACGTTGAGAGCTGTCTTCACGTAGCGCAGGGCCTCCTCGAAGGCTTTGGCGGGTGTGCTCCACCTCTTGGCTAGGAAGAGGGCGAGGATGTGGCTGTCCGTGTAGCGCGTGGGGTCTACGCCCACCTCCCCCGCCATAGCCCACTTGTCCACAGAGCCGTTGTGTGCGACGAAAAGCGCCTCGCCGCCGTCGGCGTATACGAGGTACGGGTGGGCGTGTGCGGCGCCCCTCGGCTCGTTGGGGGAGGCGGCTCTGGCGTGCGCCAGCACTGCGTCGCGGAGGGGCACCTCGGTGGGGTCCTCCCAAGCCGGCTTAGCGGATTTGTAGAGGAGGAAGTCGGTGGGGGAGGCCGCCACGAAGCCCCAGCCGTCGCCGTGTTGCCTATCGCCTTGTTTGTACGGGTCGTGTTTAGCGGCTAGCTTAAGAGCCCTGGAAAGATCTATGGGCCCCTTCGAGATGTAGAACCTACACACTAGGCGCGGGGAGGCGCCGACTTGGTGTGGGACTTAGCCACGATTAGGGTTGTCGTCGACCTAATCCCCTCTATCTTCCTCACCCTCTCTCTCACGATGCTCCTCACCTTGTCTATGTCGGGGGCGTCGATCTTTACCACAATGTCGTAGGGGCCGTAGACGAAGTAAACTGCCTTCACCTCGGGTATAGAGGCCAGCTCCTCCATAACCCTATCCTCAGACCCTATATCTACGTTTAGAAACACGATCGCTTCCATAATCTCTAATTGCGCCTAGTTATTAAAGTTATCTGCTCTTGGACTCCAGGTACCTCCTCACCAGAACCGCAGTGGAGAGGTCAACGCGGTGTTTCTCGGTCAAGCCCGTGTCTGTGTCCGTGAACTCCACCACGTATTCTCCCCCCTCCCCCTCACCCCTGTATACCTTTATGAGGGTGTTGGGCTTACACATAGCCGTCAGGGAGGTGGCGTTTTTCTCAACCACGGAGCAGTCGACGTATTTAAACACCTTGGTCTCGACGGGGGTTCTGCTTATGGGGCCTATGGGGGTTTCCTCGTAGTAGTACATCTTGCGTCTTCTGCTCACGTGCCAACACTTAGACCCGTATAAAAATCTTGGCCTAGGGGGTCGAGGGAGGCATCACGCGTTTACGCCAGTCGTCCACGATCTCTAGCACAATAAGCGTCTCGGTGCGCTGGATGTCTGGGTTGGAGGCGAGGTACGCCACGAGGAAGGTGGAGAGCTGCTTTATGTCCCTCGCCCAGACCTTAAACAGAAGGTCGTACGGCCCGGTTATTATGTAGGCCTCTTCCACAAAGGGCATCCCCCTCTCCCCCGTGCACTCCGCCAAGATCTTCTCGGCCACCTCCTGTTGGAGGGGCTTGGATTCCCTAGCCGCGACGCCCCTCCTAACGCTCACTAGGACGAAGGCGAGGAGCTTGTACCCTATCGCGAAGGGGTTCACCACGGCTTTGTAGCCGATTATAACGCCATCGTTCTCAAGCCTTTTAACCCGCGCGGCGATGGTGGTCTTGGGCTTCCCCAACTCCTCGCTCAGCTCATGAAGCGTCTTTTTGGCGTCCTCCTGGAGGAGAACCAGCAGTCTCCTGTCTGTCTCATCCACGTCCCAGAACTATGTTGTATTTATAAACCGTCCATCTGACCGGCTCCGCCCGCCACTGGCGTGGGAGAGCGCAGGGGGCGGAAAATTTATATTGAGCCACGTGTTGGCCTCTTCAATGGCGGAGAAGCAGAAAGCGGTTGCTAAACAGGAGAAGGTCGCCATTTCCAAGAGGGATCCGTGGGCTTTGAAGAAGTGGTACACAGTGTACGCCCCGTCTTACCTCGGCGGTGTAGCTCTGGCGGAGGTGCCCGCCGCCGAGGCGCAGAAGCTCCTCTTGAGAACCATCGAGGTTTCTCTCTACGATATAACCAAGGACATCTCCCACCTCCCCATAAAGCTGAGGTTCCAGATCCATAGGGTGGACGGCCTCAAGGCCGCTACCAGGTTCAAGGGGCTGGAGCTGACGAGGGACTACGTGAGGTCGCTTGTGAGGAAGGGCACAAGCAAGGTTTCCGCCATAGTGGATGTGAAGACGAAAGACGGGTGGGTCATGAGGATCTCCATCTTGGCTGTGACTGCGCATAGGATAGGGACCGCCCAGAAGTCCGCCATTAGGAAGAGGGTTGCCGAGGCGTTATCTAGGAAGGCTTCCGACTCCGACGTAGGCCAGTTCCTGAAGGAGGTGCTGGAGGGCTCGCTGGCGGCTGAGCTGTTTGTTGCCGGGAAGAAGATAGCGCCTCTTAGGAAGGTGGAGGTGGCTAAGATAAAGGTGTTGAGGTACCCGCCCGAGGAGGAGCAGACCGCCGTGCGGGAGGTGGCGGCTGAGGAGGTAGCCGCGTCTTAACGGCCTTTCGCGTTCTGTATATACCTATACACAGTGCTGTGTTTCTTCCCCTCGATCAGCATCTCCACGGCTCTCTTGGCTATCTCCACGTCCTCTAGCTTCCCCAAGATTGCCACGTAGCTGTCGCCCACCACCATGTGCACCTCTGCCAGGTTCTCGATTGTGCGCCTCGCGCGGCCCTCCTCCCCTATTATCCTCCCCTTTATCCGTCTCAGGTGGTTTGGCTTATCTGTGTACTCCTTCAAGTCCACGACCGCTAGGGCGTAGTCGTCGTTTTCGAGGAGCAGGGCCTGCTCGGGGGTGAAGCCGAGCGCCACGGCCTTGGCCATCTCCCTAAGCTTCAACACGGCGTCTACCGTGGCGCCGGGGCCCGGCTGTATCTTGATGTAGAGGCCCCGCTCGTCCACCTCCACCCGCGCCCCCCACCTCCCGTCGGCGAGTCTGGCGAACTCCCTAGCGGCCTTCACCCTCTTCTCCTCGACGGGCTGCAGTATCTCCCCCCTGAGGTACTCCGAAGCCACGTCTCCGTTGGGCAACGGATTTAAATTCGTTGGCATGCCTAGACGTGGGCCGTTTTAGGACCGAGAAAGACAGCGACTACTACAAGGTGGTAGACGACGCCATAAACGCCTACACGTGGGCCGCAATTGTGAAGCTCCAGGAGAGGGGGGTCGTGGGGGAGGTGTTAGGCCCAGTGGGGCAGGGCAAGGAGGCTAAGATAATCCTCGCCAGGAGGGGGGACGCCTACGCCGTGCTGAAGGTCTTCTACCCCGTCCCGGTTAGATTCGTAAAAAGCAGATACGGCTACATACTGGGGGACCCGAGGTTCAGAGGCCTTAAGATTAGCGACCAGCTCCACCTGGTGGAGACGTGGTGTAGGAAGGAGTTCGGAAACCTCGCCCGCGCCCACGCGGCCGGCGTACGCGCCCCCAAGCCCTACGGCTTCTACCGCAACGTGCTGGCGATGGAGTTCATCGGCGTGGGCAAAACCCCGGCGCCGCAGCTGGTGGAGGTCGGCCTCGACGGACTCGACGACCCGGACCACGTGCTTTCCGAGGTGCTGAAAAGCCTAGAGAGGACCTACGTGGTGGCCGGCCTTGTCCACGGCGACTTAAGCCCCTTCAATATCCTCTACGACGGGAGAGATCCCTGGATCATCGACTGGGGCTCCGCCGTGAGGCGAGGCCACCCCAAGGAGCTGGAGTACCTCAGACGCGACGTGGAGAGGGTGGTGGAGTTCTTCGGGGGGCCGGCCCCGCCGGAGGAGCTCTTCAAAAGGCTTGTGGAGAGGGGCGCGTGGAGGGGGCCCCTCGACTTCGACGGGGAGGGCTGGCTGCTCATAGGCGGCAGGAGGCTCCTAGATTAAAGCCCCTCTGGAAGGCCTCTCTGTTCCGCCCGTCTAAGCCGGGGGGCTGGGGGAGGCCCAGCAACCTCGCCAGTATGCCCAACATAACGGCGTTTTCATACACGGGCGACCCCAGCTCCAAGGCCACGTCGAAGCACGGCACCACGCAGCTTCTCGCCCCCGACCGCTTGATGGCCTCCACGACCTCCTCCACGTTGAACCACCTGCCGGGGGGTTGGATAACCCTCCTGTTGACGACGAGGAGGCCGCCCTCCTTAAGATAACGGTAGGCCCTAAGCGCCTCCAGAGCCTCCAACGCCACCACGTAGTCCGCGCCGCCCTCCTCCACGACCGCGGCGTACACCTCGCCGAATCTAAGGTGCACCTCCACAGATCCTCCGCGCTGGCTTACGCCGTGGATCTCGGCGATTCTCACGTCGTATCCCGCAGAAAGCGCCGCCTCGCCCACCCACCGCGCCAGGGTGACCACGCCCTGTCCCCCCACGCCGACGAACACTACGCTTGTCGCCATATCTCAAGCCACCTCTCCCTCTCGCCCTTGATCGCCCCGGTGGGGCAGACCTCGGCGCACATGCCGCAGCCCGTGCAGAGGGCTGGGTCGATGTACGCCTTTCTGTCACCCCGCGGGGCTATTGCGCTACATCTCAACAAGCCGTAGCACAGGGAGCATCCAACGCACTTATCCACGTCAACCCAGTACTTCGGCACCTCGACGCCTGCCGCCCTGGCCCGCCTCAAGGCCACGAGGGTGCAGGGCCTTTTAGAGACCACGACTGCGGGCCTGCCCTGTTTCACCACCTCAACCGCCCTTTTAACCGCCTCCACGGACTCCTTTATACGCGCCGGGTCGATCACGAAGGTGGGGATCCCCAGCGCCTCTGTCAGCTTCTCCACGGGCGTTACGCGGCTCGGGCTCGGCTGACCCCCCGTCATGGCCGTGTATGAGTTGTCCATAACCACAACCAGGATCGGCACAGAAGAGGAGATCAGGTTCACGAGCTGCGGTAGCGACGAGTGGAAGAAGGTCGAGTCGCCGACGGTCGCCACCACGAAGCGTCTGCTCGCCACGGCGATGCCCAGGCCTAGGCCAAGGGACGAGCCCATGTGGGTGATGACGTCTTGTTGCTCCATGTTTACGCCTAGCGAGTAGCAACCTATGTCGCCTGACCAGACCGGGTTTAGGCCTGCGGTGGCTATCTTCAACACGTAGAACGTCCCCATGTGTGGGCAGCCGGGGCAGAGGGCTGGCGGCCTCGGCGGAGGCTCCATGGGGGGTCTCGGCGGAGTCGGCGGTTTGTACGCGATCCCCAGCGCTTTCGCCAAGCCGGCGGCTACCCTCCCAACGTCCAACTCGCCGTACCGTGGGAAGAAGCCGTCCAGCTTCCCGGCCGTCCTCACCCCCAAAGCCCTCAGTTGCATCTCCACCACGGGGTCCCCCTCCTCAACCACAACGGCGGATTGCCCCACTAGATCCGCCACCTTGGGCGGAACAGGCACCGACATGCCCAACTTCACCACCTTCGCCTCAGTCCTCAGCCTCCTCAAGGCCTCTTTTACATAGGTATAGGCGACCCCGGCGGCGACCACCACGACGTCGCCCTCGCCCTCCGTCCACACGTAGCCGGCGGCCGTCTCCTCCACCCTCCTCCACTTCTCCACCAGCTCGGCCCTCCTCCTCCTGGCGTTTGCCGGCACGAGGCAGAGCCTCTCTGGGTCACGCCTAAAGCTCCCCCACCTCGGGGGGGCGGGGGGCTCCACCTCCACTGGGGCTCTCACGTGGCTCACCCTAGTGACGCTGCGGAGGAGCACCGGGTGTCTAAGCCTCTCGCTCAACGAAAGGCCCTCCTTAGCCATGGTGTAGGCCTCCGCCGGGTCAGACGGCTCCAGCACGGGTATGTAGCTCTGGAGGCCGTACCATCTGCTGTCTTGCTCGTTTTGCGACGAGTGCATCCAGGGGTCGTCGGCGACGGCTATGAGGAGGCCCCCCTCCACGCCTGTGTAGGCAGAGCTGTGGAGGGGGTCGGCGGCTACGTTGAGGCCTACGTGTTTCATGGAGACCAGGGAGCGTGCCCCGGCCACCGCCGCGCCGTAGGCCAGCTCGAAGGCGGTTTTCTCGTTGGTCGCCCACGTGACGAAGCGGTCTTTAAACCGCTCCAGCGTCTCCAGTATCTCCGTAGCCGGCGTCCCCGGATAAGACGCGGCCACGGCCACGCCGGCGGCCAAAACGCCGTAGGCGATAGCCTCGTTTCCAAGAAGAAGGCTTTTCACGTATCTTTACTCTCAAGAGCTATATATAGTTCGTAGCACAACGCTTAAATAGTAGAGGTAGAGAAGATGGGAATGCGGTTCTGCCCGAGAGACGGAACCCTGTTGGTTCCGCAGAAGAAAGACGGCGCCACTGTGTTGAAGTGCCCCAAGTGCGGGTACGAGGTTAAGCTGTCGGAGAAGGCCAAGGAGGCCTACCGGCAGAGGTCAGAGGTCGCCGACGAGAAAAAGAGGGGGGTGATGGTGGCTGAGGAGAAGAAGATGGAGTACGACCAGGAGGAGATGGAGGAGCTGAGGCGCCAGCTCCTCGAGAATCTACAGGAGTCCGAGAGAGAGGCGGAGTAGGCCTCAGCCTGGTTTAGGACACGTCACCGCTCCTCAGCCGTCTCTCATCACTCGGCACTTTCATACAAAGATTTTAAAATAGGTGGGTTGTGTAGACGATGGTCAAGTACCTAAAGGCGGAGCTCGTCAGCATCCTGGAGACGGTCGACTCCCACGGCCAGCTCGTCGGCATTATGCTCATAGGGGCTGAGGAGTGGGGCGACAAGGCCGTCCCCATAATCATAGGAAGCGCCGAGACCCTCTCCATCAAGAAGGGGCTTGGGGAGGTGGACTTCCCCCGCCCCCTAAGCCACGACCTCTTCGTTGAGATAATCGAGGCGCTTGGGGCCGCCGTCGAGAAGATCACGATAGACGCCTTGGTCTCGAATACATACACAGCCACCGTCTACATAAAGGACAGAGACGGGAAGCTACACACCTTCGACGCGAGGCCCAGCGACGCCGTGGCGCTGGCCGTGAGAGTAAACGCCCCCATATACATAGCCGAGAGCTTGGGCAAATACGCCGAGGACCTCAGGAAGTACCTCCCGCCCCCCAGCGGAAAAATCACCGAGGAATAGAGCGCTCTATCAGCTGAAGCGCCCTCACCACCTCGTCCAGGGTGTTCTTAAGCGTTAACACGTCCTCCGGCTTCTCCACCACATAAGCCACCTCCACCGTCCACCGCCCCCCCGCGCAGAGGTGCCTAATCTCCATCCCCCTGGGCAGATCCACGTCGTCTGGCCTAAGCGCGTCTGCGTATCTACAGTCCAGGGGGGTCTCCAGCCTACACAAAACCCTTTTCATAGATCTTGAGGAAATCCGCGTATTTATCCCTCTCCACATACGCCACGAGGTGGGTTGGGAAGCGGAGGACCTGCCCCACCTCCCCGAGAAGTTCGGCCGCCTTCGCCAGCCTATCCCGCTCGCCCCTGGGAGGCACGAGGGCGACCACGTGCCCCCGGCCCGCGTCGTACCTAAGCGCGGCCCAGCCAGACAGCCGTAGGTAGTACGAGAGATAGGGGGGTATCTTCAAGACGTAGAAGGGGTTCTGCATCGGCACGACGCCCTCCCGCCCCCTCTTAACCACGCCGTAGAAGGCGTCGGCTAGGTTCTGCACGTACAGCTCCACGTCTCTGCCCACGAACCCCGCCAGATCCGCCTCCACCCTAGCGGCGAAGTCGGCGGGGGCGAAGGCGGGCGAGTAGAGCCTAAGGGCCTTGTCCAAGACGGCCGTGTGGAAGCCCTCGCTGTGTACAACGCCCAGCGCCCAGTCCAGAAGAGCCAGAGCCTCGTCTGGGCCCATCGCCGAGGCCAGCTTGGAGTCCTCAGCCGGCTTGCCGGTTACGCCGGGCACTATGGGCAACGTCGATAGGGAGAGGGCCCTTCTCGCCGGGAGCTTCTCCAAGAAGGGGAACGCCACTGCAAGCCTCTCGTCCCCCTTGAGGATCTCCCTCGGGGGAGGGCAGCCGTATTCGCAGTAGTCCACAGACCACGAGTAGTGCCCCGCGTAGAGGGACCGGTGTATCTGCTCCTCCAGGGGGGAGAGGGACTGGATCAACACGGAGGCGAGGTGGCTCATCGACGTAAACCCTGCGTCGAAGCGCCTGTCGTCCACCCCCACCCCCCACTCGGTTATGTACATCCCCTCGCATCTAAAGCCGACGCAGACGCCGGCTTGGGGAGGCCAGTCCACCACCGACACCTGGGCTGTCTCCCCCAACGCGGCGGCTAGGGCGTAGGCGGCTAGGTAGGCATCCACCGACCTCCTGGCGTATATCACCAGGGGGTTCTGTTTAAGGTATTCCAGAAACCTATCGACGTTGTCAATTATGAAGTTTTTCAGATCCACGTGAAAAGCGCTGTGGAGGTTTTAAAGCTAGGTGGCTAGGTGGGAGAGGGCCTCTGGGTTATATACGAAGTCCGGCGGCAGCTTCCCCACCCTCTTGTAGTACTTCACAAGCCTATGTATCTTGGACTCAACCAGTTGCAGACCCCTCCGCGAGGACATGTCCTTGGGATGCTCCTCGAGGTGCTTCCTTATCCTCAGCGCCCTCCTTATCAAGTTGAGCAGATCCTCGGGTAGCTCCTGCCTAACCCCGTGCTCAGCAAGAATCCTAGTCAGCTTCTTCCCAGTTATGGGCTTAACCAGCGGGATGCCGTATTGATCCCTCAGTATTAGGCCTATTTGAGAGGGCCGGAAGCCGCGGCGGGCGAGCTCCACCGCCAGCTGCTCAACCTCGTCGGGGGTGTACTGTATCCACGTGGGCACAGTCGGGTGTGCCGGCCTCACCGACCTCGAGCGACCTCTTTTGCTCCTAGACCTATGTGGCACGTCGCCAAGTTTTTAACAGTTTAAAAAAGTTTAGCCGATGGCCAGCGGAGACGCTCCCCCTTGGCTGTGGGACCTACCGCTTATAAATTTATATAGTACTGACGTCGTTGGCTTTATGTACGACGTGCCCTTCGTGGCGACTCCCGAGGTGGTGGTGAGGAGGATGCTCCAGCTGGCCAGGGTCCAGCCGGGCGAGGTCCTCTACGACCTGGGCTCCGGAGACGGCAGAATTGTGATCATAGCCGCTAAGGAATTCGGCGCGAGGGCCTTCGGCGTTGAGATCAGGAAGGACCTCTACGAGCAGTCCACGGCGCGCATCAAAGACCTAGGGCTTTCAGACAGAGCCTCCATCATAAACGGGAGCTTCTACGAGGTGCCGCTCGCAGACGCCGACGTGGTGACCATGTACCTACTGACAAGCGTCAACGAGCGCCTAAGGCCGAAGCTGGAGAGGGAGCTGAGGCCGGCGGCTAGGGTAGTTACACACGACTTCGAGGTCCCCGGCTGGCGGCCCGCGGTGGTGGAGGAGGTGTATGAAGACTGGCGGAGCCACAAGCTGTACCTCTACAGGATACCCGGAAAGGAGATCCCCCTGCCCGGCAAGAGCAAGCCGGTCGAGGACAGGTGGCTTAGGCAGGTGGCGGAGCTTATAGACGGCAACACGTCGCTTGAGGAGATAGCCCAGAAGCTGGGGGTAACCATCAGGAGGGTTCGGGAGGCGGTGGAGGAGCTGAGGAAGATAGGCGCCGTCGACGAGGTGAAGGTCGTTAAATGAGGGAGGTTGTCGAGCTGTTCAGGAGGATCGGGGGTTTCCAAGCACTCCACGTCGCCGAGGCCTACGACGTTTTGAAGGAGGCGGTGGAGAGGGCGGACCTCCGCTTCCTCTCCTTCACGGGGAACCTCCTCGCCACAGGCCTGCGGGAGATAATAGCGGAGGCGCTGGGGAGGAGGCTTTTCAACGTGGTAGTCACCACCGCGGGGGCGCTCGACCACGACATAGCGAAGGCCATGGGGGCCGTCTACGCCCCCGCCTCCTTCGACCTCGACGACGTGGATCTCGCCAGACGCGGCCTCCACAGGCTAGGCAACGTGGTGATTAAGAAGGAGGAGTACGGCCCCCTGGTGGAGAAGTTCGTCCTCAGGTTCTGCGAGAGGATCGGCGGGAGAGCCCTCGGCACCTATGAGCTTGCGGAGGAGCTGGGCAGAGAGATGCCGGAGAGCTCCGTCCTCGGCGCCGCCGCGAGGGCCGGGGTAAAGGTCTTCGTGCCGGGGATTGTAGACGGCGCCGTGGGGACGGCCCTCCTCACATGTAACGACCTCGCCAGGGCGAAAAGGGGCGGCCTCAGAGTCCAGATCGACCCGCTGAGGGACGAAGAGGCGCTGAGAGAGCTGGTATACGGCAGCAGGAAGCTCGCGGCTTTGATCGCGGGAGGGGGCATCAGCAAACACCACGTCATCTGGTGGGCCCAGTTCAGAGGCGGGCTAGACTACGTGGTCTACATCACAACCGCCGTCGAATACGACGGCTCTCTAAGCGGCGCGAGGCCCAGGGAGGCGGTGAGCTGGGGCAAGGTGAAGCCCGAGGCGAAGTCCGTATACATCTACGCAGACGCGACGCTGGTTCTCCCCATCCTCCTAAAGGCGCTGTAGTATGTTGGCGGAGGCGGCGCCTGCCCTAGTCGCCTTTACAGCCGGCGTGTTGTTTGGGCGGTGGTGGATCCCCTTCCAGCGCGGGAGGGGCATAACCTCCCGGGATATATACAAGGGCGTAGACGGCGTGCCGCGGGCCGGCGGGCTTATCGCGATGGTGGCGGCCGCGGCGGGCTACGCAGTTGCGGCGGCTCAGACGCGCGAGGCCGCCCTCCTGCTGGTGGCGGCGGCCGTGGTGGGGCTGCTGGGGCTTCTAGACGACCTCAGAGGCGTAAGCGAATACGTGAGAGTCCTCGTGCCGGTCCT
Source organism: Pyrobaculum neutrophilum V24Sta (assembly GCF_000019805.1). NCBI lineage: Archaea > Thermoproteati > Thermoproteota > Thermoprotei > Thermoproteales > Thermoproteaceae > Pyrobaculum > Pyrobaculum neutrophilum. The sequence continues at coordinate 770,591 of NC_010525.1, forward strand.
CCTTGCCTTGGTGGTGGCGAGGGCCCTGGAGGGGGGGTTGAGGTTCACCATCCCGCTCATCGGCTTGTTCTACGGCGCCACCGGCTGGCTAGCCGCCTTAGCTATACCGGTGGTGACAAACGCCTTCAACATGCTCGACCCCGTCAACGGCTTTCTCCCCGCGGCCAACATGGCGATAGGCGCGGCGCTGGCCGCGGTAGCCCTAGTGAGGGGGCAGGCCGACGCGGCTTATCTCCTGGCGGTGCATGTGGCCGCCTCGGCCGCGCTGTATATATACAACAGATACCCGGCCAGGGCCTTCAACGGAAACGTGGGGAGCTACTTCCTGGGGGCAAACATATCGACTATAGCCGTCTTGTACGACCTAGTGGCCTACCTCATCCTGGCGGCCACCCCCTTCGTGGTAAACGGCGCTCTCATAGTCTTCTCCTCGGGGGGGATAAAAGGCCGCGAGAAGATACAGAGGCCGACCTCGCTGTCCAACGGCGTCGTTAAACAAGACTGCTCCTCGCCGATACTGTCGCTGGTGAGGCTCGTGGTGGCGGATAGGCCGATGGGGGAGTACGAGATATTCAAGGCGCTTGTCTACCTCGTGCTGTTCACCTCCGCGGCGACGGCGGCGCTGGCCGCGGCGCTCAAGGCGTTGCAGATGCCGATATGAGGAAGGCCCTAAGCCTAGTGGCGGCGTCCTACGCCGTCCTACTCCTCCTATTTGCCACAGGCGCCGCCTCCCTACCCATCCTGAGGATCAGGTTGGCCGGGGGCTTCACGGTCGGCGACGTGGTTATAATCCTCGCCGTTTTACTATACGGGATGTTTATATATATCTACGGGCAAGTCTTAATACGTGGCAGTTGCAGAGGCGGACGTAGAAACGATTAGGTGCATACTGGGGCTCTCCAGGTGGGACCTCTGCCTAAGGCTGAAGAACCTCCGTAGAGACCTCGAAGAGCTTGAGGCTAGGCTGGAGAGGCTGGCCGAGTCGCTATGAGGCGCTACTCGGTGGCCGTCCTCGGGGTAGGCGGCGTGGGCAAAACCACCTACGTCTTTAGGCTACTTGGGCTATCGCTGAAGCCGAGGGCCACGCTGAGGCCCGGCATATACCGCCTCTACCTCAGCGACAAGGAGGTGGACTTCATAGATGTGCCGGGGCAGGTGGCGGCAGACGTCGCTAGAAACTTCTCCAGGACGTGGTCCTTCTACGTGGACCTGATGATATACATGTACGACGTCACAGATCAAGCGTCGCTCTACGCCATCGCGGAGCTACACAGCGCGTTGCTGGACAGAGGCATAAACCCATACAGGAAGGTGGTGCTCGTGGGCAACAAGAGGGACCTCGCGGAGGAGGTGGGGGTCTTCATAGAGGGGGACGAGATAGCGGCGGCCGTAGGCGCGGCCAAGATATACTACATATCAGCCGTGCGCGACCCCGTAGAAGTTTTATATAGGCCGCTGGAGGAAAATATATGATCCCGCGCGACGACATCATCGCGGGGGTCGCCTCCACCCCCCTCCTATCCCTCCTCTCCGAGCTTGAGGAGGTCAAGCCCTCCCAGCGGATTAGGCCCCTCTTCGACTTTTTAGCGGAGGTGGGGCTGATGCAGAGGAAGGGGGATAAATACAGGAGGGCCTCCCTCCCAAGCCGCGGAGAGCTAAGCCCCCTGGCCGAGGCCGTCTCCACGCTCTTCCAGAACCTGGTCTTCCCCTACGTGGCGGCTGGGAGGCGGGCGGGCAGGCTCAGCCCAGAGCTACAGAGGGCGCTCTACGTCTACACCTCGGCCTTCCAAGCACTTAGGGTAACCGTGGCCCAGGAGCTGATGTCCTACGGCGGCTTAACCCTAGTGGCGGGGTGGTTCCCCTGCGGCTTCTCCTCAGAGCTGATGTCTATAGCGGGGAGAGACCTAGTCATAGTGGAGGAGAGAGAGGACGTGGTCGCCCTGGAGGTAGACAGGCTGAGCCTCCTACCCATAGCCTCGGGGCCCCTGGGCCAGGAGCTGGCCCCCGCAAGCTTCTACGCCTTCGAGACCCTCCCCCTAGCCGGCCTGGGGGAGGTGGCGGAGAAATACGGCGTCTTCGACGCCGCCGTCGTCTGCCACAGAGGCGCGGACCTGGCCCTGCTACAGAAGATAGCCCGGGAGGTGTACTACATCGTCATCCGGGACAGGCAGCTCTCCTACCTCGCCACAGCCATCGTGGAGGCCCTGGGGCTCGCCGGCAACAGGGAGGAGCCGCCGAGGAGAGCCCAGAGGGAGGAGGTGGGGCCCTTCGACGTCTACATACTAAGGGGCGCAGGCCCCACCTGACAGAATTAGGTCTACCGCCTCCTTGAACCCAAGGCCGCTCGGCCCCCTGACCACCGCCCGAGCCGCCCTCTTCGCCGCCTCTGTGGCGTTGCCGACGGCTATCCCCCACGCCGTCGCCAACATGCCGGCGTCCACATCGCTGTCTCCCACGGCCGCTACCCAGCCGCAGCTCACCCCAAGCCTCTCGCACAGCCACCTCACGGCGGCGCCCTTGTCGGCCCCCGCCGGCCTCACGTGGATGGCGTACCCGCTGGAGTCTACGACGTAGCCGGGCCTCACCGCCGCCTTAACCCTCTCTACGGCGTTTTCAACAAGCGGGACGTAGGCGAGGTCGAACCTCCTGCACTTGTTCTGGTGGCTCGGCGCCACAGCCCCCGTGGCCAGCACCGCCCTATCCACCTCCGACATATCTCCAGAACAGAGCTCGTGCGTCTCCCCATCTATGTGGACCAGGCAGCCGTTTTCAGCAATCACGTCTCTAACGCCGAGGTACCTAGCCACCGTCAGGGCGAAGTCCAGGCCGTTGGCCGTCGCCAATACCACACGTATACCCGCGTCTCTAGCCCTCCTCAGGGCGAGAAGCGCCTCCACAGAAAGCTCATAGGTGTTTCTACTAAGCGTCAGCGTCCCGTCTAGATCCACCACGAGGACTTTGCAACCCACGGCCTAGGGCCTCGGAATTAGGTGCGACACCAGAGGCACGGCGTCGTCCAAAGGCTCTCCACAGTCCGCCCGCCTCCCCTTCGCTAAACACCTGGCGAGCTTGGGGTCCCCCAGCACCCGCAGCGCGTTCGGCCCAGGGAGGCGGTCAGACGGCCTCCACCTCTCCTCCACCTCCGCGTTTACATAGCCGTTAACCACCTCCCACACCCCCGCCGGGTAGGCAAAGGCGTACAGCGGCGACAGATCACACCTATCCGACCAGCAGTTGACCATGGCGAGGTGGGGAACCGCCTCCACGAGTCCATAGGCCTCGTACATCTGAACAAGCTGGATCTCGTAAGCCCTATCGCCAGCCCTAATAATGAACTTAGGAGGCATAAGGGTGTCCTTGGCAAGGGTAACATAGTTAATCACCGCCCTCACCTTCCCCTCCGACACCAGAGGAAGCTTAGCCCTAGGCACCGGGATAGGCGGCCACACAGCCAAGGCAGGCCCCGGCTTGATGACCGCCCACCCCTCCCGGGTGACAATCCTACTCCACCCCACTGGCCCAGCTGCGGAGGAGGATTTAAAGATTGAGGCGCCGCCGCCGGGATTTGAACCCGGGACTTCCGCCTGAGACCCAGCCTACGGGTTAACAGCTTCGGCGGACCCTTTCAACTCCTCCGCCGCTCTGAACCGAGCTGAGCTACGGCGGCGGTATAGAGAAAACTAACACCTTAAAAATTTTTGTCCCACATACACAACGGCCTACGACACGATATCCTTATCTTGTCAACTCCTTCAGCCTTTCCCTCGCCTCATAGTCTCTGGCCCTCTCTATGATGTGCCTCAGTAGGGCGGCCGCCTCCTCCCTCGCCCTTGGGTCATCGGCGTGTTTTGCTATATGGGCCAGCCTCTGGGATTTACCTAGAGTAGAGATCTCACGAAAAGTTTATATATTCACCCCTTATAAAGAATGATGATTGGAAAGGTGATGCTACCCCACGCCCGCGGAGAGCTAACCGCCATTGGCGTAAAGGCCTGGCCGGCAGAAGTATGTCCGTGATCGAATTGCCAAGATCCATCGTGGACAGGCTGTTCATGGCGTATGGGGCCAACCAGTACTTGGGCATAGAGGCCATGGGTCTCCCAATACCCCCGGTAACCAGCAGATACCCTATCCTCCGGATAGGCGTAGAGCAACAAACAAAGGTATTCAAAGACCTTCGACCCAAAAATCCCCTCCAAGTAGATATATACAGAGGTACTAGTGTAAGAATATCCGGATATCCGATACCTGAGTTAAGTATTGATTCAAGAAATAATATGTACAGAGGACCAGTTACAGACCTCGGAGCAGAAAGCGGGGTAGAAAGCGGGATTTCATTTATCCGGTTACGGCTGATAAGCCGTGCCACCTACGAGGATGTCCGTGAGATAATGGGTGAGCGGCACGAGCTCAAGCTTATCCACTATCCTCTGTCGGACGGCGACCTGTACCTCTTCACACGGGCAGATGACGCGGTTACTCTCCTGTCTCTCTTTGACAACCAGGGGGCTGGGGATCTTCTGAGGGAGTGGACGCCGGAGCTGGCGCCCGTGTGGGACAGGCTGGAGGAGCTGGCAAGGGAGACCAGAGTGGAGTACTCGGAGGAGGACATGAAGTTCTTCGAAGCGGCGGGGATCAGGATAGGAAGGGGACCCGGGTTCAGGTTTGGGCCCGTCATAACGCCCAAGGGGAGGATCTCTATACCAGATAATATAATTAACGCGCTATACGAAAGGCTAAACGAAGAGAGGTTGAACCACAACGTATCCGCTGGACTTAGGTGGTGGTTAGGATGTGTAGCCGACTTGGGTTGCATAGGATTCGCTACAACGTCTCAGGTTATACATGGATGCAGGATGAGAGGTCTGAGACTCGGGGAAGAGTGGATCAATTGGCTGAGTGAGGCGTTGAGGGAAAGGAATTTGTATCTGAGCTTGTCTCTGCCTGGCTCGTACTGTCAGTGCGTGCTGATGGAGATCAATGACTTGAATAACGTCCCTAGTAATCTCACAGAGGCGGTTGAGTTCGCCGATGAGCACTACCGGCCTGGGGAGAGGAGGGGCAGGTGTGTATGCGTTGACAACTCGTGTAGGGAAACTGAACCCGACCTTAGGAGGCTGGAGGAGCTTCTCGACGTTTATCTAAGGCGCCTCCACCGCGCCATATGGAGGGGTCTGGCCGTTGTGGAGAGGGGGGTTAGGGCGTGGGAGGAGTCCAGCATGCTCAAGGCGACAACCGAGGAGCTCAAGAAGATCGTCGATGAGATATACGACAACCTCCAGTTCAGATAGCGTGGTGTGTGTCTACAGGCGACGCCGTGTGAGAAGCGGCGTTGGTGGCTGTTGGGTCGTGCGGGGTGTTCTGCGTTGGGGGCGCAAGCCATCCTCGTGAATTTTAGGTGAGTGGGCGTCTCGGCGGCCCACCCCTAGGTAAAGACAGCTTAAAAAATTTTCTAGTCGGCGAGGAGGGCTTTTGCGTATTCGGCGAGGGAGTTCCTAACGCCGGGGTCTTCCACCTGTAGCGCTATGGCCAGCACCAGCTGGGCTAGGATGGGTTTCCTATCCTCTGGGGGGAGGGCGTTTAGGAGGTTGGCGGCGGCTGTGGATATGAAGCCGATGGCCTCGTCAACCTTGAGCTCCACGTCTGACAGCAGCTCTATGACCCGGTCCTCGGTCTTGTAGAGCGTGTAGACCGTGGTTAACATGAGGAAGTCGGGTTCGGAGAGCTGTAGCCTCTCGGCCCACTCCTCCACCTTCGTGGGGTCCTCGGCCATATACGCCACGAACTTCTCCAGCTCGCTACGTGGGATTTGGAACATCTTCTCCGCGTCGTTGAGGAACTTCTCGACCCAGCTCACGTCCAACTGTTACACTATTTATATAGGGTGTAGATGAAAATGGTGTTTTCCCGCTCGGGCGTTGGGTGGATCTACGAGGGGTTCTTCGGCGTTGACGTGGCTGAGGACGCGGGGGTTGACGTGGTTCTCGTGACGCACCACCACCCCCGGCACGTGGCGGGGGCGCGTAGGGCGAAGATGGTGGTTATGAACCCGATTGAGTACAGCATGGCCTCGGACCCCGCCAGGGCGGCTAGATACGCCAGGGTTGTGATGAGGCGGGCTGGGGCGCCGTCTGTGGAGAACCCGGAGGTGCAGGCTGGGCCCTTCAGAGGGGCTGTGTACAGGTTTACGGCGGGTTGGGTCGACCTAGGCGATATATCCGTGAGGGTGATCCCCTGCGGCTCACACACCTGGGGCCACACGTGTTTCGGGGTGGAGAAGGCCGTCTTCGTAGGCGATCTAGACAGCTGGATAGTCAGCGTAGATACATTCATCCGGGTGGTGGCCTCCCTCCGGGGCCTACGGGGCTACACGGCGTATACGGGCGGCGGCGAGAGGAAGCCTCTGGAGGAGTTTCTGGAGGAGCTGGAGAGGTCCTTCAAGAGGCTCCTCGGGAGGTACCTCGAGTGCGTGGGGGAGAAGACGCCGTATGGCATAGCCCTCTGCGCGAGAGGCGGGGGGGACCCCCTCCGGCTGTCGGAGGAGGGGCTCGCCTTCGTTAAATATCTGGCGGAGAACGGCCACGTGAAGATCGTAAACACGGCGCCCTACGTGGTGAAGCCGGCGTAGCGGAGGGCCTCCGCGGCGTCGCACCGGAAGAGGTGCCCCGGGGCGCCGGGGTCGTCTGTGGAGCCGAAGCGCGCCACCGCCGTGCACCCCCCGGCCAGCCTCCTGGCGAGCTCAGCCTCGGCGAGGGGGGTGACGACGGCGTACAGCGCGTCGCACTGTAGATAGTCGACGTGCCACCTCCTGGCGGCGGGTCGGGACAGATGTCTAACCACCCGCCTTAGGCAGGAGACGCCGCAGGACCCCACGTATGCGTAGACGCCCTCCTCAAGCTTGAACCTCGCCGCGCCTGTGTCCACCTCCTGGCTTGGACATTTAAAAAAGACTAGGTAGCTGAGGCGGGGGGCAGTGGGGAGCCGATGGCTGGCGCGAGACATGGCGTTATACACGGCGGGTGCCGAGCCCCCTCCTCACCTCCTCCACCAGGGCTGGGAGGACCTCGCCCGCCTTCCCCCTTATGAAGACGTCGGCGATGGCGGTCAACGCCGACTTCTCCACGTTTACCTCCACGACCGCCGCGCCCCGCCTCTTGGCGATCTGGGGGATGGCGGCCGCGGGGTAGACCGCCCCCGACGTCCCCACCACCAACACCACGTCTGCGCTGGAGGCCAGCTGGACTGCCTCTTCCCAGGCTTCCCGGGGGAGAGGCTCGCCGAACCAGACCACGTCTGGCCTCAGGAGCCCCCTGCATCTGGGGCACCTCGGAGGCGTCTCCTCGACGGGCTTCTCCAGCTTATACACGGCGCCGCACTGGACGCACCTGGCTCTCCAGAGGGAGCCGTGTAGCTCCACCACCCTCCTGCTACCTGCCCTCTGGTGTAGGCCGTCTACGTTCTGGGTGATGACGGCCTTCACTAGGCCGGCCTCCTCCAGCTGGGCGATGGCGTAGTGCGCCGGGTTGGGCCTTGCGTTGTAGGCCAGCGTCTGCCTCCACCTGTACCACTCCCAGACCAGCTTGGGGTCTCTGGCGAAGGCCTCCGGCGTCGCGAGATCCTCCGCTCTGTACCTCTCCCAGAGTCCCCCTGCTCCTCTGAAGGTGGGGATTCCGCTTTCGGCGGAGACCCCAGCCCCTGTGAAGACGACGCAGAAGCGGGCTCTCAAGAGCGCCTCCGCCGCCTTGGGGAGGGGGGCATCCATAAAAAGCCGTGTTCATCCGTATATAAGTGATGAGCCAGGCGAGCCGGAGACGTGACGCGGCACGACCTCCTCTGATGAGCAACCTTTATATATAGCGTCCGGCGGTATGCGGCATGGTGAGGAAGGCTCTGGCGTTGATCCTCCTAGCCGCCCTGGCGCTGGCCGCGTGGCAGACCTACACGGTGAAGGTGGCCTCGGCGGAGATAAACGCGCTGGCCGTTGGGCCCTCCGGAGGCGCCGTCTTGCCCATCAAGATCACCCTCATCACGCCGGGGGACGGGAGGGCGTACGTGGCAGGGGTCCCAGAGGCTGGCCAGGGCTTCGGCCCCTCGGCGCAGATTGCGCTCTACGTCGCGTCTAGGTACTCGGGCAAGCCCTACACGAACTACACCGCCCTGCTGAGGGTGTTGGCCAGCGACGCCCAGGTGGGAGGCCCCTCGGCCAGCGGCTACATAACAGTGGCCATGTACGCCCTCATGAACGGCCTGGAGCTTAGAAACGACACAGCGATGACGGGTATAATACTGCCCGACGGGCTTATAGGGCCGGTGGGCGGGGTCTCCCAGAAGGTGTCGGCGGCCGCGGAGAGGGGGATAAAGACCGTGTTGGTCCCCATTGGCGAGAAGCCGAGCGCCGTGCGCGGCGTTAAGGTGGTGGAGGTGGGCACGGTGGAAGACGCCATCTACTACCTCACTGGGCATAGGGTCGAGACGCCGCGGCCTTCGGCGGTGGACGACACGGCGTTTAGGGAAATATCGCGGGACCTCTTCAACGCCGTCTACAGCTACTACAACGCGACGGTGGGGAGGGGGTACGTAGACGAGGCCTTGATCGATAGGCTGAAGAGCCGGGGCGACTACTACGCCGCCGCCTCGTTGATATACCAGGGGATCGTGAGGTACTACAGCGACCAAGCCTCCTCGTCTAGGAGAGCCGCCAGGGAGCTCTACGACAAGGCCCTCCAGCTGGCGAAGGAGGCCGAGGCGGAGCTCTCCAAGATCCCCACGACCGTCAACAACCTAGACCTCGTGGTGGCGGCCTACACCAGGGTATACGAGGTCTATCTCCAGGCCAACTCCACCTCGGCCAACCCAGGCGCTATGTACGCCCGGGCCGTCACCCTCAAGCCTTGGGTCGACGAGGCGAGGAGGATGGCCTACGGCCCCGCCGTAAACGAGAGCAAGCTGGCGGAGATCGCGAGGATGTACCTAGACTACGCCAAGGCCATGTACGCCTATCTGGAGACCACCTCTGACGTTCCCCTAGGCGATTACTCCACAGCAGTGCAGCTGGCGGAGGACCTCTACGGGAGAGGTCTCTACCTGGCCTCCATTGCCAACTCCATAGAGATAATCGCAGAGTCCGCCGCATCTCTAATGTCGGCTGCCCCCGAGAAGTACCTGGAGGTGGCCAGGGAGAGGGCTCTCACCAACATGGCCCGCGCCGCCCAGTGCGGCTACACGAACACGTTGCCGCTGAGCTATCTACAGTTCGGCGACTACTACAGCCAGCAGCCCGACGGCGTCAAGTACGCGTTGATGTACTACATCACAGCCTCCGTCTACTCGACGGCGATGGGCGACGCGGCTTGCTTCGCGAAAAGCGGCGTGGTCTACCAAAAGCCAAGCTTCGCCCCGCCTGAGCCGGCGGCGCCGGCGGCTCATACCGCCGCCGTTGCTAGGCAGGAGGGGGGAAAAAGCCTGTGGTTGCCGCTTGTCCTCGCACTACTGGCGGCCCTCGCCCTGGTCTACAGCGCTAGACGGTAACTATCTCGGGCCGGGTCCTCTTTTTCCTGCCTCCCTGCCTCCTCCGGGGGAGGAGCGTCAACGTGAAGAAGGCCACGGGCACAAGGTACTCCCAGTAGGGGGCGTACATGTACACAGCCGCCACCAACCTCTCCGCCGCGTCGCCGTTTACCAATACGGCGGGCACCGCCAACAGCACCAGGCCGGCCACGGCTAAGCCCGTCAGAGCTCTGTCGCGTACCCTCCTCAGGGCGAGGGCCGCCACCACGGCCACGACTGTGAGCGCCACAAGGCCAAACATAGGCGCCGCCTACGAAACCGGTTTTATCCCTATCAGTTAATATAGGGCCTGTGCTTATATAGGAGCCCGGCGTGGTCCCCGGCGAGCCCCCCGGCGGGGGGCTCGGGGGTATTGTTTAAATATGTGGATAATCGCTACGTCGTGTGGTTCATACCGCTGAGCAGGGGAGAGGCTGTGGAGGCGATAAGGAGGGCCTACGGGGTGGCGCAGGAGCACGCGAGGAAGATCGGAGGTAGGCTCGAGCCCATACAGCCGAAGCACATATACGGCCAGGAGGCGGACAAGTTCGGCTACACCCTCCAGATCGGGAGGATAGCCGTCAACATGCCCCCGGCCTCTGTGCTGGTGGTGTGGGGGTTCTACAACGCCGACGAGTACCTCGACTTCGTCAGGTTTATACAAGACGGCAGAGTCTACGAGTGGTTCGTGGAGCCCATCGCCTACTACCCGGAGCGGGTTGGGGTGTGGCTGGAGGAGCCCCTCATATTCCGCGGCTCCGTATACATAGACGTCCACACCACGTCGTCTGAGGAGAGGGATAGGACCTACGGCTGGCCCCTGGGCTACTACATTGCGCCTGTCCAGCCGCCGCAGGAGGTTAAGCCGCCGCGGCGGCCCAGGAGAGGGGGCCAGGGCGGACGCGGGTGATACCGGCTGTAACCTACGTGCGCGTCTCCACGGAGGAGCAGGACCCCGAGAACCAGCGGGTCTTCCTGGAGAGGTGGGCCGCCGAGCGGGGCCTCTACATACTTAGGCACTACGTAGACGTGGGGGTGTCCGGCGCCACGGAGCCTTGGGAGAGGCCGGCCTTTAGGCAGATGGCGGCCGAGGTGGAGAAGCTGGACCCGAGGCCCAAGGTCCTCCTCGTCTACGAGATCTCTAGGCTCGTCCGCTCCTTCCAGGAGCTCTTCGCCTTGTTGGACGTGGTGGAGAACAAGATGGGGTTGGTGGTGGTGTCGGCGTCGGAGAGGGAGCAGGCGCTCCAGAACTTAGACGGGGTCTACCGCCAGTTCCTAAGGGCCGTGCTGGCCTTCGTAGCCACCATGGAGAGGGAGTTCATCAGGCAGAGGACGAAGACGGCGTTGGAGAGGGCGAGGGCGAGGGGGAGGATCTGGAACGTGGCGGAGAGGAGGGGGGACATCGCCAAGGCCGTTGTGGATATGTACACCTCGGGCGCCTCCCTTAGGGAGACCGCCAGGGCCTTCGGCCTCTCCCTATACGAGGTACGCCGTATACTGTCCGAGGCCGGGGTGTACCGCCCAACCGCCTACAGCTGCCCCAGGTGCTTCTCTAGGCTTAAGGTCGTGGAGCGCACCGCAAAGGTGGCGGGCGGGAGATACACCGTGACCGAGAGGCTCTACTGCCCAAACTGCGGCTACGAAGAGGTGAGGGAGGCCTAGCCGGCGGCAAAATTTATTTCCATGGACATGTGTTCCCCCGGTGACGAGTTGAACCCACGCGGCACATGTGGCGAGAGCCTGCCCAGCAGTGGCGGGCGCTGACCTCTCCGCCCGGCGTGGTGTTTTTATACCCGTCGCCCCCGGTGGCTATGCTCGTGGAGGTGGGCGGCGTCAAGGTGCGTTTTGTCTCCTGGGCCGAGGGGATAGCGCTCAGCGAGGCTTTGGCGAAGAAGGTGGAGGAGTCGGGCTACAAGCCGGAGGTGATTGTGGCCATCTCCCGCGGGGGGCTTGTGCCGGCCCGCGTGATAAGCGACGTGTTGGGGGTAGACGACATAGTCACAGTCGGCGTTAAGTACTGGGGGCTCGCCCAGAGACGCGCCGAGAGGCCCCTGTTGTACCATGGCATTGAGCCGGGGGTCGTGAGGGGGAGGAGGACGCTGGTGGTGGACGAGGTGGCCGACACGGGGCACACCCTCGCCGTGGTGAAGAGCTTGCTGGACCTAATAGGCGCCGCCGAGGTTAAAACAGCCGTCGTCCACCTCAAGACAACGAGCAGGTTCGTGCCCGACTACTACGCCGAGAGGATCGAGGAGTGGGTCTGGATATCCTACCCCTGGAGCCGCTACGAGGACCTCAGGGAGTTTAGGAAGAGGGGCTACGACGTCTGGAGGTACATGGAGCGGATCTGTTAAACTTTTATAGAGGTGGGGCGGGGGACACGGTGAAGTCGCTTCACCTCGCTGAGCGGTGACGACTCCTTTAAGAACGGATGGACTTTTAAACTCGGGTCTTCCATTTAGGGTGCCCAAGCTCATAGTTATTACGGGCGGCGTGATGTCGGGCGTTGGAAAAGGCGTCGTGGTGGCGAGCATAGGGAGGATATTGAGGGCCCGCGGCGTTTCTGTAAACGCTGTCAAGATAGACCCCTACATAAACGTAGACGCGGGGACCATGAACCCCTACGCCCACGGCGAGGTGTTTGTCACATACGACGGCGGCGAGACGGATCTAGACCTCGGCCACTACGAGAGGTTCCTCGACGTCGAGCTGTCGAAGAGGAACAACATAACGTCGGGCCAGATATACCTCTCCGTCATCGAGAAGGAGAGGAGGGGCGAGTACCTCGGGCAGACGGTGCAGCTGATCCCCCACGTGACAGACGAGATCAAGAGGAGGATCGTGGAGGCGGCTGGGGGATACGACGTAACCCTCGTGGAGATCGGGGGGACCGTAGGCGACTACGAGCAGTTGCCCTTCCTCGAGGCGGCGAGGCAGCTGAGGCTTGAGCTGGGCCACGACGTGTTGTTTATACACGTGGCGCTGGTGCCCCTCCTCAAAACCACGGGGGAGTTTAAGACGAAGCCGCTTCAACACAGCGTTGCGGAGCTCAGGAGATACGGCATTCAGCCAGACGCCGTAGTTGTCAGATCTGAAAAGCCCATAGACGCAGGCTCTGTGAAGAAGATCGCGCTGTTTACCAACGTCCCCCAGTCGGCCATCTTCAACTCGTACGACGTAGACACCATCTACAGGGTCCCCCTTCTGCTTGAGGAGCAGGGCATGGGGGACTTCCTAGTCCACCGGCTCGGCCTAGCGCCTAGGCCCCCGGCGCACGAGGACTGGAGGGAGTACGTGGCCAAGCTCACGTCGCCGAGGAGGAAGGTGGCTGTGGGGATGTGTGGGAAATACGTCGAGCTCCCGGACGCCTACCTCAGCATAATTGAGGCGCTGAAGCACGCGGGCGCCGCCTTAGACACAAGGCCGGAGCTGGTCTGGATAAACTCGGTGGAGGTTGAGAAGAACCCAGACGTGTTGTACAAGCTCGGCGTAGACGCGATGGTGGTGTTGCCCGGCTTCGGCAAAAGGGGGACAGAGGGCATGATAGAGTGCGTGAGATACGCCAGGGTGGAGAAGATACCCTTCCTCGGCATCTGCTTCGGAATGCAGCTCGCCGTGGTGGAGTTCGCCCGCAACGTCCTCGGCCTTAAGGGCGCCAACTCCACCGAGCTCGACCCCGACACGCCGCATCCGGTGGTGCACCTGGCCCCGGAGCAGAGGGAGGTGGACGTGCTAGGCGGTAGCATGATCCTGGGAGATAGAGAGGTGGACATAGTGCAGGGCACCCTGGCGGCCTCCCTCTACGGCGCCCCCCACACCGTCGAGAGACACAGGCATAGGTACGAGGTGAACCTATCCTACCTCCCCAAGCTCGCCGATGCGGGCCTGAGGGTGTCCGGGTGGAGGAGGGACGTGAAGAGGGTGGAGATAATAGAGCTGCCGGGACACCCCTACTTCATAGCCACCCAGTTCCACCCCGAGTTCAAATCGAGGCCCACAAAGCCGCGGCCCGTCTTCCTAGGCCTGCTGAAGGCCGCCCTCAGGAGCTGACCCTCCAGAGCTCTATCCTCCTGGCGTAGCTGTAGGCGTAGTAGGCGGCCGCCATAGCGATAAGGCCCCCCGCCAATGAGATGTATATCACCGTGTAGACGTCGGCCCCGCCCCAAACTGCGAGGGCCAGCGGGACGGCGGCCACCGGCTCGAGCGCCACCAGCATTAGGACGTAGCCGAGGTACTGCATGGCCAGGGGGGCCTTGGCGGGGCCCGACTCAGGGTTCCCCGCCTCGTACCTCATCAGCTTCATAGGCGTGGGCCTCCTCGGGGCGATGAGCTTGGCGATATATATCGTCTCGACCATCAACGCGAACAGGACGAGGAAGGCCAGCGCCACCGCCTCGGCGTCGCCCATGGCGCAATTAAAGATATACGTATATAACAGTTACCCCCCGTGTTGATACCGGCTGTGGTCGCGGCTTTGGCTTACGGCCTAGCGCCTGTTGTATACAGGCCCGCGTTGGAGTGCACAGGCAGGATGAAGGCGCTGTCGTTCTTCTCCCTCTTCTCCATGGCCGCCGGCCTCCTCCTCCCAATGGGCCAGCTCTCCGCGGCCGGCCTGCTCTACGCCGCGTCTGCAGCCCTCCTCGGGGGCCTTGTCGGGTCTTGGCTCTACATAACCTCTGTGAAAACAGGGGGTCCCTCCGTCGGGAACGTCAGCAGCTCCCTCTACATAGTGCTGTTGCCCGTCTCAGCTGGGAGGCTCCACATCCTCCCGGCGGCCGGCCTCGCCCTACTCGGCATCGCCGTCGCCAGCTGGGGCGGAAAAGGCCATAGGCTCGGCGCCGTCTACGGCGTGGCCGCCGCCTTCGTCTGGACCGCGTCGCTTCAGCTATACGCGAGGGCTGTGGAGCTTATGGGCCCAGGCCTCGCCCTTGTCGTCAGAAGCGCCGTGGTTGCCGCGGCCGGCCTTCTCCTGGGGGCGGGGGAGAGCCACTGCAGAATAGGCAGGCTGGCCGCCGGCGGCTTCCTGGACAGCTTCGTCGGGTTCGGCTCCTACACCATGGCTATATCTAAGGGGGACTACGTCGCCGCGACGGTGGTGGTCTCCACCTACCCCCTGGTGACCTCTCTGGCCGAGAGGCCCTTCAAGGCGCGGAGAGCTCTGGGGGCGGCCATAGCCTTTGCCGGCGTCTATATGGCTTTAAACACGTCCCAGCTCTCCTCCGTATGAAGATAGTGGTCACCAACGACGACGGCCCTCACACGCCCTATCTACAGCCGCTTGTGGAGGCGCTGACATCGGCCGGCCACGCCGTGGTCGTCGTCGTGCCTGAGAGGCCGCGGTCAGCCGCCGGGCTGGCCAGGACGTACCACAAGCCGCTTAGGGTAAGGAGGCTCGGCAACTACTACGTCGTTAACGGCTACCCCGCAGACGCGGTGTTTCTTGCGCTTAGGCTGGTGGCGCCGGACGCCGATCTGGTGCTTTCAGGAGTCAACGTGGGGGAGAACATCGGGGTGGAGGCGACGTATGGAAGCGGGACCGTGGGGGCGGCGATACAGGGAGGGGTTCTGGGGGCGAGATCCATTGCCATCTCCATGGAGGCCGGCGGGGACCTCGGGCTTATGACCAAGGTCGCGGTGGAGGCCGTGGAGGCCTCCAGCCACATCCCAAGGGGGGTCCTCGCCGTGAGCCTCAACATCCCCGGCGAGTGGAGCGGCGGCGTCTACTGCGCGCGGAGGCTCGCCCGCGCCGTGTACCGGGAGAGGCTGTACGAGGGGGTTGACCCACGGGGCGAGAGGTTCTACTGGCGCTGGGGCCCCCGCGCCGAGGTTTTTGAGCCGGAGACAGACGCCTACTTCTTCTACGGCGAACGCGGCGTGACGATAGTCGGCGTGACGGAGACCGGCCTTGTCCAGCTGGACGCCTTCGGGAGAAAACTCGGCGCTGGACTTGGCGCAAAACACATATACTGCTGATCCACAGGCGGCATGGACGTCGTAAAGACCATGAGGTACAAGTTCGTGAGATACTGCGTAAACAGAGCCTACGCCTCCATGGACCTAAGCGGCGTCCCCGCAGAGGTGTTAAACGTCTTCGACGACGTCGTCAACCAGATAAGAGATCTGGAGAGGTACTTCACGTCGGTGGACGCCATAGCGCGGGCCCTAAGGGCCGACCTCCCGGAGAGGCTTAAGACGCTGAAGGAGAGAGACCCCAAGCTGGCCCAGACCTTCATGAAGAAGGTCGTCGAAAACTGCCAAGAGCTGGAGGAGGTAGCCGACTCGAAGATCATGGAGTATCTACAGGAGATCTTAAAAAGCTTATAAACCGGGTGAGGATTGTAGTCAACGCCCCTCCAGGCTACGGAAAATCACGACGCATCGCGGCGGTTGCCGCAGGCAGGAGAAAAGCCCTTGTCTTTGTGAAAAGCCACCTGGAGGGCCTCCAGATGGCGAAATACGTCGAGGAGTCCGGAGGCCGAGCCGGCCTCCTCTTCGGGCGCAGATCTCTATGCCCCCTAGGCGCCGAAAATGCCTACCAGTGCCTGAGGCTTAGAGAACAGGGCGTGTGTAAGGCACGCTCCGGCAGGGTCGAGAAGCTCATCTTCGACGTGGAGAGGCTCTACAAGATGGGGGTCTGCCCCTACGAGGCTGTACACGTGGCGGGCAGGAGGGCCAACGTCGTGGTGCTTCCGCTGGCCTACCTCTCAAAGGTCTCCAACCTGGCGGCTGTGGCGGATCTGCTAGAGGAGGCCGACCTAGTGGCTTTGGACGAGGCCCACAACCTCCTCGCCGTAATCCCAGTGAGAGACGAGGAGCTCTACTCCAGGCGCTACTGCCTACCGGGGCGGGACGCCCCCATGTGTCTCGCCCTCCCCCTGGTGGGGGAGGTGGTGAGGCGGGCTCGAGGCCTCATCGCGGCGAGCGCCTCTATACTGCGCCGGTTCTCCTCCCCCTTTACGCAGCACCTCTCGGCGCAGTTCGTGGAGGTTCGCCGCCTCCCCGGAGAGGAAAACCTGGAGGTGGATTTCAAGCCTCTGGAGTTCCGCTACAGGACGAGGATGAGGGATGCCTACGTGGAGGCGGTGGCGAAGGAGGTAAGGCGTCTATACGAGACGTACGGGAGGGTGGCTGTGTTTCTGCCGAATAAGGAGCTCGCGTCGTACTATATGAGGAGGCTGGGCGACGTACCCGCCTCCGACAAGCCGCTGGGCGACATAGACCACGTCATAGTGACGTACTACGGTAGCCCCGTCTCGGAGGGGGTCAACCTAGACGTTAAAGCGGGGGTTCTGGTGGGCTTCCCCATCCCGAACATAAAATCCAGGGAGCTCTGGCTTATGGTGGAGGCGCTCAACCGCCTGGGCTACGACGGCTACCGCTACGCCGTGTTGTTCACAGCCGTAAACCACGTGATCCAGGCGGCTGGGAGGGTGATGAGGAACCTCCAGCGCGAGCGGAAATATATACTCCTCATGGACGACCGCTTCACAGAATACAAACACCTACTGCCCAGCTACATCTCCAAGGCCTTGTGACGCCGCCCCTTCGAGGTCTGCACATAAAGGCCTGTTTATACGTGGGGGAGGCGCCTCCTGTGGAGAAGATCGTGAGGCTTCTAGGCCTTGAGATCAAAGAGCTATCTCCTTGCGATATTTATATAAACTATTTCATGAAATATATAGCAGAGTTGGAGAGGCGGATTTCACATCTCAGGGAGAAAATTGACTATCTTGAGAGAACGTGCTCTAAAAATGTAAAAGAAACAAATAAATAGGTGGTCTTTTTTTAAATATATGGCCGACATTCGAACCCTCTCGCGTGCTTACAACGACAAGACTGACTCCATCCGCATCAAGCTCATTACGCTTAGGTTCCTAAGAGACCAGGTGCAGAACGCCCGCGGCAACCTAATAACCTTCAGGCCCTCGAAGGTGGCCCAGGACCTCCACCTCTACGGCCGCCAAGACCTCAGAGCCAAGACAGTCTTAATCAGGGCTTTTCTAGACGACCTAGTCCAGAGGGGCTACATCACCATAATAAAGAGAAGCGCCAGGGGAAAGGTGTACGGCCTGTACAAGAACAACAAGTTCTGGGACATCTTAAGCGCCTACGAGCCGGACAAAATCCTTGAGCTTCTAGAGTCGGAGAAGATTCCGTAGCCAAACCTACGCGCCGGCTTTATATTTCAGACGGCGTACAGAGAGGTGGGTCTAGACCTGTTGGACTTTCTACGTAGGAGATACAGGGGCGACGCCTACAAGGCAGCTCTTGTGGGCACCTACGTAGGGGGGAGGTATGTCGACCCGCCGCCTCTCCAGGCCAACGCCTACCTCCTCATGGTGCCGCTGGCCTTGTCGCTGGTGCCGCTCCTCCTCTCGAAGAACGCGGCGCTCCAGTGGGCGGCGGGGGTGGCCATAATAGTTGGGGCCTACCTAGCCCTCTACCTCTACCTGAGGAGGAGCTGCTTTATCCCAGACGAGGTGAGGGTGGTGAGGACGAACTACGGAGACGTGGACTACCTGAGGAGGAACAAGCTAGCAATTCTGGAGGACCCCTCCGCCCTGCCTGGAGACTACGAGGTCTACCACGCCCCGGCGGGGGTCTGCGTGGCTAGAGATAGGAGGGCAAACGCCTTCACGTTGGACGGCCCCGGAGGGCCCGTCATATTCTTCACCACCGGCCTATACGCTAGGCTAGAGCCCGAGGAGCTACAGGCGGTTCTGGAACACGAGCGGGGCCACATACGGTATAGACACACCCACAAGCTCCTCGCCTTCCTCATCGCCGAGTACACCCTCAGAGTGCCGCTGGTCCACCTGGTGTATACGAAATACACGGTGGCGTTGCTCGCCGCGCATATGGTGGGCGCGGCGCTCCTCTTCACAGCCCTCCTCCACGCCTTTGAGTTCGAGGCGGATAGATACGCCGCGGCGAAACACAGAGAGCGCCTCGCCTCCGCGCTGGTTAAGCTGGACTGGAACGGGATCGTGGACTCCGTGGCGAACCCCATCGCCGCTAGGCTGTCGTTGCTGGCCCGCTCCCACCCCCTCACCATCGACAGGCTGAAGAGGCTCAATGCGCTTCCTCACTAGCCTAGCCAGGGCAGTAGAACAGCTGGAGAGGGTCGCCCAGAAGTACGACGACGAGGAGCTTAGGGCCCTAGCCGCAGACCTCTACAAGCAGCTTACCGTGGTGGTGAACCTCCTGGAGAAGATATACCTCATATACACCGAGCTGGATATGTTGGTGAAGACCGACCTCAAGCTGGAGCCTGGTCTATACATAGACGCCCCCCAGCAGCCGGAGAAACTCGCCGACTTCATAGAAAGAGCCCGCAGGGAGGGGCACGACCCGAATAAGGCGGTGGCGTATCTACTCGGCGCGGGGGTTGCGCAGCTGGAGGTGAGAGACGGAGAGCTGTATATTAGGAGGAAGTAGGGCTCTCAGCGCTATTAACCACGATCACACATCACCCAGCCTGGTCTCGTCACCTCGGCAGGAGGCCAGCAGCTCTATATATTTCTTTAGCACCCCGCCCACGTCGACGTCTGTCCTAAACCTCCTTCTGAACTCCCCCCCTACCACGGCCGCGCGACCTCCGCTCAACGTGATCTCCACGGTGGAGGTAGGCGATACGTAGGGTCTGTACCTCACCGCCTCCTCCACCACCTCGAGGGGGCCCGTGTAGGTGTAGTACCTAGACTTGAGGGCCCTCCCCACCCTATCCATCAACTTGGCGAGTAGCCAAGCCGCCCTCTTTAAATCCCCATCTTCAAACCTGCACTCGACGCCCCGCGCCACGGCCGCTATGTAGGCCGTCTTGGCGTAGAGGTGCACCGCGAGAGCTCTATCGCCCAGGGTAACAGTAACAGCTCTTACCCCAGGGCTCGCCGTTATAGACAGGAGGATGTTAGACAAGCTCAAGGGGCGTAATGGCGTCTGGGCATCTGTACTGTAGCTTCCTCGCGCAGACGTCGCAGAAGACGTAGTTCATCTTCTTGCAGACGTACCTATCCTCGAAGGCGTACAGCCTTCTGCCGCATCTAGAGCACCTCCCCACCACCAACGTCTTCGGCGGGTAGACCATGGCGGCGAAAGTTTAAACTAGGTTTTAAAACTTTCGCATGCTTATCGGGGTGGTGCACCTACTCCCCGCAGACGAACCCGCCTACCTAGACCACGCGGTAAGAAACGCGAGAAGGCTGGAGGAGGCCGGGGTAGACGCCGTGATAGTGGAGAACTTCTACGACGCCCCCTTTAAGCCGGAGGCGGATTTCAAGACGGCGGTGGCCGTCGCCATCGCGGCGAGGGAGGTGGCGCGCGCCCTATCTATCCCCATAGGCGTCAACCTGCTCAGGAACGCCTGCCGCAAGGCGGCCGTCATCGCGAAATACGCGGGGGGCCGCTTCATCCGATGCAACGCCTACACCGACGTGGTGCTCTCCGAATCCGGCATACTCCTGCCGCAGGCCCCCTACTTGAGAGGGGTTAAGGTGCTCGCGGACGTCCACGTCAAACACGGGCTGACGCTCTACCCCCCAACGCTGGCGGAGGCGGTGGAGACGGCCTCCACAAGGGCGAGGCCCGACGCCATAGTTATAACGGGCAGAAAAACCGGGGAGCCGCCCGACCCGGTGGAGATAGCCACCGCCAGAGCCTACACGGACCTCCCCGTGTTGGCCGGAAGCGGGATATGCTTCAACACCCTACACCTCCTGAAGATAGTGGACGGCGCCATCGTCGGGACGTGTTTCAAGGAGGGGAGGGAGGTGGACTTCGACAAAGCCTCTAGGCTTGTCCGCGAGGCTAAAGCCGCGTTGAGCCCCAGGAGGCGGCTATCCCTGGTGTCCTAGCCGCCCTACGGCAGAATTTCGCCGTCTTTCACGTCTTGTTCAACCTCCCTGTTGGGCCCCACGGCGGCTCCCCGCCCCACGTACACCTCGTCTTTTACATATACGCCGTCTGCCACCACCGCCTCCACCAGGCGCGTCCACCGGCCCAACACCGCCCCCTCCCCCACGATCGACCGGTGTATGTAGGCCCCCGCCTCGGCCACAACGCCGTCCATCAACACGCTTTCCCTCACCCTTACGTGGGGCCCCAGCTTCGCCCCCGCGCCCACCACAGCGTAGGGCCCGAGGACGCTGCCGGCGCCCACCGTGGCGCCCTCGCCGATGTAGACAGGCGGGATTATCTTCGCCCCCGGCACCTCGGGGCTACAGACATCGCAGCGGTCCAACGCGGCGAAGTTGGCCTTCAGGTAGTCGGCATGTGTTCCGATGTCGAACCAAAGCCCTCTGTGGACGTAGCCGTAGATGTCGAACTTCTCCATCAGCCTCGGGATTATGTGCTTGGCGATCTTGACCTCCCCCGAGTTGAGCTCGGGGAACTCCCTGACGGCCTCCGGCTCGAAGATGTAGAAGCCGGCGTTGGCCAAGTTGCTCCCCACCGGCTCCCTGGGCTTTTCCACGAACCTCCTGATGCGGCCCCCCTCGTCTAAAACGGCGATGCCGAACCTGCCCACCTCCTCCTGCGGCACCTCGATGAGGGCTATGGTGACCGCCGCACCGGCTCTCCTGTGGAACTCCCACAGCCTCTTCACCGAAAGGTCTGTGAAGACGTCGCCGTTGGCCACCACTATGGGCCCCCTCACGCCCAGGCTCCTAACCGCGTTTATAACGGCGCCGCCGTCGCCCAACGGCCTATCCTCCTCCACAACCCTCACCCTCTGGCCCCACCTGGCGTTTATGTGGCTTCTGATGACGTAGGAAAGGTACCTCGCCGACACCACGGGCTCCGCTACCTCGGCCACCTTCTCGATCACCCAGTCTAAGACGGGCTTGCCTAAGATGGGGAAGAGGGGCTTGGGCTTGGTGTAGCTGAGGGGCCTCAGCCTCGTGGCGAAGCCCCCCGCCAGTATGATCCCGCACTCTGCCATGGAGCACCTACAGCAGCTTTATAAATTCGTAGGCCACGACCTCCGCCTCGCCCACGTCCACCTCCCTCCTCTCCACCACGTTCCCGCCCTCCCCAGCGATGAAGAAAGCCCTTCTGCTCCTCGGCGAGGAGGCGTTTAGGTAGAACTTGGCAACGACGTATCTGTTCCCCCTGCTTACAAACACCTCGTAGGGCATAAGCCCCAGCCTACATGTGCAGTTTAGGCTCAGCTCCCCAGCCCTCTGGAGAACCCCAGCCGTGGCCCAGATCCTCTTGGCGAGCTCCACGTCGGACGGCACGGCGTTTATGTGGAGCAGGGAGCCTGCTCTGGAGGCGCCCACCACCACGGTGGCGCCCGACGCCGATAGGTAGACCGGCTTGTTCCAAACCTGCTCCCAAGCGCCGAACTCCCTGGCCTTGACGTTGCTCACCGCCACCGCCCTCTGGGGCAACGGCCTAAGGCCGCCGTAGTCGAGGACGTAGGCCGGCCTCCTCAGAGCCACCGCCTTCACTATGGTGGTGGCGAAGGAGGTGAAGGCCACGTGCCCAGCGAGGAAATCGCCGTCTGCCCTCGGCTCAACCGAGTCCACATCTACGCCGACGTGCTCCTCCACCCTTCTACCGCTCTCCACCTCAAGATACACCGCCCTCCCCGAGGACACCCCCACCACCACTGTACAAGGCGTGTTGAAGCTGGCCACGTCTAAAAACACAGGGTATTAATTTACATGTTCAGAGCCGCCACGGCCGCGGCGGTGCACGCCAACGCCGTCGTGAAGGCTACGCGGCGTCGAGAGACACATGTCGGCGGCGTCGGCCTTGCAACAGTCGCGCGCTGTCTGCCGGAGTCACACGCCGCTGTGGACGCCGCTCGCGTCGTTAGACCGCGGGCAAACCGCCTTCAACCCACATCCCCAAGAAGAGACGTCTACGGCATCCACGCTCCCTACGTTGGCCACGGCGTCGACGTAAGGCAAGCGCGTCGAGGTGTCTGAAGGCGGCAGACGCCTACTCAGCTAATCCCCCTAGGCGCAGGGCCGAGAGAACGCGTTGGCGGACCTCCTGTTAATTTACACGTTGCCTTGATATATTTGGATGCGGCTTCCTCCGTGGATATGAGGGTGGTGGCGAGGCTGGTGGCATCCAAGATAGGCGAGGAGCCCACCGACCTAGATAAGGTGTTGGAGTCGCTTGGCGTAGATCTGCCCTGGATAGACAAGATAATGCTGGTGCAGAACATGGAGGGCGTGGAGGCCGTATACCACGCCGTTTCGGGGAAGATCCTGGTGAGGAGGGTAAACGCCGCTAGGGCGTAATCTATATTTACCGCGGATATAGGCCGTGGATTTCAATGTCGTATACGCGCCGTGGAGGCTGAGGTATATACAGAACGTGGGAAAGGGCGAGTGCTTCCTCTGCAAGGCTGCTGGAGAAAGGGAGAGAGACGACGAAAACCTCGTGCCCGCCAGGGGGAAGCACGTCTTCGCCATATTGAACAAGTTCCCCTACACCTGGGGCCACGTCATGGTGTCCCCCTACAGACACGTGTCGCAGTTTGAGGAGCTGACCGCCGAGGAGTGGGCCGAGATGGTGGACATGGCCAGGAGGCTAATGGAGGCGCTTAAGAAGACCGTCGGGGCCGGGAGGTTCATAGTGGGGCTTAACATCGGCCGAGCCGCGGGGGCGGGTCTAGAGGGCCACCTCCACCTCCACATAATCCCAGATAGGGAGGTGGAGCCGGGCGTCGATCTACCCCAGGCGCTTGTGAAGCTCACTAGGGAGCTACGGGAGGCCCTATGATCAAGCGGATCTGCCTCGAGAGCTTCCGCGCCGTCGACAAGAGATGCGTAGAGCTGGGGCGCTACACGCTGCTCTACGGCCCCCCCAACTCGGGAAAGACCACGTTTATCGAGGCGGCGGCTTTGTTGATCCAGAGCAGGGGGGAGCAGTGGCTGGCGCTGGAGGGCCCGCTTCTGATTATCCACGAGCCCGAGGACATCCACCGCGGCGGCGACTTGGAGAAGCCCTTCGCGGTGGAGCTCGCGGTGGAGCTGGAGGGGGGCGAGGTGGTCTACGGCTATAGGTACTCAACCGCGGCCAACTACGTGGAGCAGTGGGTGGGGAGAGGCGGCGTGCTCCTCGCCAAGATGGCGAAGAGGGGGGAGAGGGGCGTCCTCCTCCACCCCGTCGAGGCGGAGCTCTGCACGGCGCCCTACGCCGTGATGAACGAAGACGTGTTGATCACGTGCAGCGCGGTGGAGGACGAGCGCCTCCGCGCGGCCGAGAGAGCTCTGCTGGACCTCAGGATCGGGCTTAAGGACAAGTTCTACCTCATCAGCGGAAGGAGGCTGGCCGCGTGGAAGTACACCTACGAGACACACGTCGACCTAATGCCGGCCACCAGCGTGGGGCCCGAGGGCCAGTTCACCCCCCACCACCTCTCCCGAATCTTAACCCAGTCCTCCTACGAGAGAGCTAGGGAGGAGCTCTACAGATACCTCCACGTGGCCGACGTGGAGGACGTACGCGTTGGGCTTGTGAAAAGCGGTAGGATAGCGATGTATGTGAAAAGGGGCGGCCTGTGGACAAACGTCTACAACGCCGGGAGCTACACCAAGGCGGTGCTCCCCATACTCCTCCAGCTTATCCTGGCAAACGAGGGGTCGTCCCTCTTCGTAGACGACGCCGATTTAGCCGTGCCTAGAGATAAGGCGGAGCTCCTCCTCGCCTCGGCCCTCGAGATCGCGGAGAGGAGGAGGCTCCAGCTCGTCGCGGCCGCCAGAGACTCCGCCTTCGCCGAGGCCGCCAGGCGGCTTGGGGTAGAGACGGCGGCTTTATGAAGCTGGTGTTGGACACGTCGGCGCTTATCTACATAGTCGAGCGGAGGGTAGACGTAGGCCAGCTCCTGGAACACGAGGTGTACATACCCACCGCCGTTAGGGAGGAGCTGGCTCTTCTCGCGGCGAGGAATAGAAAGGCTAGAGCCGCGCTGGAGCTGCTCCCCCTCCTAAGGCCGAAGATCGTGGAGAGGGGGGGCCCCGCCGACAGAGCCGTCCTCGACGCGGCGAAGGAGCTAGGCGCGGTGTTGGTGACAGGCGATAGGGCGTTGGCGGAGAGGGCGAGGGGGGAGGGGGTCCCCGTGGCTAAGTTCCACAAGGGCCAGTTGGCCGTTGTCTAAAAGTATATAAACGGCTGTATGCCATAGGCCGTGCCCTTTAGAGTGGTGGAGGCCGAGGACTACGTCAGGATACCCCCCGCCGACTTCGGCAAGCCTCTGGAGGACATAGCTTTGCAGCAGCTGAAGGCGAGGTACGAGGGGAGGGTCCTTAGGGAGGTGGGCTACGTCGTTGCGGTGCTCACGGCGAAGGTCAGCAGAGAGGGGAAGATAGTGTTCGGCGACGGGGGGACCTACCACAAGGCCCTCTTCACTATGCTGGCCTACATGCCCCTAGACGGCGAGATAGTGGAGGGGGTGGTGGAAAACGTCAGAGAGATGGGCATGTTGGTGAGGATCGGGCCGGTGCTCGGCTTCATAAACAAGATACACGTCATGGACGAGCCGAATATACTCTTCGACGCGAGCACCAAGAGCTACATCGGGGAGAGGACCAAGAGGAGGGTGGGGGTGGGGGACGTGGTGAGGGCCCGCATCACCGGCGTCAGCTTCACAACGCCGAGGGAGGGGACCGACCTCCTACTCCGCGTCACATTGACAATGCGTATGCCGGGCCTCGGCAAGCTCGAGTGGGTTAAGGAGAAGAAGCCGGCGGCGAAGAAGGCATGAGCGCCAGGAGGAGAACCCTCCCGGGGTACAAGGCCTGTAGGCAGTGCAAGCTGGTGGTCCCCGAAGACGCGAAGCAGTGCCCCAACTGCGGCTCCGAGGAGTTCGTGGGCAGATGGAGGGGCATGATAGCGGTGATAGAGCCCGCCAAGTCCTGCATAGCCAAGAGGCTCGGCATCGAGAAGCCGGGCATCTACGCCTTGGAGCTGGTGGAGGAGTAGCAACGCAGCGCCCTCTCCGCTATCGAGAAGACGTACCTCCTGTAGAGCTCCAGCTCCTTAAGCAGCAGGTCGAAGTCCACGGGCTCGGCGGGTAGATCCTCGCCGAGTATCTCCCTAGCCACAGCCCTCAGAGAACCCCTGCTGATTCTGTCGTATATCTCCAGGAGCCGCCTCAGCCTAGATTCGAAGACGTAGAAGCTGTTCAACATCTCGACGGCCTCCCGCTGAGAGATGCAGCAACCCCCCTCGAAGGCCTTCACCAACGTCTCGACGGCCTCCGCGGCGGTCGCCCCTACGGCCCTCCGGAATGATCTGCTCCCGAGCTTCTCCCTGAGGATGTCCACAGCCTCGCCCAACTCCACGGGGGACGAAACGCCACCCCATTAAAAAGATATAAATCTACAACAGAGTTGGGGGGTGCTGTCGGCGAAGATACTGCAGAGCTCGGGCTTCCACAGGAAGCAGTGCCCCCTCTGTAAATCCTACTTCTGGACGAGGAGGGCTGACCAGATCTACTGCGGAGATCAGCCCTGCGTCCCATACGGCTTCATTGGAAACCCGCCCGCCAGGGCCTCCGTCGAGTCTCTGGCCGATCTACGGGAGAGGTTCCTGAGGTTCTTCGAGAGAAACAGCCACGTGAGGATAAGGCGGTACCCCGTGGTGGCGAGGTGGCGCGACGACGTATACCTCGTGGGAGCCTCCATCTACGACTTCCAGCCCTGGGTCACCAGCGGTGCCGTCCCCCCGCCCGCCAACCCCCTCGCCATCTCCCAGCCCTCGATAAGGCTAACCGACGTGGATAAGGTGGGCCGTAGCGGGCGCCATCTGACGGGCTTCGAGATGATGGCGCACCACGCCTTCAACTACCCCGACAAATACGTCTACTGGATAGACGAGACCACCCAGTACGCCTACGAGTTCTTCACCAGGGAGCTGGGGATACCCCCCGACGAGATAACCTTCAAGGAGTCGATGTGGGAGGGGGGAGGCAACGCGGGGGAGTGCTTCGAGGTGTTGATCAGGGGGCTGGAGGTGGCCACCCTGGTCTTCATGCACTACGAGGTTAAAGACGGGCGCTACGTCGAGCTCCCCCTCAAGATCGTAGACACGGGCTACGGCCTCGAGAGGATCTACTGGCTACTGAAGGGCACGCCCACGGTCTACGACGCCGTCTTCGGCCCCTACTTGGCGAAGGCGCGGCAGAGGCTGGGCGTCCCCGAGCCGCCTGCGGAGGTGATGGGCAAGGCGTCGGTGTACTTCGGCCAGATGGACCCAGAGGTCATAGGCCTAGAGAAGGCCTACGACATCATCGCGGAGAAGATAGGCGTAGACCCCAAGTGGCTTAGGGAGGTGGTGAGGCCGCAGGAGGCGCTCTACGTCCTGGCGGACCACAGCCGGACCGTCTCCTGGATGATCGCAGACGGGGTTATCCCCTCCAACACAGGCGCCGGCTATCTGGCGAGGTTGCTGATACGGCGTATACTCAAAAACCTAAGGCTGGCGGGCGTAGACGCGCCCCTCGTGGAGCTCTTCGACATGCACCTGGCGGAGCTCAAGAGGGAGTACCCAGAGGTGTGGGAGGCCAGAGGCCTAATCCTGGAGCTCGTGGATATGGAGGAGAGGAGGTACAGGGAGGTCCTCAAGTCCGCCCCCGCGGCTGTGAAGAAGGCCCTGGAGGAGGCCAGGCGCCGCGGCCGCGCCGGGCTGGACGCAGACGACCTCGTCGCGCTTTACGACAGCCAGGGCATACCGCCTGAGGTGGCGGCCGAGGTGGCCAAGTCGCTGGGGACCGAGGTGAAGGTGCCCGACGACTTCTACGCCAAGCTCGCGGCGAGGCACGTCAAGAGGGAGAAGAAGCCGGAGTCCTCGCCGGTGGAGATGGGCAAGGTGGCCGACCTCCCCAGGACGCGGGAGCTCTTCTACGAGGACTCCTACATGAGGAGCTTCAAAGCCAGGGTGCTCCGTGTCATAGACGGGAGATACGTGGTTCTGGACCAGACGGCGTTTTACCCAGAAGGCGGCGGCCAACCGGCCGACAGAGGCGTCTTGAAGTTCCAAGGCGGCGAGGCCAAGGTAGTCGACGTGCAGAGGGTGGGCCACGTCGTTGTACACGTGGTGGAGGGGCAGCCGCCCCCCGAGGGGGCCGAGGTAGTCGGCGAGGTGGACTGGGAGAGGCGGTACAGCTTGATGAAGATGCATACGGGGACGCACGTCTTGATACAGAGCATTAGGAGGGTCCTCGGCTCCCACATATGGCAGGCGGGGGCGCAGAAGGACATACCCTCAAGCCGCATAGACGTGACCCACCACAGGTTGCCCACGGCTGAGGAGGTGGCGCGCATCGAGGAGCTCGCCAACAGGGCGGTGCAGGCGGACCTCCCCGTCTACGCCAAGATAATGCCGAGGAACGAGGCCGAGGCGAAATACGGCTTTGTCCTCTACCAAGGCGGCGTTGTGCCGGCGAGGGAGATCAGGGTGTTGCAGATAGGCCCCGACGAACAGCCGTACGACGTCCAGGCCTGCGGAGGGACGCACCTGAGGTCCACGGGGGAGATCGGCCTAATCAAGATACAGAAGGTGGAGCGCATCGCAGACGGCGTTGTGCGGTTCGTGTTTACGACGGGCATGCACGCCCTGGCCTACGTCCAGGAGCTGGAGAGGAGGGCCGCGGAGGCCGCCTCCATAGCCGGCGGTTCCCGGGACGAGCTGGTGGAGGCCGTGAGGAGGCTAGCCCAGAGGGCCGAGGAGGCGGACAGGAGGGCGAGGCGCTACGCCGAGCTCTACGCCGCGGCTCTGGCGGAAAACCTAAAGGCCGAGCAGGTGGGGCGGCACAGGTTGGCTGTGGTGGAGCTAGACGACGAGGAGCTGGCCAGGAAGATAGCGCTGGCGGCCACCAGCCGCGACAGAGACCTAGTCTTGGTCTTCGTCGGCGGGGGGCGCGCCACGGTGTACACAGGCGGCGTGGACGTAGCCCCCATCGTCAAAGCGCTGAGGGAGGTGGGCTTCCGGGGAGGCGGCTCCAAGACCTTCGCCCAGGGGCAGTACAAAGGCGACATACAGACTTTAAAGGAGGCCATAAGGAGGGCTTTGGCATGATACCCACAAACCCCCGGGAGCTGGAGAAGTTGCTGAAGCGGATGGGGATAAAGGTGGAGGAGGTAGACGTTGCGTATGTGGAGCTTAGGCTGAAAAACGGCGAGGTGGTCAGGATAAACAACCCCACGGTTGCTCTGATGAAGATGCCCAACAAGGTGTTGCTCTACCAGATACAGACCTCGGAGGCGGCGGTGGAGCGGGTCCAGCAACAACAGCAGCAGCCCCAGCAGGGCGGCTACCAGCCCAGCGAAGACGACATAGCCCTGGTGATGGAGCAGACCGGGGCGACCCGGGAGGAGGCCGTAAACGCGCTGGTGGAGGCGAAGGGCGATCTGGTGCAGGCCGCGATGAAGATCCTCTCGAAGAAACGGGGAGGGTAAGTTTATATTACACACCCATCTATGTGGCATGCCGGTTAGACCAGCGCGTTGCTACAAAAGGATAAAGGGGCCGCCCTACACGAGGGAGGAGTACATCCACGGAGCGCCCATGATCCAGATACCGAAATTCGACATGGGGACCACAAGCGCCGCCGCCAGGGCGGCCTTCCCCCTCGTGGCTAAGCTGGTGGTCCAGGAGAGGGGGCAGATCAGGATGCAGGCCCTCGAGGCCGCTAGACAGATGGCGTATAAATACCTCTCGAAGTACGTCGGCGACGCCAACTACTACCTCAGGCTAGAGGCGGTTCCCCACCACGTGCTGAGGGAAAACAGGATGTTGGCCATGGCCGGCGCGGACCGTCTACAGGAGGGGATGAGGCTCGCCTTCGGCTCCCCCGCGGGCAGAGCCGCGAGGGTCGAGGCCGGGCAGGTGATCTTCTACGCCGAGTTTAAACCCGAGCACGTAGCCCACATGAAGGAGGCGCTTAGGCGCGCGTCTACCAAGCTGCCGCTTCCAACACGTATAGTCATTGAGGCAAAGGGCGATGGAGGCGGTAAAGCAGCTACACAGGGATAGGATAGAGGCCGCGCTACATCTGCTCGAGCGGGTTCTCTCCGGCGCCGTCACATCCCGCTCGGCCCTAGTGGCTGAGCTACAGGAGCTGTACAGCCGGAGGGGGCTGGAGCCCTTCCGGGGCCTCTCCAGGGAGGGGGTGTACGACAAGGAGGTGGCCACGGTCTACCTGGTGGGGGTCTACGGAGCTGGCGTTATCGCGCCGGGGGACTTCGACAACGTGTTCTACATAGAGAACAAGTCGATGGAGGCGGTGGAGCTCATCAGATCCATAGCCGAGGTGGTGGCGCCGGAGCAGAGGGACGCCTTGAGGGGCAAGACGGAGGAGATCAAGGGCAAGTCCGTGGAGGACAGGGTGTTTAGGGTGCTCCGCCTCGTCTTCACCGGCGCCGTGTTGGGCTACTACCCCGAGATGTTCCTCGTGAAGGCCCTCAGGACCTACGAGGCGGTGTACCCCGAGCTCTCGGAGCGGTTGGTCAACTACGCGGCGTTCTACAGCGCGTACAAGATTGCGGAGGACATAGCGGCGGGCAGGATAAGGACCCCCGAGGACCTCAAGATACAGAAGTACAGCTACTGCCTGAAGCTGGGGTTCCAGAAGTGCAAGCCCTCGGACAAGCTAATCGCCGAGGTGGCCTCAGCCATCTACAGGGTAAACAAGTCGGTCTTAGCCAAGCTCTTCGCAAAAGGCGCTCTGCCGAAGCTGGAGTAGAGGTTTTTCACCGGCACCTCTCCACGAACTTCAACACCGCCGAGGCCACCCTCCCCTGTAGCTCCTCCCCCTGCGGGCTGTGGCCCATGCCGGGCACCTCCACCACCTCAAGCGGGAAGTTGAACTTGTCCGAGAGGCCCGCCAGGATATCCACGTGGGTCCTCGGCACCACCCGGTCCTCCGTCCCTCTTATGTAGAGGACGGGGGGCATCCCCGGGCCTATAAACCGCGAGGGCGAGGTCTGGTCCAGCTTGCTCCCCAGCGAGGCCAGCTCGTTGGCAAGCCTCCTCAGGTACGCGTCGCCGGACTGGAGCATGTACTGCATCTGTAGCCTCCTGTCCACCGGCGCGGCGACGGCCACGACGCATTTAACCGCCCCGGGGTTCCTCGCCGCCAGCAACAAAGCCACGGTCCCCCCCATGCTGTGTCCAGCCGCCACAGCCGCCGGCAGCTCCCTAAGTCCCGCCTCGTAGCCGTCCTCCACCTCCCTCACGTGGGGGGTCACCACGTCGAAGCCCGCGTCTGCCAGAGGGCGGGTGAGCCACTGTATATTCGACGGGGAGCTCCTATACCCGTGGAACGCCAAGGCCTTAGACATGGCGGATACGGTCTACGGCCTTAAAAATGTTTACTTTCGGCCGACCCACCCCCCGGCGCTCCTTAAGCGGTGCGGATATTGCCCAGCTCCGCAGAGGCGCCGTGTACATCATAGGGCCTCGCCCCTCCGCAGACGCCGAGCGCGTCGACCTAGTGCCCTACGTCAAAGAGGGCCTCTTCTACAGGGAAGCTCCCCTGCCCGTGTGGAGGATCGAGGGACGCGCCGCCGCGGCTAAGCTGGCGGCTAGAGGCTACAGGCTCTCCCAGTCCTACATTCCGCCCTCGGTCCGGCCCTACCTAGAGGGCCGCAGAAGCCCCCGGCTGGGCGGCAGAGTCGCCTCCTTCTACCTAGACCGAGGCGTCGTCCACTGGCGGATGGGCGGCGAGGCGTGGAAGGGGGGATGTCCACAGGCCGACTACGTGGCGTCTTGGGGCCAGCCGCCCCCCTGTCCAGGCCTCTGGGTGGACTTGAGACGTATCTACCGCCGGCACCTCTGGCTGGAGGCGGCCGAGAGGATGGGGGACGCCTGGCTTCTAAAGGCGGCGCGGAGGAGGCCGGAGGACGCCGCCGATGCTGTGCACGCCCTCGCCGCCGAGGCGGTGGCCTTCCTCGAGGCCCTCGCCGCGGCCACGGGGATAGGGGTAGACGCCATATTGGACGTTCTGGAGCGCAACTCGGTGGCCGCCGTGGCGGAGGCCGTGTTCCACTGGGAGGCGGAGAGGCGGGGGTACGTGCTGGAGGACTCGCGTAGGCTGTTCGACATGCCCTACTTCGACATGGCGCGCGGCGGGAAGCCCGGGGTGTACAGGGGGGTGGCCGAGTTCGACTTCAGATCCCTCTTCCCATCGCTGGCCGTTAAACTCGGCGTAGATCCCACCACGGCGAGGCCCTGCGCCGGGGGGTACTGCTTCGACGGAGGGCCTATAGCCGACGTGATAAAACGCTGGCTGGAGGCGAGGCTGAGGACCGGGGACAAGCGCCTGTCGGAGGCCCTCAAGTGGCTTATGAACGCCGGCATAGGGGCGTGGGGCAAGGCGGGGTGGGGGATAGTCTGCGAGGTCTGCCTCCTAGCCGTCAGAGGCGCCGCGGCATCTCTCTTCGACGAGGCTTGGAGGAGGCTCAAGCCCATCTACGGCGATACCGACTCCATCTACGTGGAGAGTAGCAGGGCGGGGGACGTGGCCCAGTGGGCCTCCGCCCTCGACGGGCTGACCCTGGAGCTACGGGGGGTTTGGGACGTCTTTATCCTGGCCCCCGCCAGAGGCGGGGGCGCGGCGGAGAAGAACTACATCAAGGCGGGGGGCGGCGTCTTCGAGGCGAAGGGAGGCCTCCTCAGGCCCCACGACCTGCCCCTAGCGGTGAGGCTGAGGTACCGGGAGGTGGTGGAGGCCGCCCTGGCGGGGAGGGACCCCGCCGACGCCGCGGCCGAGATCCTCAGAGCTGCGCCGCCTGAGCAGCTCTTCGTATATAGGGCCGTCGAGGTGCGGAGGCTCGCCGGCCTTAAGCGGCGCGGCGCCCTACACACAGCCGCGCTGTATCTCGCCAGGAGGTGCGGCGGGTGCGAGGTGGTCGACGTCTTCTACGTGCCAGACGGCGACCTCGTCTACGTCCCCTGGGCCGCCGTAGATAGGCGCCTCGCGGCGAGGCCTGCGGACGAGCGGGAGGTGAGGGCGGCCGCGGTTAGCTACATCCGCAGGCTCTGGAAGCTCAAGGCGTTGCGGCTCGCCTCGGGGGGCCAGATGAAAATAGTTATATAGCGACGCGTCGGATTCCACATGCGTCTCGAGGTCAAAATAAGCGGCCTCCCCAGAGACAAGAGGAACATACTGGTGATGGCGTGCCCCGAGCCCTCCCTCGCCGGCGTAGTCGCCGTGGAGTACCTAATCGATGCGTTGGCCATGGAGGAGATCGGGGCTATCAGGATAACCGAGATGCCTCCCGTCATCGCCGTAGTAAACGGGGCGGCTAAACTGCCCTACCGCATCTTCTACTCCCGGCAGACAGGCGTCGTCGCCATACGTCAACACGTGCCGATCCCCCCGCAGATATACGCGGAGTTTATACACAAGGTCCTCGACTGGGCCGAGGAGAACAAGGTCAAGCTGGCCGTGTGTCTCTCCGCCATGCCCGCCGCCGGCGAGAGGGAGAACGACGTCGTCTACTACGTGACCGAGGAGAGCCTAGTGGAGAAGTTTAGGCAGTACGGCTTCGAGCCGATAAAGGAGGCCACGGTCACAGGGCTGGAGGGGGCCTACCTAGACGCCGTGTTGGGCCGCGGCATAGACGGGGCTTTGCTCATCGCCGAGTCCAGGCTCCTCACGGCCATCAAGCGGCTTGTAGACAGCGGAAAGATCTCGACCCACCGCGACGTCGTCCTCATACTCAACGACCTGGTCGGCCGCGTTGGACCAGACGTGGGGGCGGCCCTCAAGCTCATAAACGCCGTTGCCAAGCTCGCGGAGACCCAGATAGACACGGCCAAGCTCCAGGAACACGCCTCGAAATACGCCTTCCTGGTGGAGAAGAACATAGAGGCCATGTTTAAGCCCGTGGAGGCGGCCGCCAGAGCGCCGGGGAAGGAGATCCCCCTGGTCTTCTAGGAGAAAATTTATTAAGCCGCCGGAGCACACCCACCAATGCCGAGCTGGAAGGAGCTGGTTTTGACAAAGGGCCACCCCATGCAGAGGATCTACATAGAGAAGGTGGTGGTGAACATAGGCGTCGGCACCGGCGGCGAGAAGCTCGAAAAGGCGGCCGACCTCCTCAAGGAGCTCACCGGCGCTGAGCCGTCGAAGAGGAGGGCTAAACGCTCCATAAAAGACTTCGGCATTAGGAAGGGCGAGCCCATCGGCGTAGCTGTAACCCTGAGGAGAGACAAAGCCGTGGAGTTCCTCACCAAGGCC
The DNA here is from genome assembly GCF_000019805.1 of Pyrobaculum neutrophilum V24Sta. NCBI lineage: Archaea > Thermoproteati > Thermoproteota > Thermoprotei > Thermoproteales > Thermoproteaceae > Pyrobaculum > Pyrobaculum neutrophilum. The sequence continues at coordinate 804,339 of NC_010525.1, forward strand.
CTCCAGGCAGTAAACAACAGGGTGAAGAGGACGAGCTTCGACGAGAGGGGCAACGTGTGCTTCGGCATAAAGGAGCACATCCTACTGCCCGGCGTGAAGTACGACCCAGCCGTGGGCATCTGGGGGATGGACGTCTGCGTAAAGCTCGCCAAGCCCGGCCTAAGAGTCCAGCTGAGGAGACGCAGGAGGAGCAAGGTGGGGAAGCGGCAGCTCGTCACAAGGGAGGAGGCGATCGAGTTCTTCCAGAAGATCCTCGGCGTACAAGTCGACTAGCCGCACGCGGCGGCCGGAGCAGTCCCCCCTCCCCACAGCGGCGGCCCCCGCGCTGTTGCCCGTGGCCGCGTGGGGAAACGCATATAAATGGGGGCCCCGGACCGCCGGATGCTCCTAGGCGTAATGTCCGACAGCCACGACAACGTGTGGGCCATAAGGAGGGCGGCCGAGGAGCTGAAGAGGAGGGGGGTGGGGCTGGTCCTCCACGCCGGCGACTGGGTTGCGCCCTTCTCCGCCCGCGCGCTGAGGGAGGCCCTGGGGGAGGGGATCAGGGTGGTGGGGGTTTGGGGAAACAACGAGGGGGAGAGGCCCTACTTCCTAGAGATGGCGAGGAAATACGGCGTTGAGATCGCCGGCGAGGCGGCGGAGCTGGAGGCCGGGGGGAGGAGGATAGCCCTGTACCACGGCACATCCCCGGTTCTGCTGAGGGCCCTGGTTGAGTCGGGGCTGTACGACCTGGTGGTCTACGGCCACACCCACCAAGCCGCCATAGAGAGGCGCGGCAGGACGCTGGTGGTAAACCCCGGCGAGGTCTGCGGCTGCCTCACCGGCCGCTCCACGGCGGCCGTGGTGGATCTAGCCAAGCTGGAGGCGGAGCTGCTCTTCCTAACGTGACCTGGACAGCCGACGAGCTGGCCGCCTTCATCGCCAAGGTGCTACACGAGGTTACAAAAAACGGACTCACGCTGGACTACGCCTTCCAGAAGGTGAAGCGGGGGTGGCGGAGGCTAGACAGCTTCAAGGTCTTCTACGACGCCTCCTTCGACGCGGTTAGGCACTACTTCCTCCTCCGCCACCTGGCCTCGGCGCTTCTGGGCTCCACAAGCGCGAAGGCCGTGGCGCGGACGTGGTTCGTGTACCGCGCAGACAAGCTCCTCTACAACAGAGACCTCGTGGAGAGATACAGGAGGCGGGTCCTAAAGAGGGCCAGGGCGAGGCCCGAGGAGGCGCTGGCCTCCCTAGAGGCCCTCAGGGGCGACCTCCCCCGCTACCTGTCGGTGAAATACAGCTACCACCCGGCGATAGTGAAGACTCTACTTGCCAACCTCCCCCCGGAGGAGGTCGAGAGGATACTAGACGCCGGAAACAACACCTGGATCTGGCTCAGGGTAAACACCCTAAAGACAGACGTGGACAAGGCGCTGAAGATGCTGGAGCGGGAGGCCGAGGTGGAGCCCCACCCCAGGATACCCTTCGCCCTCCTCCTCAAGAAGGCCAAGAGGCCCGTCCAGTACCTCACCGCCGTGAGGACCTTCGCCGCGGTCCCCCAGGACCTGGCCTCGATATACGCCGTGCTCTCCCTCGACCCCGCCCCCGGCGAAAAGATACTGGACCTAGCCGCCGCCCCCGGCATGAAGACCAGCCTGATAGTCCAGCTGGCGGAGGGCCGAGCCAAGGTGGTGGCGGCCGACTTCTCCGCAAAGAGGGTGGCCAGGATGAAACACCTCCTCAAGGCCCTGGGCGCCGGCGACGCCGTAGAGGTCGTACGGGCGGACTCCAGAAGGCTAAAGACGAGGAGGTTCGACAAAGCCCTCCTAGACGCGCCCTGCACCTCAAGCGGCGCCTTCACCAAGGAGCCTGCCGTCAAGATATACCCCAGGGTAGAGGAGGCCCCTAGATACGGCACACTCCAGAGAGAGCTCCTAGCCAACGCCCTCTCCTTGGCCGAACAGGTGGTATACGCCGTATGTAGCATAATGCCCCAAGAAGGCGAAGAGGTCGTGGCCAGCGCCCCAGCAAAAGCCGAAAAACCACACCCAGACCTCGCCCCAGCCTACAGAGGCGGCCCAGGAGGAAGAACCTTCCCCCACATACACAAAAGCGAAGCCTTCTACATAGCTCTGGTGCAAAAAAATTTATAAACTGTTTTTTTTGCTTTATATGAGGAAGGTCTGGCTCATCGGCGTTCTCGCCGCGGCGTTGGTAGCCACGTTTGTCATATCGTCGACGGTGGGAGATCCGCCCGGCGTGCACATTAGGCTTAAGCTGTACGACGGAGGTAAGCCCGCCGACTACCTTCTCCAGAGGGGCGACGTGTCGGTGGTGGCTCTGGTGTACGGGATCGACCCGCCCAGCCGCAACGAGTCTAGGGTGGTGTTTTTCAATGGCACCGCAAGAGGCGGCTCCATCTACATACCGGCGGCTAAGCTTAGGGAGTGGGCGAGGCGCTGGGCCGAGTGGAGGAGAGGCGACGTGAAGGACTTCAGAACCGCCCTCTTCATCACGGTAGCCGTTGTCAACAAGACCTCCCACAAGCCGATCTACCTGGTGATAGACAACATCGACATAAGTCCAGCTGACGTAGAGATGGTAAACATATACACGATACATATGGAGAGGGGGGTGCGCAACGCGGTTAAGGTGGAGAAAACGCAGAAACCTCCCCCCTTGATACCTACAGGTACAGTAGCGGCGTATGTGGCAACTCCGGAGCCCACCCTTGAGTATATTTCCGAGGTGTTAATCTACAGAGTCGCTACTGAAGACTTGGCAAAGCTGTATCCATCCACTTACTTCAAAACAGCGGATGGTAAGCTCTATATGAAGATACCCGCCGTTGTTGCATATAACAAATATACCTACAGCGGCACGATCGCGATATCGTTTCGCGCCGTTAGGACAGATGTACAATTCGGCATCTACCCAACGTTTGGATTTGGGGATAACCTCGCAGAGAAGTTGAAGAGCAACATCCTGCCAAGCGTAACAATATGGAAGGGTAGCGTATTTAGTTGGGGAGACAGAGCTGTATATAGTGCCAGTCTCGTTTTAGGTCCAGAGAGAAGGGGGTGGATATGGCTTTGGGGGAGAGTGGTCTCTGAGGGCTATCAAGTGTACTATTGTGCCGCCATTATGGGGTGTGAATATCTCGGCGATAAGATAACAAACTACGTCTCGGAGGTGCGGACGTACTATCTAGGGTCATCTAAGTACATCGATGGCGGCTTTGAATATAGTTATCCCTCCGAGATCATGTCGAGGTTTTTCGACGGAAATACGCTGGCTCTTGTTGGCACCACAAGCGGGGCTCTCGTGGATACTTTCTTATCTCCGGGCGAGACGGCAGAGTTCGCAGACATATTTAAGACATTTGACACATGTGGGGCAGATTTTGAAGTAGGGTTGCCAGTCGGCGCTATACTATCAGATGCCGCATGCGGGGCTATCACCCGCGGCGCGGCTAGCACAGCTTGCCGCGTGCTATTAAGCGGCTTCGACGTCTCGTTAAGCGCCAGCGGGCCATCCATCTATATAGACGGCTGGGTAACAAACCACGGAGACCACCCGGACGTCTCCAATGATTATAACGTCCGCGAATATGTGTACATAGCCACAAGCAAGTTCAAGTACAGCTCTGGGTTGTGTCAGTATGAGGTTCCAGCCGGTCTGTATATCGAAACCCACTAGCCTTTTTTGAGCCTTTCTACGGCCGGCGGGGCGGTTCCTCTTCTCCTGGCGAGGGGGATGTCTCCGTATTTCCCCAGGTCCATCACCACCACTCTGCCGTAGAGGCCGCCTAGGTCGTAGACGTCTCCCGGCTTCGCGCCGGGGATTGGGACAAGCCTAACTCCAAGCGCCTTGTCTAGGGCTACCGCCGCGGCCATGACGTCTGCTATCAGGGCCGCCACGGCGTCTGGCGGCGCGTCGCCGGGTATGCCTGCCATGTCTATGCCGGTGTTGCAGACGGCGAGGGTGGACTTGAGGGTGTCGAAGGTGAGGGCTCCCTCTCTGGCGGCTTCGGCCATGACGGCGTCTTCGCTCACTGGGATAAAGGCCCCGCTGAGGCCGCCTATGGTGGAGGTGGCCATGGCGCCGCCCTTCTTGACGGCGTCTACGAAGAGGGCGAGGGCGAAGAGGGTCCCAGGCGCGCCCACCCTGGGGAGGCCCACCGCCTCCAGTATGGCGGCTACGGAGTCTCCCACCTTGGGGGAGGGGGCCACGCTGAGGTCTACAGAGCCGAAGGGGACCCCCAGCTCTTTGGCCACCTCCCGCCCCACGAGCTCGCCGAGGCGCGTGATCTTGAAGGCGGCTCTCTTGATGGCGTCGTGTAGCGTTCTCACGTCGGCGTTGGGCATGTTCCGCACCACCGCCTCTATTACGCCGGGGCCGCTCACAGCTATGTTCACCACTGCGTCTGGGAGGCCGAGGCCGTGGTAGGCGCCGGGCATGAAGGGGACGTCCTCGGGCATGTTGGCGGTTGCGGCGAACCGCGCCGCGGCGTGGGGCTCCATCTTGAGGACCGCCTCGGCGGCGGCTCTAACCGCGTCCATGTTCACCCCGGTGGCGGTGGAGGCCACGTTGAGGAAGCCGGCCAGCCTCCTCGTGGAGTTCAGCGCCTCGGAGAGGGCCTCCATTAGGGCGGCGTCTCCCCTAGAGACGCCTGCGTGTACAAAGGCCGAGAAGCCCCCCACCATGTCTACGCCGTGTTTCTCCGCCAGGCCGTCTAGGTGCTTCGCGATCTCCACGGCCGCCTCCGCCTTCCCGATGGGCTCCAGCATTATGGAGACGGGCGACACGGCGAGCCGCACCGTGACGATCCTCACGCCGAGTCTAGAGGCCACCCGCTCCACCGCGGGCCTAAGCCTCTTGAGGAGGGGCTCCAGCGCCTCCTCCAGCGCCGCCAGGGTATCCCCCACCGTGGGCCGTATAGCCGGTAGCGTGTTTACGCTGAGCGTGACGGCGCGGATGTCCAGCTCGCGGAATAGGAGCATCTCGAGGACCTCGCCGATCTCCGAAGGGTCGAACCTCATATCCTCTGCATGTACCTAAACACGTCGATGTGGTAAACCCCCACCATCACCCCCAGCCTCCTCCCCTCCTCCTCGAGCTCCCTCCTGAGCTGGGCTATGTCGACGTCTGCCTTAGACATATCCACCACCATCACCATGGAGAAGATGTCTCTCACCACCGTCTGGGAGATGTCCACTATGTTGACGTTGTGGCGCGCCAGAACACCGGCGATCCCCGCCACGATGCCCACCCTGTCTGCGCCCAGCACCGAGACGACGGCTAGCTCCATGGGCGGGCCCGGGGGCGGACTTATAAACATGTCCGCCCGCACCGCCGTGTACTGCGTACGTCGAGGCCGCCGGCTTTAAGGGAATCTATAACGCCAGCCGCGGGGTTTTACTGCATCTTTGCCGCAGCACGCGGGGGCCGCCAGTACTGTGTACAAGATATTGACAAGTATGGGCTCCATCAGCGCCTTATGGACTACAAAGAGCCTAGGTACCACCCGGCGGTGGTGGAGTTCGAGAAAATGGTGGCGGACAGGGAGAGGTACAAGAAGACCGTCGAGGAGTGGCTTCGATATTCCTGGCGGTGGGCTCAGACGGATAAGTACAAGCTGGTCTTCAAGGTGCAGGCGGCTATCGTTAAGGCGATTAGGGAGTACCTAGACGGGAGGGGCTTCGTGGAGGTTCTCCCCCCCATCGTGGGCCCTGTGACAGACCCCGGCATCCGCGGCGCCAAGCAGGCGTCCATCGACTTCTACGGACATGAGTACAAGGTCATGTCCTCTGCGATCCTCTACAAGCAGTACATGGCCGCCTCCTTGGGCAAGATATACTTCGTGAGCCCCAACCTGAGGCTCGAGCCTCCCGACAGCCTCTACACGGGCCGCCACCTGGTGGAGTTCTTCCAGGTGGACATAGAGATGTACGGCGCGGACTACGGACAGGCCATGGAGGTGGCGGAGGGCCTCGTGACCCACGTGGTGAAGAGGGTTAGGGAGGAGTACGGCAGACAGCTCGAGGACGTCCTGGGCAGGAGCCTGCCCGAGTTCAAGCCGCCCTTCAAGCGGTACCCCCACAGCGAAGCGATCAAGATAGTCAACTCCTACGGCTGTAGAAACGACCCCAGGTCGGAGCTGACGTGGGAGTGCGAGAAGCTCATGTCTGGCCTACACGCCCAGCCCTTCTTCGTCTACGACTACCCCAGGGGGAGCAGGGGGTTCTACGACCGGGAGGATCCGCAGAGGCCGGGGGTGTTGAGGGACTTCGACATGTTGTACCCCGAGGGCTTCGGAGAGGCCATCAGCGGCGCCGAGAGGGAGTACGAGCCGGAGCGCGTCATGGCGAGGATCAGGGAGGGCGGGGAGGACCCCAGGAAGTACGAGTGGTTCCTCCAGATGCTCAAGGAGCTCTACCCGCTGAAGACGGCGGGCTTCGGAATAGGCGTCGAGAGGCTGACTAGGTACATATGCGGCCTTAGAGCCCTCTGGGAGGCGAGGCCGTACCCCAAGGTAGCCGGCATAGCCCCAACCCCCTAATTTTAAAAAACCTGGAGGTTCACTATGACATGAAGATAGCGGTTTTGGTAAAGATCGCCCTAGACGCCGGCCAGCTCAGGGCTAGAGACGGCGTGTCCGTCGAGGAGACCCCCCTGAAGATAAGCGACGTCGATAGAAACGCCGTGGAGGAGGCCGTCAAGCTCAAGGGACAGGGGGGCTCCGCCTACGGGGTTTCCGTGTTGAAGTGGGGGCCTCTCCCCAGGAGGATACAGGAGGCGGAGAACCTCCTGAGGGAGGCCCTCGCCATGGGTCTCGACGAGGCGTACCTGGTGGCAGACGAGCGGCTTCTCACGCCGAGCCACCTCGCCACGGCGAAGGCCATCGCCGCTGTTGTGAAGAGGGTGGGGGCGGACCTCGTCCTCGCGGGGGAGGCCTCGGTGGACAACTACACAGGTCAGATCCCGGCGAGAGTTGCGGCCGAGCTCCGATGGCCCCTCGTCTCCTACGCCAGAGAGATCAAGGTGGAGGGGGGGAGGCTACTGGCCAAGAGGGATCTCGAAGATAGGCTGGAGGTGGTGGAGGCCCCCCTCCCGGCCGTGGTTTCTGTGACGAGGGAGATAAACCAGCCTAGGATCCCCACCCTCCTCGCCATCAAAGCCGCCATGAAGAAGCCCCTCCACAAGCTGTCCCTGGGGGACTTGGGGGTGGAGACAGCCCCGAAGGCCTCCGCCGTCTACAAGCCCCTGGCGGCCCAGAGGAAGAGGATCATCATCAGGGAGGGCACGCCGGCGGAGAAGGCCGATAAGCTCCTGCAGTACCTACGCCAGGAGGGGCTGATATGAGGAGCCTAGTTGTGTTCCCAAGCAGGGAGCTCCTCTACGCCGCCTCTCTCCTGAGCGGCGAGGTGGCGGCCCTAGCCTTCAGCCAAGCCGAGGCTGAAGCCGCGGTGGGGAGGGCGCATAGGGTGTACATAGCCGAGGTGGACCCCGCGGCCCCCGAGGCAGTAGCCGAGGCTGTGTTGAAGGCCGTGGAGGGGCGGGACGTGGTGCTTCTCCCGGCTACGAAAAACGCGAGGGCGGTGGGGGGCATCGTGGCGCAGAGGATAGGCGCCGAGTTTATAACCGACGTCACTTCCCTATCTGTGGAAGGCGGCGTTGTTAAAGCCGAGAGGCCGGCCTTCGGCAACAAGGCGGTGGCCACCATAGAGGCGGGGACGCCTGTTGTTCTCTCCATATCGCCGGGGAGGTTCGCCGGGGAGGCCCCCCAGGTCCAGAGCGCCGTGGAGAAGCTGGCGGTCCAGGCGGCGCCCGCGGTGAAGGTGGTGTCTGTGCAGGAGAAGCCCAGGGGGTCGCTTAGGCTGGAGGAGGCGGAGGTGATCGTGGCCGTGGGGAGGGGCTTCAAGAGGAGGGAGGACCTCCAGCTGGCGTTTCAGCTGGCGGAGGCGCTGGGGGGTAAGGTGGGCTGTTCTCGCCCCATTGCGGCCGACCTCAAGTGGCTTCCCGAGGAGCACTGGGTGGGGCTCTCGGGGAAGAAGGTCAAGCCGAAGCTCTACATCGCCGTGGGGATCTCCGGCCAGCCTCAACACATCGCCGGCATGATAAACAGCAGGGTGGTTGTCGCCATAAACACAGACCCGTCGGCCCCCATATTTCAATACGCGGACTACGGCGTGGTGGAGGACCTCTACAAGATCCTGCCTCTCCTCGTCGAGAGGCTTAAAAAGCGCTAGATAACCACCTGCACCTTTACCTCCTCCTCCCTGGCGCCGCCGCCGTCTACCACCACCAGGTCTATCCCGCCTCCCGAGACGGGGTCTCTCTCTATCGCCGCCTTCACCGCCTGCACAGCCAGCTTCTTAGCTTCCTCCACGGTCATGTCGGGGCGGTAGGAGGCGTCTAGGAGCGACACCGCCAGCTTCGCCCCTGTGCCCAAGGCGGCGTAGTTGTCCTCGATTAAGCTACCGAGGGGGTCCATGACGATGAGGTGGGGGCCCTCCTCGTCTACGCCGCCCACGAGCACCTCGGCGTAGAAGGGCATGAAGCGCCTGCTGAACATCACCACAGACAGTAGCTTGGCCATCGCCTTGACAGTGGGCTTCTTTTTCACCTCCAGCTCGTAGGACCTGGCGTTGAGCTTCAGTATCTTGGCCAAGGCCTGCATGTCGGCTATTATGCCCGCCGAGGCTATAGCCAGCTTGTCGTTTACGATAAACACCTTCTTGCCGGCGGTGCTCAAGGTGTAGAAGCCGTAGGAGACCCTCTTCTCAGCCGCCAGCACCACGCCGTCTTTCGCCCTAATCCCCACCGCGGTGGCGCCCACCTGAAACTCCTCGCCCATGGCGGAGCCATACTTCGCCTATATAAACGTTATAAACGGGGGCGCACCCGCCCCCGTGGCGGTTAGGATAGACGGCTCCTATGGAGAGGGAGGCGGCCAGATCCTGAGGACCTCCATCGCCCTCTCCGCGCTGTTGGGCAAGCCAGTGGAGATAGTCAACATAAGGGCCAAGAGGGCGAACCCCGGCCTACAGCCGCAACACCTCACCGGCGTATCCGCCGCCGCTCTTTTGACAGACGCCGAGGTCGAGGGCGCCGCCAAGGGCTCCACGAGGCTGTTCTTCAAGCCCAAGGCCCTGAAGTGCGGCACGTTCAACATAGACATAGGGACGGCCGGCAGCATCTCCCTCGTGGTGCAGACGCTAGCCCCCATCCTCCTATACGCCCCCTGCCCCACCAAGCTGGTCATCACCGGGGGGACAGACGTGGCGTGGGCCCCGCCCATAGACTACATGAGGTTCGTCTTCGCCAGATATCTAACCCGCTTCGGGGCGAGGATAGCCATAGAGCTGGTGAAGAGGGGCCACTACCCCAGGGGCGGGGGGAAGGCCGTGGTGCAGGCCGAGCCGGCGGGTAGGTTGCGGGCGGTGGACTCGGTGGAGTTCGGCAGACCGGCGAAGATAGCCGGCGTCTCCCACGCCGTTAACCTCCCGCCGCATGTGGCCGAGAGACAGGCCAGGGCCGCGAGGGAGGCTCTGGCGAAGTTGGGCTACGCCGCCGAGGTGGAGGTGGAGGCTAGAAACGACGGGCTGGGGCCCGGCAGCGGCGTGGTGCTCTGGGCTGAGTCAGACGTGGGAAACGTGGTGGGGGGAGACGCCCTGGGGGAGAGGGGGAAGCCGGCAGAGGAGGTGGGCAGGGAGGCGGCGGAGAAGCTCGCCGCCGTGTTGAAGGCCGGCGCCTCCCTGGACCCCCACATGGCCGACATGGTCGTCCTCTACATGGCGCTGGCCCAGGGGAGGAGCAGGCTCTCCACCACCGAAGCCACCATGCATCTGCAGACCAACATCTACATAGTGGAGCAGTTCCTCCCCGTCAAGTTCAAGCTGGAGAGGGCCGGCCCTAGATACATCATCGAGGTGGAGGGGGTGGGCTACCCCTAGCTCCTCCTGGCCGCCCTCAGCCTCTCGAGGGCCGCCGGGACGTAGAACTTCGCGAGGACGTAGTTCACCACCTCCCCCGTCCCTCTGCAGTCGAGGGTGGAGACCTCGCCGATTGGCGAAAAGAGGTCCCTCGCCCGCTCCAGTTCGGCGGGGCTCGCTATGTCCACCTTGTTCACCACGGCCACAAGCGGCGCCTGGAAGCTCGCCGAGATCTCCCGGTAGAGGTTAAGTTGCATCTCCAGGGGGAAGCCGCTGTGCGGCGTGGGGTCCACGAGGAAGACTATAGCCCCGGCCAGGTGCCTAAGCGCCAAGACGGCCTGCCGCTCGATGGCGTTGCGCTCGCTCAAGGGCCTATCCAGGAGGCCGGGGGTGTCCACCACCTGCACCACGTCGCCCCTAATACGGATGTGGCCCACGTGTATCTGCTTCGTGGTGAAGGGGTAGTCCGCCACCTCCGGCCTCGCGGAGGAGACGCAACGGACGAAGCTGCTCTTCCCAACGTTGGGCGCCCCCGCCACCACGATGGTGAAGAGGTTCGGGTCGACGGCGGGTAGTCTCCGGAGGAACGCCACCACCTCCCGCAGCTTGTCCAGCTCAGGCCGCAGATCGTTGAGGAGATCCACCACCCTGCCGCGGTACATCCTACGGGCGGCGTGGATAGCCCCCTTGTCCGGCGCGGTTCTAACAGCCGCGATGGCCTCCTTCGCTATAGCCCTCACGGCCAGGTGGGCATTCCCCACCTTCGCCACGGCGTGTTTATAGCTCTGCGCCCCGAAGACCACGTCCATGAGGTCTCTGTAGAAGGGGTGAAGCCTGTCGAGGAAGGGCATGGCAAGCGCCGTCCTCCTCAACACAGAGGCGACGGCGCGGCCAGACGAAACGATCCTCTTGATCTCCAGCCTCTTCTGCTTCACAAAGGCGGGCTCCGCCACAGACCCCCTCGCCTCCTCTCTCTCATACGCCGCTAGAAACATGGAGATGAGCTCGTCGGCGGTGTAGACGTAGGGGAGCTTCGACTTATCCACGACCTCCACGGAGGGGGCGGCCCACACGTATAAAAACGTATATAGACTTGGGATGTGCCGTATGCCGCCCAAGCCATTTTCTCCGCGCCCACGCCTCCGCCGGCGCCCAAGGCGCCTCCGGCACGAGGCCGCGGCCCTAGGCCACCCGGGGCGCCTCGCGCCCCTGTGGCGCACGTATGAAGCCTACGCCGAACGGCGACGGCGTGGGTAATTACCTGAGTCCAACATCCCTAAAACCCGCCGTGGTTCTGGATTCTCAGCCGCCTAGACGGCCGCCGCTCCTTTGTGCCAATGGGGCACGAAGTATAAAACTTTACTGGAGATAACGGGGTATGGAACGGCCCCTCATAGCGCTTCTCACAGACTTCGGAAGAGACTACTTCGTGGCGGCGATGAAGGGGGTTATACTCTCCATAAACCCCCGTGCCCAGATCGTGGACATAACCCACGACGTCCCCCCACAAGACGTCCAGACGGGGGCCTTCGTCCTCAAGGCGGTCTACCGCTGGTTCCCAAGAGGCACCATCTTCGTAGCGGTTGTCGACCCAGGCGTGGGGACGGAGAGGGCGCCGCTTCTCCTCAAGACCAGGGGGTACCTCTTCGTCGGCCCAGACAACGGCCTGCTGGCCCCCGCCGCTGAGGAAGACGGCGTGTTGGAGGCCTACAGAATAGGCGTTGGGCTCCCCCAGCTCTCCAAGACCTTCCACGGCCGCGACGTCTTCGCCCCAGCCGCCGCCTACCTCTCCCTGGGGGTGGAGCCGCGCCTCCTGGGGACGCCTGTGGCGCAGTGGAGGAGGCTGGAGATCCCCGAGGCCAGGGTAGAAGACGGCGTTGTATACGGCAGGGTGGTGTACGTGGACAGATTCGGCAACGTCTACACCTCGGCCAGGTCCCTCCCCGGCGCCGCCTACGGAGACGTGCTGTGTGTAGAAACGCCGAGAGGAGTCTTGAGGGCTAGATACGTGGAGACCTACGGCAGAGCCGCCCCCGGCGACGCCGTGTTGCTCATAAACAGCGAGGGCTACCTGGAGCTCGCCGTGGTTATGGGCAACGCCGCCTCGGCCTACGGCCTGAAGACCGGGGACGAGGTTAAAATACGGAGGTGTTGACACAGGCGGCGTGATGAGCTAGCGCCGCCGCACAGAGCTGTGAAGAGGGGATCAAAACTGAAAAGCCCCCTCCCAGCACGGCGGTTTCCCGGGCCCTCTCGGAGCCCAGTACTCCCGTCCGCGGCGCCGGCCTTAACTTCCGGGTTCTGAAGAGTCCGGGTGTAGCACCGGCGCCTGTGGCCGGGTTAGGGGCAGGTGGGAGATATTCAGACATTTATAAGCTTTTCTCTCCCCCAAAGCTTATATAGGGATCGGCAGCAGATTCCGGGGGTAGAGCGGCCCGGTTGGGCCACGATGAAGGCTCCGCGTACGCCAGTGGCTAAGGCGCGTTCTCCACCTTCACGCTGGTTATGTACTCCACGGCGATTTCGTAGTTCCACGCCGTGGAGGGGGCGCCCCGTTGCACCGAAAACTTAGCCGTGGCCGCCAGGTAGCCGCCGCAGTATATAGAAACTATGTAGTCCGTGGCGGGGGCTTGGTACAGTCTGACAGAGCCGTCGGAGGCCGTGGAGGCGAAGACGTTTACCCACCTACCTCCGCTCGCCGCGTCTACCACCCTCGCGTAGCAGCCGGCGGCCGGCCGCCCCCCGGCCTCTCTAACCACCACGGTGACTGGGTAGACCCACGTCCTTATCTTGCCGCCCCCCGGCGCCCCCAGCTCGTATACGTCTCTGGCAACGGAGCTGTCGTATATCCAGATCACGCGGCCGGAGGCGGCTTCAGACGGCGTAGCGATCCCCCACGCCACCCGGAGGACGTAGCCGGGCCGCCACGGGAGCCCGTACAGAGCCTCTCCTCCGAAGACGTAGGTAAGCCCAACGAGGGAACCCCCCTCGTCGAAAACCGCCGCGGTGCCGTAGACAAGCGGCCTGTCGTTCCAGTCTCTTATGCCTAGCGCCGCGGCGGCCGCCGCCAACAGGGCAAGCGCCAGGAGAGGCCTCACGAGGCACACGGCCCGCCTTTTTAAATCTATTTCCACGTATCGACATGCGGATCTTGCTCTTCGGCGGCTTGGGCTTCATAGGGGCGAACCTAGCCGAGGCGCTGTCGGAGCACGAGCTGTACGTAGCCCACAGGCCCGGGTCGCCCCAGGCCAAGCCCCGCCTAGCCCGCTTCGTGGCCCGCTACGCCACCCTCCTGGAGTATAGGGACCCAGCGACGGCTCTGGAGAGGGCTAGCCCCCACGTCGTGATAAACCTCGTGGGGGAGTACTTCGGCGGGCCCCAAGAGCTGTGGCGGGCAAACGCCGAGTTCCCCCGCCTCCTCTGCGACGCCGCGAGGAGGGCGGGTTGGCGCGGCAAGGTGGTCCACTTCTCCGCCGCCACCGTCAGAGGGCCCGTGGGGGCGGTAATAGAGGAGGAGGAGCCCCACCTACACGGCGTGGCCCCGGACAACGACTTCGACAGGTCGAAGGCGGCCGGCGAGGAGGCCGTCGCCCGTTGCTTCGACGACTGGGTGATCATCCGCCCCGTCTTGGTATACGGCAGGTTCAACACCCACCCCGAGTGGCTGACCCTCACCCGGCTAGTTGAAAGGGGCTTCGCCCCCATGCTGAAGGCGAGGGTGTCCGCGATATCCGCCAGAGAGCTCGCCAAGGTCGTGAAGGCGTCTCTGGCCTTGACCCGGCAACACCTCTTCGCCACCGAGTGCCACCCCCGGCCCCTCTCGGACTTCGTAAAAGCCATAGCTAAGGCCCTGGGGAAGCGCCCGCTACCCATCCCCGTCCCCGTAGCCCTACTGCGCCTGGCGGCGCCCCCGGACCTCAGAAGACACCTTCCCTACCTAGACAAGGCCTTCAGTTGCGGAAAAATGAGGCGTCTACTCGGCATAGAGCCCAGACCCGACTTCGAGGCCGAGGTGAAGGAGATGGTAGAAAGCATCAAAACTTAAAACGAAGTTGGTAGTACATGTCATGGAACATCGCGTGGTCTTCATATTCAGGAAGTGTCCGCCCAGCCACCTCCTCAAGCTTAGGTGGTGGGGATACGACGTCGCCTCTCTGGAGGCGTGCCCAGACGTGGAGACGGTCTCCGACCTGGGGCGGTACATAAGGGGTAGGTTCGTGATTGTCGTGGGAGATAGGGAGCTCGCCGAGGAGTTGGGGGTGGCCTACGCCGCTGTGGAGGAGGTGGAGAGGTTCCTCGCCTGGCTCTCAAGGGAGCTCCCGCCGGCCTTTAAGCCGTATCTTCAGTAGCGCCCAAGCGGCCGACGCGTAGGCCGAACCTTTTTATAGAGGTGGGGCGTAGGAGGCGTGAGTTTTGAGAAAAACCTCCTGGAGAGGATCGCCTCCTATATACCGGGCTACGTGGGGTATAAGGAGAAGGAGGTGAGGAGGGAGACAGACGCCCTTGTTAGACGGCACGTCGCGTCTATACTGTCCGCCGCCGCGGCGCAGCTGACGCTGAGCCCCACGGAGGCTAGGGCCGTGGCGGCGAACCCAGAGGCGAGGTTCCTCTGGGACTCCGTGAAGGCGGCTCTCGACAAAGTGGCCCAGAAGATAGACAAGGCGCAACACGGCTACTCCGGCTTCTTCGACCTGGCCAAGGTGGACGAGTCCGTCCTCGAGGAGGTCTACAGACACGACCTAGCTCTCGTGGAGACGGCGAAGAGGGTGGCCGAGGCCGCCTCCTCCCTAAAGGCTCTGAGGCCGCTCTCCCAGGAGTGGCTCGACGCGCTTAGGCAGATCCTCGCCCAGCTCCAGAGCCTCGACTCGGCGGTGGACGAGCGCAGTAGGATACTCGACGCCATAAAGACGCCGCCGCAGCCCCAGTGGGAGTCCGGCGGGAGGAAGAGGGGGCTCCTCGATAGACTTCTCGGCAGGGGCTAAGTATATATACAAGCGCGCCGGACGGGGCGATGCCGCAGGTCATACAGTGGGTCAGCCCCAAGGAGGGGGAGATCATCTGGAGGTACCCCGTGGACAGGATCGAGTGGGGGGCCCAGCTCATCGTCGAGGAGTGGCAGGCGGCTGTCTTCATGCGGGACGGCAAGGTCTACGACGTGTTTAGGGCCGGGAGACACACCTTGACCACCCTCAACCTGCCCCTCCTCACCCAAGCCCTGAGTAGGATCGCCGGCTTCGACAAATCGCCTTTTGTGGCCGTCGTCATATACGTCTCGCTGAAGCAACACCAGCTCCCCTTCGGCGGGCGGGGGCAGACGGCGGAGCTCGCCCCCATACAGTTCTACGGCTCCGCGTGGTTCCGCGTCGCCGACCCGGCCCTCTTTGTGACCCAGGTGGTGGGGGGCCAGAACATATACACCACGGAGGACCTCCAGAGGTTCCTCAGAGGCTACTTCAACGAGCTTCTAATGGCCGAGCTCTCCCGCCAGTCCATATTCACCATATACGGCAACCTCGACCAGGTAAGCTTCATCGCTAAAAACGCCATAGACCCCCACTTCAGGAGGCTGGGCCTGGAGCTGGTAGACGTCAGGTTCGAAGGCCTAGACGTGACCGACCAGGTGTGGAGAGACCGCCTCTTCTTCATCAGAGCCACCGGGGTTAACCCCGCCGAGTATCTGAGGATGGAGACCGTGCAGAAGGCCGCGGCGGAGTTGGGCAAAAGCCCCGGGGCGGCCGCCGGGACGGGCATAGTCCTCATACCGCCCCTCCTCTGGCCTCAGCAACAAGCCGCGCCGCCGCCCCAGCCGGCGCAGCCCGCCGCTCAGCAGGGCGTGGTCTGCCCCCAGTGTGGATACGTCAACCCGCCGGGGGCTAAATACTGCATAAACTGCGGCTATATGCTGGGCAAGAGGTGCCCCCAGTGCGGCTTCGTGAACCCGCCCGACGCCAAGTTCTGCATGAACTGCGGAGCCAAGCTATGACCCCGGGCGAGAGGGCAGCCGCCCTCGCGGCCCTCGCCCTCGGCCTCTACCTAATAGCGGCGTCGCTCGGCGCCGCCCCCCTTTCGTTAAACGCGGCTGTGGGCATCCCCCTGGCCGTCTTCGGCGCCGCCTACGCAGCGCTTGGGGGAACTAGGGAGGCTCTGCTGTGGGGCGGCGTGTTGACCATAGCGGGCGTCTCGACAGCGGCGGGAGGCGCGGCGCCTCCCCTGCTGGTGGCCGGCGTCGCCCTGGTCTTCGTCTCACTCTTCGCCCTGCTGGCGGGCAGAAGATGACCCTCTACCTCGCCATCGGCGGCGGGGGAGACGTGGTGATGGCGGCGGCGCTTGCCGGCGACAACCCCGTCGGCCAGATACCCTGGGAGAGATACGTGGTTGACCCCACGCCGGGCCCGGTACCCCCCGAGGCGCTGAGAGGCGTGGAGGAGCTGGGCGGCGGGCTCTACCTGGCCACGGCCGGTAGCTACGTGGAGAGGGGTGGGAGAAGGTTCAAGACACAGGGCATGTGCGCCGCCGAGGTCCTGGGGAAGCCCATATACATCGTGGACCCCTACAGAAGGCCGTCGGAGCTTGCTAAAGCCCTGGCGCGGTTCGGCGGGGTGGTGGGGGTAGACGTGGGCGGGGACGTGCTGGGAATCGGCTGCGAGGAGTCGCTGGGGAGCCCGCTGGCCGACGCCTACGGCCTCGCCGTGTTGGCCAAGCTGGCAGAGGGCGGGGCCTACGCGGAGTTGCTCGTCATGTCTCCCGGCGCAGACGGCGAGTTAGACAGGCGGTACATAATGGAGAGGGCGGCCGAGGTGGCCAAGATGGGCGGCCTCCTCGGGGTGACCGGCATATCGAGGGGGCAGGCCGAGGTGCTCGCCGGGCTCGTGGAGCGGTGCGTCACGGAGGCCTCCGCCGTGGCTCTAAAGGCGCTCCGGGGGGAACACGGCCCGGCGCCGCTGAGAGGCGGCTTGAGGAGGGTGGAGGTGGACATCTGCGCCGCCGTGGGGCTCCGGCTTGAGCCGAGGGTCCTCCTCAAGCTGAACAAGGCCGCCTGGACGATATACGAGAGGGACCTCCCCATAGACAAGGCGGCGGACGTCCTCCTGGAGGAGGGCATCCCCACGGAGCTACACCTCGAGAGACTTCTGGCGGCCGGCTATGACCCCAGGAGGGCCGTGGAGGAGCTGAGGAGGCGGAAGAGGTGCCTGCCGGCGGCTAGGCCTTAGCCGGCGCGGCGGCCTTGGCCTCCGCCAGCACACGCCTGTATCTCTCCCCGTCAAACGGGCCGGCGGAGACGGCGGCGGATTCCACAGACACCGCCACAGTTAGGCGTTGCCCGTAGACTGTCACGTTTAGATAGGCCGTCCCCACGCTCTTGAGCGCCACGCCGTTGACCTCGCACCTCCTCACGGTGTATGTCCCAGTGCCGTTGCCCCCCAAGTCGCCCAACAGCTGGGCCACCTGCCCCTGGGTGAGGCGGCCGCTCTCCTCCACCTCTACGCCGGTGTACCCCAACGCGGAGCACGGCCCCAGCGACCTGGCGGAGGCCACCTCCCCCCTCAGGAGGTAGAGAGAGGAGCTGTTCGCCGGCTTCATCTCGCCTTGGCACTGCCCCCCTGCGCAGGTCACGACGTAGGCAGTGCGGCCCTCCGTGGCGGCCTTGTACTCAACCCTCAGGGGCCCCCGCGGCGGGACGGAGACGTAAAAAACGCCGAAGCTGTAGTTCCCAAGCGGGCCCGCCCCCTCCACAGACCACCCCCTCATCGACACAGACACGCCGCCGATAGACACCGTCACCGACACGGTGTAGTTCACCTCGTAGTTCCCCCCTCCGAAGGGCAACCGCGGCGTTGTGGCAGAGGCCCCGGCCGCCGCCGTCGTGGAGACGCCGGCTTCCGCGGCAGGCCCGCCTCCGCCGGGGGCGAGGCTCCGCGCGGCGCTCTGCGCGGTGTATAGGAAGTAGAGCGCCGCCCCCACTATTAGGACGGCCAACACCAGATACGCGACCTTGCCCATGGAGCTACCCCAGGCCCAATATATAAGGGTTGCCGCCCGATGCGCCGGCGCTACAGCCTCGCGCCCCCCTCGTACCTCCCCCTCCTCGCGGCGGCGAAGGCCGTAAGCCTAAGCAGAGCCCCGAGGCCCGCCAACCCCCCGCCCGCGGCCCCGCTGGAGGGCGGTAGCCCCAGCGCGAAGGCTGCCAGCGCGCCTACCGCCGCCGCCCCCAAAGCCGCGGCTACCCCCAGCGCGAGACCCTCCGCCCTCCCCCTCCTGGAGAGGGGGTACTCCAGCCTGAGGAGGGAGCCATCCGCGCCGTCTACCAAAGCGCCGTAGCTCCTACCCCCGTACTGGTAGGTCAAGGCCCAGAAGGGGTAGTACACGATCCCCTCGAAGCTCCACTCAACCTGCACCCTCGTCTTAAACACAGAGGCGTAGGTCCTCGCCTCCTCCACCACCTCCTCCAGGGATCTAAAAGCCGCCTCGGGCTCTAGATCTGGCTGGTGGAAGACGCCCACCCTCTCGAGGGACGGCTTGAAGGGGGTCCTCCACCTGGCTGGGAAGGAGTAGCCGCTGGGCAGCTCAAAAGGCGGCTTCGACATGGCGAGGGCTGCTGCGTAGGTCTCCAGCTCCGGGAGAGGCTCAAAGACGACGTGGTAGAGGTAGAGGGGGAGGAAGTGGAGCTCGGCCCCCGTCGGCGAAGCCGCGGGGAGATCCTCCGGCGCCCCCACGGGCCGGAAGCCCAGCGCGGTGCGGAAGGCCGCGGTTTTGTCCACAGACGGCTTGAAGATGTAGACCCTCTCGTAGGTCCTCCCCTCGCTCACCACCGTCCCGCAGTAGGGGCAGACGTAGAACCTCCTCCCCGGGGGGGCCTCGTACCTTGCCCCGCAGTAGGGGCACTGTACAATCATTTCTCCACCCTGCGGCTCCTGAGGAGGCCCCCAGCCGCCATGTAGGAGAGGGCGCCGCCCGCCGCCACCACGGCGGCTCCCACATAGGGGTCAACCCCCAGCGCCGCGTAGCCGAGCCCCCCGGCGAGGCCGCCTGCGGCGGCCGCCGCCAGCAGGCTCGCCGCCTTGTGCTCGGCGAAGACGGGCTCCTCAGCCAGCACAACCTCGCCGTCCCAACCCGCTATGTAGTAGCGGAAGCTGGAGCCGCGGTAGAAATACGGCATAACCCACAGCGGGAGGTAGGTCAGGGGGGAGGCCGCAAGCCTCTCCACCTCGTAGTCCACCGTCTTATCCCTTACGCGGGCCGCCGCCGTGAACACGCCGACGGCCGCCCTGGCCCTCTCCTCGGCGTCTCGGTCGACGGCGGCGAGGAGCCGGGGGATGAGGGCTCTAACCGCCTTGGCCTTAGCCCGCTCCGCCGTAAACTCGCCGGCCATGAAGGCAGAGGCCTGGCCCCCCGAGGCGACCTCTGCGAGGGGCCTGGGCTCAGGCCCAGTCTTGAAGAAGTGGCTTGTAAGTCTGTCTATGGAGAGGCCCCAGGCGGCCCTCCTCGCCAAGACGGCCACCACGTCTGCAAGAGCCACCCTGCCCCCAACCCTCACCACCCTAGTGACGGTCTCAGCCCGCGGCTGCCCCCTCACATACACCGTCTTGGTGTAGGTCACCACCACGGTCGCTTGATAAACCGCGGATAGCCTGGCGTCTACGAGGTAGAAGGGGAGGTAGTAGAGATCCGGGCTCGCGAAGTTGATCTCTGAGATCCTCCACCTGAGGCTGAGGTCGCGCCGCGTCCTCTCGACGGCCCTCTTCACCACCTCGGAGGCCGGGAGGGTGGGGACGGCCAGGACGTCCCGGGGCTCCCCGGCGAGGAAGTTGGCCCTCCCGCAGTATCTACACACCACGACGACTGAGTCGGGGGTTACGTCTAGGGGGGCCCCGCAGTAGCTACACCTCACGCCGTAGCCCAGACGCAACTTAATAAATGTACAACGCCGCGCCTCCGTGGAGATGTTCAAGTGGATTAGGGAGAGGCCCGCGGAGTACGACCTCGCCAGCAGCGGCGTGGCGAAGATAGAGGTCGAGCCGGCGGACGAGCCCCCCGTGGGGGAGATCCTCACGTCGCTCTACAGGATATCCCCCCGGGAGCTCGCCCTCACGGCGGGCGCCCAGGAGGGTCTCTTCCTCGCCTTCCACGCGGTGAGGCCGAAGGCCGTGGTCACGGTGGCCCCCGAGTACGAGCCGATATGGAGGCTACCCGGCGCCATGGGGGTGAGGCACGTGGAGGTTAGAGACGTCTGGGAGGCCCCCCTCGGGCCGGAGACAGCACTCGTCTTCTCAAACCCCAACAACCCCACGGGGAGGTTCCTTGGCCGGGGGGAGCTCCGGGAGCTCGCCGACGAGGCCAGGAGGCGGGGCGCCGTCCTCATAGTGGACATCATATTCTCCGACTTCGTCACAGACGACCTCGGAGGCCTCCCTCTGGAGAACGCCGTCTACGTCCACAGCACGGACAAGTTCTACACAAGCGACTACAGACTCGGCTGGGCCTTCGGCGACTCCCGCATCGTGGAGAAGATACGCGCCCTCAAGGACTTGGCAAACCCGGGCCCCCGCGACCTGGAGAAGAGAGCCGCGGCGGCGCTCCTGTCCAGGAGGGAGGAGGTCAAGAGGAGGAACCTCGCCGTGATAGACAAAAACGCGGCGGCGCTGCTCTCCGCGTTTCCAAACGCCATCTACAACCCCCACATGCCCATAGCCCTAGTGGAGGTGGGATGCGACGACGTCGCCTTCGCCGAGGGGCTCCTAAAACGGGGGGTCAAGGTCATGCCCGGGACCTTCATGAAGGCACCCCGCGCGGTGAGAGTGGGGCTCGGCGTAGAGCCCCCACCCCGCTTCACCCAGGCGCTGGGGATCCTAGGCGAAGCCGCTGGCAACTGCCGCACATAGCCCGCACGCGGCGCCACGCCGGCGGCCCGCCGGAGCTGGCCAAACGAGGGCCCCTCGGCGCCCCTCTGGGGCCGAGGCGGCCCCCAGACGCGCCGCCTGCCGACAGCACAGATTAAAAACCTGGAGGGGGCAACTCCGTGCGCGACATCAGGCGGTGCCCCGTGTGTGGAGCCTACGTAGAGGTGGAAGTCCACTGCGGGGCGCCGACGGCGGCTGTCTTAGACGGCGCCACACGCCTCAAGATCTCTAAACTCCTATCCCTCGCCCTACGCCACAGCCCCCGCGTCCTGGGCATAGAGCTGGACGGGGAGGGCTGGGCGGACCTGAACGCGCTGGCGGAGGGCATGCGGAGAGCCGGACTCCCCGCGAGCCCACAGGTGCTGAAGGCCGTGGCCCAACTAGACGACAAAGGCCGCTTCGAGATCAGAGGCGGCCGGGTGAGGGCGCGCTACGGCCACACCATAAAGGTACACATCAGATACGAGGTCGACTCAGACACGCCGCTCCTCTACCACGGAACCGCAATACACGTCCTGCCCTCCATCCTAAGCCAGGGCATCCTCCCCATGAGGAGGCTCTACGTCCACCTGGCCGTGGACGTGGAGACGGCTTGTCTCAACGCGAGAAGAAGACAAAACCCGGCGGTGGTGGAGGTCGACGCAGACTGCGTCCGGAAGAGCGGCAACCCCATCTACAAAGCCGCAGAAAAAATAAGGCTCACCCCCCACGTGCCACCCACCTGCGTGAGGAGGTGGACCACATGCTAACTAAGAACCTCCCACGAGCCGCCGGTTCTCCTTGGAAAAAGGAGAAGGAGTTGAAAAAGGCGTTTTGTTTATCTGCCTTTCCAGCCTCCGCTACCCTGTCCGCTTCCAGAGCCTCCGCCGGATCCTTGACCGCCGCTCCAGCCTCCGCTACCCGACCAGCTCCCCTGCCCGCTTCCGCCGCCACTGCCCTGTCCACCCATGCCGCCGCTCCAGCTTACCTGACCGCCGCCTCCGCCGGCACCGCTTCCTCTCCCTTCGCCGGAGGCGCCTCCGCCGGCAGCGCCCTTCGCCCGCGACATAATGTCATCTATTACCTTGTACCGCTCGGACCACTTGTGGGCCGCGATTGCCCTGACCGCGTCTCCCCTCATTTCGGGGGGTAGCGTCTTCAGTACTGTGAGTAGTGAGATGGTTTCGTTGATTAGATGGGCGCGGAGGGCCACGACTTGCGCCAGCTGGGCTAGCTTCAGCTTTTCGAAGTGCTCCTGTAGCTCCCTCGCCCTAGCCAGGACCCGCTCCAGGTGGTCGATGGCCTCTTCCAGGCCTCTATCTGTGAGGTTAACTCTTCCGGCCACGTATGCCGTGGCGTTGCCGTACATATATACCTCGCGGAGTAGCCTCAGCCTTTCGATGTTTCTATCCACCGCCTCCACGGCGGCGCGGGAGGCGTTTACCCGGCCCAGCAACGCCCTAACCCGCATCAGAGCCCTGAGGCCCCCCTCCGTGGCGTTTTCTATGTCGGCGGAGGCGTTTATGTTCGCATAGACCCGATCCACGGTTCTGTTCAAGTGCTTGCCCAGCTCCTTAATCGCGGCTAGCCTGATCTCCCTAATCTGTTGAAACACCGCCTTGGGGTCCGACACATTTAGCATCTTCAGCTCCCCCACGCCGATCATGGGAAGCGGCTGCGCAGTAGGCGCCGTAACTACATAAGTCTTGTTCAACTGGGCGAGCAGGGCGTCGCACTGCGGTAGCGTGAAGTTCGCCCCGGTGGTATTTATATATAGCTCTATAGCTTTACATTTCAACCATAGGTGGAAGTCCGCGGTTGCGTTTACCGAGGCCGCCTGGGCCAGGGCGGCCAGCGCCGCCAGCGCTATTACCGGGATAACCTTCCTTTCCATGGCCCACCTGGAATAGGGGGGATAAATAGTCCCGCCGCGGAACCACGTGCGGAACGTTAAAATAGACAGGCGGAACAGCCGCCGTGTTGGTGATATTGAACCTCACCGCGCCCCCGGTCCTCATACTCCTGCTCCCAGCCGCCATGTTTGGAAACTACACGCTTCCCGCTCCTCCCGCCTCCGACGTGGCGGCCTTTTCGCCAAGCGGCGCCGTCCTGCCCACCTGGGTAGTCGGCGGCAACCTGTACATACTCCAGGGCGGAGACCCCGCCGTAGCTATATACGTCCCCAGGTTTGAAAACTCCAGCGGTGTGTATAAAGTAAGCCTAGGCGGAGGCGACGTCGTAATCCAAGCGCCCCCCGGGGTAATGATACAAGACATAAACCCGCTACCTAGGCAGACGAAGCTGAACAAGACAGGCCTATACCTCTACCTCACAGGCCCCGCCACAGTCACATACTACTTCTTCAAGGTAGAGATAAAGCCGCCTCCGACCCAGCCCCCCGCCACGACGCAAACTGCGCCGAAGGCCACGGCGCCTCCCACAGCCACTCCGACGGCTACGCCGACAGCCACCCCGGCCACCACGTCCGCGCCTCAGCCGACCCCCACGGCTACTCCCACGCCGCCTTCTGGAGCCGGGGCGCAGACTCAATGGCTAGTCGGCGCGGCCGTCGCGGCTGTGGCGGCTGTGGCGGTTGCGGCGTATCTGTTGGCTAGGAGGAGGGGCGGCGGCGGGGGCGACTGCGGCGATCTACACGAGACGGATGTAGCCATCCTCAGGGAGCTTGAGAAGAGGGGCGGTTCCGCGGACAGGGGCGAGCTCCAGGAGGCCCTCGGCCTTCCGAAGACCACCCTCCACAGGCACCTCCACAAGCTCTCCAAATACGGCTTCGTGAGGCTGGTGCAGGTGGGAGGGTCCCAGAGGGTCGAGCTGGTTAGGGGCTGTAGGTGATGGATTTTTCCCCGGTGGGAGAGGAGTCCCTCGGGGTTAGGTCGATGTGTTTCTACGTCGAGACCCGCGACGTTAGGATACTCTTCGACGCGGGGGTGTCCCTAGCGCCGAGGCGCTTCGGGCTGCCGCCGCACCCCCGGGAGCTGGAGAGGGCCCGGGCTGTGAGGGCGGAGATACTGCGGCTTGCGGAGGCCGCAGACGTGGTCACAGTCAGCCACTACCACCGAGACCACTTCACCCCCTGGTACCCCAGCGTCTACATGGCCACAGACGGCGAGATGTACAAGAGGGTGTACGGGGGGAAGAGGGTCCTCCTGAAGAGCCCCCAGGACCTGAACTGGTCCCAGAGGAGGAGGCACTACGGCCTATCCAAGGCCCTACGGGAGGCGGGGGCGGAGGCGGTTTACGCAGACGGAGGCGAGTGGGCCTTCGGGGGGACGAGGGTCGCCGCCTCCCCGCCCCTCTGGCACGGCCCCGCCGGGTCGAAGACGGGGCGCGTCCTCGGCTTCGCCGTCAGCGATGGGGAGGAGAGGCTCGTGTTTCTCCCAGACGTGGAGGGGCCTCTGGAGCCGGAGCCCATCGCCTTCGCCAGGGGGGCGAGGCCCACCGTGGTCGTCGTCGGGGGACCGCCCACCTACCTCGGCTGGGATCTCGAGAAGGCGGTTAAAAACCTGGCGGAGCTCGTGGAGCTGAGGCCCCACACCCTAGTCCTCGCCCACCACCTCCTCCGGGACGTTCAGTGGAGGGAGAAGGTGGCGCCCCTTTTTGAGCTGGCCGAGAGGAGGGGGGTGGTGGTGGCCACCTACGCCAGCCTCGCCGGGAGGCCCGAGGAGCTTCTGGAGGCCAGGAGGAGGGAGCTCTACGCCGAGGAGCCCGCCGCGGTTGCGGAGGCGGGGGAGGGTGAAGAGGAGGACTAGAGTGGGGCGCGGCGGAGGTTGCCGCCGCGGCCTGAAAGGGATTCCGCGGTCTCACATCCCCCGGCGGGGGGCATATAAACCCGTGGAGAAGTTAATTCTAGAGGATCTGTGACTGGCGAGGGCGAGTCCGACCGGTGGCGACGCCGGTTGTACGCGTTAGCTCTTCCAAAACCGACGTAATGCTTAAATATGCCAAAGTTTTCGCATGGCATGTCGCTGTTGTTGCTTTTTAAAGGCGATGTGCCGCAGCATTGGAGGAGCCTAAAGGCGGATGGTCTAGAGGTTAGGGGGCTTGGGGAGGGGTTGCCGCCTCTTGAGGGGAGGTTCGTGGTGGTTGTGGGGGATAGGGAGCTCGCGGAGAGGCTGGGGGTTGCGTATATGGACGAGGCGGAGGCGGAGGACTTCTACAGGTTCCTCATCCAGAGGCTTTCCTCCTCCTCCTGAGGTAGAGGTATCCGACTGCGGCCGCGGCGGCTAGAGCCGCGGTTGCGATGTAGGCGGCCGGCGGCGTTGTCTGCCGCTGTGCGCCGGCTTGAGGGGTCCGCCCGGTGGCGTTGGCCACCGCCACGGTGACGGTGTAGGGGGCCGTGTAGAGGTTGCCGTACTGGTCGGTGTAGCTGACCAGAAGCTGTATTTCGTAGCGGCCGGGGGCCGTGGCGTTGAAGCTGAGGGGTATGGTGGCGGTCTGTTGCGGGTCTAGCTGGCCGGCGAAGTAGATAGGCGCCGTCACCGGCTTGATGCCGCGCGGCGGCTTAGCCTCGACCTGGAGGTTGGTCACCGGGGTGAAGCCTCTGTTGACCACGGTCACAGATATGTAGAAGGTCCTCTTGGCCTCCACCTCCTGGGGGACGACAGCTATGTTGGTGACGTTGACGGCCGGGGTCTGGAGGACCTGGAGGTAGAAGGTGCCCTGGGCCGCGCCGGCGGTCCCCAGCTCTGTGGTGTACACGATGCCGTAGGTGAAGGCCGCCGCTCCTACGTAGGTGGCCGGCGCTATGAAGGAGATGGGCAACTGTACGCTCTCCAGGGGGGCGAGCCTCCCGATCTGGAAGGTGTATGTCGGAGCCAGGACGGCCGACGTCGCCGGCGATATCGTCACCACGGCCTTCTCCACGGCCACGTCTCCGCTGTTGATGACCGTCACGACCACCGTCCTGTTGCCGCCGGATTTGACGAGGGAGGGGCTCGGAACGACGGTAAATATGGAGGATGAGGAGACGGGGAGGCTCACGGTGTACTGATCCACGCCCTGGCTGTGGTATATCGTGACGGCGATGGCGACGGGTTGGCTGGAGAGGGGCGTCACCACTAGGCCGGCCGCCGCCTTGTCCACCCCGCCGAAGGTGTAGGGCATGGGCTTATCCACGGCGGCGTTGGACACGGAGACGGTGGCGTTGAAGGGCCCCGGCGCCGAGACGAGGAGAGTTAGGTTGTTGGCCACGCCCGCGATTAGGCGGGTCGGCCTCACGTCTAGCCTAGAGGCGCCGCCCGCCGCCTGTTGCACGGCGGCTGAGGCCGAGACCTGCTCGGTTTTCGATACGCCTGCGATCTGGTACGTCACCTGCGCCGTGAAGGTGACCACGGGGGAGACGGGGTAGACGTCCAGCGACGCCGAGCCGCGGCCGCCCCTTATCGGGATAGACACGCTTGACTGAGGCGTCACAGCCCCCGACGCCGCCACCACCGCCGTCCCGTCGGCCGGGACGGGCAGAACCACGGTCAGGTTGACGCGGTTGTACCTACTGGCGTAGAGGGCGGCAGAGCTTACGTAGAGGAGGGGCGGCGGGGGCGGCGCGGTGGCCAGCGGCACGGCGTAGGACAGGAGCACGGGGTTCCCCAGCCAGTCCCTTGTCTGTATCGTCGCCTGTAGAAGGGCGCTGGGGCTGTCGGCCACCACGACCACCGGCACAGCCGCCCCCCTCCCGCCTACGACCACGGGGCCGGACGGCGAAACCACCCTGGCCCCCTGCCCCTGGAGCGTTAAGATGCCGGTTAGGGCGTAGGGGCTGGAGACCGTTAGGTTGATCCGGCTTGGGAGGCCCAAGTACGCCACCCCCGCGGCCGTCACGTTGGCCGTAGGGTAGGGCGGTATGTACACCTCGGCGTACTCAACCCTGTCTATCCCCGAGGCAAGGCCCGAGCCGGTTGCCCTATATGTGGCGCGTATCTCCACGTTTACGGGACACGTCACGTTGAGCGCGGAAACCGACGCCTTGAGCGCCACGGACACCACCCCCGGCCCCGCCGACGGGAGCGATGCCGACTCGAGGGGGACGAGGTAGGGGCACCTCGGCGTTAGAGAGACTGAGACGTCTACGTACTGCGCCGAGAGGTAGAAGGAGACGCTCAACACGCCCACGTCGCCGGGGAACTTCGGTAGTTGCGTCCACTTGGCGCCGAGCCAGAGGTAGTCCACAGCGGGGCCCGCCGCCGTCTGGCCCTGGGCGATGAGGGCCAGGGCGGCGGCCAGGAGGATCCTCTTGTCCATAGCCGTGGGGGATACCCCCTATATATACAAAGCTCACGGACTGGTGAGTTAACTTTATTACCTACACTGCTGTGGTGGAAGTGCTTCTGGAGATCCTTAGGCTGTCTTGGCAGGCCCTCTGGGAGAGGAAGGGGAGGACGGTGGGGGCCATCGTCGGCGTCGTCATCGCCTTCTCGGCGCTGAGCTACGCGCTGCTCCTCGGCCAGACCTTTAAGGACTACACCACGCGCTACTTCACCTCCAACTTCCAGACCAACGTGGCGTACGTCACAGGGGCGCTGTTTACAGACGCAGACGTCGGCACGCTGTCGACCATCGAGGGCGTGGAGGCGGCTATCCCCATAGCCAGCGCCAGAGGCGTCGTCAGGATCTCGGGCCAGGCCACGCCTATCCCGGTCACTGTATATGGGGTCGACCCTGCCCTCCTGCGGCTCCTCCTGCCGCCCACCGCCCTCTACGAGGGGGAGATGGTCGTCGGGTCGAGCTTGGTGCTGGCTGGGTACTACGTGGCCTTCGACAGATCCACGGGGGAGCAGAGGATCTCCGTCGGGTCGCCCCTCTCCCTATCCATAGGCAAGAGGTCGATAAACGCCATCGCCTCGGGGATACTCGCCACGGGGGCCCTGGGCTACATAGACACGGCGAGGGGGGTGGTGATGGACATCTCGGCCTTCCGCCAGGCCACCGGCGTGACGACGTACAGCGTTGTGGTGCTCGTCCTCAGAGACCCCTCCCTCGTGGAGCAGGTGGCAAACGACGTGAGAGCCGCCTTCCCCAACGTAGACGTGATATCCCCCCAGGCGGTGCTCCAGACTATAAACAGCTTCTTGACCTCCTTCCAGCTCTTCCTAGGCCTAATAGCGGGCGTGAGCACCGTCATCACAGCCCTCTGGCTCTACGACACCATGTCCATAAGCGTGGTCCAGAAGACCAAGGAGATCGGAGTTCTCAGGGCCCTCGGCTACAAGAGGAGACACGTTCTGGCCATGTTCCTCGGGGAGGCCGCCATAGTCGCCCTCATCGGCGTCGCCATCGGAGCCGCTCTGCTGCTCCCCCTCTCGCAGATGGGGCTGCCCTTCGGCGGCCAGAGCACATCAGCCGCGGCGCCCCGCACGGCCCCCCACCCCACCTTCAACATCTCACACATCGAGGTTGACCCGGCGATCGTCGCCGCCACAGCCGCCCTGGTGGTGGGCATCAACCTCCTGGGGGCCTTCCTCCCCGCCTACAGAGCCAGCAGGATAAACATCGTGGCGGCCCTCCGCTACGAGTAATGCTCTTCCTAGCCGACCTAGCCGCCGCCGCCCTGGCGCTGTATGTCGGCTTCGAGGTCTACAGGGCGTGGAGGTCGCTACGCGACCGGAGGCTCAGCCTGTACTCCCTCGGCATGGCCCTACTCGCCGCCGCCCTCGTGCTGGAGGCCCTCCTGGACATATACCTCGGCCTTTCGAGGGGGCCGGCTAGACACGTGGCTAGGGAGGCCGCCCTCCTGAGGGCCGGCGTCGACGTCCTCCTGCTGGCCGCCTTGGCGTCAATAGCCGCCGCCGTGACCCCAGCCATCTTCTACTCAGCGGCCCTCCTGCTGGGCCCCCTAGACGCCGCCCTCGCCATATACATCGCGGCTGTGATGTTTGTAAAAGCGGCTGAGCGGAGGACGCCGCCGTTTACCCCCCTGGCCTTCGTCGCACTAGCCGCATCCATCGTCCTGCCGCCGCCGGCGGCCCCGCCCCTCAGGCTACTAACCGCCCTCTTCCTCGCGCTGGGGGTATGGCTCGGAAGAGGCGCACAAGGCTTGAGATAATCGCCGACATACTGGCCGTGCTCTCCACGGGCTGCAGACCGCCTACGCGGCTGGCCACCGAGGCCAACCTGGCCTACGACCGGATGGCGAAGATCATGGAGAGCCTAGTCGAGAAGGGCCTCGTAAGAGAAGACGCGGGGGTGTACTGCATCACCCAGGAGGGGCACAGGCTGTTGGAGGCCTACCGTCAGTGGAGAAACTTCCTGGACGCAGTAGGTATCTAGACGTAGGAAAAGATTTTACGAAGCCATCCAGCTCCTCCTCGGTATGGCTCCCCTTTGCGGCTCCCGGTCTCCCCGGGGGAGCACGGGGCCCGCCCGTGGAGACGCCTAGAGTGGTGGTCGTTGAGATGGAGGAAAAAACGGGTTGTTTTGTCCGGAGTAGTTCTGGCGATGTCTAAGACGTCTGGATGCTTCTCTACCAACCGCCACGGTTTTTTCATCAGCGTTCTGTATGATTGGCCCATGTGCGTATGTGGCATGGGAAAGAAAACTAGCTAAAGAGACTCTCTTTCTACTCCCTTGACACACTTGCCTCACGTCGTCGCTGTCAGGCAGTGGCGAATGATCCTGGTCAAGACTGCAACGTATGTCTTTGCCGCGTTGGTTGCTCTATTCAAAAACGAAAGCGGTAGCCACTACCTCGTCTTCATAGACCCAGAGGGGTTAGATATCCACTTCTCCACCATCCAGACCATAGTAGAGGCCACAGGCGGCCAATGCGACCTCCTCATCCTCTTCAACACCTCGTCCATAAACAGAACCATCGGAGGCGAGAGAGAGGACTCCCTCACCAAATTCTTCGGAGGAGAGGAGTGGAGGGGACGCAACGCAGAGGAGCTCCTCGACTTATACAAGGAGAAGCTCAAGCGTCTCTACAGCGACATCCGCGACGCCAAGCCCTATGTAGAAAGCATAGAAATAGATGACCCA
Source organism: Pyrobaculum neutrophilum V24Sta (assembly GCF_000019805.1). Classification (NCBI taxonomy): domain Archaea; kingdom Thermoproteati; phylum Thermoproteota; class Thermoprotei; order Thermoproteales; family Thermoproteaceae; genus Pyrobaculum; species Pyrobaculum neutrophilum. The sequence goes on from NC_010525.1 coordinate 834,124, forward strand.
GACATCGGGTGGCGCTACGACATGATCCTCCTCACCCGGGAAGGCGATTACACAGACGTCTGGAAAGACCTCAAAGACAGAATAGAAAAACACCGCCCCCAAGACGTAGAAATCGCAAAAAAGACACTAGACGGCCTCCAGACCAGACTCGACAACTGGGCAGGCCCACTACTCCACTACCTAGACACTACGTGACAACTACCTGGAGGAGCCAACAGCGCGACAGGCCATGCCCGTCGTAGAGGTGCTTCCCGTCGCCGCTCTCGCCGCTCTGCTTCCTCGCAATATACGTCTCGTAGTCCATTACGTCCACCACGACGGCGGCCTGGTGCTCTCTCGCCAGCTTTACGATTTCGCTTGCGGTCTGCTCCACAATGCTCCTTATCTTTCTATAACGCTTGGATTTGAGACGGCGCGCTCTACTCTCGAGAAAACTCCTTCTGGCGGGATCCTCCTCACCTGCGGCTCGCCTTTCAAGGTCGCCTATCCTCTCGTGGAGCCTCCTCAACTTTTTAACCGCGCGTCCGTCGGGAAGCCTCATCCGCCTTACGATCTTGCCGTCTACCAGGTGACCCACCATTGTGCCGTGGTCAAGGCGGTTCACGTCGACGGCGATAATTGCTTTGGGCTCCACAGGCGCCACCTCTCTGGCGAAGACAAGGGCGACATATAGCTTACCATAAGTCAGCTCCTTCTTGCCCCTCCGCCTTTCTATGCCTAGGAACGCCAGTTTGAGTTTGGCGCCTTCTTGTAGTCTCTCTCTTATCCAAGCGACGTTGCTCTTCTTTGACTCGACGGCGAAAGGCGATATGCCCAACTTGCGCGCTCTGACTACGCCGCTCTTTAGATCGACGAAGACCGCTCTGCTCATGTCCTTCTCGTCTGACGTCCTAAGTTGGGCGTTTAACGGAACCGACCTGTGGAACACTACATCGCGCCAAAACACTTTGGCTTGATCTGCGAAATACTTCCTAAGACCGTACTTGGGGAACGCCTCCTCGATAATCCGGCGCGCCAGCTCCCTCTTGTCCGGCGTGAGGAGTCTGTCCAGCTCCTCCGCCGTGAGCCTTCATCTTGCCCCGTGATTTCCCTTAACAGTCTTTTGACGTATTCCTCTGCGGCTAAGTGCATTCTTGACACAAGGTCAAGGACGTCTGGGCGTTCCTCGACGAGACGCCATGGGATTCTGATCTTCAGTGTTCGGTAGGCTCGGTCCATATGCGTAAAGGGTGTGGGGAAGAAAAACTAAAGAGTCTCTCTTTCAACTCCAACGTTTCATCTGTCCGTCGGCGCCGACGGGAGGTGTGTGGAGGAGTTGAAATTGGCGTCTGGCGAACATGCCCCGGGCTGTCTGTAAAGCCGGCGGACACGCCCAGGCGCGGCTAGGCCACGCCTGCAACACAGCCGTAGATCAAAGCTGTAAAACTTAAAAAAGGGGATTTCTGGCCTTCATGAGGCTGAGCGTTGGCCATGTCGGCGGTCGCCGCGTCTGTCTTCGGCCAGGTGAACTACTTCATGAACTCCAGGCCGGCGGCGTTCTCACTATTCGACACGCCGCCGGACTTGCAACATAGATACGAACTTATACCCTATGTTACAGGGTTCTGTTAGAAAAAGATATTTTCTAGTGCCTATTATTCTAATTTTATTATTCTATTATATTGGTGATCTTGATATGCTCATGTTTCTGCTTCACACAGCCGTTTTCCTAGCGCTGTATTATGCAGTTCTAGCATACTGCGGACCTAACGGCACTCAGTCAGTATACATGGCTTACGGTTTTGGGAGTGTTTTTGGTGGTCGCGATATCTTCGGTGTATTGTCCATGTCTATATTTTACCTTCTCTCGCTTGGCGAAATCTACTTTTTCAGGCGCGATCTCTGTAGAGCCGCGCGTGAGGTGTAACGCCGTTGCCGCGGGGCTCAACGGAGGCGGCTCCAACGCGGCCTCTTCACAACGGCTCTCCTGACCCACCTGCCTAACAACGACGCCGTCAGGCAGGTGAACCAAGGGGGCAGAAAGGATGCTTCTGTCTTTTCCCCCTCCGCGCCACGTGTGGACATGGGCCAAACCCAATACCTCACGGTAGGACGGTTCATTAAACTGACTGAGACTCTGCGGGAGGAGGGGCTTTCAGATGACTCGCCGACTACGTTTGAGTCTCTGTCTATAGTTGGCGCGGGCGGCGTGTATACGTACTACGACGAACGCTGTGGGGAAAGTAAAGAGAGTTAAATAACCCCCCCCCTTTTCCCACTCTCGCGCTGTTGGAGGCCTACTGCCAGTGGAGAAACTTCCTGGACGCAGTCGGCATCTAGACGTAGGAAAAAAGGAATTTTACGAAGCCATCCAGCTCCTCCTGGGTAAAACAGGCATAGCCGCGTTTGGCCGCCTCCTCGCAGTCGCCGTATATGACCACCACCGCGGACCCCTCCGGTGGGATCCTATCCGAGACCCTGAAGCCGAACCTCTTCAGAGCCTCCACGTAGCGCCTCGGAATTTTGCCGACAAAAACCACGTCCACAATCTACATAAAACACTAGTACTAAAGCTTTACTGTATTTTTTATTTTACGTTTTCTCGATATGTAGAATATAGTTGCCGCAAGCGCCAGCGCAACTGCGGCGGCTACGGCGTAGGGCGCCGGCGTGGGCCTCCGGGGCGGGTTGAGGAGGGACTCCAGCTCGGCCTCCGCCCTCCGGTACCTCTCCCTAGCCGCCTCCCTCCACGCCTGGATCAGCTTATCTCTGTAGGCGGGGTCCCTGGCTACCCTGTCGTTTATCGCCGCTGCCACCTGGTAGGTGAAGGAGGTGGCCTCCCCCGTGGCCGGGTCTGTGTAGTTGAGGGGCGCCGCGATGAGGCGCCACAGCCTCTCGAACTGTTGTCTAGATATCTTGCCCTCGTGGTAGGCCTCCACTGTCTTGCCCCAGACGGAGGCGAGCTGGTCCTGGAGGTCCACCAGGGTGGCCTCGTAGTAGTAGATGAAGGAGTGGTAGTACGACGCGCTTTTCTCGGGCGGCACGGCGAGCACCCTGGAGGCCATGAGCTTCTCCAGGTGGCGCTTCAGCAGGGCGGCCTTCGTCCTGTTCACGTCTGGGGAGTCCAGGAGGGCTAGGTTTCCGGGGAGGATGTACCTATCCACAAGCCTCTTCTCCACCTCCGAGAGGAAGACCCTGGTTAGGACGGCCGCCGCAGTGGCGTTTGCGCCGCGGGGGACCGCGATGGGGTCGAAAAGCACGTCTGTGCCGTCTCTAGGAATGCAGTAGTCGAGCCCCGCGAGGAATACGTAATAATCAACCATGGGGCCGAACAGGGCCTCGCCTCTCCTCACGGCGTCTCTCACGGCGCCGCTGGAGTCGACGAACCTCGCGTGGGCGGCCATAGCCGTGAGGAGCCTCCAGCCCTCGTCCCAGCCGTAGATCTCGGTCACCAGTTGCATCATCGCGGCTGTGGAGGTGGACTTGGTGGGGCGCGCCAGCGCCACCGGCCTCGACCCGGTCTTGATGAAGTACAGGGTTAAGTTCGGCGAGGCGAGGTCCGCCCAGCTACACGCGGGCTCGACGCCGGCCTTGGCGAGAGCCTCGCCGCTGTAGCCGATGACGTACCCAAGCAGGGCGTAGACGACGTAGTACACCCTGCCGTCGGGCCCAACCCTCTTGAGGGGGACGCCCCCAGCCCTCTCGGGCATCTCCCTCAGCTCCGGGACGTCGGGCATAGGCGCTAGGTAGCCCTCCCGCAGCAGGGACTCGTAGAGGAGGGGCGCCCCGGCCCAGAGGAAGTCCACCCCTCCCCTATCTATGAGCCCCCGCCACTGGGTCGGGTCGGCGGGTATCACCCGGACGTCTGGCAGATGCCGCTGGAGAATGGGAAGGGCGGCGTCGATGGAGGCCTGGTCAGCCCTCGTCAAAACGGTTGCGGCGTGGGCCAGGGCGACGGCCGCGATGAGGAGGAGGAGCGCCCTCATGGCGACGTTTCTAATTTCAAAATTTAAATACAGACCTTTGAGTTGCGCCATGCCTCTCCCGAGGACGTTTATAACATCGGTGGTGGGCTCCTGGCCCAGGCCCACCTGGCTGATAGAGGCCTTCGAGAGGTTCGAGAAGGGCCAGATGGACCAGCAGACCTTCAACCAGTACCTCGACGACGCCGCCAAGCTGGCCATAAAGGACCAGGAGGAGGCGGGCCTAGACGTGATCACAGACGGGGAGCAGCGGAGGACCTCCTTCGTGGCCTTCGTCGGCCAGAAGATAAGGGGGTTCAAGATCGTGAGGGTGGAGGAGCTACACCCCAACGCCAAGGAGATAATGAAGAAGTACAAGGCACCCCTCACCCTCTGGAGGCCCGTCATCGCTGGCTACATAGAAGACAGCGTACTCGCCGTGGACGAGGTGCAGTACGCCAAGAAGGTCACCCAGAAGCCTCTCAAGGTCACTCTCCCCTCCCCCTACCTCATAATGTGGGAGGCGTGGCACGCCAAGATCTCCGCCCCCTACTACCCCAGGCCGGAGGACGCCGCGGAGGCCTACGTCAAAGTGCTGAGGAACGAGATAGCACGGCTTATAGACGCCGGCGTGGCCTTCATACAGCTGGACGAGCCCATGCTCGGCGACTTAGTCGAGGCGGAGCAGAACAAGCCGGATAGGTACAAGCAGGTGGCCTCCGAGCTCTACGGCCAGAGGTACAGAGGCCTAAAAGACGAGATACAGCTGGCGGTCGACCTCGTCAACGAGACAGTAAAGGGCTACACCACCTCCGTGAGGATAGGCATGCACCTAGACCGCTGGCCCACCGAGGAGTCCCCAATAGTGGGCTACGAACGCCTGGCCCCCCAGGTCTTCGACGTGAAGGTGAAGCAGTACGTGGTCGAGTACAAACACCCGAGGATGGGCAACCCCGAGGAGTTCGCCAAGATACTCCCCTCGGACAAGGAGATAGGGCTGGGCTCCATCGACGTCCGGGACCCCAAGAGGGTGGAGACCGTCGACGAGGTGGTGGCCCACGTGGAGAAGGTGGCCAAATACGTCGACCCCACCAGGATATGGCTAAACCCAGACTGCGGCTTCGCCCCCGGCATGTACCGCGCCTTCCCGCGCGCCGTCGCCATAGAAAAGCTAAAGGTGATGGTGAAAGCCGCCCAGATCCTACGCCAGCGCTACTGGTGGGCCTAAAAACGCCCTCCCAACTCCCACCGACCGCGCCTCCAACGAGCTCACTGACCCGCCGCCCATCCCCCGGCGCTCCCGTCAGCGCCGCCACCACAACACCGCCCAACGGCGCCGGGGGGACAAGCGCCTTCTAGGGAGACCCCGCCTTGTCCACCGCCGTGCCGCGGGGCGGTAGCCGCGACGCCGTTTAGGTTTTTATGTCTGGTTTGTTGAGGCGGCGTGTTGGCCCCGCTTTGGAGGTCGTTTTTCCGGTTTCTGGCGGAGAGGGGGGTGGACTCCCTTTGTCTCCCGCCGCATTTTAGGTGCTGGGGGGATGTGCCCCAGTGCGTGGCCGTGGGGGTGCTCGTGGGGAGATACGCCGTGTGTAGGGGGGAGAGGCGGGGCGGGCGGCTGGGGATGTGGGAGGGGGTGGAGGTCTTGGGGGGCCGCGGCGCGGGGGTCTGCCGTTGGGTTTTGGCGAGGCGGTGCGCGGGGGGGCGGCTGGAGGTCGATTTCTCGCCGCCGGAGAGGCCTCGGATCGTGGTCGACCTCTCGCTGTGGGGGGAACACACGCCGGGGGAGAAGCACGAGCTGGTGGAGCAGATCCTCGCCACGTTGGGCGCCGTACGCAGGGTGCTCTGGGACGGCAACCTCTGGGTGACGAACGCCCCCGGGGAGTTCCTGGAGCTGCTCGGCCTACACGCCAGGGGGCTTGTCCACCGGATGAACATCTCGGGCGGCCCCCCGCCTCTGGAGAAGCCGGTGGTTCTCGACCCCGAGGGGGACTGCCTCTTCACGGAGGAGGCGGCGCGGTCCCACTGGGAGTTCATCATCGGTGGGATCGTGGACAAGGAGAGGACGGCCAAGTCGGGCACCAGGAGGCTGGCGGAGCTACTCGGCGTGGAGAAGAGGTGCAGGATAGAGCTGAGGGGGTCCCTCGTGGGGGTGCCGGACAGGATAAACAAGATAGCCGAGATCGTGCTTTCGGCCCTAGCCGGCGTCCCCCTTGAAGAGGCCATCCTCAGGGCCCAGGCCAAGAGAGACAGGGTCTACAGGCTCATGTGGGAGATCCAGAGGAGGGCCCTCCGGCTCCCAGACGGCAGGCTGGCGATCACCAGAGACGCCCTGGCGGAGGCCAACTGGCTGGGGGCGCCCCCCGGCGAGGTGGAGCTGGCCCTCAGGAAGACCCACGCTGTGGTTCTAGGGTAGAACCTCCCTGAGGACCCCCGCGGCGTTTCGCCACATGACCGCCTCCTCACGTCTGAAGCCGGCCTCTGTCAGCGCCTCAGCCAGGCGGAAGATCTTATCCACCGGCTCCAAGCCCCTGGGCGTTATAGATATGCCGAGGTAGTCCGTGCCTATGGCTAAAACCTCCACGCCGAATTTATCCTGTACCTCGCGTGTTTCGCCAGATCTCTAGGGGTGGGGTCGCCGGATGTCGTAGACGGTATGAAGGCGAGGCCTATCACTCCGCCCACGTCGCGTAGCTTTTTGAGCACCCCGTCTCCGGCGTTTCTCCTGTGGCTGTGCACAGCGGCGGCGTGGGCGCGGCTCACCACCACCGGCCTCCTCGCCGCCTCTGGGACATCCAAGGAGGTCCTCTCCCCGGCGTGCGCCAGATCCACCAAAGGGCGGGGGCTGAGGGAGGTGTGAAAATAGTGGGCTGTCCTGTAGACTATAAAAGTCACTCCTCTAGCTCCTCGACGATGTTGCGCAGCTCGTCTAAGGCCTCCTCCGCCAGTCTGCAGTCGCCCTCGTCCACGGCGGACTCCAGGAGGTCCACCACGTCTCTCAGCCTCTTCGCCAGCTCCTTGGACATGCCCCGGCCTCCGTCCCCCCTTATTTACTTTCCCCTCGCGTTGCCCCAAGCCTCCACGTGTAGCCTCGGCGTGACGCGGAGCCTGTGTTCAACCGCGGCGTCCCAAATCCGGCGGAGGACCTCGGCGTGTTGCTCCGGCGTCTCCGCAAGCGGCATCAGGAAGACCCTATCGCGGGGTATGCCGTGTCTCTCAACGTAGCGGGCCGCCTCCTCCACGTCCTCCACGCCCCCCACCACGAACTTGAACCAGGCCTTGGGGCTCCTCGGGTAGTGGGGGTGCAGGGGGGCCTCCACCCCGGCGTTGGAGAGCTTAGGCGACACGTCGTAGAAGTCGACGCACGCGTCCAGCTGGGGGGTGGGGGGATAGACGCCGCTGGTCTCCACCTCCACTGTGCCCAGCCGCCGGAGGGGGCAGGCCAGCTCGTGGAGGTTGCGCCAGATCAGCGGCTCCCCGCCGGTGATAACCACGTGGCCCAGCGGGCCGTGCGCCGCCGCCCTCCTTACGACCTCCTCCGCGTCTAGCTCCTCGCCGCCTAGGGGGTCCCAGCTGTACTTCGTGTCGCAGTAGCGGCACCGTATTGGGCAACCCGCCAGCCTGATGAAGACGGCGGGTCTGCCGAGGTTCACCCCCTCGCCCTGGAGGGAGGCGAAGATCTCCAGCACCCTGAGCTTCACGGCGCCGCCCTCTCAAGCCTCATCTCGCCGAGGAGCTTCAGCACCTCGTCTATGTACCGCTCCGCCGAGGCCCTATCTATCGCCCTCTCGGCGTATATGTGGCGTAGCACCTCCTCGTATCTCCCAAACCGCTCGTTCAACCTCCTCCACGCCACCCCCCTCAGCCTCTCCGCAAGCCCCGGGTCCACGGGGAGCCTCCCCTCGGCCATTAGGCAGGCTATTATGGGGTACCCCACGTACCCCCTATACACAGTGCCGTTGTCGTCGCTCCTGGCCCTCCCCCCGGCCACCTCCACGCGGTATACCCTATCCCCCTCGGACGACACCACCTCGCACCTCCCCGGCCCCAGCACCTTGACTCTCCCATCCGCCACAGCCCCCAGGGCCTCGAGCACCTTTATCCTAGGCGGAGGCCTAAGCCTCACATCGCCCTCTCCGCCACCAGTTTTTCAATGTTTTCCACGTACCTCCTCGCCTGCTCCGGCAGATACCGGTGGATGTCCGTCGTCACGAACCCCCTCACGAGGATAGACACGGCCTCCTCGTAGGTGAAGCCCTTTGCCATGAGGTAGTTGATCTCCTCCTCGGCAAGCCTGCCGATGGAGGCCTCGTGGGTAAGCGCCGCGTCTCTGTGATACGCCGCCAACTGCGGAACAGTCACAGCCCTCGCGCCGTCTGAGAGAAGCAGGCCGCTACACTCCACGTGGCCCCTAGACGGCTTGTAGGCCTCCACCAGCGCCCGCATGACGACGCTGGAGCTGTCCGCCGCCAGAGCCCTCGTGGTCAGCTCAGCCGCGGCCCCGTCGCCCTCCAGCACAGCTGTGGTGCCCACGTCGATCTTCGCCCTCCCAAGCCCCAGGAGGACCGAGGTGGCGTGGGCCCTCGCCCCGTCCTTCAACACGATCCTCGGGCTTGTCTGGAGGGAATCCACCTCCTGGAGGTTGGCGTAGTACTCCACGTACTCCCCGCCCTCCTCCACCAGCACCCCCGTGCGCGGCCTCACGTGGGCCGCCCTAGCCCAGCTGTGCACCATGATGAAGCGGAGCTTAGCCCCCCTCAACACGTAGAACTCCGACACCGCGGCGTGGAGCCCCACGGCCTCCGGCGCAATAACGCAGCCCGTGTAGACCACCGCCTCCGCCCCCTCCTCCACCACAACCACGTTGTGCGGAGCCTGGAGGCCGCCGCGGACGATGGAGAGACACGCCAGCACCGGCTCCCTCACCTTAGCCCCGGCCTTAACCCTAACCACATACCCCCCGACTCCCCTGAGCGCCGCCACGGCCGTGTATTTGTCCAAGTCGGGGGGCACGAGGCGCCAGAGGTACTCCCTGGCGAGGTCCGGGTGGGCGTCGGCGAACTCCTCCACCCTATACACCTCCACCCCCGGGAGGCGGCTCAGGTACCTAAAGTAGGCGTTGTCCCCCTGTATATAGTAGGCGGGCGCCCCCGCGGACACGCCCACCCTCCCCGCCGCCTCCGCCACAGCCCCCTCCCCAGCCGGCCCGCCCCCGTCGCCGAACTGCGCCACGTCCACGTCAGGACCATAAGGGGCGGGGCGGCCAAGCGCCGCCTTAGCCCTCTCCCTAACCTCCTCAAGCCACCCCCGCGAAGCCATGGGCAAGCACCTCCTCCGCCAGCTCCCGCCCCCCGCACCTCCTCAGCCCCCCGCCGTAGAGGACGCAGACCTTGTCCGGGGGCAGGTGCCTAGCTATGTGGGCCCCGTGGGTAACCACGACGAGCGCCGCCTCCTCCGCCAGCTTCCTCAACGCGCGCGCCACCACCTGGAGGCTGTCCACGTCTACGCCGCTGTCGGGCTCGTCCACAAGCGCCGCCTTCGGCCTACGGGCCAACACCGTGGCCAGCTCCACCCTCTTCCCCTCGCCGCCGGACAGCCTCCCCACCTCCCGCTCCAGGAGGTGCTCCACCTCCACAGCCCTAGCCACCTCCCGGACGTCGCACCCCCACTTCCTACATATGTTGCCCAGGAGGGCCCCCACCCTCACCCCCTGTAGCCGCGGCGGGGTCTGGAAGGCCAGGGCGAGGCCCCTAGCCGCCCTCTCGTGGGGCCTAAGCCTGGACAGATCCTCGCAGTCTAGGAGGACCCTCCCCTCCGGCGCTTCGTAGCCCGGGATCCCCATCAACGCCTTGAGGAGGCTGGACTTCCCCACGCCGTTGGGGCCGAGGATGTACACGGCCTCCCCCCTCGCCGCGGAGAAAGAAACGCCGCGTAGCAGCTCCCTCCCCCCAACCCACACGGAGAGGCCCTCCACCACAAGCACGTGGGGAAAAAGAGTGCGGCGTTTTATATATCTCGGTGCAGAATTTACACCTTCTGAAGCACCTCGGCGATCTTCCTAATCCGCTCCCTGTGGGGCGCAACCCTCTCGGGCTCCGTGGCGGCCACGTCGGCTAGATAGAGGGCCCAGCTCTCCAGCTCCTCCACCACCTCCTCCACGCTCCTCGGCCCGCCCAGCCTCGGCCCCCTAGCCCAGGGGATCAGCTTGGCGGCCCGCCGCCCCGCCTCAGTCAGCTCGTACCGCCCGTCCTCCCTCCGCCTCGCCAGCCCCTCCGCCTCCAGTTGCCTCAGCAGGGGGTAGACCGAGCCGGGCGAGGGCCTCCAGAACCCCCACGTCACCTCCTCCACAGCCCTAATCAGCTCAGCCCCGTTCATAGGCCGGTCGGACAGCAACCACAGCGCCACCTCCCTCAGCCCCTTCCTAGATATGAACGCCCACGGGGGAGGCCCCATGTATCCACGAAACAGCCGCCTTTATAAGCTTTTTCGGATTCGATATCGAATCCGATAGTCAACGGATTTATACCCCCCGCCCCCCGCCGCCGTGAGGCTCCTCACCTTCAGAAGAGGAGAGGTCAGGAAGGTCGGCCTCCTAAGAGGCGGAAGGGTGCTGGACCTCCCCGAGGCCTACAAGGCCACCTTCGGCACCGAGGAGGCCCCCGACTTCCTCTACGACATGAGGCGCCTCATCGCCCTCGGCGACCCCGCCCTCGACGTCGTGAGGAGGCTGGAGAGGGAGGCCAAGGGCCCCCTCTACCAACCCGCCGAGGTGAGGTGGGAGCCCCCCGTCCCAAACCCCGAGAAGATACTCTGCGTAGCCGTCAACTACAGGGCACACGGCGCCGAGACCGGCCTGGAGCCCCCCGACAAGCCCTACTTCTTCCCCAAGTTCCCAAACGCGCTGGTGGGCCACGAGGGCTACGTGCTGAAGCACAGGGTGGTGCAGAAGCTGGACTGGGAGGTGGAGCTGGTGGTGGTGATGGGGCGCCCCGGCAAATACGTGGATCCCGAGAGGGCCCTCGACCACGTCTTCGGCTACACCGTCGGGCTCGACATGTCCATGCGCGACTGGCAGAACCCAGACGAGAAGACGGCCAGGCAGTACGGCAAGAACTGGATATGGGGCAAGACCATGGACACGGCGGCGCCCGTGGGCCCCCACATCGTGACGAAGGACGAGGTGCCGGACCCCAACAAGCTGGCGCTGAGGCTTTGGGTAAACGGCCAGCTGGAGCAGGAGGGCAACACCTCCCACCTCATCTTCAACGTCCAGCAGCTGATACACTGGGCCTCCCAGGGCATAACCCTACGCCCCGGCGACCTCATCTTCACCGGCACGCCCCCCGGCGTGGGGTGGGCCAAGGGGAGGTACCTCAAGGGAGGCGACGTGGTGGAGGCCGAGGTGGAGTCCATAGGCCTGCTGAGGGTCTACATCGCGGAGGAGTAGCTACAGCACCACCAACCTCCTCAGCACCTCCGCCCTATCCACCCTAACCCCCCCGAACCTAGAACCCAACACGAAGACCCTGCCCCCCACCTCAAGCCCCGACAGATCCAGCCGCCCCCCCGACGACTCCACCACAGCCACGTCCCCCTCCACCCGACCCCCCGACAGGTCCACGTCCCCCCTCACCCGCGAGAGAGACACGGCGTACGCCCGCGCCCCCGCCGCCACATCACCCCTAAAGCCGTCCACCGCCACCTCACCAGCGGCAGAGGCGCCGGAGAGGTCCAAGGCCCCAGACGAGTCCACAACGACGACGTGCCCCCCGACCCGCGCCCCCCTAGCCGAGATGCGGCCCTCGACGGAGGCGGCGAAGAAGCTGTAGGCCACGCCGCCCGAGAAGTAGACGCCCCCCGCCGCCTGGTCGATATATATGTGCCGGAAGCGGGCCCCCTCCAGGTATATATCACCCCTCACGCTGTACACGAAGAGGTCAACCCCCCGCGCCCCCCTCAGATCCACATCCCCAACCACGAACTCCACCACAAGAGGCCCGTAGATCCTAGCCCCCCTAAGCCTAGGCGCCACCTCCACAGCCTCGCCCCCAGGCAGGCTACACCCCTCGCAGTCAGCCGTAAAGACAAGCTGCCGGCGGCACGCCGGATCCCTCACACACCCCGGGTCGTGATACGGACAGAGGCCTCCCTCCCCAGCCGGCCGGCCACAGAAGCACCTCACCCCCGCCCCCCGGAGGCTGAGTTAAAAGCTTGACCCCAGCCGGGGCAGCCCTCTGGAGAAGAGGCGCATGTGGACAAGCGTGCTCCGGCGGCCGCGCCCGAGGGGCCCGGCGGGTCTGCCGGCGGCTCCGGCTGGGCTGAAGCGCTGACCTTTAAAACCCCCGGCCGCCCGCCATACGTGGCGGTCTTCCTCATGTCTATCAAGCCCCAGCTCGGCCGGCAGATCCTCGCCGGCCAGAGGAGGTGCGAGCTGAGGAGGCTCGCGGGGCCTCTGGTGCAGCCCGGAGACGCGGTCTACCTCTACTTCACCAAGCCCGCCGCCGCCGTGGCAGGCCGCTTCACGGCGGGCCTAGTCTTCATAGCCCCACCCCGTAGCCTCCCCCGCCTCCTCCAGCAGCTGGGGGACTGCGGCGTCGGCGAAGAGGACACGAGGCGCGTCCAGGGCGCCCGCTACGCCGTGTTGATAGAGGCGAGGAGCCCAGCCCCCTGCGCCGCCCCCGTCCCCCCAGCCGCCGCCGGGCTGAGGCCGCCCCCCAGCTACAGGAGGCTGGACCCCCGCTCCGCCGCCCGCCTAGAGGCCCTCTGCAGAGGCGAAAAGATATAAGGACCCCCGCCGGCGGGGGCATGAGGTACCCCGCCGCCAGGCCCCGCCGCCTAAGGACAAGCAAAATCGTTAGAGACGCGGTGGCGGAGACAGCCCTGGACCCCGGCGACTTCATCTACCCCATCTTCGTCAAGGAGGGCCCCGGCCCCGAGGCCATACCCACCATGCCCGGCCAACACCGGTGGCCCGTCGGCGAGGAGCTCGTCAAACACGTGGAGGAGGCCCTCGCCCTGGGAGTCAACAAGTTCATCCTATTCGGCGTGGTGCCCGAGGAGCAGAAAGACCCCCACGGCTCCAGGGGCTACGACCCGGAGGGCCCCGTCCCCAAGGCCCTCCGCCTCCTAAAGGAGACCTTCGGCGACAAGGCGCTCCTCTTCGCAGACGTCTGCCTCTGCGAATACACAGACCACGGACACTGCGGCGTGGTAGAGACCGCCGGCGGCAGGTGGCACGTCGACAACGACAAGACCATAAAGCTCTACGCCAAGGAGGCCCTCGTGTACGCAGACGCCGGCGCCGACTTCGTCGCCCCAAGCGGCATGATGGACGGCCAGGTGGCCGAGATCAGAAAAGCCCTAGACGCCCACGGCTTCCACCACGTGGGCATCATGGCATACAGCGCCAAATACGCCTCAGCCTTCTACGGCCCCTTCCGCACAGCCGCCGCCTCAGCCCCCAAATTCGGCGACAGGAGGACATACCAGATGGACCCCAGAAACGCCCACGAAGCCCTCAAAGAAGTCGCCATGGACCTGGAGGAGGGCGCAGACATAGTCATGGTAAAGCCAGCCCTCGCATACCTAGACGTAATCCGCCTAGTAAAACAGCACTACCCCTGGGCCCCCCTAGCCGCCTACAACGTCTCCGGAGAATACGCCATGGTAAAAGCCGCCGCAGCCGCCGGATACATAGACGAGAAGGTCACCACGCTGGAGATCCTAACCGCAATAAAAAGGGCAGGCGCAGACTTAATCCTCACCTACCACGCCCCAGAAGCCGCAAAATGGCTAAAAGACGGCACCCCCTTCTAGTCCCCACCTAAGCCGCGGCCACCCCCCGCTCCACAAGCCCGAGCGGCACCCCGCGCAGACCCCGAAGCCCACAGGCCGGAGGCCAATGGGGCACAAACCACGCCGGGCCACCGCCGCGGCATGCCGACGCCGCCACCCGCGGGCCGCCCCGACGCGCCCAACGGCCGCTACCCCACAAAGCCGAAAGACAAATAAGGACGTGGAGCAGATCAGCCGCGAGCCTTGGCGAGGTTGGAGTAGGCACCATCAAGCTCACCGACGGCGCAGTTATTAAGCTAAAGAACCTGATACTAAACGTGAAGGAGATCGGCTTCTCCCCCTTCGGCGGTGTAAACTTCGACGTGAGCGTCGTGGGCGGCATATACATTGAGGACTTGCCTGAGGAGCTGAAGAAGGCCGTGGCCGACAAGCCCTTACTCCCACCCACGCTTCCAACAGACGGTTGGGAGCTGGTTGACATAGCGGAGCAGGAGCCCGCGGTGGCCGAAACCACGGTTGAGACGTCGAGAGGAAAATTCGACGTCAGGGTCGTCGCCGAGGTGGTCATGGTTTCACGAAACATAAATTATAAAACTCCACGCAACGAGCCAGTCTACTGGGCGTACTGGGTCAGCAAAGTCTCGTGGACACAACCCAGGCGCGGGTGACCACCATGGCGGCAAACCAGGCGATTTACATCAGAGGAGACGGAAACACGCCCCACAACGAGCCGCGGAAAAAAATCTCCACCCCCCTGGGCATGGACCCTGGACCAATACTTGTGGCAATACGGAAGACGTTAAAAATCATCAACGAAAACAAGGAGGTAGAATTAGTCGACGTCGACATAGCTAAAGAGATCGACGGAAATTGGGAAACAACGGTAATAAAATACGCAATGAGGGGCGACGCCGACGCGCTCCTCAAGGTATGGGACCAACTATCAAAGACAATCCACGGCGAACTCAAAAAGCTAGGGATCGACAAGGACGTATTCGTAGTCGTGGAGCCACATGAATGACATCCCCCGGGACTTCCTAGAAATAGCCAACGCCATCGCCACCTGCACATTAAAAGAGCTAGACCGATGTTTCCTCGAAACCAACGAGGGACTCATGAGGACCGGCATCAGCAGAGCATTCCGCGTTTCTACTAGCCAGGCGGGCACTTAACCTAGACCACCACAAGAGCAGCGACGTCCACCAACACGGACAAAGAAACCAAAGACCACTCGGCCAACCCCCTTCCACACACCCGGCAACACCCCGGTCCCCCAGAAACGCCATCACAAGCCCCCACCCAGAACACCACAAAGCCAACCACCACACCCCAACCAACACAACCCCCTAGCCGTCGTCTAGTATCTTTTTGGCGGCGCTTGGCCAGTACATCGCCAGCGCAGAGGCGGCGTATTCTATGGCCATTGCCGCCTCCCAGGCGCGTATCTTCCAGCGGGGGGAGTCGCGGTAGCGGCTGGCGACGTAGTAGGCCTTTTTGAGGGCGTCGACGAGGGCAGCCACGAGGTGCCTAACGGGGAGGGGCCTTGGGACGAGCCACCTAACCCTCACAGCCACCCCCAGCAGGTCGTCCACAGAGCCGAGGTAGACGGTATCACGAGGACGCCACCCCACCCTCAGATACAGCCGACGGCCCAAAAGCCAGAGATAGCCAACGAGAGGGCCAACTCTCACACGGCCAAAGTAGAGATACATGCCTACGATATCCCACAAGC
Organism: Pyrobaculum neutrophilum V24Sta; assembly: GCF_000019805.1. Lineage (NCBI taxonomy): Archaea > Thermoproteati > Thermoproteota > Thermoprotei > Thermoproteales > Thermoproteaceae > Pyrobaculum > Pyrobaculum neutrophilum. The sequence goes on from NC_010525.1 coordinate 849,589, forward strand.
ATTAAAACATTACTCTATATGTCAGTAAAGGATGTAATATACTTTAGACAAGGGTTTAGAAGGCCAAACGCGAAGAATGGCGCTGGGTGGCCGCCTTCTCTAGGGCGCGTGTATGATGGTAAAGGCGAAGAATGGCGTACGCCGGAGCTCAGACAGAGGAATATATGAATGTAAAGGGCGGTGGAAAAGCGACCCCCGAACCAACAAAAAACCACGAAAAAACTTAAAAACCCAAAAGATCTGAAAATACAAGCCCCAGAAATCAAAAGATAGTAGAAACTGAACGGCGTGACTGTTGCTGTGTCGCCACTCCACTCAAACATCCAGAAATCAAAAGATAGTAGAAACAAAGTCGAGACGCAAGGTGGGGGGTTGGTATGAGGTGCTACGCCAGAAATCAAAAGATAGTAGAAACTGGACGGTCTCACTACATGGATTTACTGAGCGCCAGACGTCCAGAAATCAAAAGATAGTAGAAACGTGATAAATGTGTTTAACGCATCTGTTTCACATTCCGCATCCAGAAATCAAAAGATAGTAGAAACGAATATACTTGATCTGTGTCCTTGTGATCTTCTCGTCGAAGTCAGAAATCAAAAGATAGTAGAAACGCTCCGCACTGTATACACACGACGCCGTCGGCGACGGTCACGAGCGCCAGAAATCAAAAGATAGTAGAAACCATCTGCATGACCATATACCTCATCAGCCCCTGCATCATGGTTCCAGAAATCAAAAGATAGTAGAAACGTTACGTGGTGGTATGGCAGGAGTGTTAAGATTATGGTGGCGCCCCAGAAATCAAAAGATAGTAGAAACATGCTCGGCATACAATCGCTGGCCCCCTCCCCGCCCTAAAGGGCGCTAGAAATCAAAAGATAGTAGAAACATGAACAAGGAAGTCGATGTCGAGGTGGTGCCTGAGGAACCCAGCCAGAAATCAAAAGATAGTAGAAACCCTAGAACACCAAAAGGCGCAGGCCATGAGCCCCAACACTATGCCAGAAATCAAAAGATAGTAGAAACAGCTTCTTCCTACGCTCCTCTGCGCTACCCTCAGAAGTCACCAGAAATCAAAAGATAGTAGAAACGCGTAGTTTATGTGGATGAGACATATACGTCAGCTACATGTCCACCAGAAATCAAAAGATAGTAGAAACTCTACATCTGTCCAGAACCTGTATGCCTCGTTGGCAACATATCCAGAAATCAAAAGATAGTAGAAACCCACCTCCAGTTGCCACCTCAACCACGGCACTGCCTATCTTCCGCCCAGAAATCAAAAGATAGTAGAAACACGGTACCAGACGCAGATATGCCGCTCTGAGATGGCGATATGTTGCCCAGAAATCAAAAGATAGTAGAAACGAAGCCGGCGTCGGGGGCCGCGTCGCCCGGCCCGCGCCAGAAATCAAAAGATAGTAGAAACAGCCAACTGGCCCTTGACACGGCCCCCGGGCCGGGGGTTGACAACCAGAAATCAAAAGATAGTAGAAACTTCGAAGTTGCATCCGCTCGACCCCTCCCTCTCCTTCCGCCCTCCAGAAATCAAAAGATAGTAGAAACCCTCTACAGAGACATCACATGTCAATAAACCCGCGCCTGCCCAGAAATCAAAAGATAGTAGAAACGCCCCCGCTGTAGCTGAAACATACTTTGACGCGTTGCTTTCCCCAGAAATCAAAAGATAGTAGAAACATTATGTCTGAAACTGGTCTTGCCGTTGGCGTGCTCCAGAAATCAAAAGATAGTAGAAACCAGGAGAGAAGCCGCAGATGGCATAACAAATTCGCCATAATCCCAGAAATCAAAAGATAGTAGAAACGAACGAGAAAGGCGCCGCGGGGGCGGCGTGGTTGGACGAGCTAGTCCCAGAAATCAAAAGATAGTAGAAACATATGGAGTATCCAGAAATGAAGCCGCAAGCCATTTCAGTTCTCCAGAAATCAAAAGATAGTAGAAACCCACTTGCCATATCGTTGTAGCCGAGCCGCACCGCGTACGGAGACCCAGAAATCAAAAGATAGTAGAAACGCTAGTCGGCGTGCCGGTGGCGATTATGACCCTCGCCATGCCGCCCCAGAAATCAAAAGATAGTAGAAACCGCTGTCTCTACCTCTCTCGTGCGCATGGTCATCGGCAACGTCCAGAAATCAAAAGATAGTAGAAACCCGTATTGCGTATGAGGTGCGCTTCAAGGAGTTTTTCCCTAAACGCCCGGAAATCTAAAGTGTGGGCTTGTTGGTGTGGTGGGGGTTGGCGGGTTGATGTTTTTATGTGCCAGTGGTTTTTTCTGGTATGGATTCTCGGTTGGTGGATGTGTTGATGGAGGTTCAGTACGATTTTCCTCTGGTGGAGCGGCCTTTTGCTGTGGTGGGTGAGAGGGTTGGGCTTGGGGAGGGGGAGGTGGTTGAGGTTCTGCGGGGGGCTGTGAGGGCTGGGGTGCTTAAGAGGATTGGGGCGATTTTGAACTACAGGGCGAGGGGGATGGAGGCGGCTTTGGTGGGGATGGCTGTGCCGGAGGACGTCGTCGAGGTGGTGGCGGCGGAGGTGAATAGGGACCCGTACGTGAGCCACAACTTCCAGCGGGATTTCAAGCCTTACAACCTGTGGTTTGTGACTAAGGCGCGTAGTAGGGAGGAGCTGGAGGGGAAGGTGGCGGCTGTGGCTGGGAAGTTCGGCCTGGACTACGTGATCCTCTACTCGCTTAGGTCCTACAAGGTGGATGTGAGGTTCGACCTGAGGAGGGGGGTGTCGTGGACGAAGGGCGAGGTCATGCCGGAGTCTCCTCCCTCCGTGGAGTCGCTTGGGGTGCCGCAGGCCTTCTTCTCCAGGGTGAAGTCTCTGCCGCTGGTGCCCGAGCCGTTTAGGGAGGCGGCCGAGGCGCTGGGCACCTCCGTGGGGGAGGCGCTGGCGAAGATCAGGGAGCTGATCAAGCTGGGGGTGCTCCGGGACCTCCACGGCACCCTGGACGGGGAGGCGGTTGGGTTTAGGGAGAACGCCATGGTGGTGGTTAGGGAGCCGGTCTGCGAGGCGGCGGCTAGGCTCAACATCACCACCCACGTGGTCCTTAGGAACACGGTGCCGGGGAAGTGGCGGTACCCCTGCTACTTCATGGTCCACGGCGTGTCTAGGCAGGTCCTCGAGGACTACATCAGAGACGCCGTCCGCAGGCTGGGGGTGTCGGAGTACCGGGTTCTATACAGCGTGAGGGACTTCCTGGGGGGGCGGGAGATGGGGAGGAGGGTGGAGCGGGTGGCGGACTAGGGGCAGACCACCTGCCCCGCGTCTCCCCGGGGGCGGCTGCCGGGGCCCAGCCTCAGGCCGGCGGCGAAGCGGGAGGCCTCGCCGCAGGCCTCCGGCCTGCAGACGAAGTCGAAGTCCTCCTCCCAGAGCCTCACGAAGTGCAGGCCGTGCCTCTCGGCGGCGGCCCGCGTCGTCACGGTGTAGTCCGCCTCGCCGGCGGCCACCCTGGCGGCGGCCTCGTCGTGGGTCTGGGCCACGTCGCCGTAGCCGGGGGCCTCCCGGGGGGAGACGCCCAGCTGGCGGAGTAGGCGGTCTATGTGCGCCCTGGTGCCGGCGCCCGGGGGCCTGTTCACCAGCCTCATGTTCGCCAGCTGCGTGAGGTCGGCGATGGGGCGCCTCGCGGCCACCCCCACCTCCCTCCTGAAGCCTCTGACTAGGCAGAGGTGGGGAGCGTAGGCGGCGACGGCCTGGAGGTTGTCGCCCAGGTGGACCCCGCCGAAGTGGGCCAGCCCCCCGGCCACCATGAGGAGGCCCTGTAGCGACCCGACGAAGTAGGCCTCGCCGCCGCGGAGGGCCTCCTCCACCGCTGGGTCGTGGCTGCCGGCGTATATTAGGGGGGAGAGGCCCAGCACGATGCCCCTCCTGGCCGCCTCGGCCATGTACAGCCGCAGGGCCCTCCGCCCCGCCTCGGTGAGCCTCGTCCCGCCTCTCCTGGAGGCCTCCACCAGCCTCGCCCCCATGGCCCTCTCGGCGCGCGCCACCAGGTTCCAGAGGGTGGTGTAGGGCATCCCCAGCGCCTGGGCGGCCCTCTTCATGGAGGCGGTCATGTCTATGGCGAGGAGGGCCTTGAAGACCTCGGCCCCCAGCTCCGCCCCCCCTACCACGGCCTTGAGCTCGGCCACGAAGCGCACAACAGTTATAAAGCCCGGATTTATAGTTTCTTATGTCCAAAATTGGATATCTGATAATTGTAGTGGCGTTGGCGGTTGCGGTTGCGCTCTTCATCGCAAGCCAGCGGCCGCAGACCGCCGCGCCGCAGCAGACGGCGCCTAGGCAACACGCCGTCCTCTACATGGCCACCACCACCAGCGTCAAGGACACGGGCCTCCTCGACGTCTTGATCCCGGACTTCGAGAGGTGGGCGGCGGAGAGGGGGTACGACGTGGAGGTTAGGTACTCAGCCGTCGGCACGGGGCAGGCCCTCCTCATGGCGGCTAGGGGGGACGTGGACGTGGTGCTTGTGCACGCCCCCGACCTCGAGAGGAGGTATCTGGAGAACGGCACCCTCAAGTGCCGAGACGTCATAGCCTACAACTTCTTCATCGTGGTTGGGCCCAGGGGGGACCCGGCCGGCGCCAGGGGGACCTCCGCGGCGGAGGCCTTCAGGAGGATAGCGGAGGCCAAGGCCCCCTTCGTGTCGAGGGGCGACAGGTCGGGCACCCACATCAAGGAGCTGTCCCTCTGGCGCGAGGCCATAGGGAGGGAGCCCGACCCCAAGGTGGACACGTGGTACATCTCGGCGGGGGCCGGCATGGGGCAGACCCTGCTGTTGGCCAACGAGAAGAGGGCCTACGCCCTAACCGACGTGGGGACGTGGCTGAGGTACAGAGATAGGCTGGATCAGCTGGAGGTGGTGGTTCCGGCGGCGCCCGACTTGATAAACATATACAGCTTCGAGATCGTCAAGCCCTCCCCCGCCGCCAAGCTCATGGCCCAGTACATGCTGACGAGGGGCCAGGAGGTCATCGGCAACCTGACCGTGGCGGGTCAGCCCCTCTTCACCCCCATCTCCAGGGCCGACCCTAGGGCCATGGAGTGGATAAAGCCGGCCGTCTTCGGCCCCAGCTGTGTCGGCTGAGCTGGCGGGCATAGTGCTCAACTCGGTCTACGTCTCCGCCGTCCCAGCCCTAGTCTCAGCCGCCGTGGGCACCCCAGCCGCCCTGTGGCTACACACGAGGGGCGGCCGCCTGGCGGAGGCCCTCAAGGCGCTCTTCAACGGCCTCGTGGGGATCCCCACGGTCCTCCTCGGCCTGCTCCTCTACCTCCTCCTGGCCAGGTCGGGGCCTCTGGGGGGCCTCGGCATCCTCTACACCCTGGAGGCGGTGGTGGTGGGCCACACCCTCCTGGTCCTCCCCCTGTACCTCTCCTACGCCATGACCGCCCTCGACGGCGTTGACCCCAGGGTGAGGGAGCTCGCCGAGATGTTCGGCCTCGGGAGAGCAGCCCTCCTGAAGATCTACGTCAGGGAGGCGGCGGGGGGCCTGGCGGCGGCCGCCGCGGCGGCCTACGGCAGAGCGCTAGGGGAGCTGGGGATAGCCCTCATGCTGGGCGGCGACATTAGATACAGGACGAGGGTCCTCACCACGGCGGTGGCCCACGAGACCATGCTCGGAAACTGGGACGCGGCCATACAGCTGGGCGCCGTCCTCCTAGCCATGGCGGTGGCGGTGAGCGCCGCCGTGACGGCGCTGGGCTTCAGATACAGGGGATGATAAGGGCCGTCCGGCTGGGGAAGAGATACGGCGGCTCGTGGGTCTTTCGGGGAGTTGACCTGGAGCTCCCAGACGCCGGCATGGCCGCCGTCGTCGGTCCAAACGGCTCAGGCAAAACCACCCTCCTGAAGACCCTCGCCGGCCTCCTGAAGCCCGACGAGGGCGAGGTGTACATAGACGGGGCCCCCCTCGCCGAGGCACTACGGCGCATGAGAAGGGCGGTGCTCTACGCCCACCAGGAGCCCCTCGTCCTCGCGGGCACAGTAGAGGACAACCTCATCTGCCACGACGGCGACGTCCTGGACGCGCTGGGCCTAACCCCCCACCTCCACAGAAAAGCGAGACACCTCTCCGGCGGCTACAAGAAGCTCCTCACCATCGCCAGAGTCCTCACATGCCGCCCCAAAGCCGCCCTACTAGACGAGCCCACAGCCTACCTAGACGCAGACAAGAGAAAAACCCTCATGGACTACCTACGGCAGTACTCAAACAAAGCCCTCGTCCTCCTGACAACACACTACCCAGGAGACATCCCACCAGACACCCCCCACTACGAACTCAGAGACGGCGCCATAAAAACCACCAAACCTACATACCCTATATAGACAGCGGCGTTTATAAATCGTCGTGCAGCAACCCCTTTTTTTTTGTAAAATCGTTCTACTCCTCCGTCGCTGTGTGTTTGTCAAGCGGAGATCCAGTTTAAAAAACGGCGGGCAGAACAACGGCGGACGGCGCCGCCGACCTCCAGCCACACGCTTTCAACTGCGGGACGCACGGGGTCAGCTCTAGAAAAACAAGCAACCCAGAAAGAGCAGTCTCAAGAACACCCCGAAATCAACACAAAACCCCACAGAGAAAAACTTAAAAACCAACAAAAACCAAAACCCAGAAGACCCAGAATCTCAAGTTGAGGATTGAAAGCGATCAGCTTGACGATCGTGGAGTGTATTACCGACTTCTGCTCCTCGGGAATCTCAAGTTGAGGATTGAAAGCGTAGTGGTAATCTCTAATCTCTCTAATGATGTCCTCATTCTCCAGAATCTCAAGTTGAGGATTGAAAGCTTCATGACCGCATTAAATATATCGGGGTCTTGCATTGCTACGAATCTCAAGTTGAGGATTGAAAGCCTCGAGGAAGGCGTGGGGATCCCTGGCCAGCAGCTCAGCCGAATCTCAAGTTGAGGATTGAAAGTTTAACCGCAGAAACTTGTCGATAACTGAAAAAACGGGGTTGGAATCTCAAGTTGAGGATTGAAAGTTGTACTCTTATAGAAACGTATTGTGGCCACCTTACGGCGGAGTGGAATCTCAAGTTGAGGATTGAAAGCAGTCTCCGCGGATGCTTGTGCATCGTTCGGCGCCGACAACTCAGAATCTCAAGTTGAGGATTGAAAGATCTTCACAGCGTAGTACACCTGCGTGTGGCTGAGGGAGAGGAATCTCAAGTTGAGGATTGAAAGCGTCTAGGACGAGGGGCACTATCATTATGCGCCTGTCCGAATCTCAAGTTGAGGATTGAAAGCTCAGCTTGTAGACGTTCTCCATGTATTCATCGATATAGTACAGAATCTCAAGTTGAGGATTGAAAGCTCCACCAACGTCCTTATCTCTTTTAGGCATATTTCCATGTATTGGGAATCTCAAAAAGAGGATTGAAAGCAAATACATGTAATACGTTGCAGTATTCTTATACAGCCTACTCTTTACGAATCTCAAAAAGAGGATTGAAAGAATTGCCCCACGACTTGGGGGAGAGAAACGGCGGCGTGGGGGTGAATCTCAAAGAGAGGATTGAAAGAGGAGAGCGGCGTCGACGACGTCCGCCCTTCCGGGGAACTTGGGAGAATCTCAAAAAGAGGATTGAAAGATAACATCCATAAGGTTTATTGGTCGTGCGAATGGCACCTCTTCATTGGGCAGAGAATCTCAAAGAGAGGATTGAAAGTCCACCACAGAGCCCGTAATTGTATACCACCGCGAATACCTGAATCTCAAAGAGAGGATTGAAAGATCTGTATATGCGCCAACCTGTCAATAAGCGGGTCTGCGTTTTGAATCTCGAAGAGAGGATTGAAAGTGCACCGGAATGCACCGGAAAACCTACACTGTGCCCCTGAGAATCTTAAGTTGAGGATTGAAAGCCTCGCGGGATTTTAAGGGGGGTTGGTTGTTTAGGTGGGTTTTGTGGTTTTGAGGTGGTTGTGTATGAGGTCGGCTAGTAGTTCGGCGCATTTTATGCAGGTTTGTGCGTCGTTGGAGAAGGCTTCGCGTTCTAGGCATTGGGCGCATTTTTCTGCGTCTGGTGGGGGGTTTCCGCCGAAGATTTCTCTGACTAGGGCTGGGAGGCGTTTTATGCTTTCCGCCTGGCCGTAGGGGTGGTACCCCAGGGCGCCTTTGGCCAGCGCCTCGGCTGAGACGTATGCGTTGTAGCAGGCGGCCGTGGCGTCTCCCTCCTCTAGGGCGGCTAGGGCCTGGTGGAGGTGTCTGAAGTGCCTCTCCAGCCACTTGGGGTGCATGTGCCTCACCCGTCAGTGGTTTATGTCTTTTTCATGGCTTGTGCGACGAGTCTGGCCGCTCTCCTGCCGACCTCGGTGGGGTCCTCTCCGTAGACCTTTACCAGGTGTTTCCGGCCGCCTTGGGCGTATCCGGCTGTGAACTCTATTCCGGCTGGGGTCTGCCTTGCTATGCCTCCGACGGCTACGTGGCAGCCGGCGCCTACCTCGGCGAGGAAGGCCCTCTCGGCCGCCGCCTCCGCCGCGGCTTTCCTGTCGCTGGCTCTCCTCAGCAGGTCGGTTAGCCAGGTGTCCTCCTCTCTGGCTACGGCCGCCACTATGCCCTGGCCGGGGGGCGGGGGGAGGTCCTCCACGGCTAGGGGGACCGCGGGGATTGGGGGGGCTCCGCCGTAGAGCCTCTGTAGGCCGGCGGCGGCCATGACGGCGGCGTCGTACTGGCCGGAGAGGATCTTGGCGACTCTCGTGTCTACGTTTCCCCGGAGGGGCTTGATCTCCAGGTCGGGCCTGGCCGCCTTTAGGAACTCGGCTCTCCTCACGCTGGAGGTGCCCACGACTGCGCCTCTGGGGAGCGTCTCGAGGGTGTAGCCGCGGGGGCTCACCAGGGCGTCGTTGGGCGGGGCTCTTCTGGAGTAGCCCGCCAGGGCGAGGCCTGGGGTGAGGTCGGAGGGTAGGTCCTTTAGGCTGTGGACGGCCATGTCCGCCTCGCCTCTCAAGACGGCGAGGTTGACCTCCTTCTCGAAGACGCCCTTGACCCCTATCTGGAAGAGGGGCTTGTCCTGTATCAAGTCGCCGGTGGTCTTCACCACCACGATTTCGAAGCGGATGTCGGGCTCCACGGCCTTTATCTGGGCGAGGAGCTCCTCGGTCTGGATTAGGCTGAGCTTGGAGCCCCTGGTGGCGACGCGGATCTTCATCTGAGGAGGTGGGGGATGGGGCAGAGCGGGTCGTCGCCGTACATGTCGCCGGTTAGGTAGTAGGCCCTGGCTCTGTCGCCGCCTTTGCAGTACTGCTTGAATCGGCAGGCGGAGCACCTGGGCCCCCTCAGGTACCTGTCGGTGTTTATAAACGGCTCCAGCTTGTCGGGGGTGAGGATCTCCCGGAGGGGCTTCTCCCTGACGTTTCCCAGCTTGTAGAAGTCTATGAACTGGCAGGGGTAGACGTCGCCGTTTGGGTATATGGATATTATCTTCCTCCCGCAGCCGCCCGTGGACTCCACGAACTTTAGATGTCTCTCGTCCCCCCCGCCCACCGTCTGGGCGATGTATATGCCGTCGTAGGGGGCTAGGGTGGTCTCTATCTCCAGCCTCCCGGCGTACTGCCTGGCCTTGGAGATGAGGGTCTCTATGAACTCCCTGTACTGCTGGGGGGTGTACCACCAGTCGGGGGGGAGCTTCTGGGCTCTGCCGGCGGCGGAGAGGTGGTAGAAGGTTATCCTCTTGACGCCCAGCGACGCGGCGAAGTCCACGTAGGCCCCCGCCTCCCGTATGTTCTTGGCGGTTACGGTGAAGCGGAGCCCCACGTCGAGGCCGGCGGCGGTGGCGTTTTTTATCCCGGCGAGCGCGGCGGCGAAGCTGCCCGGGACCCCCCTGAACTGGTCGTGGAAGGCGGGGTCTATGGAGTCTAGGCTGACTCCCACGTAGACCACCCCCACCTCCCTCAGCCTCCTGGCGACCTCGGGGGTGATCAAGGTCCCGTTTGTGGAGAGGACGAGCTTGATCCCCGCGTCTCTGGCCCTCTCGGCGATTTCGAAGAAGTCCCGCCGGACGAGGGGCTCGCCCCCGGTGAAGAGGATGAGGGGTACCCCCACCTCGGCCATCTGGTCGACGAGGGCTAGGGCCTCGGCGGTGGTGAGCTCGCGGGGGTCCTCGGCCCCGGCGTCTATGTAGCAGTGTAGGCACTTCAGGTTGCACCTCCTGGTTATGTTCCAGCTGACGATGGGCCTGAGGGGGGCCGAGAAGTCGCTTGGCTTGTCGACGCCGAATCTGCCCTTGACCTTGAAGGAGGTGGTCCCCACGCCGGCCACCATCACGCTGATGGGGATCACGGCATATGCGGCGCACCCCTTTATATCATTTCTCAACAGCGGAAGGAGTCATCAGCCCTCAGCCTTTAAAAACTGGCCGCATCTATAAAGGTGTTTAGGGCCAGGATCAGGGGGATATACGCCACGGCGCTGACGAAGCTGGCGCTGGACTGGGGCTTCAAGGTCGTGCAGCCCACCCCGCAGATAGCGGAGAGGTTCGGCCTGCGGCCCGACCCCTCCCCGCCGGACGTCACAGTGAAGGACCACGAGTCTAAAACCGGCGTGGTGGCCATCGGCGACTGCCCCGCCGTGGACCACCTCCTGGAGAGGCTTAGGGAGTACGCCGACCCCGTCGTGGCGAAGGCCTCGGCGGGTCTCCACGACGTGTTTGTGGGGCGGGTCGTGGGGGAGGGGCTGGTGGAGGGGCCCGGGGGCCTCATGGAGGTGCCCGGCAGGTACGTCCTGCAGCCGGGGGCCGCCTCGGTGTTCACGGTGGTTAAGCCCCCCGTCGGCCCCCTGAGGGGGGTGGCGGTGCCGGAGATCGTGGTGGATGGGAAGCTCCTGGAGCTCAACACCACGGGGAGGGTGGCCTACAGCAGACACATAGGCGAGGAGGAGAGGCTTAGGCTGAGGATACTGGCCGAGACGAGGCTGAAGGCCTACGCCTCCATAGGCCTACGCTTCAAGTCCTCGGCTAAATACGCGGGGGAGGAGGAGCTGGCCAGGGAGGCCGAGGAGCTCTACAGGGAGCTCCTGAGGCTGTCGCAGGGCGGGCCCCCAGGTGCTCTCCTGAGGAGGGGGAGGTGCCTCGCCGTGGTGCTCTTTGACAAACGCGCCAAGTTTAAGCTCGACGAGGCCCGGGCGGCCGTCGTGCCGACCGTGAGAGGCCACCACGCCTTGAGGGGGCAGGGCCTGGGGAGGTGCCTAGACCTCCTCGACCACGTGGGGGCCGACGTCTACGAGAGGGCGGCGGCCTTCCTCGCCAGGGGGAGGGTCGCCATATACCACGTCAAGCCCTGGGGCGAGGTGGTGAAGATGCGGGGGGAGGTGGTCAAGGCCCTGGAGGACGTCCTCGTGGTGAAGAGGACGCTGAAGCCCGGCGGCGTCCTCGACGGGATCGGCGCCAGGATCGAGCCGGGGACCTACGCCCTCACCTGCGTGCCCAGGTCCGGGGGGTACGTGGTGCACAGCTACTACAGCGCCTCCGGCGTCTACCTAGGCACCTACGTGAACGCCAACACCGAGCCCGAGTGGGGCCGCCGCGTTGTATACATCGACCTCCTGGTGGACAAGGCCTACGGCCCCGACGGCGTGGAGAGGGTGCTGGACGAGGAGGAGCTCCAGCGCTACGCCCACATGCTCCCGGAGAGGCTGCGGAGGCCGGAGGCCCCCGGCGGAAAAATATGCACCCCCGAGGGGCTCACCTCAGCTCCTCCTCGGTCCTCCTCCGCTTGACTGCCTGGTCGAAGACTATCCAGTTCCTGTACCACTGCTCGTTTGCCTTCTTGAGCTCGGCCAGTATCATCCTCGTCAGCTCTTGAGCCGTCACGTTCTCCCTCTCCATCACGGCGCACTCCACCTTCCTCGCTATCTTCCTAGCCACGTCCACCGGCGCGCCGGCCTTCAAAACGCTGACGACGATCTTCTCGGGGATGAACTCCTCCGTCCTCCCGTCTCTCTTCACCACCTTCACCATGTATCTCCCGGGGAGGGGTTATAAATCCTTCAGAGCCCCCTCCGCCGTCGACGCCACCTTCACCTCCGCCCTCAAGCCCTCCTCCGCGTAGGCCCGCTCCACGGCGGCTCTCACGGCGCCGCTGTCTCTATCCTCCACGAGGGCGATCATGGAGGGGCCCGCCCCAGATATGGCCACAGCCAGCGCCCCCGCCTCCAGGGCGTACCGCCTAACTCTGGCGTAGGCGGGCACGTGGGGGGCCCTAGCGGGCTCCACCACCTCGTCGCTCATCCCCAGCGCCACCAGCCTGGGGTCGGACCTGGCGAAGCCCGCCACCAGCGCGGAGACCCTAGCCAGCTGCGCCACGTAGGTCCTGAAGGGCACCTCCCTGGGGAGGACGCTCCTCATGACCTTGGTCTTCTCCGGCATCGGCGGGACGTCCGGCACCCCCACCACGAAGGTCAGCCTGGGGCTGAACTTCACCAACTCCAGAGGCTTAACCGACGCGATCACCACCGCCCCGCCCAGCGCCGCCGCCGCCACGTTGTCGAAGTGGGGGCTACCCGCCGCCGCGGCCTCCCCCAGGCCCGCCGCCTCCACCACCGCCGCCGGGTCGACCCTGAGGCCCGCCTCCCTTATGAAGGCCGCCAGGGCCGCCACCGCCGACGCGCCGCTGCTCCCCAGCCCCCTGGCGATGGGGATACGGTTGTCCACCTCGGCCTCCACCCCCCAGCACCTGCCCAGCCTCTCGAAGAGGTGCTGGAAGGCCCTCCTCACCGTGTTGTCCCCCCCGGGGTCGAACCCCCGGAACTTTATATCAACGCCGCATCCAGACGTCAGTTTTACATACGCCTCGGCGAAGTAGGCGTCGTGCGCCACCGCAACTACGTCGAAGCCCGAGCCCAGGTTGGCGCTGGTGGAGGGGGCCCTCATACCAATGCCACAGCTCTAACCGGCGCGCCGCTGCCGCCGGCCACCTTCAGAGGCAGAGCCACGAACTGGCCCGTCTTCCCCACCACCGCGCCGAGGTTGGCCAAGTTCTCGAAGATCAGCACCTCCCTCGCCAGGAGGATCCTGTGCACCTCGAAGGGCGGGTGGTCGGGGCTGGGGGCGTCTGTCCCAACGCCGTAGACCCCAAGCTTGGCCAGGTGCTCGGCGAGCTCCGGCGAGATGTCTGGGTGGTCGAGCCACCTCTCAACGCCGGCGTGGTAGCCCGTCCTAAACAGGACGAACCAGCCCGGCCCCAGCTCCACGCCCCTCGGCAGAGCCCGCTCGAACTCCCTAAGCCCCACCTCCCCCCTCGGCGGGAGGCCCGAGAAGTCCAGCGCCACGAATCTGCCGAAGAAGCGGCCGGCCTCTATCTGGTCCACAGTCCTGCCGCCGGGGACGAAGTGCGCCGGCGCGTCCACGTGGGTCCCCACGTGCTCGGGCATAAAAAGCACGTTGCTGTAGTAGCCGTGGACGTCGTATCTGCTCCACTGGAGAACCGCCGGCGCCGGCGAGCCGGGGTAGACGGGCGTCGCCGGTCCAACCTCCATGGTCAAGTCGACGTACATGGCACAACGGCGGCGCGCCTATATAAGCTTGGCGCCCCCGGCCCAGCAAAACAAATTTCTATAGAAATATCTCACTTGTAATACAGGAGAACTGTTAAATTTTTGAAAACCCGTAGGTACAACCCACGGCGGTTGGCCGCCCCGGGGGACCCACCCCCGGAGGCCCACCCTCCGGGGTTTGGGCGGCCGGCGGCGCTGGACGGGCCTCCCCGCCCGGCGTTGCCGGCCTACTCGGCGCCGACGGCCCGCCGCCGTGGGTCCCTCCTCTTTGTCAGATAGAGCAGCGCCAGCCCTGCCCCAAGCCACAGGGCGAGCGCCCATAGGTATCTGTACTTCTCCAGAACAGTCAGCCCTATGCCCAGCGGGAGGAGGACGAGAGCGGCGGCGGCGGACAGAGGCACGCCTGCCACCTTGGGCGTTCTAAAGGCGCTGTATAGGTCGCCGCTTCTCGACAGCTTGGCGAGGGCCGCGGCGACGAGGAGGTAGTTGAGGAGGGACCCCACGGCGTATATGGCTAGGATGATCTCTATCTCCCCGGGGGCTATCAGGAGCAGCGATATCGTGTACACCAGGAGGAGGGAGACATGCGGAGTTCTGAACCTCCTGTGTAGCCTGCCGAGGATGCCGGGGAGGTGGCCCTCCTCCGCCATCATGTAGACAAGCCTGGAGAAGGACACGTAGCCCGCCAGAGCGGCTGTGATCATCACTAGGAATAGGTTGAGGGCGACGGCGTACGCCAGCGCCGGGTTCACCTTAGCCGCGAGATACAGCGGCGCCACCGCCGGGTCCGCCAGCTCCTCCGGCCGTAGCGCCGACATCAGCGCCGCCGTGAGCCCCAGGCCGAAGAAGGCGCCCACCGCCACGACCAGCGCCGTGGCCTTCGGCACCTGGACCAGGGGCTCCCTGGCCTCGCCGGCCAGCTGCCCAATGGCGTCTACGCCGGTGAAGCCGCGGGAGAGGAGGGAGAGGGCAAACAGGAGGCTCGCCCCCTCGACGCCGGCCCAGCCGAAGTGGGGCGGCGGGGCTGGGTGGGTCGCCAGGGCCCAGATTATCAACGCCGGCATCACGGCTAGGTCGACCGCGGCCACCGCCTTGGCGAAGTTGGCGGACTCCCTTATCCCCACCACCGTCAGGGCGAAGAGCGCCGTGGTGAAGGCGGCGGCCAGAGCCGCCTCATGTATCCCAAGACCAAGCGTTTTGTTTATGGTCTTGGCGGCGTCTATCGTGCCGTATGCCACCATCACTATCTGGTCGAAGGCTATGAGCCACGCAGATATGTACGCCAGCGTGGGGCCGAAGGCCGATTTGATGTAGAGGTAGGAGCCGCCCGTCTCGGGAAACCTGGACCCCATTTCGCCGTATGTCACCGCTATAGCCGCCATCAGCAACACGCCGTATATAGCCCCAAAGAAGGCGTACTCCCCCGCGTATAGGGCGATGAAGCCGAGCAGGAAGTAGTAGGTGCTCTGGGAGTCGGAGTGCACCAGGGCGTACATGTCAAAGACCCCCAGCCTCCGCCTCAGCCAGCTCCTCGCCAGCGCCACGGCGCACGCTACGCGGTGGTTTATATACATCTTTATAAACCCGCCCCCGGGCCCGCACATGTTCGAGCTGACCTACATCGTCCTCAACGCCGTGGGAGGCATCTACCTTTTCATCCTCGCCCTCGGCGCAGCGAGGCGGCCGGGGGGCCGCCGCGCCGAGCCCGTGGACAACTACCTCGTCGTTGTGGTGACCGTGGGCGACGGGAGGGTTCTGCCGGCCCTCCGGGAGACCGTGGCCCAGCTGGAGAGGCTGGGGCTGAGGTACGTCGTGGTCTCGTCCAAGCCGGTGGGCGTGAGGAACGTCCTCGTCGTGCCGCGGGAGGAGGACGGCACCAAGTACAGGGCTATCAGGTGGTTCGTCCTCAACTACGCCAGGCCCGACACCTGGTACATCTTCCTAGACGACGACTCCTACCCCCTCGACAGGGAGTTCCTCAGAGACATCGCCTACTACGGCGCCAGGGGGTACGTCGCCGGCAACGGCGTCATCGTGCCCAGGCCCGGCCGCTCCAGGCTGGCCTACGCCCTGGACTGGGTTAGGCACTTCGACGACCTCACCCGCTACCGCTTCGCCCTAGAGGTGCTGAGGAGGCCCATCTTCGGCATGCACGGCGAGCTCCTCATCGTGAGGGGGGACGTCCTCAGGGAGATATGGCCCGCCATGGGCGACACGGTGACGGAGGACTTCCGCTTCGCCATGGAGCTCCTCAGGCGGCGCTACAAGACCTTCCAGACCAGGACAAGGGTCTCCATCAAAAGCCCCAACTCCCTGCTGGACTTCGCCAGGCAGAGGGCCAGGTGGGCCTCAGCCCTCGGCGAAGCCGTGAGATACAGAAACCCAATCCCCCCAGCCTCAGCCGCCGTCGCCGCCCTCCTCGCCGCCGCCGGCCCCCTAACCGCCCTCTACGGCCCCACCCTCGCCACAGCCGTCGCCGCCCTCTACGCCGCCGTATACATATACGGGAGCCTAAGGGCGAGGAGGTACATAGTAGACGTCCTCCTCGCCTCAACCCTCGAACTCCTAGCCATGGCCGCCGGAGTCATCCACAGACAGAGGCGCTTCTACGTCATAGACAAGACCTAGCCACCGCCCACCACCACCCCCCGAGCCACCAACAACGGCCACAGGAAGGATATAGGGGCCGCCGCCGGGATTTGAACCCGGGTCAGCGGGACCACAACCCGCCATCCTAACCGCTAGACTACGGCGGCTTGTCTCACCAACAGCGGGTGTATATAAGCTTTAGCGCCCGGCGGCCTGGTTTTCCGGCTGGAGGAGCCTCCTCACGAGGGGCTCGGCGGGGTCGGTGGGGCTGTTCTCCACGCACCTCCTCAGTCGGCCCTCCTCCATGACGCATATGACGTCGCCTATGTAGGCGGCTTCGTAGGGGTCGTGGGTTACGTAGAGGACGGGCTTGCCCAGCCTCCTCACGGCGTCGTCCACAAGCCGCTTGTTGAACCAGTCCAGGTGGGAGGTGGGCTCGTCCATGAGGAAGCCGCAGGCCCCCGCCAGGAGGCCCGCCGCGATGTTGACAAGCTGCTTCTGGCCGGTGGAGAGGCCCCTCCTGTCCAGAAGGTCCCTTATGCCCAGGAGGGCGGCCACCTCCTCCACCTCCCGCTCCCCCCGGCCCCACCTCGCCGCCACCCACCTCAGGAACCTCCTGGGGCCGCCGGGGGGGTCCACCGGCGTGGACTGTATATATACCAGCCCCCTCTCCTCCGGCGGGAGGCGCGACACCTCTCTCCCACACGCCTCCACCGACCCCTCCGCCGGTATGGCTCCGGCTATCGCGTCCAGTAGCGTCGTCTTCCCGCTGCCGTTTCTCCCGAGCACCACCGTGACGGAGTTGACGGAGAGGCGCTCCACCTCCAGCTGGAACCTCCCCCTCCTGGCCCTAAGCCCCCTCACCTCGACAGCCATAGCCTCAGTAGGTATGCCGTGGAGACCCCCAGAGCCGCGACGGCCATGGAGGCCGCCACCGTCGCGCCCAGCCCCTCCTGGAGGAAGGCCTGGTATATGTAGATGGACATGGTGGGCGGGTAGGAGGCGAAGATGAGGAGCACCCCAAGCTCCCCGAAGCCCCGGAGGAAGGACAGCAGGAAAGCGGCCGCGGCCGCCCTCCTCAGCGAGAGGAGGAGAGCCGCCAGAAGCCTAAGCCCCCCAAGCCCCAGCGACCTGAAGTAGAGCTCCGCCCTCACGTCCTTAAGCGCTCCGTCGAAAACCGCGTAGGACACCGGCAGAGCCATGACGAACATCGCCAGGAGGACCCCCGCCGCCTTGTTCACAAAAAAGCCGTAGAGCCACTCCGGCAGGAGGGGGTTCCTAAAGGCCGCCAGGAGGAGAACCCCCACTGCCGTAGGCGGCACGACGGCAGGCGCGTAGAGGATCTGCGCCACAGCCGCCCGCCAGCCCCCACGCCCCCAGACGGCCACAGCCAGCCCCGGGAGCAGACCGAGACCGGCCGCCGCGCCGCTAAACAGAGCAGTGAGGAGAAACACCTCCGCGAACCCCGGCGGAGGCGCCCCCAGGTAGGCAACCGGCAGTATAAATAGTAGAAGCGCCACAAACACGACGGCGGCCAATGCCAGAGCCACAAAAGACAACACAGCCAGGGATTTAGGCTTTACCTACACAAAAAATAAATAATGGAAAACTACATAAACTAGTTCAAATAAAAGACAAAAACAAACAATATATACATAAACAAAGTAATAAGACAAAAAATAAAAAGAAGACCATTTATATAGTACAAAAACATAAAACTTTAAAAAATTTAAACTTGATATTTCGTATGTAAGTTATCTAGATAAGCCACGGCTTTCATACAAACATGCGGTGGGTGGTCCTAATCGGGGTTGTAGCTCTAATTGTAACAATAGCATTCTTGTTGCAGATCCAACAGCCACCACAGAAGACACAAGAGACGGCGGCTACAACGGCGACTCCTCCTCTGAAGTCTCCGGAGACGGCGGCACCCGGTGCTACGGCGACTAAGGCGTGCTCGGGCTCGCCTCTGGGCTATATCCCTCCCGCTCTCGTCAAGGTGATTAAAGACGCGGCGGCGGCTGCGGGGCTTGGCACAGAGGGGATACAGTCTATGGGGTGTGTAGAAGGCGTCAGGAGGATACAGGGCGGAGCTAAGCCGGACATATTTGCATGCGTAGACATAGAGCTGAGGCCAGACGCCGAGAGGGCGGGGGCCCTCCAGACCTACTCGCTGGGGAGGTTCAAGCTGGCCCTCGTCTGCAGAAGCCCCACGGCTCTTGAGGAGCTGGCCTCCGCCAAGACGGTCTTCGCAGACCCCAACAAGGCCCCCATCGGCTATAGGGAGCTCGCCGCCGCGTGGATGCTGTCTCGGGACCTCGGCGTCAACCTCACGGCGAAGTACACCGCCCTGGGGGTGAGGTTTGTATACAACGGCACCCTCTACATCTACATACCCAGCTCCCTCCCCAACACCGAGGCGGTAGACGTGGCCCCCAACCTGGACGGCTCCTGGGCTAAGTTCGAGGCGGGGGCGGGCCGTTGCATGTTCGCCTACGTCCCCTTCCTCCTCGGCAAAGGCCTCCAGCTTAGGCCCGCCGGCGGCGGCACCAGCTACTGGGAGCCGTACACGGCCGAGGCGGGTGGGAGGACCTACTACGTGTACGTCTTCAAGCCGCCCTACGACTTTGTGGAGGATCCGCCCATCAAAGCCGTGGCCGTCCTCCTCGGCCCGCCGGCCAAAACCATCAGGGTGGGCCACTTCGAGGCCTTCGTGGCCTCCTACACGGAGCTGGGCAACTGCGTCGTAGAGTCGCTGAAGAAGATGGATTTGTCGAAGTACGGGTTTATAACCACGGCCCGGGCTACGGCCGGCGTGTCTAAGTCAGCTGTTGTGGAGGTAGTGGATGTGCTTGGGCGGCGGGTGTCTGTGAAGGCGCCTGTGTCTAGAGTTGTGGCTTTGGGGCCGGGGGCGCTTAGGCTCGTGGTATATCTCAACGCCACAGACAAACTAGCCGGGATAGAAGAGATAGAGAAGAGGCCACCCCAAGGCAGAGACTACGGCTACATCCTCTGGACAAAAAACCTCACCTCGCTTCCAGTGGTTGGGCGGGGTGGGCCTGGTAGCCCTGTTGACTACGAGAGGATACTATCTGTGAGACCGGACGTGATTATCATGTCGCCTTTTGTGGCCGACGCCCCCGACAAGATCCAGGAGAAAACTGGCATACCCGTGGTGGTTGTGTCGGCTTTTATCGACAGCGGCGAGGGCTGGGTCAACTTCACTAGTTTGTACAAGTCTCTTAGGACCGTCGGCGTTTTGTTGGGTAGAGAGGAGAGGGCTGAGGAGCTGGTTAGATACATGGAGGATTTGATCAAGGATCTCAAGAGGCGCACCGCCAACATAACCCAAAGGCCGAAGGTGTACGTAGGCGCAATCTCCGCCAGAGGCGGCCAGCCCTTTGAAGCGACTCAGTCGTACTTCCCGCCGCTGGTCTTGCTGAACACGCCGGGCGTCGCAGATAAATACGGAATAAAAGGGGTTGCTAAGATCGACTGGGAGGCGCTTCTGAAGGAGCAACCAGACGTAATCTTCATCGACTTGGGGAACTATATGTTTGTAGCGCAGGACTTTAACAAGAGCCGGGATAAGTACTGCTCTCTTAAGGCCTTTAGAGAGGGGAGGGTATACGGCATTTTGATGTACAACTGGTATGGAACCAACATCGCTACGCTTTTTGCTGATGCCTACTTTATGGGTAAGGTGCTTTATCCGGAGGCGTTTAGGGATGTGGATCCTGTGGCTAAGGCTGACGAGATCTATAGGGAGTTCCTCGGCGCGCCCCTCTACACGGCAGTAGCCAAGGATTTCAAAGGAGGATTTAGACAGCTGACGGAGTTCAAATGCGGGTCCTAAGCCCACTAGTTTTTCTGGCATGAAGAGCCGGCTGGAGGCTTGGCTTTTGGAGGATCTGGGGAGCTACGACTTGACTACTGAGGTTCTAGGCATCGGGGGTCTGAGGGGGGTTGCCCAGCTCTTCGCCAGGGAGGAGGCGGTGGTGGCTGGGTCTGAGGAGGCGGCTGAGGTGTACAAGCTGGCGGGTTGCGGGGAGGTGGAGGTGGTTAAGAGGAGCGGCCAGCTGGCGCGGAGGGGCGACGTCGTGTTGCGGGCGGTGGGGGAGGCCCGGTGTCTACACGCCGCCTGGAGGACGGCGCAGGAGGTCGTTGCTTGGGCCTCGGGGGTCGCCACGAAGACGAGGAGGCTGGTGGAGCTGGCGCGGCGGGTCAACCCAAGGGTCGTGGTGGCGGCTACGCGGAAGACGCCGCCCGGCCTAAGGGCCCTGTATCACAAGGCGGTGCTGGCGGGAGGGGGTATGGTCCACAGGTGTTGCCTCTCCGACGGCGTACTCGTCTTTAGAAACCACCTGGTCTTCCTGGGGGAGGGGGCTCTGCAGAAGGCCGCAAAGGCGGTTGCGGTTAGGCCAGCCGGCGTGGAGGTGTCCACCGTCGAGGAGGCCGTTGAGGCGGCGAAGGCGGGTTTTAGCTATATCCAGCTGGAGCGGATGACCCCGGAGGAGGTGGCGGAGGCGGCGGCGAGGGTCAGGGCGGTGAACCCCCGCGTGGTGGTGGGGGCGTCGGGGGGCATAGACGAGCACAACATCGCATCTTATGCCCCACATGTGGACGTGGTGGTTACCTCTGCCCCGTACCGCGCGCCGCCTATAGACCTGGGGACTGAGATGGCACCTTTATAAAGGGCCGCGCCGCGCCCCACGTGATTACACACGCCGCCGCCCACGTGGTGGAGCGGTTCGTGGGGAGGTTGAGCAGATCGCCAGCAGACCCCCGGAGACACGCCGCCGCGTTGAGGAGGTTCGAAGGCCGGTTTGGGCTATATATCCACATCCCCTTCTGCAGATCCCTCTGTAGGTTCTGTAGCTTCGTTAGATACCCATACGACCCCGCCCTCTACAGGAGGTACAAGGCGGCCTTGGAGAAGGAGCTGCAGTTCCTGGCGGAGGCGGCCGAGGGGGCCAAGGTCGACGTCTTATACGTGGGCGGGGGCACCCCCACCGTCGACGTCTACGCCCTGGCCGAGATCCTTGAAGTGGCGAAGAGCCACTTCGGCAGGTTGGACATAAGCGTTGAGGCCAACCCCGCCGACGTCACAGACGAGTCCATCTCCGTGCTCAAGGAGGCGGGCGTGGAGAGGCTGAGCATCGGCCTACAGAGCCTCTACGACGCCAAACTCGCCGAGCTCGGCCGCAGGTCCCACACGGCGGCGCAGGGGGCACAAGCTGCGAGGCTCGCCGCGGGGAGGTTCCCCACCGTAAACATAGACATGATCTGGGGCACGCGGCTGGACACCCCCGCCACCTTGAGGAGAGAGGCCGCGCTGGCTCTATCCCTCGGCGTCGGCCAAGTCACCTTCTACCCCCTCATGCCGGCCCCCGGCCTCAGAAAAACGCTGAGACAGAGGAGGGAGGGGCCCTGGCACCCCCAGGAGGAGGCCCTCTACGGCGCCGTCCTAGAGACAGCCTCAGAGCGGGGCTACCCCCCCCCGCCACCCCCTGGTGCTTCAGCCGAACCGCCGGCTTGATAGACGAATACGTGGTCGACCACGACGTCTACCTAGCCGCCGGGGCAAGCGCAATAGGCAGAAGCAACTGGTACATCTACGTCAACAGCTTCGACCCAGCTAAATACGTGGACTACGTCGAACGCCACGGCCACGGAGCCGCCAGAGCCATGTACATAGCCCCCTGGGAAGACGCCCTGTACTACGCCTCCACAGCGCTGTTCGGCCTCAGGTGGTGCCCCAGGGAGGTGGAGAGGCGCTACGGCCCACTCGGCCAACTCATAAACGCCTCGGTGGCCCCCTACGCGAGGCTACACGGCCAGAGGAGAGGCCCCTGCTACAGGATCACAAGCCCCAAAGCCCTGTACGAAATACACAAAATGCAGAGAGGAATATACATGGGCCTCAACGCCCTGAGGGAGTGGGGTATGAAAACCCGCGCCTAGGGCCGATCTACGTAGCCGCGGTCTCGACGCCGAGACCTGGAGGCGGTACGAGGAGGCCTATGGGAGAGCTCTGGGGGACGTGGGGGAGGACGTGGCGGTCTTCGTGGTGCTCACAGGCGGGGCCGAGCCGGAGATCATGGAGAAGGCCCCTACAACGTCCTGGTGGCGTGGCCCCACTACAACTCCCTGCCCTCGGCCCTGGAGGCTTCGGCGGCGCTCCGGGAGCGGGGCCGCTTTGCATACGTGGTAGCTCTGGAGGACCTGCCGGACGAGCCCCCAGTGGAGAGGATAATGAAGGCGGTGAGGGCCGCCCACCTCCTCAAGAACCCCCTAGGCTCGCCCTAGTGGGGAGGCCCAACCCCTGGCTGGCGGCCTCCCACTTCGCCGGGAAGCCCGACGTGGTGATAGACGAGGAGGAGGTCTACAGGGAGAGCCTGGCGCTGGAGGCGAGGGAGGAGGCGGAGCGCCTCGCCGGGGGGCCCCACGGCGCCGAGGCCCTCGAGAGGCCGGCCGCCTACGCCAAAGCCCTCCTCCGGAGGGCCGCCGGCGTGGACGGCCTCACCCTGGGCTGCTGGTGCTTCGACTTCGCCGCCGTGGAGAAGAGGGGCTGGACCCCCTGCGTATCCCTCGCCCTCCTCAACGACTGGGGGCTAACGGCGGTGTGCGAGGGGGACATGAGAGCGCTGTACTCAGCCGCAGTCCTCAGCAAGATCTCCGGCAGACCCGCCTGGGCCGCCAACGTCAACTACGCAGGCCGCGGCCTCCTGATCCTCACCCACGACGGCCTGCCCCCCTCCATGGCCAGGAGGTACAGGATAAGGCCGCGCCTAGCCACCGGCGCACCAGCCGCCATAGAGGCGGAGGTGGAGCCCGGCAGACCCATAACCCTCCTCAGGGTGTCGGGAGACCTAAGGAGAGCCCTCCTCCTAAGAGGCACCACCGCCCAGGCCCCCCGCCTCGAGGCCTGCGCCGCCCAAATCGCCGTGGAGACCCCACAGGCGGAGGCCGTCCTGGCGGCGGGGCTCGGAAACCACCTCGCCTTCGTCCTAGACGACGTCTACCACGAGACAAAGGCCTACCTACAGCACCTCGGCGTGCAGGTGGCCCCCTAGCCCCCGAGCGGCCTCTACGCCAAAGGCTCTCGGCAGGTGATACAAAGCGTTTCTCTCCCAGTGACGCATCCCGCGCTGGGTAATCCCCATCCGAACGCCTAGAAGGCACCCGTGTGTCTACAATAGGCTCCCATACCCCCCTCATAAAATCTGCGAGACGGCTTTCGTTCGGCGGCCAGCTGTGGCCGCCTCCTCAGCTCCGTAAAGCCCTCCCCCGTCACATCAAATCTCAAACAAAATAGCCGTGTACCCAGCAGGTAGTTCCAGGATTTGGGCACGGCCACCACCCCCACTGCTCAAGCGACACTATATAGCCGTCCCCAGCCAACACGCCGCCGAGGCGCCTTACAACCGCGTCTCTATACAAGTGGCGGTTAAGACAATATGAAACTCCCGCCCCGCTCTCAACGCCTGGCAAATGCCGTAGCCGCAGTCGTAGACTGTTAAACCTGGTTGGCGATGTGCTACCCCCGTCCAAATGTAGAGCCTTTCCCGGCTTCTCGTTGGTAGGGGCCCGTAGCCTTGCCAGCTATGAATCTGGCGCCGCGGCGCATGGAGGAGCGGGTGTAGATAGACGTTCGATATCTCCTCGGAACTAAAGGTTCTCCTAACGGCGTGTAGAGACGCGGTGCCTATTACTAAGGCGCACTTCTGTAGAAACACGCCGGGGCAGATCTGGACTTAGTCAATGTAACTATAGGTATTTGTCTAGGGCTTCTGTTCAACACCTGTGGTAGTTTTTCAACGCGTGTTGGGTAATATTTTTCACGGGTCGAGAAAAAGCGACACATGAAGTCGACAATAACAATAGCGGCGCTGGCGATAGTGCTGGCGGTCGCGTTCGCAATATGGCAGGAAACAGCCACGATATCAGTAAACGCACAGACAGGATACCTAGACGCCGATTTCCAGAACGTTCAAGTGGACAGATCCCCCTACGTGACGGCAGAGGCAAAGACCGCCGGCTCTGACGCTGGCAACGACGGGCCGCCCTCCCTAACTGTGACAGTTACAAATGCATACCCCGGCGCGTCTGTCACAGTGTCCTTTGATGTGTACAACGACGGCACCATCCCGCTGAGGTTCAGGTGGACAGCGTGTACAATAAGCGGCGACACCGGCTATCTAAAAGTCTCCGGCATGCCAACTTCAGACACGACATTAGACCTCGGCGCTACACAAAAGGTGACGCTAACAATTACAGCGGCCGATAACGTGGAGGAGCAAAAGACATACTCACTTACGATCCAGTGTCCCTACCAGCAGGCGGTGCCCGTAGCAAGTGGACCATCCCAGTGAAACTACCTTTTTTTCCTCCACCGTCTTGGGACTCACGTTCTTTCCCCTCTCTTCAACCAGATCAGGTGGTTCTTTTTCCCGCTGTGGCGTCGGGCCGGGGACGTGAGCTAGGCACAGGAGGCGGATCCCCGCCGTGGAGTCCCAACGTCCTACACCCAGGTACGGGTCCGAAAACAGGTTGTGGTTTTGGAAACGGCTGTTGGCTCATGTTTATACCTTAGCCCATTACAAAATTTTCTATGAAGACTTTGTTTGTATTGGCGCCACTAATGGCTCTATTGGTGGCGTACTCGCTCTGGGGCGAAGCCGCCGCTGTTAGAGCTCCGGTGTCGACGGGCTACATAGATATGGACTTTGTCGATGTCAAGATAACCCACCCCGCCACTGTCCCAGTGGGGGCCGGCCCCACCGTGGTTGAGCTAAACTACATGAAGATTACAGTCGACGTAGGGGGGTCCGCCCCGGGCAACGACGGCCCACCAGTCCTCTATATAGATGTGAAAAACATGTACCCAGGGGCTAAAGTCACCGTGAATGGATACCTCAGAAACGACGGGACTATCCCAGTACGCGTTGAAAAATGCAACTTCAGATCGATAGGCGGCGCGTTCGCGTTCAAGGATGTAGACCTAGATTTCGATATCCAAGTCGACGTTGATGCCTTTAAAGGAGGCAACGCACCTCCGTTTACGCTAATGCCGGGCCAGAGTGCCTATGTGGTGGTCTACATAAGGGCGCGGAACGATGCTAGAGAGAGCGTCTCCGTGTCTGCCCAATTCACCTGCGACTATAGGCAGGCACCCTAGCCGTGGTTAAGTTGGTTTTCCTGTTGGTCTTGGCCGTTTTTACCTGGGCTTGGAGTGTTACAGTTATTTCCTACAGGGATTTTGAGGTATACAACGGCTCTCTTCTTTTGGCGGATGGGAAGGCGTATACCGCGGCTACGCTGGTGGTCCCGGGCGGCTGGCCTCTGAGGGTTGTCTCCGGCAACTTCTCGCTTCCTCTAGACGTCGTCAGCGATGTGGTGGTGGTTTTGGGGTCGCCGTCGGGTGGGTGCGACGTCTACCACTTCTACAGCATTGCCCAAGACGCGACGGCCGTCTTGGCGGTATGTAGCGAGAGAGTTGAGGCCGTGGTGTCGGCGGATGGGGGGAGGAGAGCGGTGGTTTTCCAGACTGGGGTCAACTACATAGTTCTGCCAGGGCGTAGCTCCATCCGGGTGGAGTCTTCCACAGCCCCCGTGAGGATCAGGGAGAGGGAGATCTACACAGCGCATCTCCCCGCGGTGGCCGGCGGGTCTTCGCTCTCGGGAGGACCTCCGGCTGTCTACAACACGTCGCTTCTATACGGCAGGATCTACAACCTCGCCGGCGAGCTAGCTGCGTTGAGAGAGAGCTGCAGTAGAGATTTGACGGCGCTTAGGAAGCGGGTTGACGAACTGAGCGGGGAGGTCAACGCGCTTAAGGCCGAGAGAGATAGGCTTCTCGTGGTGGGGCCCAACGCCGTTGCTCTATACGCCGCCGTGGGGGCCGGAGTGGCGGCGGGGACGGCGGGGGTGTACCTCGCGGCGAAGAGACGTGGACGGTAGACACCTCTGGCTCGCCGTCCCGCTCCTCTCCCTCGCGCCCGCGTTTGTCAAGGTGGAGCTCTGGACCCTCGCGCCCGTCTGGGGCCTCTTGGCGCTCTACTTCTCCAGATACGTCTGGGGCGGGGGGCTGGCTTCTGGGCTGGCGCCGGCGGCCGCCTATATGGCCGTGTGGGCCGGGCTAGGCCTGGTCTTCGGGTTTGAGGCCAACCGGTATGGAGGTAGCCCCACGGCGACTCTGCTAAACGGCGTCTACTTCGGGCTGGCGGCATTGGCAAGGGAGTTCGCCAGGTACGCGGCTCTCTCTCTGAGAGCCGAGGAGCTATACCTGCTCGGGCCTCCGAAGAGGCTCCTTTGGTCCCGGGGAGATCTGTGGACTGGCTTGGTCTCCACCGCTTTAGCCGTAGACGCCAGCTGGCTGTCGCCGTCGCCCCAGTGGGTAGGGCTCTCCCTAGTCCCCAGCCTGTCCATCTCCCACGCCTGTTCCCTCCTCCAGAGGAGGTACGGGCCCTTCGCCTCGCTCCCACTGGCGACAGTCTGGGGGGCTCTGCCCTACGTGTCGCCGGCTGTCCCCAAATCGCCTTGGGTCCTCTACGGCCTAGTCCACCTTCTCCTACTGCTTGGGGTGATGGCCGAGGATGCGCCTAGGAGGGACCTCATCCCGGCGGTTGGGGCGGTGGCACTCGCGGCGTTTTTAGTAGGGGCCTTTGGGGTAAGGCCTTTTGTCGTGGCCACAGGTAGCATGTCCCCCCTGTATCAGCCCGGCGATGTGGTTTTCGTGGTGCCCATCCGACACGCGGAGGTGGGGGACGTGGTTCTCTACAGAGCAGACTTCGGCTACGTGCTTCACAGGGTAATAGACGTGAGGGAGGTGGGCGGGAGGACCTACTACATCACCAAGGGAGACGCCAACCCCACACCAGACGCGAGGCCTGTGCCGCAGGAGGCCGTTCTCGGTAAGGCGGTTTTCAAGGTGCCCTACGTGGGGACGCCGGCTCTGTGGGCCAGGGATCCATCCAGCTGGCCGCTTCTTGCCGTTCTGCTGGCGGCGGCCGCCGGCCTGGAACACCTCTTGAAGACCCTCCTCAAGAGGAGCTAGCGGCAGCTACCTATGCCTTTTGTAAAGGTCAACGTGCCGTTGTCTGTGAACACGTAGGTCTGCCACTTACCCTCGCCGGGGGACAGGCGGACCCTCGCCTTGCCCTCCACCGGCCCGTGAGGTTCAAGACAGAGCGGAACCGTGGCGCGGCTTTCGATATATACATCAACCTTTGCCTTCTTACAACCGTATATAGTTACTGTGACTTTGTCGCCAGCAACCTCCACCGTTCCTTTACATTTTTTATCTAACTCGGCTTGTGCGATGTAGAAGCTCCAGCTCCCCGTCTTCGCGGTTGCCCTAAGCTCTGCCTGTTGATAGTAGTGCGCAACCACCAGAGAAAAGGCGAGGATGTACAAGAGGAGCAACAACAGCCGCATCAGTTTATCTCCAGCTCCTTAAGCCAGCTGTGCTGGCTACTTAACACAACTATCGTCACCTGGGCGCCGGCTTTATGGATCTCCACAATCCCCTTCTGTTTAAGCTCATCTAGGTACTTGTAGAGACTCTTCGGCGTCACCCCAACGCGTCTCGCAAGCTCCCGCAACGTGTAGCCGTACCCCCTGCGCAGCTCCATAATAATCCTCCACTTCACATCGTCGCCGTAAATCCGCGCCATGAAGTTTATAAGGGCGCTACATTGATCCCGCTCCATAGATACTTATGACAACTGATTTAAAAATTTAGCCCAACACCTGTTGGCAATCCAAAGGGAAAAATAGAACTATGTAATTGACCACATTGCGGTGTACCCCGGCACTTGCACTGAAATAGATATATGAAGGGCTATTCAAGCACCAAACCGCTTCGCACAACAGGAGAACCCCAGGCGCAGACGCCGCCAAGCAGGGTAGCTACACAGCCGCCGAAACTGCCAATACGGCGATACGCACCGGGCCTCTACCACGCGCCCCGCGGATATCCCGCGGCGGGGCTTCTCCAAGGTCCCTTATCTGCAGGCGCCTACGGCTTCGCAGAGGACCTCGGCATCTCCAGCCAGGAGTACGCCGCTGGCGATCTCCTCGGCGAGCCTGGTGCCCGCCATCTTTCTGAGCTCCTCCACCGTGTAGACCCGGGGCTCTAGGTCGATGGGGAACGACGGGTCGAGGAAGTCCGGTATCCTGTCCATAGGCCTCCTCCCGTCTTCTCTCACCACTATCACCACGTCGGCGTCTGAAAACGCCGTGTAGTCCCCCCTCGCCAGAGAGCCGATAAGAACCACCGCCAGGGCCCCCCGCTCCACAGCCCACCTAGCGTACCGGGAAAGCTCCCTAAACACCCTCTCCACATCTAGTCTGAAGAGCCTCACCGACATATCTCACAATCCTCTCAGCGGCGTTGACGGCGCCCTCAGCGTCCCCCCTGGTGAAGTAGTCCATCGGAGCTCCCTCGGGGTGCGCGTTGGGGTATCTAGACGGTATGTAGAACTTGTCAAGCCCCTTCGCCTCATCGACGAGGTCGCCGGGCGGCTTGACGTGCGCCGGGAGGCCGGCCAGAAGCCTAGAGACGGAGTGGCCCCACGCCTCCACCCCCAGACATTGGTAGAGGGCCTTAACCGCCTTCTCCGCGGCTTGATGCGCGGCGAAACACGCCCACTCGTAGTCTCCAAACTCCAGAGACCTCCTGGCGTGCTCCAGGTCGCGGAGGGCCTGCCTAAACCAGTCACGCGCCCTAGACACCACACAGCTATGTGCACACCGCTATTAAAAACCTCATCGCTGTGTACAAACATCGACGAGATGCCTCCGAGTCCTCAAACAGACGGAAAGCTACTGCAACTCCTCAACGCCCTCCACCCCAGCTCCCTTCACGCGGAGCGCTTTATCCTCCCACCTCGACCAAGCCCCATCCAGAAGAGCCACTTCCCCAGCTCCACAACTCCTTAGAATTTGTAGACGTCAACCTAAACCGATGGTCGCGGTGTCAGAGGCGGCGGCCTCCGGAGCCGTCGGCGGAATGGATCTCGCCCCTAAAGGCTTATAAGGGGGGCGGCGGATTGGACGTGGCTGAGAACTTGATCGCGGCTGTTCTAGGCAAGGCCGCCGAGGAGGCCCTAGAGACCGCTGTGCAGGCCTATCTGCAGAAGAAGATCTCGAGGAAGGACTTCCAGACGGCCCTCCTCCTTGTCATCGTCAAGATGATGGGCGATATGAACAAAAAGCTGGACATCGCAAACAAAAGGCTGGATGATGTGAATAGAAAGTTGGATGACATCAAGATGGACGTCGCCGCTATAAAAGAGAACATGGCCCGGGCCAGAGAAGAGCTGCTGAGAGTCAGGGAGAACATAGCAAGTGTAGGCATCCGAATATAGGTCTCGCCGGATCGGCCGATTGTATGCGAAACACTCCACGGCAAACACCGCAGTCAACACAAAAGGCGGCTAGACATGGGCGAGGACGTTCATCCAGCAATCTCCCACCTCCCAGTCGCTGGGCAGTCGTTGATGTAGCCTTGCTTCTCTTTTTTGTTGTGTAGGAGGTAATGATCAGTTTAACGACCCTGCAGTCCGGAGGTAGGGACTGGCCTTGTATGACCCCCTCCCTGCCCTAAAGGGCGAGGCTTGTAGTTTGCGTTGTCAAATCAGAGAGGAGACACCGGCTCAGAAGTTGCTGAGAGGGCGACGTCGGTAGACCCACGTAGAGCCTGTCCCCCTTCTCTGAATGCCAAGACGCCCTAGACTGCCGCCCCGTCGCGGCGGTGGAGCGGAGGAGGCCCTGGAAACTCCCCTCGGAGCCAAAGAGCGGCTAGCCGGGCATGCCGGCGGTGGGATAAGCACACCCCCCGCCCGGCGCGGCCGGGAGGCGCCCCCTCAGCCTGACGCCGAAGGGCCGTTGTGGAGTTGGAGAGGCGTGGATTTGTTTTTGAATTTCGGCTCGCCCAGCTAGACGTGGGTCTCGACCTGAAAAGGGAGCTCCTGAGGCTATTGAGGGAAGACGAGGAGTTTAGATACGCGGTGGTGGGGTTGCTGGGCATCGCGGACCTGAGGACGTCCCTGGACAGCCTAATCAAGGCCGTGGGCGAGCTGAGAGACGTCGTGGCTAAACACAGCGAGGAGATCGACAAGCTGAGGAGCGCAGTCGAAGAGCTGAGGAAGGCCGTGGAGGCGTTGACTGAGGACGTCAAGAGGCACAGCGAGGCCATACACGCCATGCAGAACAGCATCGAGAGGCTGACGTCGTCAGTGACGGCGCTTGGCTACCGCCATGGGCTGTTCACCGAGGAGGCCTTTAGGGAGTCCATCAGGTACCTGCTTGGCGACCTGCTCAAGATCTACCAAATCAAACGCTGGACTTACTACGACAGCGAGGGCTTCGTGTTCGGCCGCCCCTCGGTCATCGACGTCGACGTTCTCATCAGAGACGGCGAGCACATCCTCGTCGGGTACAAGGCCGGCATCGACCGCGGAGACGTGGCCGAGCTATACAGAGAGGGCCTCCTCTACGAGAGAGTTAACAAGGTGAGGCCCAGGCTCCTCATCGTAGGCCCGGCGATTAGGAAGAGGGCCCTCGAGCTGGCCAGAGAGCTGGGCGTCGAGGTAAGAGCCCCCGAGGTGGTGTAGCACCCACAAGGCGGCCCCCAGCCGCGGCCCGCCGACGCGTCGACGCGTAAAACCCACCGCATGCCCACCGGGCCAACGCGGCGGAGGAGCCGCCGCCAACTGGGCCCCCCACGGCCAGGGGCGGCGCCAGCCGCCACGTCGAGCCGGCGGCGGCGGAGGGTGGGGGGACCGCCCTCTGCACTGGCGGCCCGTCGCAAGGCCAGGCCGGCCAAGCTGACGCAGGAGAACCCAGCCCGCTGGGGCACACGCAGGCGACGGGGCCCGCGGCGGAGGCGTTGAGTCGCTCCGCGGCGGCTTTTGCTAAAAGCGGCTGGGGGCCCACCGCGGCGGCCTGGAGCGCCGGGGAACAGTTAAAAGGCGGTGGGCGAAGGGTGGCGTGCGGCGGCACATGGCGGCTCTAGGCCTAGAGAGGTTCTTGAGGAGCTTGGCCACGGGCTATCTGGCGGTCGTCGTGCCCCTCCATCTGAAGAGCTTGACGGGGAGCGCCTTTGCGGCGGGGGCGGCCGTCGCGGTGGCAGGCTTCATCTCTCTGGGCTCCTCTGTGCTCTACGCCGCGTTGGGCGACGTGGTGGGCCACGCCAGGGGTCTCGCCATAAGCGAGACCGCCTTCGCCGCCGCGCTCCTCGTGTTGGGCGCCGCGAAAAACCCCTGGGCTATCGCCGTAGCTCTGGGACTCGGCGGCTTGGGCATGTTGGGCCCCGGCGCCGCCAGGGGTAGCTTCGCGCCCCTCGTCATGGCGCTGGTGAGGAGGAACGCCCGCGGCGCCCTCGAGAGGACGAGGGATCTGGGCGCCATAAACTTCCTCTCCACCTCAGGCGGGATCGCCGGCTCGCTCCTCGCGGGGTTGCTGAACCTGCGGGAGGCCGTGGCGTTTTTCGCCGGCTCAGTCTCGGCGGCCGCCCTCCTCGTGCTACTCCTGCTGGGGCGCGGCGAGGCCCTGCGGCGCGTAAACCCCCTCGCTGGAGTCGCCAGGAGGGCCGACACCGTCCGGGTCTACTCCCTCAGCCAGCTCCTGGCGGGAGTAGGTGTGGGCCTCTCCAACCCCCCTACTCTCCCCGTGGATAAACGTCTACCTGGGGGTGGGCAGGGCCGCCATCGGCGCCATCTTCGCCGCGGGCAACCTAGCCTTCTCCACCGCCTCGCTCCTCGCCCACGCCCTCGTCAGAAGGCTCGGGATGGTCAAGGCCTCGGCCGTGAGCAGATTCGCCTCAGGCGCCCTGCTGGCCGCCCTCCCCCTGGCCCCCAACGGAGCCACATTCATCGCCCTCTACATGCTCTACAACGCCATGGTCGGCATAGGCGGAACGGCGCGCTCCTCCTACATCTCGGGCGCAGCGGCGGAGGGGAGCGAGGCCACCACCCCCGCGGTGGCCAACATACCCATGAGGATAACGGCGACGCCCTCAGCCGCCCTAGCCGGATACCTCATAGAAGCGGACCCCGCCCTCTTGATGCCAATCGCAGCCGCCTTCACAGCAACCGCAGGCTACCTACTCCTCAAACTAAGAGAAGAAGACGGAGCCTAGCGACGACACGCCGCAGCCCCCTCCGCACTGAGGGAGGCCTCCGCATAACACGCCGGCGCCTCCGCACGGCGCCCCCCAGCAGCCAAGGCGAGACTTAACGCGAGATATGGCAATATTCTCAGGAGACAGCAACCGCCGCGTCTACGCACGGAACCGGCTCACTCCGGCGGTAGATGGCCGGGTCTACGAGAGGCCGCCTAAGACGAGGCCTAGCTCCCTACCAAGTTGGCCCAAGGACAACAGCGCTCCATCGTGCTCCAAAAGCCCAGGCCTATGGCTAGCCTACTGCCGAGGGCAACGCCCCCAAATGCCCCCAGGAATCAGCACTTGCATCCCATCTTCTCTCGCCAGCCAGATCTCGTACCCACAGCTAGCCATTGCGTGCCCCCTCCTCCTAAACACGCGAACACACTCCTCACGATAGCCAAAAGCACCCACCTCACCCTCGACACGGCACCCCACACCCACTCCCCAACCTGCCTCACCCACCCCCCTCCGCCAACCGCCTACTCGTAGTCACGCTCCCTCGGCCACCACCTCCGCAGGCCAATTCCAAAACTGCTGACGCACCGTCGCCTCACTCTTAGGCATACCCACACCCCTCCCCCCAACATCAGTAGGCACACCCCTCACTTCAACAACAAAAAGTCCCCCCTCTATACGCCACAACCTCGGGCCCCAACCTGACCCCCAAAAACACCAACAAGTAGCCAGCCCCCACTAGAAACCTCCGCACAACCTCAATAACCTCATCCTCCCGAAACACACACAACCCCCCAACCACCAAAGGCGATGTTAAAGCGCAACACCACCGGCCTAGAACACCCCCCAACACCCGCAAAAACCCAGACCCAACAGCGCCAACCACGCCAACACACAAAACCACAACACACCACAACTAGCGCCATATCCCCTCTGCACTGAGTTCCAAGACCAGAGACCTAGATAACTGAAAGGAGATCTATATAGACAACGGCGTTTAAAAATCGTCGTGCAACGAGCCCTTTCTTTTTGTAAAATCGTTCTACTCCTCCGCCGTTATACCTTTGTAAAGCGGAGATCCAATTTAAAAAACGGCGGACAGAAGTACGGCGGACGGCGACGCCGACAGTCAAACATCCGCTTTCAACTACCCCCAGCAGAAGCCAGCCGTGGGAAACAGACAAACCCACCACTTAGCCAACACAAGAACACGCCGAAATAAACACAAAACCCACTAGAGAAAAACTTAAAAACCAACAAAAACAAAACCCAGAGGACCCGGATTCTCAGATAGAGATTTGAAGTGCCCTTGGCCAGGTGGACGGCCCAACCCAAGACGAGTAGTGGGATTCTCAGATAGAGATTTGAAGTGACGGCGGGGTCAACCGCCCGGGGATGTAGATTAGACGTGGCGATGATTCTCAGATAGAGATTTGAAGGCGAAACGGGGCGGCACTCGGCCGAGGACATACTCCGCGGAGTGATTCTCAGATAGAGATTTGAAGGCCTCACAATTTCGGCCGCCTCTATACTTACACGCACACTTAACTGATTCTCAGATAGAGATTTGAAGGGTATTGGGTTATATATGGGCCGTCAAGTTTGGTGCTGTATTTGGTGATTCTCAGATAGAGATTTGAAGGACGCCGGCCTGCCCGGGACGTATGCAATAGACTACTGGCGATTCTCAGATAGAGATTTGAAGGCTTGGACGCGCAGAGGATCTACAGAAAGCTCCTCGAGTATGTCGAGATTCTCAGATAGAGATTTGAAGGATCATTCCCGTACACAAGGTCGGACAGCTTCAGTTGCTGCCCACCGCGATTCTCAGATAGAGATTTGAAGGCTGTTTTCACAGCTGTGATTTCCGGCGTCCGAAGGGGGGGATTCTCAGATAGAGATTTGAAGGTTGTAGTATATCGTGCCGGCCGACAGGCTGATTTGGGGCAGGGCCAGATTCTCAGATAGAGATTTGAAGGATTAGGGCATCGCCAACATACTTGAACACCTCGCGGTATTTAGTGATTCTCAGATAGAGATTTGAAGGGTAGAATACTACGTCGGTCGCGGGAGCTGTCGCTACGTTGATGGGATTCTCAGATAGAGATTTGAAGGTGTAGTCGGTGTAGGAGCCGCATGCGGTGCCCTGTATGACATGATTCTCAGATAGAGATTTGAAGGTTTATTGTCTCCAGCCACGCGGCGTCTCTGTCACGCGTATTGACGGATTCTCAGATAGAGATTTGAAGGTCTATCGTTATGCCGTTTGCGTTATTGTAGTACAACAGAACGCCGGGGATTCTCAGATAGAGATTTGAAGGCGCCACACGACGCTTCAAGAGCTACTGAGAGCGCTCTACGCCGATTCTCAGATAGAGATTTGAAGGATCCTCTGGCCAGGGATAAGCAGAAAAAGGGGGATTACAGATTCTCAGATAGAGATTTGAAGGCTTCGCGATCAGCTCCGCTATCGCCATTCTTATGATCTCTCGATTCTCAGATAGAGATTTGAAGGAAACACGAAGAAAAAATACGAGGTCAACGAAAACGGTGAAATAGGATTCTCAGATAGAGATTTGAAGGCGTCGCCCAGCTTGAACTTTCTGTTGCAGACGTCCAACGATTCTCAGATAGAGATTTGAAGGCTAACACTGACAGTGCCTGTCGACAGATCGCGCCTGATTGCGACAGATTCTCAGATAGAGATTTGAAGGGTTTAGACTGTAGAATTCCTTTCCGCATAGCTGGCATTGCATGGATTCTCAGATAGAGATTTGAAGGGCCAGTGAAGGTAATCTATTTGACATCAGATGGACGATTCTCAGATAGAGATTTGAAGGTCGGACATTGTGGCAATGTGGGTTCGTGGTATCATAAGCGAAGATTCTCAGATAGAGATTTGAAGGCGACAAGGTCGCGTTGGCGGTATCACTATTTAAACCCACGCAACAGGATTCTCAGATAGAGATTTGAAGGTTATATTGCGCCAGTTACTATTGGCGACAACTCTCCTCAACAGATTCTCAGATAGAGATTTGAAGGCTATCTTGGGTTTTACACGTGCGCCCGCGTTTGGATCCAATATGTGATTCTCAGATAGAGATTTGAAGGTCTTGGTACACGGCGGTGGCAGGCAGTACTACGCCTTCAGATTCTCAGATAGAGATTTGAAGGATGATGGTCTCGCTCTTGGTGTACAGCCATATGACCAAGCCGGATTCTCAGATAGAGATTTGAAGGGTGGCGAGCTCTCTGAGAAGTAGAACGCGGAGGTGGGTCACGATTCTCAGATAGAGATTTGAAGGACGTCGACGTATGCAAGCAGGTTGTAACCGCCTAACGAATCAGATTCTCAGATAGAGATTTGAAGGCTAAACTTAAACGTGCTTGAGATCGTTGAGGTATGAGCTCGTGGAGATTCTCAGATAGAGATTTGAAGGTAGTAGACGTGTGTCGCAATTAGGCTCTGCGTCGCGTTTAGAT
Organism: Pyrobaculum neutrophilum V24Sta; assembly: GCF_000019805.1. NCBI lineage: Archaea > Thermoproteati > Thermoproteota > Thermoprotei > Thermoproteales > Thermoproteaceae > Pyrobaculum > Pyrobaculum neutrophilum. The sequence goes on from NC_010525.1 coordinate 885,299, forward strand.
TCTCAGATAGAGATTTGAAGGAGGAGGGATACAGACAGCTCATCCGGTACGTCGCAGAGAGGGAGGGATTCTCAGATAGAGATTTGAAGGGCCATACTCCGTGGCCTGCATAGCCGTGAGGAGGGAGCTGGCGGATTCTCAGATAGAGATTTGAAGGCATGATTGAGCGCAGCGAGAAGCTGTCCGACACCGCCGCCGCCAGATTCTCAGATAGAGATTTGAAGGCGCCTTGCTGAGGTCGTACCAGTGCATAAGGCGCTCTGCGAGGCCGATTCTCAGATAGAGATTTGAAGGGTCGTCTACCCGCCGCCCGACAAATACATCGCCGTGATCGGCACGATTCTCAGATAGAGATTTGAAGGTTCTACGACTTTGCGGACAAGCAGACGGTGTATGAATACATGGAGAGATTCTCAGATAGAGATTTGAAGATTCGTCTTGGTGTGTGAACGCTGTGTGTTTGGGTATGGTGTTGGACGTTGGTAATGTTTAAATAGTTGGTTTGATGTCTTTATATGGCTGGGAGGGGTGATAAGAGGGTGTCTATGGAGCCGTTGATTTATGTCTTGTCGTGTCTGGTGCGTGAGAAGTACTATGGCCCTCTTGACCGCCTTGCCCGCGTGGAGGATAGCGACGAGTTTTACGTCACGATGGCTATGGAGGCTGTCTACGACGCTTTGAGGTACTTTGGCACGTTGAAGGACTGTGCCCGTCCGGAGGGGTTGGAGGAGGCGGTTCGCGCCTTTGCCGCGTTGGTTAAGAGGAGGCCGGCTGTGGCGAAGGAGGTGGCGTTTAAGGCGCTTGCGAAGGCGGTTGGCGGTGAGCGGCAGGTGGTGAAGGGGCAGGCGTCTGCGGCGAAGTAGCCATGTTCGTCTCGTTCGCCTTCCGGTTCCGGGCGGAGGTCGAGGCCCTCAACATGGTCGAGACTATGGGGAACTACGCCAGGCACAGAACCGTCCCCGTCCTCATCCGCGAGGACGGCGGCTACCGCATCACGGCGGCTCCCGGCGTCTCGGGGCAGTCCGTCTCCTACGGCTACATGGCTGCGCTTGTCAAGCTTGCCGCGGGGAGGAGCCTGCCGGTCTGTGAGGAGTGTGCAAGCTATGAGAAGATCGGCGGCTTCTTCAAGCGTGCGGATAGAGTCGACATTGGGCACGACGAGAGGGTGAAGACCTGCGTCGTGGAGGACATCACGGGCTTCATGGCGACGAAGGAGGCCGGCGGCGGCGAGAAGGGGTCTGTCGTCAAGAGGACGAGCGCGGTGATGTTCAGCTACATGCTTCCGGACACCTCCAGCGCGAGGGGTGTCGTCATGCCGCAGTTCCACGTCCGCTACAACCTCCAGAAGCCCGACACACAGAGACCGTTCACGGTCGAGAGCGGCACGGCCGTATACATTCAAGCTGTCGCGATAGATGTTATGAAAATTGGTAGGCTGGAAGACGGAGATGACGTGGACGACTGGCTTGAAAGGGCCGAGTTGGCCTTTGATGCGCTTAAGCTCCTCTACTCCGGCATGTTGTTCGGCGCGAAGAAGGCGCGGTATTTGCCTGCCTTTGAGGCTCTTGGCGGCGTCGCCGCCGTCGCAGACCCACACCCCTTCATGGTGTCTCCGCCGCGCTACGGCGACTACTGGGCCTTGAATAAAGCCCGCGTGGAGAAGATGAAGCCGCTGTACAGCACACTGGAGCTGTCGTGCTTTGACCGCGAGGGGATAACGTCATGCGACTCTGGCCTATCTACGTTGGAGGAGCTCATAGACTGGGCCAAGGAGCGGGTGCTTGAGTACTTCGAATGATGCTCGTAAAGTTGGATTTTTTCTCCCCCTTCGTCTCCAAGCCGGCCTTTCTTGAGCATGGAGCCGGCCCCCTCCTCCCGCCGCCTACCACTCTGCTGGGCGCCCTGGGCGCGGTTGCTGTGCGGCCGGAGGAGCGGTTCTACGCGCCCCGGGCCGACTTCGTCCTCTTCTGGGCGCCGCCGTATACCGAGGGGGTTGGGCTCTACAGGCACTACACCCTTATGACTCAGAAGCGGACCAGACTGGAGAAGCTCCCCAAGGCCATAGAGGCGGTGCTTAAGGGCAGAGAAGACGAGGTGGTTGAGAGCGGGATGACTGCACGGAGCTTGATACAGAACTTTTTGGGGGTTGGGTCGCGGCGCGAGGTGTACTTCTGGGGCCCCGCCTACCTCTTGGTCTCGGGCGGCGAGGCCGAAAAACTGGCCCCGTATATATACCGGGTTGGGCAGAAGGAGGGGCTGATTGCGGCGACTCCCCTCCGGTTCGCGGTAGAGGATCTCGGGGCTAGGGAGGTGGAGACGCGCTTCTACATCCCGGCCGGCTGGGCTTCTGAATGCGTTGCGGTACCGTACTACGGCCAGGTGACGGCTCAGTGTAGAGAGGAGTACTTCTTTGACCCGCGCCTTGGGCTGAACGCGGAGAGGCAACCCTTCTACATCCCGCCGCCGATGGGCCACATCAAAGTGAGGCCGGCAAAGGGGTACACGGCAGTGAAAATCGTGCCGGAAGCCGGTAGTGACCTCTATGCCATACTGCCGCGGGGTTATGCCGAGGGCTAAGAAAGGCAGATCCTCGGGCAAGTCTTCTGGCAAGGCAGGCGGCGTGCAGGTGAGAATTGATCTTCAGAGCGCGCCTCAGTTTGTCCACCTCTCTGCGGTGTACAAAGCCGGCCTCCTCTCTTACATGGCCACCGGGGTCGAAATCTGGAGGTGGGATGACGTCGACCACTATGTCGAGGAGTACAACAGCTTCATCGCTTCTGTGTTTGAGAGGAGGGGGAGGAGGAGGGCCGACATCCAGAGTCTGCTCTTGGAGAGTAGGGATTTTGGGGCTTTGGAGAGTTTTTCGCAGAGCTCTGGGCTTTTGGAGAGTAAGGAGTTTATACATCTTGATGGGCGGTTCTTTTATAAGGAGGCGAGGAAGGTGTTCGGGATCGCTAGGGCGGTTCTAAAGGTCGCTGATGCCTTCGATGGGTTCACTAGGGTGAGGATTGGAGAGAGGTGGTACCACGTCTTTGTAGACGTGGAAGACCGGACTGCGGCTGGGGATTTGTGGGGTGTCAACGAGAGGGTGTGGCGGCGTGCGTCTAACTTGGGCGGGCTTGCCCTCCTCCTGTACGCGGCTTCCCTCGTCGTGTTGAAGCTCGGCGGGGTTTCGGGGAGGCTTTTCGTCGGCGGAGGGAGCTACTACACGGCCACCGCACTGCCTGTGGAGGCGCTTTCTAGGATGCGCCGCGTTGCGCGGTTTTTCGTCGAGCTCGTGGAGTCGGGGTCGGACTACGTTGAGCCTGCCGCATCGGCCATCTGGAGCGCCATATCTCTCTCCGAGGTGTATGGAGAAGGCGGCGGGAGGTGGAGGGTCGCCGAGGACTGGGGGCGGCTCTATCAAGTGGCGAGGAGTATGTTGGCCAGCAGGTGGCTGTCCGAGGGCGAGAGGAGGGCGCTTGACGCGCTCTTCGGCTATGCGTAGGGCGGTGGAGAGGGGGCTTGAGCTGGCGCGCGCGGGCGCTTCAAGGATTGTCTTGGAGCTTCCGACGGGATACGGGAAGACCTACGCCGCGCCGCTGTTTTACAAGGCTCTGAGGGAGGGGGGTCTCTGCAGTAAGGCGATCCACGTCATGCCCCTGAGGGCTCTCATTAGGAAGCAGATCGAGAGGTACGCCTCTGCCCACCCCGATATAAAGTTCGCGTATCAAGACGGCGACGTCCTCCTTCGGGATAGGTACGTGAAGGATCCGTACTTCCGCGAGGAGTACGTCCTCACGACGCTGGACTCCTTCATCCACAACCTGGCGAAGGTCCCCGTCGCAGAGATGTGGAAGTTCTACAAGTCCGAGAGACCGTCGGTGAGGTACCACATACCCCTCGCCTACATCTACCCCTCGTGTGTCTTTCTAGACGAGGCGCATATGGCAGCTGGCTCCAGGAAAGAGCTCGCCGCAGTAAAGGCGGCTGTGAGGTTCCTCAAAGAGCTCGGCGTGCCCACCGTCGTCATGTCGGCAACTCTTGGCGAGTGGAAGAGGGATGTATTCAAGGGCTTTAGGTTTGTGTCGCTTGGGGAGAGGGATGAGGAGAGGGGCGGCGACGTCAAAGTCGCCGATCCGGAGTTCGAACGGCGGATGTCGAACGTAGCGTACAAGGTGGGGAGGGTTGACAATATAGAGGAGGTGGCGAGGCGTAAGGCGGAGGAGGGGAAGAGGGTGCTCGTGATAGTTAACGACGTCTGCAGAGTCCAGCGCCTTTCCGAGACGTTGGGGGCGCCGGCGGTGCACTCCCTCATGACGCGGAGAGACCGCGAGAGGGCTGAGCGCGAGCTTGATAAGGCTCAGATTGTGGTGGGTACAGACGCGATTGGGGCCGGCGTCGACGTAGACTTCGACGTGTTGATAACCGAAGCCGACGAGGTGGAGCGGGTCGCGCAACGGGTGGGGCGCGTCTGTAGAAACAGGGAGAGCTGCGTAGGCGAGATATACTTCGTCGGCGAGGTCGATGAGGAGCTCCTCAAGGTCAAGAACTGGCGCCTCCCGCACAAGCCGGACAGCTACCTACGCCTCCTCCGAGGGGAGGCCGAGGTAGACGAGAAACACTTCTGGTTTCTGGGAACCGTCATGAAGGAGGAAGTGGTGGATACACACAACTTGAGGGAAAAGTTGCTGGAGGAGGGCGGCTCCTTCGTCCGCCACGCCCTGCTGGAGGCGGAGGTGGGGGAGGGGCCCGAGGAGTCCTTCACAGTTTCGCTGGACAGGCTGGGACAGCTGGAGTTTGAGGTGTATGTTGGAGAGAGGCGGATTGAGCCGCCCCGTAGCTACGGAGATAGGGAATTGATGGAGTGGCTTCTTGACGTCGTCGATGAGTACGGCGATGTGCCGAGGATCCGCGTTGTGAAATACAGAGAGGGGCTTGGGGCTGTGCTCAAGAAGTGTGGAGAGGGGGTATGACGTGTCTCGCGGGCCCTGGAGAGCCCCTCGAACTGCATCTGGAGGAGGTCGCGTCGTGTATGGCGGCGAGGGGGAGGTGGCTGGTGCCTAAGCTGGCGCGGGTTCTCGGCGTAGAGGAGGCGCTGGCTAGAGACTTAATTGTGTTCGTGGGCTATGCACATGACGTTGGGAAGGCGGACAGGGAGTACGAGGGCGCGGATAGGTACTTCCCGCACCACGAGGCTAAGTCCGCCGCGGCTGTGTACAAAGCGCTTGACAGCGCCGATTGGAGGATCAGAAGGCTTGCAGTGTACGCCGTCGCTAGGCACCACTACTCCTTCAAGAAGCCCCAGGGGTTGGGCAAGGTGACATTTCAGCCGAGGTGCACAGTTGCAGTCAGCTGGAGGCCGGAGACCGAGCTCTTCCGCAAGGCGCTTGGCCTTCTGTTCCGCGGCGTCGAAGACGACATTTACAACGCGGCGGTGAGTCGCGACTTCCTAAAAGACTCGCTCAAGTATGCCGGGATGGCTCTTCTCGGCCTTCTCAACGACTGCGACTACGAGGTGGCGTCGAGAAACAGGAGATGATATTCAGGGTGGCGCTGAGGGGCTACGCGCTGGATCCCCTGGCGCTCGCCGGCTGGACGCCCCGCCTTGTGCACGGCCTGCTGGCCTCGCGCGGAATCAAGCCTCTGTCTATCTGGCCGCCCATTGTCCAGGGGAGGCCTGTGTGGGGACGGCCCGCGGCCTATCCGCCGGGGGTGCAAGTGGAGGTGGTCTACGTGGCGCGGGAGCCGCCGGCCGAGAAGCCGGACATCGTGGCGCTGGGCAGAGCCCGTGTGGCCGTCGAAGACGTCGCCGTGCGCTGGTTTGAGCCGAAAGACATCGGGGCGAACCGCCTCGTTCTTGAAACCGTAACGCCTGTGCAGTTCGCCGTTAAGACCAGGGAGAGGAAGAGGGCTAAGCTGGCGTATATACCGGAGCCGCTCCGCGTCTTCAAGTGGCTTGTCATAACGGCGTATAAGCTCGGGCTCGCCGAGAAGCTAGATGTCAAGTTCATCCGCTGGGTCTACGAATACGTCGACCTCGCCGACCTTCGGTGCCACAGGCCCAGTTGCGTGGTGAAGGTAAAGTACGACGGAAGGAGGTCGCTCTACGGCTTCTACGGCGTTGCGAAGTACGTCGTCCAAGACGACAGATACATGGACAAGCTCTCGTACTATGTTTCACTTGCCAACTTTCTGGGCTTGGGCAAGAGCCGCGGGGTTGGGCTAGGCGCCGTGCAATTCGGAGTAGCCGTAGGAGACAGCCGAGGGTCCCACGGAAAGAGCTGAGTCATCGCCTATTAGACCGCTTATCGCACACAGAGCTTGGTCGGCGTCATGAGCGCTCTACGATGAAAGGTGGCGCTGACGGCGTTACCCAACGCGGAATGTCAAATCGGATAGCATGTGGAACAGACTTTTGCCGTATTAAGCAGTAAAATGTCTGTCCCTTGGGGGCGCGAAGCAGCGTCTGCACTTTTCGCATGTCGTATTTACGCCTAGCTCGTTTGGGCAGATGTACTGGCTGTATTTCTCCAGGGCTTGTCTCAGCTGTGGGAGTCTTCTGTGTTCTAGGAATATGATGAGCCTCTTGCCGTTTTGGGCGGCCCACTTAGCCAGGGCTTCTATCGCGGGGATCTGGCCCCTTGCGTCTTCGCCAGCGGCTAGATAGGTGATGTGGTCGAAGTAGGCGCCGTATTTCTCATAGGCCTTGTAGTTGGCCCCGTCTAGAGACATGAGGACTACCAGGTTGGGCGGCCGCTCTGGCGACGCCGCCACAATGGGGAACGACCGCGTGTAGAGGTAGAACGTCACGTGGAGGAAGTCGGACGCCAGCTTCTTGAGGTAGCCCCAGTACCAGTCTGAGAATACGTCTCCGCCCACGTGGAACCTAATAATTCTCGCACCCCTATAGTCCACGACGAAGCGGGTCCAGTCTCTAAGCCAGCTGTAGCCCTCCCTCACGACGTGGATGAAGTTGATGTACTCCCTCAGGAGGTGCAGTGGGTTGTACCTGGCGATGTTTATGTCGTAGCAAACCAGCCCCCTCCCGCGGTAGAGCCCGGCGGACCCCGGCCTCCCGCAGAAGGTGGCGTAGGGGCAAGTCAGAACCGGCGGGAGGTCGAATGTCCATATCCTCCCCACCTTCCTATTGCCGGGGACATACGGCATTTTGGGCACCGGCACGCCCCCCGAGATCCTCCTCTGGATTTGGACCAGTTGGGCGAGCTCCAGCTCGGAGCGGGGCGGCCTGTAGGCCCCACCTCTGTAGAGCTCCCAGGCAAGCTCCCTCAACGTCCGTCCGCCGATGCGTCTGTCAAACAACGTTAACATATAATAACAGCGGTTTAATAGCTACTTAATGAGTGCTTCTCAGGGGCGATGTTATGTCATATTAGGATCTCCTGAGAATTGGCATTATGCAATCTCGGAAATATCAAAAGAGAACGAATTAACCCCTAAATACTCTGGTGAATGCAATCCACAATGCCTAAGGGTGTTAAGAGAGAAAAAGAAAAATGGAAAAATTCTATGGGCATTTCCTAACGTGGAAGATTATGAAGACTTAAAAAATAATATTGAGAAATATAATGAAATATACGTGTTAGCTGTATCTACTGCCAGGTTTGGTAAAACGACACCAGCGGAAGATATGAAAAACGCGGAGGTGTATCTTTCGAAAATTGTGGCTCTTGGTAAGGTGACGAAAGACGACCTTGTAGGTGGATGTAGTTGTCAATACTGGCCCAATAAAGATAATAATTGGTATTATAAGTTTTTTATCGAGGTCTTGGCGTATTTAGACGCTCAGAACGGGAGAGACGGCTTTATACTGAAAGGCTTTCAGCCTGGGTCGCTTAAAGAGGTTGATTGCAGACTTCTGTTTAATATCCTCGATTTAGCGATAAAAAGCGGTATCTATAAGGTTCCAAGATGTAGAGAGGAGAGCGATGTCAAACTTTTTAAAAAAGCTATTGACGAGCTTAAGGGGCAGTTTCCGACAGTGGCTAAAGTGGTAGAGAAGGTGGGGGCGGCGCTGTACGCCGGCAACGTGTTGCTTGTTGGTCCGCCGGGGGTGGGGAAGACGACGTTGGCGGTGGAGTTTGCTAAGAGGCTGACGGGGGGCGACTATATCTTGGCTACTGCGAACGCGCTGTGGTTTAGGCGCGACGTGATCGGAGGGGAGACCATAAGGGAGGGCTCCGTCGTCTGGAAGAGCGGCTTGTTGATTAGGGCGTACAACAGGGCCGCCAGAAACTGCGGGAGGCCCCTTCTCCTCATAATCGACGAGATAAATAGGGCGGATGCAGACAAGGCCTTTGGCGAGTTCTTCTCTATCTTCAGATCGCCGAGTCCCGAAGACTGGGAAATACCCAAGACGCTGGTGGAGGAGGTCGAGGGATACGGCGATAAGGCCGACGAGGAGGCGAGGGCCTTCCTGCGGAACTATAGAGAGATGGGTGACGCCCCCCTCAAGAGGATCAGGGTGTTAGCCACGATGAACACGCGCGACGTTAGAAACCTGTTTCTGCTGGGGGAGGCCCTCTTGAGGAGATTTACCGTCGTGAAATTTGACGTAAGTGGGAGCGTTTTCAAGACAGATGAAGATCTCTACAGCGCATATCAGAACATGAATAGAGCTGGCGACATTCCGCCCAGCGCGTTGATTCACGCCGAGAGGCTTAGAGGCGCCTACAAGGCCTTGGGTTTCGCCGAGCCGCGTGCTGAAGAGCTGATCGAGATGTCGTCTGGGGGATTTGCCCTGAGGAGGAGGCGCAGGGCGTAGCCCGTGGGTTCCGCCGAGTGGCGGCGTAGAGATAGGCGTTTGCTGGAGCTGGCGGCGCGTTGGTATGTAAAACACTACGTCGGGGGGAGAAATATAATGAAGCTCCTGGGCTTGTCGGAGGATGAGAGATATGGGGTGGCCTCTGCGTTGCTGGCCGAGTTTGTAAATGCGATGACGGTAGTGGTGAAGGCTGCGCTTAGGGACCTCTTGGTTTATAGGGAATTTGCTGTCGTATACGGCGACGAGATCTTCGGCGCCTTAGACGTGGGGAGGACCGTGGCTGTTCTGCCTGCGGGGGTGTACGCCTCGTTGACGTACCTCCCCTCGCTTCAAGCGCCTGAGTATGGGATACTGCGGCGCATGGCCTTGAAAGTATCGAAGTGGGGGAGGGAGGCCGCCGTCGACGAGGAGATGAGGAAGGACGCCGAGAGGCTGAGGCGGATCGCCAAGAGGTTGCCTAAGGCATATGGCAGAGCGGCAGTGGACGTAAGAGAGGGGCCGCCTTGGCTGAGACAGGGCTGGGCTATCTACAGAGCCGCCAAGGCGCTTGTGGAGGGGGAGGTATACGTGGGGGAGAGGAGGGGCGTTGGAAAGGCGTTGAAGTTCGTCAACTGGCGCCTATACGAGATGTACATAGCTATGCTCGTGTTGGAGGCCCTACGGCGCTTGGGTTGGAGGACGGTGGGGGTAGACGCGGAGAAACGCGCCGTCTTAGTCGAAAGGGACGGTAAAACGCTGGCGGTGTATCTTAACAGAGCGTTGCCGCACCACTCCATAATAGAGGAGGTCGCCGGGGACGAGGTGAGGGGGAGGCCGGATTTAACTGTCGCAAACGCCGATGTGAAAGCCGTGGTGGAGTGCAAATACTCAGACAGGCCGGGCTACATCGCAAGAGGCCGCTTCCAAGTGATGACATATATGTGTGAATATAGTGCGAAAATTGGGATATTGGTATATCCAGCCGCGTCGGAGGAAGAGGCCGAGGATGAAGAAGAGGAGGCGGCAGTTAGATGGGCAAACAGCGGCAAGCCGATCCGTATGAAGGACGGCCGCGCCATATACCCCCTGAGGATAGACCCGGCTTATGGAGCTACCGCGGATGAGGCCAGGGAAAAACACATCGGCGAGGTGATGAGGTTGCTGGAGAGGTCATTATAAGATTTATATATCTATGTAGTACTTTCCATGGATCTGCTTAGGGTTGGGGTGGCTCTGGTGGGGGTGGCGCTTCTCATCATCGCGCTGGTGGCCCTGGCCTTTTATCTTGATGTGCGGGGGAGGGTGGGGGGTCCGCAGGTGCCTTTTTCGGCGTTCTGCTATGAGGGGTACGTGGTGGTATCCGCCTACGTGGATCTGCGTAATGTGACTGTGGCTGATGGGTCGGGGAGGGTGCTCTGCGCCTTCGACTTCTTGAGGGCTGGGTCGGAGAGGGTGTGTAGGGTGGGGAACGGGACTGTTGCCGTGGTGGAGGCGGGGGGCTACAGCAGGGTGGTGGTGTGTCCCGGGCCGCCCCGGCCGGTAAGAGATTAAAGCCCCCCTCTTCTCCCCCCTATGCTTAGGGTGGAGAGGCAGGGCCCCGTGGCTAGGCTGGTCTACTCGGCGGGGGGGAGGGAGGCGGTGGCGGTGGGCCCCATGTCCGACCTCCCGACCCTCCTCGGGCTCTTCGTGGCGCAGATGGCTAGGGAGGGCTTCACAGCCGAGGACATCTGCTCCGCCCTGAGGAAGGCCCTGGAAGAGCTGGGACGGCCTTCTTAGTGATCGAGAGAAATCCTGTATTTTTTCGCAGGTGGGCTTACGGCGGCGAGCGGCGGCGTGGGGACTTTGTCCCGACGGGGGTTGGAGGAGGGTACAGTCCGGTCTCCATGGCCTGGGCTGGGGCGGAGGCGTGGGCGAGAGGAGGGTGGCGTGGGTGAAAAAGGGGGGTTATCTTTCTCCGTATACCCTGGTTCCGCCGGTTTCTGCCTTCTTTTTGCCTGTTTTGGCGAGGGCCGCCAGTAGCGCGGCGCCGACCGCGGCTATTGCGATTAGCACGGCGGCTTCAGTGGGGAATGGGGCTGGCGCCGGAGCTGCGGTGGGGGTTGGCGTGCGGGTGGGGGTGGGCGTAGGTGTTGGAGAGGTGGCCGTCGGGGTGGTTGGGGGTGGTGTAGTTGGCGTGGGCGTTGGTGTTTTACTTGGCGTGGGGCTTGGGGTTGGGGTGGCTGTGGGTGTCGGGGTGGGTGTCGGCGTAGTTGTTGGCGGCTGCGTGGTTTGGCCTATCTGTACTGTTGTGGGTTGGCCTCCTGGGGCTTGTATCTGTAGTGTGGTTGGCTTGTCGTATCTGAATCTGTATTGGTATACCGGCTGCTCTCCTGGGTAGGAGGCGAGTATCTTCTTGCCGTCTACCGTTAGGAAGGGTATGCCGACGTTGGGGTCCTCTGCCTTTATCGTGACTGTCACCACGTCGCCGGGGGTGGGGGACCTGGGCATTATCTTTTCTACCGATAGGGTGGGGGCTGGGGCGTAGTCTCCGATGGCTATCCAGATGGGCTTGCCTGCTGTAGAGATGTAGTACCGCGTGTATTTGGCTAGTGGGTGTTTCTTCGCTTCTACTAGCTGGGCTGTGCCGTTTAGGGCTTTGAGGCCTTGGTACTGGCCGGGTAGGTCTATGGCTATTGTGCCGGGGAGGAGGTCGCTGTCGGCGTATATCTGGGCGGCTTTGGCGCCTTGGGCCACGACGGCGTAGTTTTTGTAGGTGAGGGTTTCTGGGTTTATCTGGACGCGGCCGTCTGGGTAGACGACGTAGGTTCTAAAGCCGTGGGAGGTGTCCACAGACCCTCCCAACGTCCTGGTGGTGACGAAGTAGGTGCCGTTTATGACCACGGTGGAGTTGCCGGGGTGTACGTGGCCGGCCATCACCAGGGCTACTCTGTACCTAATCGTTAGGTTGAGGAACCTCTCGTAGGTGGGGCGGTTGTAGAGGTAGCTGGTGTAGACGATGTAGTAGTTCCTCCTCCCGGTGGGGTCTCTGCTGAGTCTGTCTATGTCCTGGGGGCCGCGGTAGATCTCGGCGACGTAGGCGTCGCGTATGTAGAAGGGCGGGTGGTGTATTAGGACTATCTTCACCTTGTCTGGGTAGCGCCTCAGGACGTCTCCGTAGAACTTGACCTGCTCCTCTGTTAGATAGCCGTCGTGGCCGCTGTCTAGGCCGATTATTAGGTAGGGCCCGACGACTCTGTACCAGTAGGGGGGCCCCACATACCTCCTGTAGTTATTGAGGGGGTCGTCGCCGGCGTGGTCGTGGTTCCCCGGCACGGCGAAGATGGGCTTTGTAATTGTGGAGGTGTATCTGACCAGCAGGGCGTACTGCCAGGGCTGGCCTCCCACGTCTGCGAGGTCGCCGGTGAGGAACACGACGTCGTAGGGGCTGGAGCTGGCGTAGAGAGCGGCGTGGGTTAGGCGGTATATGGAGGCCATGTCTAGCTCAACTCCCACGTGTATGTCGGTGAGCTGGATTATCCTAAGGGGCCCCGTCACGTTGCCGACCCAGACGGCCTTGGGCTCGTATATCTCACCGCCGTTGATTACGAGGTCGTAGAGGCCGGGGGGGACGTCCGCCGGGACGCGAGCCGTGATGACGGCTCCAGAGGCGTTGAAGCTGAGCTCCAGCGGCTTCTCCACGCCGGGGGCGGCTAGGGCTACGCTTTTCACAGCGGTTGGCGCATCCAGCGTGATGTTGAAGGCGCCGCCGGGGGTTACGTAGGCGGGGACGGCCCACCTGGGGTCGACGATGGAGGCGGCTAGGGCGAGGGCCGCGGCGAGGAGGAGGTACAGCTGCCTCATCTCCTGCGTATGGCGAGGGCGGCTGCGGCTATGGCGAAGATCAAGGCTAGGGCTGTGCCGACGAAGGCGGTGGTCTTGGCGTTGTTGGCCTCGGCCACGGCGGCGTTGAGCTGCTGAGTGAGCTGGTCCACCTTCTGGCTGAGCTCAGCCACCTGGCCGCCCACGGCGTCTACCTTGGCGGAGACCTGCGAGACGGCTGTTTTAACGGCGGAGACCTCGTTTTGCAAAGAGGCGGCGGTGTTCTTCAGCGCGGCGGCGTCGGACGCGATCTGTGCCATCTGGCGGGCTTGGTAGACCATCGTGGTGAGCTCTCTGTAGTTGCCGGTGGCCCACAGGAGGATGTTTCTGAGGAACCTAGGCCCGTCTAGCTGGACTCTGTAGTAGACCGGGGCGACCATGGGCTCGTAGCCGCCGTATGGCGTCTCGCCGGAGAGGATGAGCACGCTTCCGCTTGGCATAATCTCGGCGGCCATCAGGGCAAAGACGCCGCGGTCGCCCGCCTTGTGGGCCTTCCCGTCTCTGCCTTTGCCGTCGGCGGAGGTCCTGTGCTCAACTATGGCCCCCTTCTCCGTGGTTCTCACTATCACATATATGTTGCCGTAGGCCTTCTGCGCCTCTGGGCTTGTGGCGGGGACCCACCTCCCGTCGGGCAGCACCACCGCGATTGCCCCGGGGCCGTGGAGGAGGACGCGCTGGGCGAGGAAGCCGAGGAAGGCCAGCTGAGGCGGCGGGTCAACGACGCCTACCACCCTGTAGGCAGCCCCCGCGTTCTGCTGGGGGTCCTCCACCGAGACGTAGTCGGCTCTGATGTGGGCGCCGAGGTACTCAGCTACGTCGTTGCAGGCGGCTTGCGACTCCTCCGAGCCCTGGGCTGGGTAGTCGGAGTCGGCGGCGCACCACAGCACTCTCCCGCCGGAGTCGAACCACTTCTTTAAGGCGGCTAGCTCCGCCTCGCTGAGGGGCTTAGGCGGCTGCCCGAGGACGATTACCTTAAACTGGGACAGGTCGACCGTCGAGAGGTCTCCCCGTATTATGACGGCCGCCTTGGTGGCGTTTAGCTTAGTCAGGGTGGGGTCGAGCTTGGCGTCTGGCGGGACGAGGACGTACAGCCTAGCGAAGTCCGTAATCGCCAGGGGGTTTGCCGTGGAGTTTACCCAGAGGTCGAGCCCCTTCGTGGCTTCGCCGTGTGACACGTCTACCAAAACTGGGACGTACAGCTGTTGGGCGGCGGCGAGGGCCGCCGCTAGGAGGAACGCGGCTACCTTTGGGTTCATGTGTGTGATGTATCCTGTCTTTTAAAGCTTGATGCGTATGAACATGAGCGCGGGGGGCAAACCTTTTTAACCACCGCGCCTGCTGACACATGCGTAGGGGTCTAGCTCTGGGGATAGCAGCCGTGGTGGCGGTGGCCATAATAGCCGCCCTATTCGCGGCGCAGCAACAACAGGCGCCTGCGGCGTCTCCCCCTCCTCCCACGGCCTCGACGCCTGCGACCGGCACGGTGACCTCCACGCCGACGACCACGGCGGCGTCTCCCACGCCTACGGCGACTTCTCCGGAGGTCTGCACCACGTTGGTGGTCATAACTAGGCACCCCACCGACATCCTAGACGCGGCGAGGGCCCTCTTTCTACAGAGCGACGTGGCGAAGAGATACGGCGTTAGAGACGTGGTGTTTAAGCCGGTCCCCGCCGCGCAGTGGAGGGCCTTGATCCAGGCAGGCCAGGCGGACGTGGCGTGGGGAGGGGGGCCGACGCTCTTCGACTCGCTGTATAAAGACGGCCTGCTCCTGCCGCTGGAGGGGGACGAGGTGAAGAGCGCGCTGGCCCAGATACCCAAGACCATCGCGGGGATGCCCATGATGCGCGTTGGGCCAGACGGCAAGGTCTACTGGGTGGCCTGGGCGGTGTCCAGCTTCGGCATCACCATAAACACGCAGGTTCTCAAGGACCTCGGCCTCCCCGAGCCGAGGAGCTGGGCAGACCTCGCCTCGTTTGAGTACGGGAAGGCCGTGCTGAGGGGTACCCCGGCCGCCGGCCTTTCGTCGCTGACTAAGTCCACCAGCAACACGAGGATCGCCGAGATCATCCTCCAGGCCTACGGCTGGGACGAGGGGTGGAGGGTGATCACTCTCACGGCAGCCAACGGCAGGATATACGGCGGTAGCGAGGCCGTAAGAGACGCCGTGATCGCCGGCGAGATAGGCGCCGGGTGGACCATCGACTTCTTCGGCTACACGGCCCAGCTCCAGAACCCGGCGACGAGGTACGTCGTGCCCAACGACACCTCCGTCAACGGGGACCCCATCGCCGTGGTGAAGGGCACAAGGTGCCGCCAGGCGGCCGAGGCCTTCGTGGCCTGGGTCATCACCCAGGGTCAGGTGGTGGTGTTTGACCCCAAGGTGAACAGGATGCCGGTCAACCCCAGCGCCTTCGACACGCCCGAGGGCAAGAAGAGGGCCGACCTAAAGGCCGTCTACGACTACATGCTCCACCTCAGGACTATAAACTTCAACGACACCCTGGCCCTCGCCACCGAGAACGTGGTGATGTACTACTTCGACGCGGCGGTGACGGACAACGCCCAGCTCCTCCAGGACGCCTGGGCCAAGCTGGTCAAGGCCTACCTCGGCGGGAGGATAGACAGAGCCAAGGCCGTGGAGCTGGCCCGGCGCCTGGGCGAGCCCGTCACCTTCAAGGACCCCGACACCGGCCAGATGGTCAAGCTGACGCTGGAGTACGCCATGAAGATCAACGACAAGCTCAAGGACCCGGCCTACCGCGACAAGATCTACGCCGCGTGGAGGGAGGCCGCCAGGGAGAAGTACAGGGAGGTGGCATCCCAAATCCCCTAGTTTTTCAATTCCCGTCATAGGACGAAGCCGTATCTTGTCTTGAGCACCTTTGTGGTTAGGGCTATGGCGGCGGCTTGTATCAACACGAGGACGAGGCCTAGGGTGGCGGCTTCCTGAACGCCGTAGAGGCCGCTTTCGAACCTCTCCCGCATGAAGGCTGTTATGGGCATGGCGGTGTCTTGCCCCACGCCTTTGAGGGCGCCGAGGGTGATGCTGAGGGATACCTCGCTGGTGACGTAGACGAAGCCTATCAGCGCCCCGCTGAGTATGTTGGTCTTGAGGAGGGGCACCAGTATCCTCCTCAGGACGCCTAGGTAGCCGTCGCTGAGGTTCATGGCCACCTCCTCCATGGAGGGGTGGATCTGCTGGAGCCCGGCGTATATGCTCCTGACTACGAAGGGGAGCTTCCTGACGGAGTAGCCCACGATTAGGTAGAGCTCTGGGTGGCGGAGGGGGTCGAGGGCTTGGGCGAGGGCCGGCGCCGCGGGCTTGAGAGCGGCGGTGAGGTGGAGGGAGGTGAGGAAGTAGGCGTAGGCCACCACGAGGCCGGGTATGGCTATGGGCATGGTGGCCAGGGCGTCTAGGGCGTCGGCGGCGGGGCCTCGGGATCTTGCGGCCGCCAGGGCGATCAGCAGCCCCACCGCCACCATCACGAGGGTGGCCGCAACGCCGTAGTACACCGTGTTCGCCACGCCGCGGAGGAAGAGGGGGTTCTGGAAGACCTCGGCCAGCCTCTCGGCGGCGTTTTGGAGGGAGAGGCCCTCTGGGAGGGGCGTGGTGGCCCACCTCTCGGCGAAGACCAGGGCAAGCGCCCCGAGGAGGGGGGCGGCGGCTGTGAGGACGAGGGGGAAGGCGACTAGGTATATGGCGGCTTTGCCCAGGGGGCCCGGCCTGTAGACCCTCGGCCTAAGTTGCCTGATCAACATGGCGTACTGCCTCAGCCCGACGTATTTCCTCACGGCGAGGAAGGCCGTCGTCGAAATGGCGAGGAGGATCAGGGCGAGGAAGGCCGCGGCTGGGCTTATCTGCCCCTGGACCTGGTCTAGGAATTTGGAGTAGACCTGGTACGAGAGGAGCTTCCGGGCGGCTGGGTCGTCCTGGAATATTATGGGGGCCGCCACGTCGTCTATGGCGAAGATGAAGACGAGGACGAAGGCGGCGGCGAGGCCCGGCGTGGAGAGGGGGAGCACCACGTCGCGGACAGCCCGCCGCTCGTCTGCGCCTAGGTTCGCCGCCACCTCCTCCAGCGTCGGGTCCACCCGGGCCAGGGCGGCGTAGATGTTTAAGTAGGCGATGGGGAGATACATCAGGGCTTGTACGACGGCCACGGCGGCTAGGCCCGACACCTCCACCCGCAGGGGGAGGAGGGAGCCGAGCGCCCAGTTTAGCGTGCCCCAGCGTGGGTCCAGAAACTTCCTCACGACGTAGGCCGTGGCGAAGGGCATAACTATGAGGGGGAGGGTGGCCAGGAGGCCCAGCGCGGTTCTGCCGGGGAAGACGTATTTGGCGAGGACGTAGGCGAGGGCGAAGCCCAGGGCCGTGTCGGCGGCGGCTACGGCGAGGGCAACCCAGAGGCTGTTCAAGATAACGCCGAGGTCGGGGCCCCGGATGACGAGGGTTGGGGGGTCCGTCGGCCTGACGTAGACCGCCTGGGCGAAGGCCTCGGGGGAGAGGTTTAGGTAGAAGGGGTCGGCGATGGAGGTGTAGACCTGGCCTATGCCCGCCAGCACCTGCCAGAAGATGAAGACGAGGGGGGCCGCGAGGAAGAGGCCTAGGTAGGCGTAGCCAGCCGCCGCGGAGAGCTTCACCAGCCTCATGGCTTAAACGCCCAGGCCCTCGCCACCTCCACCCGCACCTCCTCGCCCGGCCGCGCCTCGGGCCTCGGCCCCTCGGCCTTGAGCACAGCCCCGCCGCACCTCAGGGTGGTCTGGTAGTGCCTCCCCAGGAAGACCACGTCCTCTACTGTGCACCTCACCCCGCCGGCGCCCAGCCTAACGTCCTCCGGCCTCACCACCACCTCCACGGGGTCCCCCGGCGCGGCCCCCTGGGGGGTCCTGGCCACGAGGGGGAAGCCGACGTCTACCACGGCCTCGCCGCCCTTGACCTCGGCCACGCGGCCCCTCAGCAGGTTGGAGCGGCCTAGGAAGGTGGCGACGAAGAGGTGGGCGGGGCTGTGGTATATCTCCTCGGGGGTCCCCACCTGGAGTATCCTGCCGGCGTTCATGACCGCGATCCGGTCGGCCACGGCCATGGCCTCCTCCTGGTCGTGCGTCACGTATAGTGTGGTTATGGAGAGCCTCTTGGCGACCCTCCTCACCTCCTCCCTCAGCTCGAGCCTAAGCTTGGCGTCTAGGTTGGCCAGAGGCTCGTCGAGGAGGAGCACCGCCGGCTGGACCACCAGCGCCCTCGCCAGCGCGACCCTCTGTTGCTGGCCTCCAGACAGCTGGTAGGGCCTTCTGTCTCCCAACTCGGCGAGGCCCACGAGGCCGAGGGCCTCCTCCACGCGCCTCCTTATCTCGCCCTCCGTGAGGCCGAGCCTCCTCTTCCTCAGCCTCAGGCCGTAGGCCACGTTTTCGAAGACGGTCATGTGGGGCCACAGGGCCCAGGTCTGGGGGACGATGGCGGTGTTTCTCTCCTGCGTCGGTAGACGCGTCACATCTCTACCGTCGAAGTAGATCCTCCCCGAGGTGGGCTCCTCCAGCCCCGCCACCAGGCGGAGGAGGGTGGTCTTCCCGCAGCCCGACGGCCCCAAGACGGCGAGGATCTCCCCGTGGCCGATGGAGAGGTCGACGCCGTCTACCGCGGCTACCCTGCCGTCGAAAACTTTGCTAAGGCGCTCCACCTTGACCTCTGTCACGTCTACAAATTCCGCCCTCTATTTAAATTGAAAAAGTATATAAACGGTGCCGTAGGTGGCGCCATGGCCTTTGTCTACCCAGACGCCATAGTCTCCACCGCGGGGCATGTGGACCACGGCAAGACCCAGACCGCCTACGCCCTCTCGGGGGTGTGGGTTATGAAACACAGCGAGGAGATCAAGAAGGCCATGACGATAAAGCTGGGCTACGCCCAGGTGGGGATCTACGACTGCGGCGGCGAGTACTACTACACAGACGGCATCTTGGCCAACGGGAGGTGCCCCGACGGGTCGGAGCCTAAGCTGGTGCGGAGGATATCTCTCCTCGACGTGCCGGGCCACGAGGTGCTGGTGGCCACCATGGTGTCGGGCGCGGCGGTGGTAGACGGCGCGGTGTTGGTGGTGGACGCCTCGCAGCCAGCCCCCCAGCCCCAGACGGTGGAGCACTTCGCAGTGTTGGACATAATCGGCGTGAGGCGGCTTGTGGTGGCTCAGAACAAGATCGATCTGATCCCCAGGGAGAAGGCGCTGGAGAACTACCAGCAGATCCGGAAGTTCCTAGCAGGCACCTGGGCCGAGGGGGCCAAGGTGGTGCCCATCTCGGCCCTCCACAGGGTCAACATAGACGTCCTCGCCACCTACATAGCCAAGTCGGTGCCCCCCAGGGAGGCGGAGCTGGGGAGGCCGCCCAGGTTCTCGGTCCTCAGAAGCTTCAACGTCAACCCCCCGGGGACGCCGCCGGAGAAGCTCAGAGGCGGCGTCCTAGGCGGCACCCTCCTCCAGGGTGTGCTGAGGGTGGGGGACGAGATAGAGGTTAGGCCGGGGCTGAAGGTGGACAAGCCCAAGCCCGGCTACCAGCCCATTAGGACGAAGGTGCTGAGCATCGAATACAGCGGGGTGAAGGTGGACGAGGCGAGGCCCGGAGGCCTCGTGGGCGTGATGACCGGCCTAGACCCGGCCCTCGCCAAGGCTGACGCCCTGGCGGGGGCGGTGGCGGGGGCGCCCGGCACTTTGCCGCCTGTCTGGACCGCGATCGAGGTGGAGGCGAAGCCCATACCCAGGTCGGCCGAGGGGAGGGGGGAGCCGTTTAAGCAGGGGGAGGTGGCGCTGGTGGCCGTGGGGCCCGCCACGGTCTTCGGCGTTGTGCAGGCGGTTAAGAAGGACGTGGTCACCCTGGCGCTTAAGAAGGCCGTCTGCGCGGAGCAGGGCTCCAAGGTGGTCCTCATTAGGCAGGTGAAGAACAGGTGGATAGTGACGCACTACGGCGTGTTGAAGGGCGGCACCGCCGTCCTCGAATAGGGCTCAGCCCGCGGAATAGATCTCACGGGTCAATAGGGGGCAAGTCGTCCTCATCGCCGTAGGGACTTAAATCTATGTATTTGAATCTTCTCCGTGTGTCTAACTGGGGTAGGCTACGCCGGAGGGCCCGGCTGGGCGGCCGTGGGGGTTCTGCTGAGGGGCAGAGAGGTGCTGTTAATTAGGCGGGTGGAGAGAGATGGGGACCCCTGGTCTGGCCACGTGGCGTTCCCCGGCGGGATGTGGAGGCCGGGGGAGGACCTCCTGGGGACGGCCGTCAGGGAGGTCGAGGAGGAGGTGTCTGTACGGGCGACGGACGCGGCGGGGGCCCTCCCACCGCTTTCCCCGGGCAACGCGCCCTGGCTTAAGGTCGTCCCGTTTATATTCACAGGGTGGGCCGGGGAGCCGAGGCCAAACCCGAGGGAGGTCGGAGAGGCCCGCTGGGTCGGCGTAGACGAGCTTAGAGAGACCGTCTGGAGGGGGCACGCCGCCTTTGAAGCGGGGGGTTGGATCATCTGGGGCCTCACCTACAGGATACTGAAAAGGCTTATCGACTGCGGCCTGCTCTAGCTATTCATGCCGCAGAGCGTCGACGACGTTGAGCCTGCCGGCTCTGTAGGCGGGCGGGAGCACGCCGAGGATGTTGGCGCCGATCACCACAGCGGCGGCGGTCCCAACGGCAACTGGCGATATGGCCAGCTTGAGGTATAGGCCGGGGCCCAGCGATATTAGAATAGCCGAGGCCGCGGCCAACACGGGAAGCGCCGCGAGCACGCCTATCCCCACCACTATGAGGGTCTCCAGCAGTAGCATGGCTATGACGTGTCTCCTCTTGAACCCCACCGCGCGCATGATGCCTATCTCCCTAGTCCTCAGGAGGATGGATATTGTGGCGGTGTCGTAGAGCCACAGGGCGGTGATCAACGTGCTGATGCCCGCCAGCGCCCCCAGGCCCACCTGTACAACAGAGACCAGCTGGCCGATCTGCCTAGCCAGAGTTTGAGGCGTGATCACCACGGCGTCTGGGAAGTAGGGCCTCAGCGCCTGGGCCAGCGCCTCGGCGGCCTGGGGGCTCCTGGCCGCTACGTAGAGGATGGTGTACCTCCTCTCCGGGTACAGGGCGCTGTCTGCCAACACGTCTGCGGCCCCGATGAAGCCCGTCGACTCGAAGACGCCCGCCGCCACCACCTCGACGGCGCTTCCGTCGCTTCTCGTCAGCGTCATTGGGGACCCCGGCGCCGCCGGCCTATCGCCGGCCATACGAACGCGGCTATTTACCATCACCAGGGGCCCTCCGACGTAGAGCTGGCCGCCTCTCAAGGCCTCCTTGGGCAGGAGGAGGCCTAGGTACTGAGGCGGTATGTAGTACACCGTCACGGCGCGCTCCGTCCCGTCCGGCATCCTGAGTTTTCCAAAGTCCTGTGCTATGGGTATCACCACCCCCTCCTTCGCCACAGCCGCGGCAGTGGCCACGTCCGCCTCCGTGAAGTAGCCCCCCTGGGCCATAACCCACACCGTGTTTAGGCCCAGCTGCTGGAAGGCCGACTCCACGGCCGACCTCGCCATCTCCCCCACAGACAGCGCCACGGCCAGCGCCAAGAAGGCCACGAAGACGCCCGTGGCCGCAAGTGCCGACCTCCCCGCCCTCTCTCTGACCGACTGCCAAGCCAGCCTAGCGAGGTCTGGCAACACGCCCCCTCCACAAGCCGACAGCCACCACCGCGGCTCCCAGCGCTATGAGCGCCGCCAGGACGAGCCACGTCTGTTCCGACACGCCGCTCTGCTGAGGCGGCGTGGCGGCAGGCGGCGCGCTGGCGTTGACGTGGAGAGCCACGGAGCTTCGCGCCGCGTAGGACCTCCCCAAGACGTCTCTGTAGACAGCCGTGATGGTGATATTGCGCGGCCCCGCCCCGTCGGCCACCAGGGTGAAGACCGCGTCTTTGCTCCCCTGCGGCTGTATCGCCCCCAACGGGGGCGGGGGTCTTACGACCCTCGCGCCTGTTACATTTACAACGACGTCTCTCGCCTCGACCCCGCCCGCGTTGAAGAGCCTAACTGCCAGGTAGAACGGCTCCCCCGCCGTAGGCGTCTCCGGCACCACCGAGGTCTGTATGTAGAGCTGCGGCCTCTGGAGCGCCACTAGGTAGAGAGTCCCGCTGTATTCGCCAGAAACCCCCGAGGCCAGGGTGTAGGCGGCTCTGTAGCCAACTGCCACGTTCCCCACCACATCTGCGGGGATCTGTATGGGTAGCTCCACGGCCCCTCCCTGGGGCCCCAGGCGGAACGTGGCCTCTGGAAACACGGCCCCAGAGACGGGGTAGAGGGTGACCGCGAGGTAGGACATGTTTACCCTAGGCCTCACCACCACCTTCACCACGTGGCTACCGCCGGCCGCCACCTCCCGCGGCTCTACGTAAACCTCCAGAGGCGCCTTCTGCGACGCCACGAGCGCCACCGAGCTTCTCGCGGTGTAGCCCCCGGCGGACACGGCCACGTCGATGGTGACTACGCCCGAGGTGGGGATGAGGAGAAGGTCGACTCTCGTCGTGCCGTTTCCCGAAAATCTGACGGGCGTCCCCGTGAGAGAGGCCGCGCCGTCGACGGACAGCTCCCCCACGTAGGGCCCGGGTGCCGTCACGTAGATAGACACCCTGTTGACGTCTCCAGCCGTCAAAACGCCCGGCTGTACAGTGACGTTGAGGGGAAACGGCGAAATTGGGTATACGGGTAGCTGCAGCTCTGCTTTGTCCACCGCCCCCGTGTCCAGCTGGACGGTCACGGGGACTGAGGCGTAGCCGCCCGCGGCGCAGACGGTAGTGTACACCACGCCGCGCCCCCCGGCCAGCGGTGCGGACCCGTCGGGCACATACACCGTGCCGTTGAGGGGGATGGGGTAGGAAACCGAGATGCGCACCCTCCCGCACCCCCCGGCCGGAAGCCACTGGGGGGACGCCTCCAGCCTGGGGGCTGGCCTCGGCTGTACAGAAAGAGGCACCTGCCTAGAGACGGCGACCTCCCTCCCCAGGGCGTCCCTAGCCTTGACCGTGACCACAAGCGACGCCGAGTAGTCCAGCGGCGCCACGTCTAAATACGCCGTGAGGTTGCCGACGTCGCCGTAGTACCCCCCGGGGCTGTAGAGCCTTGCGCCAGCCGCCGAAACCTCCACCACGCCCATGTAGCGGTAGCTGTCCCAAACCCTAAGCAGAACCCTCCCCCTGGCCCCCAGATAGAGGGAGCCCACCGCCTCCGCCTGGGGGGACGGGTAGTTGGGCACCTCCACCTCTAGGTAGTCCACCCACTCCACGCCGTCAGTTAAAGCCCCCGACTTATACCTATACCTCGACTTAAAAACAACGGAGCAGCCCTCCCTCCGCCCCAGCCCGTCGGCCCTGACCTTCAACACGGCCTCAAACACGCCGGGGCCAGCCGACGGTGCCTTATAGGGCTCCGCCTTGAGGCCGCACCCAGCGAGGGAGATGGAGACGTCCACGTGTTGGTCGGCGAGGTAGTAAGACAGCTTGAGCAGACCGACGTCGCCGGGGTACTTCGGCACGTCGACCCACTGGCCCCCGAGGAAGAGCCGCTCCACGGCCGGCTGAAAAGCCACAGCCTGGCCCAGGGCTAGGAAGGCGGCCGCCAGCAGGACCAGGGCCCCCCTAGGCACGGCTCTTACGTTCCAGTAGCCAGGCTAGGAAGATGGGCCCGGCTAAATTCAGCGCCCATATTGCATATAGATACGCCGCGGGCGGAGTCGGCGCGCCGGGTGGAGGAGGAACCGCCAGGCTAGGCGCGGCGGAGATTAGTAGAAGCGCCACGCCGAAGAGGGCGCCCTTCGCGTACCAGGGCATCCTCAGCCGCTCCCACAAGAGGGCCATCACAACGCCGACGATTAGGTATATGATTATGCTACCTACTACCCCGCTCACAATCGTCGCAAGCGGCAGGATCTGAACATACAACTGCGCCGCCTGGCGGGCTGTCCCCGGCGGAGCCCTCTGCGCGATCGCCTCGCGGTATATATAGTCGGCCAGCTGATTTTTTATAGCGTCGATCCCGAAGTAGCCGACAATTCCCGTGGCGAGGCCGACTATGAGCCCCGCCACAAGGCCCCACTTGGCGCCCGTGGAGAGCTTCATACGTCAGCAGGCGCCTGTTTATATAACCTTTGCCAGCTGCACCACGCCGTTGTAGACGGCGGCGCTGTGCCAGAGGGCTAGGGCGAGGGCGGCGTAGTCTAGCCAGGGGTAGCGCCTCCTCCTCAGGGCTAGGTACAGCACGCCGGCGTTTTTGCCGGCCGCCACCAGCCATATAGACTCGGGGTGGTGGTTCACGAACCGCAGCATCACCTCGTAGGCGCCTAGGTGGCCCACGGCTATGTAGGTGAGGAGGGCGTCGAAGTATATGAGGAGGGCCAGCGCGGCGTAGACCAGCGGCCGCATATGCTCCTCCAGAAGAGTATTTATATTGGTATCGGGGTTGGCACGTGTCCTGCGAGGCGGAGGCCCTTGGGAGGTACCACCTGCTGGAGGGGCCCAGGATAAAGATCAGGGCGTCGGCGGCCCGGGCGCTGATAGAGCGGCACTACGGCGTGGCGGGCCACGCCACAGTAGAGCTCTGCAAGTGGACTAAGGAGGCGCTGGAGACCGGCAGATCTTGCTACAAGGTGAAGTTCTACAACGCCCCCGCCGGCGGGTCCCACAGATGCGTCGAGATGAGCCCCGTGGGGCTGGTCTGTAGCAACCGCTGCGTCTACTGCTGGAGGCCCACCGAGGAGTTCGACGCGTTTCAACTGGAGGAGGCCTTCTACATGGAGCCGGAGGAGATCGTGAGGGGGGTCCTGGAGGAGAGGAGGCGGCTCCTCTCCGGCTACTGGGGCCACCCACAGGGGAGGAGGAGGGTTAGGGAGGCCCTCGAGCCGACCCACTGGGCCATCTCCCTCTCGGGGGAGCCCACCATGTACCCCAAGCTCCCCCAGCTGATAAAGCTTGTGAAGTCCCTCCCCTCTACGAAGTCGGTCTTCCTCGTCACCAACGGCCAGCACCCCGAGATGCTGAGGCGGCTCGTAGAGGAGGACGCCCTCCCCACCCAGCTGTACCTCTCCACCAACGCCCCCAACAGAGAGCTGTACTACCTAATAAACGTCCCCGTCTACCGCCGCGAGGACGCCTGGGAGAGGTGGCTGGAGTCGCTGGACATCCTCGCCAAGGTGCCCACCAGAACCGTCCTCAGGATTACCCTCATCCGCTCTCTGAACTACGACGGGAGGTACATACCAGAGTTCGCCCAGATAGTCAAGAGGGGCAACCCCCACTTCGTGGAGGTCAAGAGCTACATGCACCTCGGCCACTCCACCCAGAGGCTGAGAAGGGAGGACATGCTGAGCCACCAGGAGGTGAGGGAGTGGGCGTTTAAGCTCCTGGCGGAGCTCGAGAAGATAGGCGCCAGGTTTAGATACATGGACGAAGACGAGGCGAGCCGCATCGTCGTGATCCAGAACATGGACCGGTACGTCGACAGGTGGATCGTCCCGCCTAGGTGACGTCTATCCTGTAGGGCGGCTCCTCCCTCAGGTGAAGCACCTCGAACCTCACCCTCTTGGCCTCGACGGCCCTCCTGACCTGGCGCTCGGCGTCGTTCAACGCGGCGGTTTTCCCCGTCTTCACCTCTATAAACACCACCTCCTCCACCTGCCCCCGGCTCAGCCCCCTAAACGCCACGTAGTCCACCGGGCTCCCAATGAAGCGGAGGTCCTTCGGCTCGATCCCATATCTCTCGAAAAGGTAGAGCGGCGCCAGCTGCTCCCCCACTCTGCCCAGGATCGTTGAGGCGCTTCTCTCGACGGCGTCGCGCCTTATCTCCTCCTCCCGCCTCTTCACCTCCAGCTCCAGCTGCTGTCTATACTGCTCCTCCATCTGCTTTTTGGCGGCCTCCAGCTGCGCCTCGTACTGGGCCTGGAGCTGGCGGAGGTCCGACGCGCGCCACTCCTCGTACATCCTCCTAGCCGCCTCAGCCGCGGCGGCCTGCACAGAGGACTGAAGCTTCGCCAGCTCCAGCTCCAGAGCCTTGGCGCGCCCCTCGGCGGCGGAAAGAGCGCGCCTCAGAGCCTGCACGCTCCTCCAAAGCCACGCCGCGGTTAGGGAGAGCGCCAGGAGAGCCGCGAGTAGAACAACCTCCACCATGCCGCAAGAGGCGAGGTGGAATTAAAGCTTATTTTTCGGGGGGCTGGCGGAGATGTGGTGGGGGTTGAAGCTCTGGGGAGGGGGTTCCTCCTACTGTCTCTGTCCACCGCGTCGACGCTCGCGGGCTTCGCGGCTGGCGTGGCAGGCGCTGTCCCGGCCGCGGCGGCCTTCTTCACAGCCGCTGTCGTCCTCGCCCTCGCGGCGCTGGCTCTGTACCTCAGGCGCGGCTTCGCCGAGCTTAAAGCCGTCGACTCCGGCTTCGCCCTTAGCCACCTGGGCGTCAAGCTGATGCTCTACAGCTTGGCGGCCATCGGCGCGTCGATCGCCATCTCGGGGGCGTATCAGGGCGATCCGCCGACGCTCTCCAGAGACCTCAACACGCCTAGGGGAGCCGCGGGCTTGGCGGCTCTAGCTCTGCTACTGGCCAGCCTACCCCTTGGGTTAGCCGGCTACGCGCTCGTCTTCATACTGGGGGCGCTGAGGCTCTACGACAGATTTAAAGACAGGAGAATGCTGGCGGCCGGTCTCCTCTACGCGGCGGACATAGCCGCGCTGGCCATAAAGGCGGGCGGGGCGCTTACGCTCGCCGGCCACCTCATCATGTATCTAGCG
This sequence comes from Pyrobaculum neutrophilum V24Sta, assembly GCF_000019805.1. Classification (NCBI taxonomy): domain Archaea; kingdom Thermoproteati; phylum Thermoproteota; class Thermoprotei; order Thermoproteales; family Thermoproteaceae; genus Pyrobaculum; species Pyrobaculum neutrophilum. The sequence continues at coordinate 911,680 of NC_010525.1, forward strand.
CTAAGGAGGCGCAAGCCATGAGACCCGGCCTCGTGGAGGCACTCACCGAGAGAGTAGGGGAGCACCCCCAGAGCTTCGCCCAGTGCGTGAGGGCGGTAGTGGAGAGGTAGGGCGGCGAGGTCTCCGTCTTCCTCTTCGGCTCAAGGGCCGCCGGGACGCACGGCGCGGCATACTGGTGTGGCCTCCCACTACGGGGGCTACTTCGACACGGCGGCTGAGCTCAGAGGTCTCCGCCGGGGCGCCCCCGTCGACATAGTCCTCTGCTCGGGGGGCTCGCGGTAGGCCACGTCAGATGCGGTGGGGTGCAGAGCTATACACGACGGCTTGGGGCTGGGTCTTTGCGAAGGAAATAAATAGGGCCTCCCACGGTGGGCTGTGGAATACGACGAGGTGTCGGCGGGCGCCGTGGTGTTCCACAGGTCGGAGGGGGCGGTGGAGTACCTCCTCCTCCACTACCCCGCGGGCCACTGGGACTTCCCCAAGGGCAACGTGGAGCCGGGGGAGACGCCGGAGCAGACGGCGCTGAGGGAGATAAGGGAGGAGACGGGGCTGGAGGTGGTGCTCATCCCGGGCTTTATGGAGGAGGTGGAGTACGTCTACGCCAGAGGGGGGAGGAGGGTGAGGAAGAAGGTCATATTCTTCCTGGCGGAGGCCAAGACGAAGGAGGTCAAGCTGAGCTGGGAGCACACGGGCTACGTCTGGCTCCCCTTCGACAAAGCCCTGGCGAGGGCGACCTACGAGACGACCAGGCGCGTCCTTGCCAAGGCGCACCGCCACGTAAAACATGGCGTGTAGATTAGCCGAGACGCCACCTCTCCCAATGCCGTGGTAGGCACTCCTCAAGCAGCCCGCGGTGGCAACGCGGAGACATTTGCAGGTTCCGCTACTTCGGTAAGACCAAAAAGTCTTAAATAATTTCCCTTCGAGGTATGTGGGCTGCATCAAGGCTGAGGAGCTTGTCAAGAGGTTCGGCTCAGTTGTGGCCCTCGGCGGAGTGAGCTTCGAGGTGGGGTGCGGTGAGTCGGTGGCCCTCCTCGGCCCCAACGGCGCCGGCAAGTCCACGACTCTCAGAATCCTCGCCGGTCTCCTTAAGCCGGACGCGGGGAGGGCGGCCGTCTGTGGGCACGACGTCCAGGCCAGGCCTAGGGAGGCCAAGGCATGCCTCGGCTTTCTGCCCGAGGACGCTGTGCCCTTCCTAAACCTAACTGTCAGAGAGAACCTCCAGTATATGGCCGTGCTCCGGGGTCTCCCCGAATCGGCTGTGGACGAGGCGCTTAAGCTCCTCGGCATAGAGGAGCTTGCGGACAGGTCGGCTGGCTCGCTCTCAAGGGGCAATAGGCAGAGGCTGGCCATCGCGCTGGCGGTGATGCACAGGCCGAAGGTACTCCTCCTCGACGAGCCTCTGAACTACCTCGACATCCCCGCGCAGCAGGACGCCATCAAGCTCTTCCAGTCTCTGAAGTCCTCCGGGTCTGCCATACTCGTCTCGACGCATATAATGTCGGTGGCAGAGAGGCTCGCGGACAAAGCCCTAGTAATAAACAGGGGGAGGATAGTCTGGCAGGGGCCGATGGAGGAGCTTAGGGAGAGGGCGGCGGACGCAGGCGAGAGGATAGAGGACGTGGTGGCCCGCCTGATGAGATGAGGTTCCTCAAACTGGTGTACTATCAAGTGAAGCAGTTGTACTCCAAGTGGTTCCCGATCGTCTACGCCGTGATAGCGGCAAGCGTTCTATTACCTTATCTGGCCTTTCATTCGACTGCGGGGGAGGCCGCGCAACAACCCCCTATGGGCAGGTACATACCGCTGGCGGTGATGGCTTTGTTCACCCTTGTTGTGACAATAGGCGGAACATTCGCCGTTGCAAAGCAAGACGTAGACTTCACCTTCGCTGCTCCGATCGACCCCAAACAGATATTTTTAGCGAGGGTCATAGCCCAGGCCCTCATCAAAATCGGATTTCTATTGCTCGTTACATTGCCACTCTCCTCGCTGGAGGGGCCCTACGATGTAGCCCTCTATCTGGCCACTCTGTGGTCGTCAGGCCTCCTGTTTAGCGCCGCGGAGTTGAGCGCGCTCCTCTCGGGGAAGGTCCAGCGCTTCCTCTACATCGGCGTCCCCATAGCCTTAATCGCGCTGTTGTTCATAGACCCTCAGATCACCCCCCTCTACGGCCTCTTCCGCCCATCGCCCCTCAGAGCCCTTGAGGCGGTCGCCTTGGCTACGGCGTATCTGGCGGCCGCGCCCTACAAGAGGGTCGAGGAGCTGTCCACGAACGTCTACGGCGTGCTCACCTGGACGCCCCAGCCGCGCATAATTGAGAGACCCTCGGCCCTCCCCCACACCCTCTGGGGAGTGATCTGGCACACATCCGTCGGGTCGACTGTGAACATACGCCTTAAAACGCCTGGCAGCGTTACGACCGTCCGGCAGACTAGGACGAACGTCTTCAAGTCCTCTCTGCCCATAGTGGCGGCAGTAGCCGCAGTATACACATTCATCGTCCTACACGTGAGCGGGACCGACGAGGTAGAGTTTACGTCCATCGTTGGCTTTTTGCTCCTCTTTAATGGCTTCACCTCCGGCTTCACAACGCTGATGGCCGAGAGGCTCTGGATAAGTTTGGCGGCGGATCCCATAAGGTATTTACGCTACAGAATGGCCGCCAGAACGATCATAGCGGCCGTGTTGTACGCGCCCTGGGCCGCGGCGTTTTTGATCCAGAGCGCGGTCTTTCCGCCGTCCGTCTTTTTGGATGTCGCCCTGGCGTCGGCCGTATTGGTTCTGCCCAGCGCCACTTGGCTTCTGGCCTCCGTAAAGCCGCCTCCGCAGATCAGGGAGCTGGGCGTAGTTCAGGCGCCGCAGAGGCTCTCGCTCTGGAACCTCCTACAGGTCCTCGCGGCGTCCCTCTACATCTCCTTTGCCCTGTTTCCCTACGCGCTGGCGGTTGTTGCTTACTTCCTCAAGCTGGAGTTCCTCTGGCAGATAGCCCTGATAGACGCGGCCGTCGTGCTGTCCCTCTCGGCGGCCTTCTTCTACGTCGTGGTTTTGTCCGAGAGGGGGGCTCCGCTGTGGAGCTGGGCTGTGAGCAAGCTGTCGGAGAACGGCTACGTGTGAGAGCTCCGTAGCAGGGCCCTAGCCGTCTCCAGGAGCTTCTCTATCTGCGGCGCGGCGGCTTTGACGTGTTCTACAGCCAACGCGGCCTCGTGGACGTGTAGGTCGTACGCCACGCTCCAGCCGATGTTGATCTGGGGCTGGTTCAACACGGCGCTGAGGGTCTTCGCCGCTCTGGCCAGGAGCTTAGTCCGCCACCTCCCCTCTCTCCTCGCCTCAGCCGCCTCCGGAGTCTTGAACCACGTAGCCAGAGCCTTTACGCACTCCTCAGCGGCTTTATACAGCTTCTCGCTTGCCTGCACGGGGTCGCCCCTCTCGACGTACTGCACGGCCTCGGCGTAGAGCCTCTCTGCCAGCCTAACCCTCTCAGCCGCCTCCTCAGGCGGATCCAGTTCAGACAGCAACTTGTCTAAAACCTCGGCCTCTACGTCAACGCCGCGTCTAGACAGCAGTTCGTAGACCGGCTTCGGGATCTTGATTTCTACAAACTCCACGTTTCATGCCACGGGTTTATAAATAAAACGCCGTGACACAACCTCTGCAGGGTTGTCTGAGTACAAACGGAAGCCCCGCCCTTCGTTTTGCCCTCGCCAGAGCGTTTATTAGAGAGCTTGAGGCTCTCCTCCCGGCGGCTAGGGTTGGGGAGGTGGCGTTAAGCGTGGAGCTCAAGCACCGGGTGGTGGTGGGAGGCTTCGTGGCGGGGCGAGGGATATTCCTAGGCCAACGCCTCGTCAACTGCTCCGGAAACCAACGCCTCCTAGACGCCGCCACGGGACTACTCATAACGGCAACGGGCTTCGTCTATCTCTTGATGTAGGCGTATCTGAGAGGTAGCGGCATTTCGAACTGTGACGGTAGAGGTTTGAAGGACTTTCACCGACTTTGTCAGGTGGAGACGGGGCGATGACGACTCCGAAGATTCTCTCCTGTAGTTCTGCGGCCCGGGTTGCGCATTATGCAATTTGTCTCCATCCCTACGGTCGCCGGTGAGGTTCGCGAACTGAATATGTCTTTGTGACGATAACGCCACGGTTGGCTGTCTTCCGGCGACAAAGTTATCGATCAAAGCCATGTGGCTGAGCCGGCTGTTGCAAAAATACGTTGCGCCCCGCCCGAGGACCCCGGCGCCACCGCGCCCCCAGGCGGGGCTCTCGGCCGGGGGAGGGGCGCCCCCTCCTCCCACCCGCCCTATATGTTTTTCAGCTTCTGGATTAGGGTCTGGAGGTCTATGAGGTCGGCCTCCTCGGCGCCCCGCGCGAACTCCCTGGCGAATATGGCGTATTTTACCCGCCAGCCGGGGGGCACCAGCGCCTGGGCGGCGGCTCTCAGCTTCGGCAGTATCTGGGCCGGGTCGGCGCGGCCCCACTTGGCCTCGGCCAGGACGGCCAGCCTCTCCTCTTCGTTTCTGGCGAAGGCGTCCACCTCCACATGGACGCGCCTACCCCCGGACCTCACGGCCACCACCTCCCTCGTGGCTTTGGGGACCGGGTAGAGGTGGGGGATGACGTCTCGCACCAGCGCCTCGAAGGCCCAGGGGTAGAAGTCCTCCAGGGCGGCGGCGGCCTCGTCGGCCAGCCTGTGCTCCGGCGTCGTCTCCCTCCTGCGGTAGATGGCCCTCAGCCAGAAGGCGTAGAACCTGTCCCTCAGCTCGTAGTAGGTCCTCCTGCCCCTCCTGCGCTCTAGGACGTGTAAGACGTCGGTGAGCTCGTGCATGTAGGGGGGGAGGGATGTGGCCTTCACCCCGGCGTGTGAGGCGATCTGCTCCAGCTTGGTGGCGCCCCCAGCCACAGCGTCTAATATGGCGAGGTGGGTTCTGTACTGCCCCCCGAGCGACTCGGCGAGGACTCTCTCCACCTCGTCGCGGAGGGGCGCCCCCTCGCCCGCCACCAGCGCCCTCACGGCCTCCTCGGCTGTCCTCACCCCCCACCTCTCGGCCAGCCTGTAGTAGTAGGGGACGCCGCCGAAGAGGAGGTACAGCCTAAGGGCCTCCTCCCCCGACACGCCCATGTCCCCCAGCCACTGGAAGACGGCAGAGGGGGGTAGCTCTCCCAGCTCCAGCACCAGGTCGGCTCTTCCGAAGAGGGGCGAGCCCGACTCGGCCACGAGCCTCTTCACCATCCCCACCACAGACCCCGTCACTATGAAGGACGGCTTCTCCCGTCTGACGTCCCACATCTTCTGCAGTATGTACGGGACCTCAGGAGCCGCCTCCAGAAACCACTGGAACTCGTCGAAGGCCACCACGTACCCCCTCAGGCTGAAGAGGGCGTCGAACAGCTCCTCCCAGCTCTGGAATCTAACGTAGGGGGGGAGGCCGGCCGCCCTTTTGACGGCCTCTCCGTACTCCTCCAGGAGGAGCCTAGGGGGCTTCCTGGGGTTGACGAAGAGGTAGAGGTGGGGCCTCCCCTCTAGGAACTTGAGCACGAGGGCCGTCTTGCCGATCCTCCTCCTGCCGTATACCACCGCCAGGAAGGGCTCCCTCAAGCGCCTAAGGAGAGACAGCTCCCTCTCCCGGCCGTAGATCCTTATTACGTCCATAATAATTACAGACATAATACGGTTTAAAAATCAATGCGGCGTGGGCTCTTCCACACCTCGCCGGAAAATTCCGCCTTTGGCGCCGGCGGTTAACGTGGGCGTCCACGCTGTGAAGGACGGCACTAGGAGGCGCCCCGGCCGGGCCTGGGGCAGTCCGGCGCCGGCTGAGGCGCAGGCGGGGGGGGGGGGGGAATGCCGCCTGGCGTGGCTGAAAACCGTCGGTGCCGCTGGTGACGAGCGGTCCAGAGGGGGAAAAGGGGGGTTTAGGAGAGTATCTTCGCGAGGGCCTGGGCTACCGCCTCCGGCATGGGCAACGTGGCTGTTACGTTCACCGGCCGTAGCTTGCCGTCGGCTACGGCGAAGACGACGATGTTGACCCTCCTGTTGGCTAGGTCGGGCACTATGCCCTTTACCGTCCTCTGGGAGAGCCAATGTGCGGTCTTGTCGTCCAGCGCCGTGGCGAGGAGGTTTGTGGCCCTCAGCACGAAGGCGTGGAGCAACACGTCGCCTGTGTAGTTGGCGGAGGCCAGCGCCGCGAGGACGCCCCTCGTGGCTTGGGATATGGCGTAGCTGGGCATATCTCCGCCGAAGGCGATGAACACGGCGTCTGGCCTATACTCGGCTATCTCCCTGGCGAGGGCTGCGCCGTCGCCTGTGTACACGATGATGCGGGTGGAGTTGGCCCTGGAGCTGGCGAAGGCCGCGCCCGTCAACGCGGCGCAGGCGGGGTCGGTGCCCGTGACTATGGCCACTCTGCCGTATCCCTTAAACAGCACGCCGCCGGCCACTCTCCCCACGGCGGACCTCAGAAACAGCGAGTCCGAGTCTGTGTACCTCCTGACGGCCTCGCCCGTCCTCCTGTCGGCCACCAACACGGGCGCCAGCGCGCCCGTCGTCACGTTTAGCCTAGACACCGTCACGTGGGTGGCGTTGGCCGACACCACATACACAGGCCTCGCCTTGACCCAGCTGGAGATCCTCGTGTCGTTGAGGACGGTCTTGAAACTGTCAGTCGCGGCGAAGGCCCTCCCGTTCACCACCAGCGCCCCCGTGAAGTTGGTCTTCGCGAGAGCCGCCAGGAAGTCCCTCATGGATTTATCCGCCACAGCCGGCGTCTCCTCCCCGCCGAAGGCTAGAAACACGGCGGCCGCCCCGGCGGCCCTAGCCGCGGAGGCCTCGGGCGATGTGGCGTTGTACAGCACCAGATACCCCCTGGAGTAGCTGGGCAGAGCGGCGAGCGACGCAGATGCGAGGGCGCTGCAGAGGACGTTTGGCTGAGTCGCCACCGCCACGGTGGGGAACTGGCTGAGGAAGTACCGGCCCACCAGCGACCCCACCGACCTCCTAAGCTCCACGTCCGCCGCGGACAGCCTGGGGGCCGGAGGCGCGACGGTCGTGGTCTGCACCACCGTCTGGGTGACTGTCTGGACGGAGGTCTGCGTCACCACCGAAGTCTGCGTTACCGTCGAAACCACCGTCGTGGGGGCGGGCTTGGGGGCGGCGTAACCCCCAAGCAGCGCGCCCACCGCTATCCCTATTATCAGCGCCACCGCCGTAATTATTCCCGACTTCATAGAAGCTGTTTCGATTTCCGTTTTTAAGCTAAAAAACCCCGGCGTGCTCCATACAGTGCCCCCGCGGAGCAAGAAGGAGCTGGAGATTTTCGTCGAGTCCATCCCCGCCTTCGAGAAGCCGAAGCTGAGGCTGGAGCAGTACCCCACAGACGCGGCGGTGGTGGCGGCCGCCGTCTGGGACGCCCACATGAGGGGCCTCCTAGACGACGTCCTGGACTTGGGCTGCGGGACGGGGAGGTTCGCCCTGGCGGCCGCGGCCATGGGCGCCCGCCGCGTCCTATGCCTAGACGTGGACCCGGAGGCCCTCGCCGCGGCGAAGAAAGCCGCAGAGAGCCGCGGGCTGGAGTCGGTGGACTTCCTCGCGGCGGCCGCCCCCGCCCTGCCCCTGGCCAGGAGGTTCAAGACGGCCTTCCAGAACCCTCCCTTCGGCATATGGAGCGGCAGGGGGACAGACATCGCCTTCCTACACGCCGCGGCGGAGCACGCGGAGGTTGTCTACACCATACACAAGCTCCCCACCCTGGACTACGTCAGGGAGGCCGCGGCGAGGCTGGGGAGGAGGCTGGAGGTGCTGGAGAGGGCCGTCTTGAACATAAAGCCCACCTACAGGCACCACAGAAAGAGGATACACAAGGTGGAGGTCTTCCTAGCCCTCGTCTACTGACGGAGAAGGGCCTTAGCTCTGGCGATGTTCGCCATAATCTCCTCCGCAGTCGGCTCCACGTCCTGCAGAACCCCCCTCATGTACTCGTCGTAAGCCGCCAGATCCAGGAGGCCGTGGCCCGACATGTTGAAGAGGATCGTGACGGGCCTCCCCTCCCTCTTGGCCTGCAGAGCCAGCTCCACGGCGGCTTTCACGGCGTGGGCCGACTCGGGCGCAGGCACCACCCCCTCCGCCTGGGCGAACAGCCTCGCCGCCTCGAAAACCTCCCTCTGCCTGTAGGCCACCGCGGAGACCTCCCCCTCCGCCACGAGCAGGGAGAGGGTGGGCGCGCAGCCGTGGTACCTCAGACCACCCGCGTGTATGGGAGGCGGCTTGTAGCCGTGGCCCACGGAGTACATCTTGATCAAGGGCGTCAAGCCGGCCGTGTCCCCCAGGTCGTATATGTACTCCCCCCTGGTCAAGGTGGGGACCGCCACGGGCTCCACCGCCACGAACTTCACATCCCTCTCGGCCTTCCCCACCCTCTTCTCGTGGTAGAAAGGCCAGAAGAGGCCCGAGAAGGAGCTGCCGCCTCCGCAGGCCCCCACCACGTAGTCTGGGTAGTCGCCGAAGTACCTGATCTGCTCAGCCGCCTCGAGGCCTATAACCGTCTGGTGGATAAGTACGTGGTTGAGGACCGAGCCGAGGACGTACTTCGCCCCCGTCTTCACGGCGTCTTCCACAGCCTCCGAGATGGCTATCCCCAGCGACCCCGGGTGGTTGGGGTCCTCGGCCAGGAACCTCCTCCCGGCCTCGGTCCTGTCGCTGGGGCTGGGCACCACCTCCGCCCCCCACAGCTCCATGAGGACCCTCCTGTAGGGCTTCTGGCCGTAGGACGCCCTGACCATGTAGACGGTGGCCTTCACGCCGAATAGAGAGGCGGCGAAGGCCACCGAGGAGCCCCACTGCCCCGCCCCAGTCTCGGTGGTGACCCTCCCCGCCCCCTCCTTCGATACGTAGTACAGCTGGGCCACCGCCGTGTTCGGCTTGTGGCTCCCCGGCGGCGAAACCCCCTCGAACTTGTAGTAGATCCTCGCCGGCGTCTTGAGGAGCTCCTCCAGCCTCCTCGCCCTCAGAAGCGGCGTCGGCCGCCAGAGGAGGTACACGTCTCTCACGGGGGGCGGCACCGGGATCCACCTCTCCTGGGAGAACTCCTGCCTAACCAGCTCCCTCGCAAACAACACCTCGAACTCCTCCGGCCTCACCGGCTCGCCGTTAGGCTTAAGATACGGCGGCAGGGGCTTGGGCAGATCGGGGACGATGTTGTACCACCGGCGGGGGACCATCCACTCCTCCTGCGGAGCCCTCACGCCCATACTGCAACGTAACAACCTTTTTATAAATGTGGCCCCCGGGGGCCATGGCGTACATCCCCGTGGAGGTGGGGAGGCCCCCCAAGATCCCCAAGAGGGCGGCCGCCGCCTTCGCCGTAGCCTCGGTGGCCCTAGTCGCCGCGGCGGTTGTCCTCGCCCTCTCCGTCTACACCCTGCCGGCGGGGGTGGTGGCAGTGGTGGTGGACCCCGTCTCTGGGACCATAAGCAAGCCCGTCATCGGGCCGGCCCTGGGCTTCAAAGCGCCTTGGGCCTACGTCATAAAGGACACCTACGCCATCGAGGTGATAGAGTTTGTCCAGAGGGAGAGGGCGTCGGGCCGCTGGACTTTCACAGCCCCGGAGGTCCTCACTAAAGACGGCGTGACGGTGACGGTGGAGATGGTGATTAGGTACAGGATAAAGCCCGAGCGCTTCGACGAAATCGTCAAGAAGTTCCCCGCGGTGGACTACGACGACAAGGTGCTGGTGCCCAAGGCGAGGCAGCTCATCCGCGACGTCATCTCGAAGGTGTCGCTGGACTACCTAATAGAGAACAGAGATGTGATAGCTAAACAGATAGAGCAACAGTACAGGGAGGCCATAGAGAGGGACCCCGCGGTGGCTGGGCTGGTGGACGTGCTCGACGTAAACGTCCTCAACTTCATCCTACCCCAGCAGGTCACAGACGCCATCAATAGGAAGGTTGCGGCGCAACAAGACGCCATAAGGGCCCAGTTCGAGAGACAGAGGGTGGAGGAGCTGGCCAGGGCGAACTACACCAGGACCGTCCTCGCCGCCTTGGCAGAGGCCAACGCCACCGTAGCCCGCGCCCGGGCCCAAGCCATGCAGATCACGCTGGTGGCGAACGCCACCAGAGGCGCCATAGAGATGATCATCAGAGCCGCAGGCGCCAACGCCACAGAGGCCGCGCGCCTCGCCGAGCTCTACCTCTACCTAAGCGGCCTCAAGGAGGTGGCCCAGGCCGGCAACGTCCAGATAGTCGCAATCTCGGGCGGGGGGGCCCAGATAGTGCCGGTGGTGCCCATAAGATGAGGTACCTGCTGGCGGCCATCGCCGTAGCCGCCTTCGCTGCATCCCTCTCCATAGCCTTCCCCAGGCTAGCCCCCCTGGTCCTCCGCATATCCGCCATCGCGCTGTTGGCCATAGCCGCTTTGTGGCTCATCGAGTATATAGCCGCGAGGCCGCCGCCCCTCGCCCAGAGGATACTCAAGACCCTAAGGGCGAGAGGCCCCCTAACCGCCGGAGAGCTGGCAAGGGAGCTAAACGCCGACCCGACGGAGGTGGCGGAGGCCCTCCAGTACCTTCTGGAGAAGGGGCTTGTGAGGAGGTACAGAGTGGGGGAGGAGGAGTATTTCGAGTGAAAAAATCAGGCTATTTTTAGAGACGCCGTCCCGTTGTACACGGAGGCCCCCGGCTCTCCGAGCGTCTTCACCACCGCCCAGTAGCTCCCTTCTCTATACCGTAGGTAGATCAGCTCCCTCCCCGTGTAGATCCTCAGCTCAGCCCCGTACGGCCCCACGTGGCCGTAAACCGACTTGGCCGTGTAGGTGCCGTCCCCCAGCTTAACCACGCCCGAGCCATACACCACTGCGCCGTAGGGAGACGAGGCGTTCCTGTTCACCACGTCCACCGCCAGAGACGCCTCAACGCCGGCCCCCGAGATGGTCAGCTGCCGCGTCGTGGAGTACAGAGTGGCGTTCAGCCAGCCGCCGCCCCGGCGGGCCGCCGGGAGATGGCTCACGTGCCCCGGAGGGCCGGGGTGGTGCCCGTAGTACGTAGGCGGGTAGTGCGCTGGCTCATACCCTGGGCCCCAGCGAGCTGGGTATGCGGAGCCCCAGTGTCCTGCGTAGGCCAGCGCGGCGGCCGCCAGGACAGCCGCCACGATCCCCACCGTCAGTAGCTTTTTCATGGGCGGGTCCGGCCCCCCTCCTTATAAGGGAAACTCACCTGTGGAGAGTGGGGAACTGTTATATACCGGGGGGTTTGAAGCCGCCGTGAGGGGGTGGGCTAGGGAGCTTCTGTGGTTCGTGGCCATCGTCGTGGCTCTTGTGGCCTACTCGGCGGCGGCGGGGGTGGCCTGGCCCATAGCGGTGGTGTCGTCGTACTCCATGGAGCCCACGCTGAGGGTCGGCGACTTCGTCTTCCTCACCGGCGCCAGCTGCAAGAGCGCGTCGCCGGGGGATATCGTGGTCTACGTGGCCAGGAACCCGCTGTGGGCCGGGAGTTGGATCATCCACAGGGTCTACCAGAAGCTCACCGACGTGGGGTGCGGCCTGGTGACCTGGGGCGACAACAACCCAGCCCCCGACCAGCAGGCGGGGGAGCCCCTGGTGACCAACAACATAATTGGGAAGGTGCTCTTCACGGTGCCCTACGTGGGGGTGTTCCCCCTCGTGGTGAGGCCCCAGGGGGTTGGCGGCGAGGCCATGGCGGCTTGGCTGGGGAGGCTGGCGCTCTTCTCGGCGGCGGTCTACCTCTTCTACCTCTACTTCAGAGAGCCCAGGCGGGGTAGGAGGAGGAGAAAAGCTATATAGCCAGATAGATCGGCTTTCGTGGAGGCGGTAAAGGCGGAGGGGCTCGTGAAGAGGTACGGCGACGTTGTGGCCCTAGACGGCGTGTCCTTCTCCGTCGGCAGGGGGGAGGTCTTCGGCCTCCTCGGCCCAAACGGCGCTGGGAAAACCACCACGATAAAGATCCTCACAGGCTTGACCAAGCCAACGGCGGGCAGGGCCTGGGTCGCCGGCTTCGACGTCGTGGAGCAGGGGCTGGAGGTCAAGAGGAGGATCGGCTGGATATCCTCGGAGGTCATCCTAGACGACGACCTCACGGCTTGGGAGAACCTGGAGATCCAGGCCAGGCTCATGGGGGTGAGGGGGTGGAGGGAGAGGGCGGCCGAGCTACTGAAGGCCTTCGGGATATATGAGGCGGCGGGGAGGCCCGTAGGCAAGTTCTCGACGGGCATGAGGAAGAGGCTGGAGGTGGCCATGGCCCTCCTCCACGGCCCCGAGGTCCTCTTCATGGACGAGCCCACCGTCGGCCTAGACGTGGGGGCCCGCCTCGGCTTCTGGGAGGTGGTTAGGCAGATAAACAGGGAGTTCGGCGTAACCGTCCTCCTCACGACGCACTACATGGAGGAGGCCGAGTCCCTGTGCCGCAGGATAGCCATCCTCAACAGGGGGAGGATAGCGGCGCTGGGGGCGCCCGACGAGCTCAAGGCGAAATACGGCGTAGACGTCATAGAGCTGGAGGTGCCGGGGCCCGTGGACCTCGCCAAGCTCAGCCGCTTTGGCGAAGCCGCGGCGGCGGACGGCAAGGTGGTGGTCAAGGTGGCCAACGCCGAGGAGGTGCTGGCCGACGTGGTCAAGGCGGTGGAGGGGGTCAAGGCCGTGCGGGTGAGGAAGACCAGCCTCGAGACCGTCTTCATAAACCTGACGGGGGCCACCTTCGAGGGGGAGCACATAGACGTGAAAAAGCTATATATGAAGATCCGCCGGGCCAGGAGATGATCTCCCCCCTCTACGCCCTCTACAAGAGGGAGGTCCTCCGCCTCCTCAGGAGCAGATACATGTGGCTCATGGTGGCGGCCCAGCCCATCCTCTGGGTGGTCTTCTTCGGCAACAGCCTGGCGGGCCTCCCCCGGGGCTTCCTCGCCCAGTACTTCGGCGTTGAGAACTACCTGGCCTACATGATACCCGGCATGGCCTCCATAGTCATGCTCACCACCGGCATGTTCGCCTCCATGAGCCTAGTCTTCGACAAGAGGGTGGGGTACCTAAGGAGGGTCCTGGTGACCCCCACCCCCAAAACCGCCGTCTTCCTCGCCAAGGCCCTAGGCGCCGCCACCCGCGGCCTCCTCACGATACCCGTCATACTGGCGGTCGGCGCCGCCTTCGGCGTGAGGTACAACATAAACCCAGCCGCCCTAGCCCTCTGGGCCGCCGCACTAGCCGCCGCAGGCATGGGCTTCGCCGCCCTCTTCACAGCCCTCTCGGTAAACACCACAGACGTCCACGCCCCCGGCGTAATAAGCAACTTCATCACCATGCCCCTCATGTTCACCTCCAGCGCCCTATTCCCACGCCAGTTCTTCCCAGACTGGCTAAAGGCCATAAGCGAGGTGAATCCCCTTACATACCTCACAGAGCTCGGCCGCGAGGCCCTCGTATACGGCGCCCCCCCAAGCCCCACAGCCGCCCTAGCCACAGCCGCCTTCGCCGCCGCCACCCTAACCGCCGGCGTCATAGCAGTAGAGAAGTGGCTCAACGCAGATTAACACCACACAAGTCGCTGACCACAACACAGTAGGCTGGCTCGCAGCCAGGGTCAGGATACGCAGACCTGGTCCTCAGACACCTCTCGGTCTTCTCCACCACAAGCCTCACCCCCACCCAACGCCCCACAGACCCCACGCCTATGCACACCACGTATCTCCCCCCGTAGACGTTTTCGCCGAACGTGACCGCATTACGGGCCGCCTCCTCTCCCAACAGCGCCGAAAGAACCTTCCTAATGCAGTCGGGCGTTAGGAAGAGGCGTTTAGATAGATAATCCCAGAGGTGCCGGTGATGTCCCCTGCCTTCGATGTGTGCTATGTCAACCTCGTGGCGGCATCCTGATCCCATAACTCCATACCACGTTTACACAGGGTCTGCCTAATCTGTCGGAGGCTCCCACCCCCACGAAGACTCTGTCGACCTCTATATACGCCTCCAGCACAGTCCCGTCCTCTCCTCTGACCAATACGCGCCCAATCTGCTTATCTTCAAGCGGCACCGGCCTTAGGGGAATTTCCTGCGAACAGAGGAGGCCAGAGTAGACCCTCCTCTCCGCCTCCACCGCCGTCTTCATGACAAGCCCGACGTTGTAGCCCTCGCCCACCCTCTGGATCTCTGCCACAATCGGTATAAGCCTCACCGCCACTCTGCCAAACTCCGGAGTTTCAAAAACCGCAACGGCCGGCTTATACTCCACTATAGAGGCCTCTACCGCCTCTACCATCTAGCTCTTTGAAGCGCCTCGCGCCCCTTCTCCGAGTAGAACTTCAGAAACTCAACCTCCAAGTTGTAGATCCTCCCGTCCCCATCTAGGTAGACCACAACCTCGGCGAGGCCGGCGACAGTCGCCGCAGGCGGCTCCTCCCAACGCCTAATTATCAAGGTGTCGCCCACAATCCTGACCTCCGGCTGCGGCGCCGCGCGCGGAGCCGCCGCCGGCTCGTAGTTAGAGGACCAGTAGAAGTCACGCGTCTGGTATATGTCCGCGTCCAGGTTGCTCACCACGTACACAGACAGAGAGATAGGCCCATTTATCAACATTTCTCCCCACCTGGCCGAGGCGGGCCTGGGGAGGGGGTGGGGACGCCGCGTGTGGGCCGGCCCCGCCGGCAACGTTTTTATGGTGTAGTCGGGTTCGTGCCATGGCTTCGGTTAAGAAATACACGCTTCCCAACCTGCCCTATGCCTACAACGCCCTGGAGCCCTACATCGCCGAGGAGATAATGAGGCTCCACCACCAGAAGCACCACCAGGGCTACGTCAACGGCGCAAACGCCGCCCTCGAGAAGCTGGAGAAGTTTAGGAAGGGCGAGGCCCAGATAGACATAAGGGCCGTCCTCAGAGACCTCTCCTTCCACCTCAACGGCCACATACTGCACTCCATCTTCTGGCCCAACATGGCGCCCCCGGGCAAGGGCGGCGGCAAGCCGGGCGGCAAGACCGCCGACCTCATAAACAAGTTCTTCGGGAGCTTCGAGAAGTTCAAGGAGGAGTTCAGCCTCGCCGCCAAAAACGTGGAGGGCGTCGGCTGGGCCATTCTGGTATACGAGCCAGACCAGGAGCAGCTCCTGGTGCTACAGGTGGAGAAGCACAACCTCATGCACGCCGCAGACGCCCAGGTCCTCCTGGCTCTAGACGTCTGGGAGCACGCCTACTACCTCCAGTACAAGAACGACCGCGGTAGCTACGTGGACAACTGGTGGAACGTGGTGAACTGGGACGACGTGGAGAGGCGCCTCCAGAAGGCCTTAAACGGGCAGATCGCCCTAAAGATTTAAAAACAGCCCCCCTTTTCAAAGCCATCGACCCCCTAGACCGCGCCATAAGAGACCTCATCCGGCGCAACCCCGCCAAGGGCCCCACCTGGCTCAGGCGGGCCCTAGCCCGCCTCGGCGACGTGGCGGAGGCCGGGGGGCTCTACCTAGTCGCCGGGAGGCCCGAGCTGGGCGACTGGAAGCCCCAGTACCAGGTCTGGTACTCCTCGGCCGAGGGGAGGTGGCTCTGCTCCTGCGGCCGCCGCAGCTGCACCCACATAGCCGCCGTCCAGCTGTACATAGCCTACAGGAGGGCCCTCGACAGCGGCCTCTACATCGCCGAGGCCGAGGTGGAGTGCCCCGGGAGGCTGGAGGCAGACGGCCTCCTCTACGCGAGGCCCACGCCGCGGGGCTACCGCATCCTCGTCATATCCCGCAGGAGACTTATACGGGTGAGGTGCGGAGGCCACCTCCTCCTGGAGCTATACGGCGAGAGGGTCCCCGCCGCCGCGGCGGAGGACGCGGCGAGGAGGTATGGAGGCCAGAGGTAGGAAAGGCCGCTTCCGCCTAGAGCCCGACGCCCCCCAGCGCTACCGCAGGATCTACGTCGACCTCTTCTCCATCGCCGCCGCCCTCTCCAGCCCCGAGGAGGTCTTCCGCTCCGCCGCCGAGTCCGGCCTAGACGCCGTCTTCGTCCTAGACGCCTGGTCAGAGACCCACCTCCCCCTAGCCAGGAGGTACATGGAGCTGTGCAGGCGGTACAACCTCGACTGCAGACTCGCCGAGAGGGGCCCCGCCGAGCTGTACGCCGTCGAGCTCTGCGAGGCCGAGTGCGGCCGCGGCTGCGCGGTGGTGACGAGGGACTACGACGCCGCGAAGGCGGCCGCCACATGCGCCGTCTTGATACAGAGAGGCGGCAGGTTCTACAGAGCAACGTATATATAGAGACGGCCCGGGGGGAAGACGTGGATCTCCCAGAAATCGGCGAGCTGGAGCTGGAGAACCCCGACCTATCCGCCGCCGGCCCCGCCGAATACACCGTCAACTTTGGCAGACCCTGCAGAGTAGCCGCCAACGTCAGACTAGACGCCCTCTCCTTCACCTGGCCCCGCATAAGAGCCAAAGCCCTCGCCGCCGTCTACAAATGCGGAGACCTCTGGCCGCACCTAGACGTGGAGATGAAAGCCACCACCTACGGAAAAACCATAGTAATCCTCGTCGACACGGTAGCCCGCCACGCCGAGCCAGACGCCGAAGTCGCCCCACTAGAGCGGGGACTCCTCTGGAACTACGCCGCCAAGGTAGGCGCCGCCGCCCTATGCAAAACCCTAAAAGAGATACTCCACATAGACACAAGCTGCAAAACCTACACAAGACTAGAGTAGCCGCCGAAGCAACAACACCACAGCAGCCAAACCCACCAGCGTGTATGGGCTGACGGGCCAGGCGGAGAGCGCCGGAGTGCAGAGGCGGTCTGTCTCGGCCTCCACGTGTGCCCTCCCCGCCAGGTCGGCGCCGGCTCTCACGCCGCAGAGCTCCACAGAGGCCGCCGGGTTGGGGACGCCCAGCACATCTCTAAACTCGTACGTGTAGGAGGCGAGGAACCTCGGCCTGTAGACGCCGGGGTGCAACACGGCGACGTCCTCCAGCGGTCTGTAGACCACCCCACCCACCGCGGTCGAGTTCAGCTTCACAACGGAGCCCGCGTCGGCCCACCCGCTCCACTCCTCGACGCCCTCCACGCGGACGTAGTACTGCCTCCTCCCGTACGCCACAGACACGTTCTTCGGCCCGTCCACCACGACAGACGCGGGGGATGGGCCTACTAGGCGCGTGCCGTTGCCGAGGTCGAGGACGTCGGAGAAAGTCAGCACGGCGCCCCTCGGCGTCCAGCCCGCGGTTTTGTTGACGGGCGTTTCGACGGAGACCCAGTAGTGGACTTCGGCGTAGCTTGCCTCAAGCGTCGCCGGCTTTACGACGCGCCAGCTCCTCTCCCCAGTCCCGTTTACGCGGAGGCCGGAGAACATGGTGCCGTTGCCCACCACCCACGGATCCGCCAGCGTCACGTTGAAGAGGGCCCCCTCGTCAACCCACGCCGCGGTGGAGTTAGCCGGCGCCGCCAGGCGCACTAGATACTGCCTCCTGTACCTTGGCTCGACGGTAGTCGGCCTCGCGACTACGACCTCCGCAGGCGCCGTGGGGACGTACCGGGTGCCGTTGGACAGCTCGATGGTGGGTAGCCTAAGCACGCCGGGGGGCGCCCAGGTGGCGTTTACGCCGGCGGGCGTCTTAACCACGACGCGGTAGAGGCGCTGTGATACGGGCACTACGACGTCCACGGGCTCTCTCACATCTACTTTTACCTCGGCGGTGACCGCCCGCGTGCCGTTGCCGAGGTCTACCGTGAGTGGGGGGAGGTGGGCTGTGGAGTTGGCCTCCGCGACGGCGAGGAGGGCGGAGCCGTTTGGCAGTATGAAGCGCACCGGGTATCTGGTGCAGGCTATGGAGACCGGCCCCAGCACCTGGACGGAGCCGCCGATCCGCCTATACGCTCCGGACAGAACAACGTCGCCGTAGGGGCAGTACCTCCCCCTCAGCCAGCCTAGGTCGATCACCGCCATGTATGGGAGAGACGCCAGCCTGCCGTAGACCGACGCGCTGACGTCCGGCCGGACGTAGACGCGCCCACCCACATCTCTACCCGGAAGAACCGCGCTACCGTTTTCCCAACTAAACGCCACGTGAGCAATGTAATGGGAACTAACAAGGTTGTAGAGAGCTATGCCTGTATAAGGTATGACGGCTTTTGGCGGAGCTACAAGGGTCTCGTTGCCGAGGTAGAGCTGGATTCTGCCTAAAGGCTCCTTCACCTTAAGGAATACATTTGAATACAGTATGGCGTATAACACATACATCTCGATGCGCTCTATCCTGTACGGCCCGATGTAGATGTAGCCTTTGATGTTGGAGAGCCACCACGTGCGGTTGCCGTCTACGTAGACCGTAAGGCCGTCCTGCCCCACTACGAGGGTTATGTTTCTAGGCGCTCTGTCGGGAGGCCGGCAGCTGTAGAAGACAAGGTCGTCCCAGATAGGGGCAAGATCGTAGCCCAAGCTCACAGCCCACCTATACCACTCGGACTGAGAAGTTCTGTGATCCTCAAGGCAGAACTCCCTCCTCCCATCCGAATATATCCTGTAGCGGATAATCACGTTGTGCACCGTGGCGGTGTTGCCAGGCCCAGTCACGTTGTAAACAGACCCGGTAAAGTGCTTCAAGGTGCTCAGGTCTATTACCGGCCTGGAGTCGCTCTTGATCGGGATCCCCAGCACGTAGTCGATGTACATCACATCTCGAACATACAGCGGCTCCACCTTACTCCATGGATCCTGCACTATGTCGAACAGAGCGACAGCTTTTGTAAAGCTGTACTCGGAGACGCTCCCATTGGGCAGAGCAGTAATCACGATATAGCCTGGCATTATTTCGCCATACCAACCTTTTGCTTCAATAAACGCTTTTGCCCATTCCGATGCGCTTTCCGAGTAAGCCGTCGTCCCAACTATACATCTATATGGGTTGATGTCGCATTCGGCAGGCGTATAGTGTAGGGCATAGATCTGTTGTGCATACACCGCCAGAGCCGCCAGTAGCACCGCTATCAGCAATGCTCTCATGGAAAAAATGGGGTTTGGATTGAAAAACCTACTCAGCCGCCGCAGACGGTACTACAGGCAAGATTATTTGGTGAACATTTTTCACACAACACACATCCCTTTGGCGATACATAGCTTGTCTGATAGTCGCAGTTTATTTTTCTGAATGGGTCGTATACGGCTAGTTTTCCTTCTTTGACGAGTGTGGATGTGACGTAGTAGGTCGTGTAGGTGGTGGTGTCTTGTCCGCATCCGACTACTCTGACCGCTTTCACCACCTCTACTGAGGCTTTCTGGGTGCCCGGCAGATCTCCTGGCTCAACTCTGGTGACGGAGCCGGTGCTGTTTATGGGTATGTAGCTGGGGACGCATATGTCTATCTTCTCCCCGGGGGCGCCGTAGATTAGCCCTGGGGTATTGCTTTTTGACCACTGTGCGAAGTAGTGGGCTTCTCCGTATATTGCGTCGTAGGAGACCAGCTTATCTCCGAGGTGTAGGTAGAGGTCGCCTCTTGAGTATATGATTATTTCGACGGCGGTCGGTATTGTGTTATACCATCCGTCTACCGTGTAGCTCACTAGGCGGAAGCGCGCCCAGGTGTTGACTTTCGCGCGGAGTTTGTATACGTAGGCGCCTGTGGTGTCTACCTTGTAGAGGTACGGCGCGCTTGCGTATGAGCCGCCGGTGTAGGTCGGCCCGTTGCCTATGCGTATTGAGATCGAGGCGTTGTTCCATGTGACCGTAACTGTGCCGACGCCTTGTATGTATATCTGGCCGGGGCTCTGCATGTACGTCTTCTGGAGGCCGGCGTCGTTGTACCAGTAGACGGCGGCGCCGGTGCCGTTTCTATACGCCGCTACTGAGTATATGACGAAGGGCGTAACTACGCCGAAGGCGCTGTCTTTAGCCTTGGGGCCCGCGGGCATGACGTAGAGTGTGAGGTCTATGTCGGCTGGCGCCGTGGGGGCGGGGAGCCCATCGAAGCGGACCCAGCCGCTCCAGGTGGTTACACCTTGTTTCAAGGCGATGGCTTTATCGCCGAATTTAACCGCGGCAGGCTTCGAGGCGATGGCTACGTCGAAGCCCTGAGGCGCTTTCACGGTCGTGTCCGCCAGCTGGCCGCTGTATATGCGGACGTTGTTTATCCTGACGTCCAGCTGTGTGCCGTTTAAAACAGCGACGAGGTAGACCCAGTGATATACGACCGAGCCGAGAAGCTGCACGTCCCCAGTCCACCCGCTGTACGTGCAAGACGCCCAAAATGGATAGGTATTCCATTGGTATGTGTACTCGCTTCTGCAGTTGCTACAGGGGAGGTCTCTGACGGTGGCTGTATCTCCAGGCTTTAGGACAAACAGCTGGGGGCCTGTAGGGTTAGCAACCTTGTAGACCGTATTAAAAGTACATTGTGGTCCGAAGGTGCCAAATTGATAGTCGTACCTAACTGGCACGTCTGTTGTGCTTACAGTGCCGACTAGCTTGTAGAGGCTGTCTGTCTGTGAGCCTGGGGCCGGCGGGTTTACGTAGACTGTATAGGGGTATGGGCCTATGTTTGTACCGCTACTTGGAAGGAGCCTGAGCGGAAGAAGGCGGCTAGCACCGGCACCGACTTGTAGAGGTGGTAGTCTGCCACGTAGTCTGCGTATTCCACAAGCTCCCGGATAAACTCCGCGTTGACCTCACTCGCGACGACCTCCCTCTTTATACACACAGGCGTCCACGTCTGCGCCCTGGTGGCTACGCCGTAGCTGGTCACCACTGTGACGTTTGCCCCGCATGGGACAACGGCGAGCCAGGTGCCGTTGGGCGGGACCTGCTTATACACCGAGAGGGTGCGGAGCGTCCCGTTGTAGGCGTACGACACCTCCCTCACCGTGGCGTTGCAGGCTTTTGTAGGTGGGGCTGTCAGCGTTTGGCGGGGGGTGTTGTAGGCTTTTGAGGGGGGTTGGTGGTGTTGGTTTTGTTGACCGGAGAATGGGGAAAAAGGGGGGTTATTTTTTGAGTTCTTCGATTCTCCTGTCTATGTCCTTTAGCACCACCTCTGTTATGTACCGCCTCAGCTCCTCTAGATATCTAAGCTCTGTCTCTTTGCTCCACTGGGTGGGGCCCCACGTGCCGGCGGCCCACATCCCCCAGTAGCCTGGCCTTAGGTGGGGCGGTAGGTGGCTCCACGGCCCTCTTCCGGGGCCGCCTCCCCAGCTGTGGCAGCCTCCAAACCACTTCCACCAGCCCATATGTGAAACGTGTTTCACATGTATTTATGTTTTTCTACTGGGGCTCTCCGTCTCTACATGAAACAAGTTTCAGGGGGAGCCTCTCCGTGAGGGCTTTGGCCACCTTGTGGCGGGCTTGTTCAAGTATTCTCCAGAGGGTTGCCTTTGAGACGCCTATTTTCTGGGCGGCTTCTTCGGTGGTGAGGCCGGCGACGTGTATTAGGTACATGGCCTCCAGCTCGTAGCTACATAGCTCTACGTAGTGGGTTGGGCGGAGTCCGGGGGCCTCCCTGAGGGGGATGTATAGGGTTTCTTCGTGGGGGAGGGTGGGGGTGGGGCGCGTCTTCGCGCCGGCGTGTCCCCAGCGGTGGCGCCTGCGGTGGCCCATTAGGGTTTTTTGAGGGCGAAGGGCCTGCCCTGGGTCAGTATCTTGTCTGCTATGTCTGGGGCGGCTTTTTTGAGGTCTTCGGCTATGTTCTGTAGGAAGGCGAGCTCCTCCTTCTCGTTTCTGAGCTCGTCTGGGAGCATCCTGGGTATCTCCTCGATTATTGGGTACCACCTGCCGCAGGTTGGGCAGTAGATGACGCCGGTCTCTATCTCCCACCTGTGGCACTCCTCGCAGGGGAGGGCCTCGGGCTTGGGGTGCTCCTTTATCTTTAGGTCGCGGTAGGAGCAGTACTCCTCGCAGAAGGGCTTGCGGGGCCAGGTGTACTGCCTCTCGGGGTGCTCCGTCCGCTTTATCGCGATGAGGCGGAGGGGGAAGGTCTTGTCGTAGGGGCAGGCCAGGACGTCCATCAGCCTGTATTTCATAGGGGCGAGAAGGTTGCGAAATTTAAATATGCCGGGGACCCGCGAAGAGGGCGTATAGCCTTCTGAAGGCGGGGGGCCTGGGGGGGTAGGCGGCCGACTTTATCACCACGAAGGCGTTGACGAGGGCTCTGTATTCGAAGCTCCTCGCGATTCTCTCGTGGAAGCCGTCGAGGGAGGGGAAGCCGTACTGCGCCAGGAACCTCCGCAGCTCCTCCAGCTCGCCGTCTTTGGGCTTGGCTCTGCCGAAGTTGACGGGGCGGTCTGTGACGTGGCGCTCGCCGCCTCCCGGGAGGAGGACCTTGCCGTAGGCGGCCTTGAGGCGCCATGTGGCGCTGTCTGTGCTGTCTACCCCCAGGGCGGCTAGTATGGGGGTCACCGAGGGGCTCCCCATGCCCAGCACGTGTAGCGCGCCTCTGAACTCCTCCCTTGCCCTCTTTATCAGGGAGAGGGCGTGTTGCCGCGACCCCCTGGGGGCGCCCCTGGTGATTAAGACGTAGGGGACGGCGGCGCCTATGGCTAGGGCTGGGGCGTCTCTGTACAGAGCGAGGTACCTCTCGAAGAGGGCCTCGTCTCTGTAGACGTGGAGGACAGGCACTACGGCGTCTCCCACGGCTCTCCTGAGCTTGAGCCAGTTCTGGTAGGACTTCCTCATCTTCTTCTCGGCGGCGTCGGGGGGGTCCGAGGGGGAGGGGGGCACGTCTAGGGAGAGGTAGAGCTGGGCGTCTACCCTTCTGTATATCTCGGCGATTTTGTCCACGTCTATGGAGAGACCCCTCTTGAGTATCTGGTAGCCCCCCGAGTCCACCCAGAGCTCCCCCTCGTAGCCGAGGGCGGCGCGGGGGTCGCGGCGTATGTCGAGGGCGTTGACCATGACCCCCGGCACGTCGAAGTGGTGCCAGGGCTTTGGGACGGCGGAGAGCGGGCTGCCTAGGACGACTCTCACCTTATTTTGTCTCCTGGTCTTATAAAACAGGTCGGTTGGGTTCTCCGAAAGTTTCAGCCACCTCCTATGAGGTAATATTCAGGTATCATCTGAATATATAAAGGGGGGAGTACTCTAGGCGATGATTCTCCTAATCGTGAAGACAGACAGCGGGGAGGTGGCCAAGAGGCTGGCGAGGGCGGTGGAGGGCCTCGAGCTGGCCCCCGGCCTCTACCTCACCTGGGCCCCCCGGGAGAAGGTGGCCCGGGCCGTCAACGCCGCCAAGAGGGAGGCGGTGAGGAGGTGGGAGGAGGAGGGCTCCGGCCCCCAGCTGGAGGTGGCCGCCCTGGAGCTCACGGAGGAGCAGTACAGGGAGCTGAGGCCGCTGGCGAGGGGCGTCATCGAGAGAGCCGCCGAGGCCCTCCTGGAGGAGATGGAGAGGCTTCTGGAGAGGCTGAGGTCCCCCGGCGGCCGCGACCTCTCCGGCTGGTACCGCGACCTCGCCAGGAGGTACGAGAGGCTGGTCAACGCCTCCATCGCGCTGGACATAGAGCCCACGGCCCTGGGGAGGCTCCGGGACAGGTGGAAGGAGGTGGCCCTGGAGGCCGGCAGGAGGCTGAGGCGCCCCTAGGCGTCTATGCGCCTCCGGGCCCGCTACGTCCTGGCCGGGGGGCTTGAGCTGGTGGCAGACGGCGTTGTGGAGGTGGACGACGGCGGGGTGGTGGTGGGGGTGGGGAGGTACACGGGGGGCGTGGCGGCGGACTTGGGCAACGTGGTGCTCATGCCCCAGCTGGTGAACGGCCACGTGCATGTGCTCGACGCAGCCATCTTGGACCGCGACGACATGTACATAGACGACCTGGTGGGGTGGCCCCACGGCGTTAAGTACCACGTCGTGAGGAGGCTGGTGGAGAGGGGGAGGCACACAGCCCTGCTGGAGAAGGTGGCGAGGAGGATGAGGAGATACGGCGTGGGGTGCGCCCTGGTGTACGCCGAGTACGCGGCGGGGGACGTGGAGGCGGCCCTCCGGCGCTGGGGGATCGAGGCGGTGGTGTTCCAGGAGGCGCACGGGGGGTTCCCCAGCTACCCCAACGTCCAGGTGGCCACCCCCGTCGACCACCCCCCGGAGTACCTCCGCCAGCTCAGGGCCAGGTACAGGCTGGTGTCTACCCACGTCTCCGAGACCGAGGACTGCCACGAGGCGGGCGACCTGGAGCTGGCGCTGAAGGTGCTGGACGCAGACGTCCTCGTCCACCTGGTGCACCTCACTCCCGAGGAGGTCGGCCAGATCCCCCCCTCCAAGACGGTCGTGGTGAACCCCAGGGCCAACGCCTACTTCGTGGGGCGGGTGGCGCCGGTGCCCCAGCTACTGCACCTCAAGCCCCTCCTCGGCACAGACAACGTCTTCATGAACGAGCCCGACCCCTGGGCGGAGATGAGGTTCCTCCACGCCTACGCCGCCGCCGCGGGCTGGAGGCTGGAGGAGAGGGAGATACTCTCCATGGCCACCGTCTGGGGCTGGGAGAAGATGAGGTGCGTCCCCCCCATCGAGCCCGGCCACAGGCTTAGGGCGATCGCCGTGGCGGCGCCGTACGCGGGGGAAAAGGTGCTGAAGTTCCTCGTGAAGAGGGCCGCCCACACAGACCTCGTCGCCTTCGTGGAGGGCTCCTCTATAGAGCCGCCCCCCTCCTGAGGCTGCCCCCCGCCGCCTCCTGGTTCCTCGTCCACTTCGCCACGAACTGCCTGTAGCACTCCCTCGAGCAGAAGACCCACGGCTTGTTGACGCAGCAGGTCTTGACCACTATGGCCCCCGCGCCTACAAGCCTGCCGCAGTTGGAGCAACGGAGCTCGGTAGGCCTCTGCCTAAGCTCGAACGGCATACTCCACCAAGTCCTTGTGTATTATCTCGGCGGCTCTCCTGCCGGAGAGGAGCATCCCGCCGAAGATGGGCCCCATCCTCGGGAGGCCGTGGACGGCGCATACGGCCATGCCGGCGGCGTATAGGCCGGGCGCCACCCTGCCCGTGTGCTCCACCACGAGCTTCTCAGACACCTCGGCCCAGGCCGACTTCTCCCCCCGCACCTCCACCCCCAGCTCGGGCACCTTCCTCGACGCGATGGAGATCACCTCGGCGTCGTGGCCCGTGGCGTCTAGCACAGCCCTGGCCTGGGTGTAGAGGGGGTCCACGTGCGAGCCGGACATCTGTATCGGCGTCCACACCCACAGCAGGCCGGCCACCCTCGGCGGGTCGCCCCGGAAGATGACGTCGTCCACGTGCACCCCCAAGATTATCTTCGCGCCGGCGTCTATGGCGCCGGCGGCCAGCTTGGCTATCAGCTCGGCGGGGTCCACAGTGTAGAGGCCGTCGCCCACCGGCCTATACCTAACCCTGAAGTCCTTGAGGACCGGCACGGCCTCCTCCTGAACCACGATCTTTGGGATCATGTTGCCACCTGGGCCTATGCCTCCACCGAAGGAGAACCTCCTCTCGTATACAACCACCCTGTGGCCCCTCTCCGCCAGGTACCTAGCGGCCGTCAGCCCGGCGGGGCCGGCCCCCACCACCGCCACATCCACCTCGCTGTATTCGTAGAGGTCCTCAAGCCCGTGTTTGATTATTGCCCTTGCGATCTTCAGCTCCATAAGCAACAAATATAATCCAAATAAATAGATTTTGGACGCAGAAGCTACCCCACCACAGCCGCAGCCGGAAAACGAACAGGAGAAACGCCCCCCACCGTCGCCTACTGCCAAGGCCGCGGATTAGGCAGAGTCCACCTCAACATGTGTATGTAGAAGTGTGTAGTGTGTAGGTCCGGCCTGTCCTCAACAACGCCAAATCTGTAGCCGCATTTTCTGCAGGAGTAGATGTGGACCCCTCCGTATATGTAGACGTCGAAGCTGTCTCTCCCGGAGGCGCCGCAGTTGGGGCAACGCCACAGCTCGAACTCCCACTCGGAGCCGCATATGCACCTCGCATACGGCCTATGTCTCTCGTAGATGCCGAGGTCCTCCCGCCTCAGCACGATGAGGGAGGCGGGGTCGCCGCAGTTCTTGCAGCGGCCGCCCACCCCGCCGCTCCCAAACCTAAAGTAGAGGGCTCTCCTAACCACGTAGTCAACCAGTTGCCTCGGGACGCCCCTCCCCTCCGCCTCCCTTCTAAGCCTCTCGACGTCGACGGACTCGACGGCGTATTGACCAGGTCTGTCCACGTGTATCTCCAGACCTCTCGCGATCTGGTCGAGCTCGGATAAAAAACGGGGGGTTTCTCTCGCCTCCCTGAGGCACTCCTGGTCTTCGCCGCAGAGGGCTCTATACAGCGGCTCCACGTCTCCTCAGGTAGTTTGGCATGTGTGTTTTTGCCCAGTCTAGTGGGATGGTCCCGTCGCCGAACATGGCGTTGAGCAACGGCCTGTTGGCGGGGTGCAACACGGCGAACACGTGGAGCGCCACGAAGAGTAGCCCAAGGGCGAAGCCGACGTCGTGTAGCAACAGCATAAGCCTCGCCTCTTCCACAGATAGGCCAAGGGCATCTCTATAGACAAGCGCCACGCCGCTTATGGAGAGGAGGACCACGGACGCGATAAGCAGAAGCGCCATGTAGGCAACGAACACGTTGTGCCTCTCCATAGACGCCTTGACGTCCTCGGGAAGCGGCCTGCCGAGGAGGTAGTGCCCCGCCAGCGCCTTAGCCTCCCTAATCTGCCGGCCAAGCGGCTTGCGGAGGGCGTCGAAAATCCTCACCTTTCTAAAGAATAGCAGATTGACGGCGTACACCAGGAGCAACGCCCCCCATATGTGCCCCAGAAATCTGTGGGATGTCCTCAGTAGCTGCGCCCCCGCCGTGACGGCGTCGGTGCCCACAGCCGCCGCCAGGGGGGCGCCCACGGCGTACACCAGCGGGGCCAGCACCTCGATGGCGAATAGGGCGCCCCCAGTTATCGCCAACACAGTAAACAAAAGCAAATTCCAGTGGTGGGCTATCCTATACCCGATACTTACAACTTCTACTTTATCCATGTATAATAGCTAGGTAGAAGTTTAAAAACTTTTCTATTGTTTTTTCTCCTGTACTCTCTCCCGCCGCCAGGCGGCTAAGCCCAACACGGCGAGGGCGCCAGCGAGCGCCGCGCCCCCCACGGTCACAAGCGGCTTGAGAACCTCTCTCGCCTCCTCCACAGCCACGGGCTTGCCCTTATCCGCGAAGTGGCTATCCAAGGCAAAGCCCCTCCTCTCCGAGGTCACATAGATCCACCTGACCGAGCCGCCCACATACCTATCCACGTTGAGGCCGTAGACCTTCCTGCCCTTGGCCTCCTCCTGCCTAGCCCTCTCTATGACGTCTTTCGCGGGGCCGAAGGTGAAGACCCTCGTGGGGCACACCTCCACGCACGCCGGCTCCCTCCCGTTTTGTATCCTGTCTACGCAGAAGGTGCACTTGTAGAACTTCCCGTCGTCTCCTCTCTTCGGCACGTCGTAGGGACACGCCATCTGGCAGTAGCCGCATCCGATGCACTCGTCTTTCTCTATCACCACGGCGCCCTCGGGCGAAACCTTAATAGCGCCGACCGGGCAAGCCCTGGCACACGGCGCCTCTACGCAGTGCATACAGTTGTAGGGGAGAGGCGCCACCTCCACCTGGCTGAAGGCCACCTCGCCAGAGGGCGTCAGGAGGCGCTTCCTGGTGGCCCCCTCGTAGTAGAAGACCACCTTCCAGTCCTTTGAGGTTAGAGACTGGGGGGACGTCAACACGCCTTGGAACTGGGTGCGCTCGGCCGAGAGGCCGTTCCACTCCTTACACGCCACCTGGCACGCCCTGCATCCAATGCACTTGTCTAGGTCTACCAAGACGGCGTAGCCCTCCTCCGGCCTTGGGAACTTTATGGAGACCATGGCTACGCCCCCTCGGCCTTCTTTATTTTGCCGAGCCAGGCCTTGGACTCCTGTATGGTCGTCACCACGTCTCCCACGTCTGGGTTGATGAAGTTGGCCTGCGCCCCGGTGGTGTAGCCCAGGAAGCTGAAGGACCACACAACGTTTACGACCGGTAGCCTCCTGCCGTTTACCTCCAGGTAGGCCTCGCCCTCTGTCACATATGCCTTAAGCCTCACCGCGCCTCTCGCGGTGATCAAATCGACGTACTCACCAGGCGACACGCCAAGCTTCTGGGCGAGGGCCTTGGGGACGTAGACGAAGGGCTCAGGCACCAGCTCCGCCAGCAGCGGCACGTTCCTGGTCAAGGTCCCGCTGTGGAAGTGCTCCGTAAGCCTGTTGCTTGTCATAACCACCAGCTCCCCCGGCAACTGCTCCAGATCCTTAGGCTCGAGCGCCACCCCCACCGGCTTGCCTTTTACGATATCCGGTTGCTCGTTGAGGACGGATAGGTTGTATGGGTTGAGCCACGCCAGCGTTGGGTACCTCAGGGCGAGCTCCACGTCGGGAGACTCCACCGGCTCGGTGTGTATAGGCCACTGGAAGTTGTAGCCGGCGTACCACCCGCCCATTTCGCTTATGACCTTCAACGTGGCCGTCTTCAAGCTCCCCGACTCCTGGTAGTACCTCTTGAGCAGCTCCCTCATCTGCTCCATCTTCGGCTTGAAGGCGCGCCACCCCCCGCCGGAGAAGAAGGGCCTCTTCACGGCGGCTTTGAAGCCTGTGGTGTCCTCGTCCCAGTAGAGCGTGTCGTTGACCCAGAGGTACCTCATGCCGGTCTTTGCCGCGTACTCCTCGTAGGTGATCGTTTTAACGCCGTCTCCCTCCTCCACCGCGAACCTCCCGTCTATCTTCACGGAGCCTGTCCTGATGTATGTGATGAGGTCTAGCCCCCCGAAGAGGTCGGCCACCCCGCTCAGCCTGCGCTTGAAGGCCCTTGGGACCCAGAAGTTGTGGCCGGGTATAAACGCCGGCTTGTACTCGCCGGTGTATTCGTCTATCCACTCGCCGGTCTCTCCCGTCACCACGTACTCCTTCCCAGCGGCCTTCACCTTTGCCTCAGCCCCCAGCACCGCCTTCAGCGAGTCGTAGTTGTAGAGGAACCTCACGTTCATAGGCCAGGACCACCCCCAGTCCTTGTAGACCTTGAACTGTCTGCTGAATACGCCGTCTATCTCCCCCTCTCCCCTCAGCCTTGTGCTCCTCCTCATGGTGGTGAACTCGTCTCTGATGGGGTCGTATATGCCCTGGTAGATGAAGACGGCGAAGTTTATCTCCTTGTTTATCAGCCTCGGGTTGACCTCCGCCTCGATGGGCGACACCGGCGTGCTTTTCCCTGTGCCGCCGGAGTAGTTCCAGCTTTCGTCGGGCCTGAGAGGCCTCTCGTATATGAAGACGAGGCTTCCCCCCTTTCTGAACGCCACCCTCTCCCTCCTCACCCCAGCCGCCTCGCTGGGTAGCTGGATGACGCCCCCCCTCCTCAAGGCCTCATAGAGCTTGGTTATGATCCAGTAGTCCGGCCTGGACTCCCCCTTGGGCGGCACAGCCCTGTATGTCCACTGGATCACTCTGTTTCCGTCGGTGCGGGTGCCCTCCTTCTCCGCGAAAGACGCCGCCGGCAGGACCACGTCTGCGAACCAGGCGGTCTCGCTCTGGAATATGTCGCTTACCACCAGAAGCTCTAGGGAGGATAGGGCTGCCCACACCAGCTTGGCGTTGGGGTTCGTCACGGCTGGGTTTTCCCCGAATATGATGGCCGCCTTTATCTCGCCTGCCAGGGCCCTCCTTACGAAGGTTATCTCCGAGGAGCCTGTGCCGAAGGGGAAGTCGCATACGACTGTGCCGTTGGCTGGGTCCTCCTCGGGCTTGGTGCCGCAGAAGAGACCCCACGCCAGCTCCAGCCTACGCCAGCCGTAGAACTTGAACACCTGTAGGACCTTGGCCAGATCGGCCTTGCCCTTGTCGGGGGCGGCCGTGGAGAACTTGCCGCGGGCCCACTGGGGGACCTCCCAGCTCCACGCGTCTGGCATGCCCTGTAGCTTCCAGTCTTGGTAAAGCCTCACCTCGAAGGCGCTGGTGGGGTTTCCGTGGTAGCCGGGCAAAGAGTCCCAGCCCCCGCCCTGTACGTCGTTGGCGCCTTGGACGTTGCTGTGGCCTCTGAAGGGGTGGGTCCCGCCGCCTGGGAAGCCGACGTTGCCCAGCAGGAGCTGCACGATGGCGGCGGCGCGGATGATGTTGATCGTGGCGTTTGTGTGCTGGGTGAGCCCCATGGCCCACTGGATGACGCCGTGTTTCTTGTGGTTTGTAACAACGCCGCTGTTTTCCACGTAGATCTGGGCCACCGTCCTCAGCAGATCGGCGGGGACGCCCGATATCCTCGACACCTCCTCCGCCGTGTAGTCCCTGAGGAGCTCCTTCAAATCCGCCAAGTCGTCGTCAGTTATGTTCCACCTAGACATCAGCCTGCGGAACTCCGGAAGCTGATCTATTGGCGGGTTCCTCTCGAAGAAGGCGTAGTGGAGTATGTAGTTTAAGACGGCGGCGTCTGTCCCCGGCCTAAAAGGCACCCAGATGTCGGAGGCCGCGGCGGTTCTGGAGTACCTCGGGTCGAAGGCTATGAAGATGGTGCCCCTCTCCCTCTTCCCCTTGAGGAAGTACTGGAAAGACAGGGGGTGGGCCTCGGCGGGGCTGGAGAAGAAGAGAACCACGTCTGCCAGCGCCACGTCCTCAATGGAGGCCGTCTCGGCGCCCCAGCCGTACGTCACAGCGAGTCCCGAGACGGTGCTCGAGTGGCACTTCCTATACTGCGAGTCCATGTTGGCCGTGCCCAGAAACACCGCCAGCTTTCTGCTGAGGAAGGCCTCCTCGTTTGTCAATATGGAGGAGCCTATTATCTGGAGAGGCACGTCCTTGCCCACGTAGTAGTACCCGTCTTTCTGCGCCGGCGCCCCAGTGCTCTGCCTCCAGCGGCTTAAAATCTCGCCTAGCCTCTCCGCAATGTACTGAAGCGCCTCCGTCCAGCTGACCTCCCTCCACTTAGGCGGGTACTTCTTGGCTACAGCCACCAGCTCGTCCCAGCTCTTGGCGTTGAGGAGCTCCTCAGGGGGCGGCTTGGGGCCTGTCCTAATCAACGGCCTTCTAAGCCTAAGCTCGTTTTCCACGAGCTGGAAAGCCGCCTTGCCCTTGGGGCACAGCGCCCCCCAGTTTATGTAGGAGTCCTGTGAACCTGTGCTGTGTACCACCCTGTCGCCCGCGACGTACATGTCGATGGAGCATCCCATGGAGCAGTACGGGCATATCACCGGCACCACGGAGGCCTTAACCACCTCGGCCTTCCCACCGATCTCCCCGAGAGCCCACTGCGTCTTCCACTCCTTAAACGGCACCTGCCCCGACGCCGGAAGCGCGAAGGCGGTGCCCGCGATCGCGGCTATCTTCAGCAGGCCCCTCCTCGTCGTTGCCAGCGTCATAACACGCTCCTAGCCGCCCCCTTATCCCTCCGGCCTAGCAACTTCTTCGCCGTGAAGCAGGTGTAGTCCTCGGCGGCTTCGTAGAGGCTGGATAGGCCGTCCGCTGCCTCGGGCATCACGCCGAGTAGATCCTCAATGTCTCTCCTAACTCTTGCGTACTGGACCTCCGCCGCCTTAAGAGCGGCCTCAAAAGACTCCGGCATGCCCCCTCCTCCGACTTGGCTTATATGCCGTATTCGAGCGGGCCTCGAACAAAATTTATATGGTGGAGGGGCAGAGCGGGGTGAAGCCTCTGGTTTTTACGTTGGCCACCAGGGGGATCCCCAGCTTACAAGCCGCCTCGACCCCGCTGTAGAGGGGCCCCCGGAGTGAGACTATCGCCGAGACTCCAATGGAGGCCAGCCTATTTACGATGTCTGCCGAGACGCGGCCGGTGGTAAAGCCTATCTTCCTCTGCCCCACGAGGCCCTCCATTAGGTACCTCCCCACGAGCTTGACAACCCCGCTGTGGCGGCTTGTGTCGTGGACGACAAGCCAAACCCCGTCCACGTAGAGGGCCGAGGTGTGCATAGCCAGCTCGGGCTCGACATGCCAAACCGTGTATTTGGCGAACTCCCTCGCGAGGTCGACGGCGACGTCCAGCGGAACCTCGACGCCTTTCTTAAACTTAACGAGGGGCGCCACGCCGCAGTCCTCCGTATATGTAGAAACCGCGGCTGCTCTCCCCCTCGACACCTCGGCCCAGATCCTCCTACCCTCTATTTTTAGGCCGGCTTGGGATAGGTCGTCTATGTACCCCTCCGAGTATAAGTAGCCGTAGGCTAGAGCCTCCAGATCGACCGGAGCCGTTATGAATACGGCTGACCTCTCGCCGTTTACGTAGACCTCGACCTCAGCATCTACAGCTATCTTGATTCCCCCTACTTCTTTATACATGGCGTAACCACGAGGCCGCACCTCCTGCAGTGCCCGGCGAAAACTCCGTTCACAGCGACTCCCCGGTGGATCTCGTCTAGCTCCATGCCGTATTTCGCGGCTATTGCGGCGACAAGACTGCTTTTAACCCCCCGGAGGAGAGCCGCCACGGCCAGCTCCAGCCACGTGCCGGGATGCGTATCTGCAAGCGACGCAAAAAAGCCGCAGATCTCATCTCTGTCAAACTGGCCGAACTCCCTCTTGACTGCCTCAGCCAAAACGTCGTCGCAACCGAAGGCCCGGTAGTAGGCTAGGTAGGCACCCGCGTTGGCCTCGCATCTGCCTGCTCCACAGCGGAGAGCCCCGTCTCTGTTCAATTTCTCAACGGCGTAGTAGACGGTTGAGTTTGAAAACGGGGAGAGGGAGGCGAGGCGGTAGACGGAAAAGGACCCCAACTCCAGAGCCCTCCTCAAAACCCATCTGACAGACACGCACAATTATAATTATGTACAATATAAATTTTCACCCGAAGCCCGAGCCTGCGCCTGCCGCCTCCTCCCCCGTAGGCACTGTGGCGTTGGTGGGGGTGAAGGTTGGCAGTGTTACGTTTGCCGTGAAGTTAAGCGTCTGGGCGTGGCTTGGGTAGAGGTAGGGCGTTAGGAGGATCAGCCCAGCCGCGGACACGGCGGCGAGGGCCAGCACCCCGATGAGGAGGTAGGCGGCAAGGCTAGGCCTAGTCGCCATCTCTATCGCCCCCCTTGGGCATGTATAGGTGCAGAGGCCGCAACCGGTGCAACGTGAGTAGAGGACGCGGGGAGGCTTCAGAGCGCCGGTGGGGCATGTTCTTACACAGAGGTTGCATTTTGCGCACCTCCGCCCGTCTATCGCCGCGACTCTCCTAGTTAGCTTCATAGCGAGAGGGCTCGGGCCAGCCCCTCTCTGTGGGCCACCGAGAGGTGGGCCAGGTAGCGCTGCACGTCGAGATCTCCCGTTAGTATGAACTCCTCGACGGGGGTCGGCTTGGGCTCCCTGAGGTAGATCCACTCGCCGCATCCCCTCAGCGTGAGGAAGTCGATGTAGTTGTCCACAACGACGAAGTCCCCCTCCACACAGCCGCCTAGTCTTGGGAACTCGATTTTCACATCAGCCTCAACCCCCCGTAGCTTGAGGAAGGCCAGTTGCGCCGCTTGATACATCGCCCTTTCCCGGCCTTTTACCAGGTCGGGGTCGTAGTAGCACCTAACCTCGAACCTCTTGGTAAGGCCGTGCAACTGTCTAATGAGGCCCTCCCCCCTCGCGTAGAAGGCGTCGGAGAAGCCCGTCTTCTCGAGCAGTTGCCTCTTTGAGAGGCGGCCGTAGGCATGGGAGATGAGGAGGGGGCAGTGGGCCAGTGGGAGGGAGAGGGTTTTGCCCCTCCCCCTCAGGAGGTTTATCAAAAAGGGGTGGGTTTCGGGGACGGAGTATATGTATATCACGGA
Source organism: Pyrobaculum neutrophilum V24Sta (assembly GCF_000019805.1). Lineage (NCBI taxonomy): Archaea > Thermoproteati > Thermoproteota > Thermoprotei > Thermoproteales > Thermoproteaceae > Pyrobaculum > Pyrobaculum neutrophilum. The sequence continues at coordinate 945,366 of NC_010525.1, forward strand.
AGCTCGCGGAGGTCCGGCACCTTCGGAGGCCAGTAGTAGGCAGACTTGGCGGGCTTGGGGCCTATGCCCAGGCCCCACAGGAAGGTGCGCCTCATCCTGACCAAGTCGGGCCTCGCGCAACCGGGCGCGCCGGGCTTGGGGCACAGCACCTCTCCCCTGATTATGCCGAGTATACGTGGGAACTCCAGCCTCAGCCCGCCCCACCTCTGGGACCACAGGCTGTATATGCCCTGGGCCAGCTTGCCTCTGCTGCCGTGTGTCAGTAGTTTGTAGAAGAAGTCGAAGGCGGCCTTCGCGGCCTCGAAGTCGAACTCCATAGAGCCGTACTCCTTGGGATCCGCCTTCTCTATCTTGACCTTGAAGTGCCAGAGGTTAGTCCAGGCGATTGGGTCATTGGTCTGCGGGAGTACGAAGTCGTAGGTGGTGCCGGTCTCCTTCCACCAGACGTACTTGGCGAGGTCCCAATAGGGCATGCCCCTCTCCTTGTACAGCTTCGTAATCGCGATCTTGCCGAGCTCCTCCTCAGTGAGGGGCGCGGGGTCGGCGACCTTAGTCCACTTGAGGCGTTTCCAGTTGAAGTCCCCCGCCCGTATCTTATCCACGAGGCCTGCGCCGTCTACCTTGATGTCGACGGTCTGGAAGACCGCGGAGGTTGGGTAGGAGCCGGCGACCTCCAACACTCTGCTGTGGTTCCACCAAGCCGGCCTCCACCTATATGCGCCGTGTAGAAGCACCACGACGCCCTCCCTCACCCTGGGAGTGACCCACACCTTCGTCACCATGCTCGAGACCTCAAGGTCATTCAACGCCTGGATTAAGAACCTCACCCTCACCGCGTCGCCGGTCTTGAGGCCCAGCAGCTGGGCGTCTATGGGGTTCATCCAGAGGTAGAGCGAGGGCCACAGCTCGAAGGAGTACCACATCTGCTGCACGCGGGAGTTCTCGCCTTGGTACAGGAAGCGGGAGTTGGCGACGAAGTCGAACTCGCCCTTCCTCGGGTCGACGCCGGTGGTTAAGCCGGGGATCCTCGCCCAGAAGTCGTGAATCGGTATGACGAAGTGTAGCTTCGCGTTTATCAGCTTCTGTACCGTCCCCAAGTCACCTGCAATGGCCTTCTTTAGGTCCGCCTCCAATGGGATAATGGGTATAGACACCTCTCTCAGCTCCTGCTCGGCCATGGCCGGGTTGTACCACTCAAGCTTCAGAGTGTGGGTGACTGTGCCGAGGACGTTGAACCCGAGGTATATCTCGCCGTCGATTTCTACGCCGGCGATGCCCCCCGCCTTGTCGTAGGCCAGCTTCGTGATGGGGTCTACCCTAGCCACCTGCTCCCTCGGCACCTTCTTTAGGTAGGTCTTCTCGGCGTATACGTTAGTGTCGTGTATGACGAACTGGTACAGCTCCAGCGCCTCCACGGGCTCCAGGCCTTTGTCCTTTGAGAACTTGACGACGGTGGGCGAGTAGGCGTATACAGCCCAGTTGTACATATCCCACATCGTCGGCACCACCTGCTTCCTAATGTCGTTTACGAACTGCTCGTAGGTGATCTTCCCGTCGTAGAGGTCCCTAATCAGCTTCTCGGGCAACTGCTCGGGCGGAATGCCGAGCTGCGCCGCGTAGCGCTTGCCTCTGTTGACATCGATTAGGAAGGCCAGCCTGTCGGCGAGGCTGGGTATCTTCACCTTGGCCCCCAGGTAGTCCACCTCCTTATCCCTTAGCAGATCCTCCACTGGCTTCCCGTTTTTCTTAGCCATAAGCACAGTCTTCGCTATGGTTCTCCAGGCCAGCTCCAGATACCACTCCTCCGGCGAGATGACGTCGCCAAGGCCTATCTGCTGGTGGGCCTCAAGCGCAGATCTGTGCGGGTCCTTCGGCCTCCAGCCCATCCTCATCAAGAATATGACGTAGGAGGGCCACCGCACGCTGAACCACCTATCTGGCGCATATATGCCGGGGGCGGCCGGCTGGGGGTCGTGGCGCTCGAACCAGTGCCCCTCAGATATGCAGAGGTCTGAGAAGTAGCAGGTCTCGTTCCAGAACTGGGTCATGTGTACCTTCAGCTCCACCTTTTCTGGGTTTGCGAAGAACCTCACCCACTGGGCGCCGGCTTGATATGTGGCTGGCGGATTCACCACACGGGAAATCCATACATACACTCTGTCGGGCACCGCGAAGCCGAGGCTTCTCCAGTACTCCTGCCACTCGGGGTCGTACATCCTGAAGGGTATGGTGTTGGTGGGGTCGTAGGACCCGAAGGCGCTCTCCTCTGGCGCTATCATGTTTATGTTCCAGACGGCGGGTCCGTCTAGCTTCCTCTTCAGCACCTGGGCCGCGAGGGTGCCCTGCCACCAGTAGTACACGAAGTCGGTGTTGTGCCACGAGGCCGCGCCGGTGCCTCCCACAGTGCCGACGGCGCCTGTCAGCGCTATTAGTAAGAAGAACATCCTCGCCAGCATCCACCCGCCGTAGGTCTGGCCGGGGCCGCGCCACTGGTTTATAGACAGCGCCTTGCCCGCCGCGGCGACTTCTTTAGCTATGGCGCGTATCAAGGCGGCGGCGTTTCTGACCTCCTCCTCACTCAACGGGTCGGGCGGCGGCGTCTTGGCGTTTAGCCTCGTGACCCACGCGGCGTATTCGGGGGTGAAGTTCGCGAAGTACTCCCTTAGGAACTTCTGGAAGTAGTCCCACGCCTTGGCGTAGTCCTTTATGTAAACCACGCCGTCTTCCGTCACGCCGTATATGTCGTCGGGCGGGAGCGTCTTTATGTAGCCCATGTTGTAGAGGTGTTGCAGCAGCTTCCTATCCCTCAGGAACCAGTCCCAGTTCCACCACCTCCTGACGAACTCCCAATCCACCGCGTTTAGCTCGTTGATGAGGACGTTTGCCACAGCCGCCCACAGCCACGCCTCGGTGCCAGGCCACGGAGTCACCCAGTAGTCGGCTAGAAGCTCCGTGTGGAAGTACTTCTCCCTCACCGAGATGATCTTAGTCCCCTTTAACCTCGCCACCGCCAGCCTAGGGCCGTGGGACATTAGGAAGTGAGCAGCGTCTCCCAGGTGGCCCATGCCGTGATTGACCACCACCTTCGCCCTGTAGTAATCCGGCGAGTTGCGGTCCATGGCGATCCAGAGGTTGTTGCCTAGGCGGGCTCCAGCCGAACACAGGTTGGTGTGGCTACCGAAGGCGTGTTGTTGCTCCCAGTCTTTAACCCAGGGGTGGTGGGTGAAGTAGCCGGTCTGTAGAGGTCTGCCCTCGTGCCAGTGCAACCTCGTCGAGCCTATGGGGTTGCCCTCGACGAAGTACTCGTAGAAGGCTTTTGCGTAGTAGTCAGATACGATTTCGAGAGACTCGTCGTAGGTCACCCTAACGAAGTTGTCGTCGCCCCTGGCGCCCACCCTCTTGCCCGTCTTGGGGTCTATCTTGCTTAGTATATACACTATCCTGTCTGGGTGGGCCGCCGCGGCGGCGGCGCTCTGGCCGCGCACGCAGAGCCCCCAGTTGCTCTTGTTGAGCGGGTTGACCATTACCTTCCGCGCCAGTCTCGTGTCTTTGTCTATCCACACCACGAAGTGGCAACTCACCTCGCACCCGCCGCAGACTCCGCCGGTGGCTATGAAGTACCTCCTCTCCCTGGGCTTAGGCCACGCCTTAGCGTCGTACTCCCGCCAGTCTATCCAGTTCTCCCACCACTTCAGAGATATGGTCTTCAGCCCGTCGGGGGTGCTCACCTCGAAGGAGCCGCCCACCTCCTTCACCCCGCCAGTGGGCGGGACGCGGTATAGGGTTGGGTACCCCTTGAACTTGCCGGTGGCGCCGCTCCACCAGTTCTGGTCCTGCTCCACCTCGCTGTAGAGCTGAGCTTTTACAAAGGCGCCGGCGGCGATCCCCACCGCCATCGCCGCGGCGCTCGCCTTTAGGAAGTCTCTCCTAGAGAGGACCGCCTCCGTCATGGCCCACCCCTCTTCTTCACCTCTTCCACATACGCCTTGTGGTGCGCCATCCACCACTCAATCGGCACATAGCCTTTCGCCAACAACTGCGACTTCAGCATCGGCCAGTTGGTGGGGAAGATCGACATGATGAAGTGTATGGGGAGTGCGACGTAGAAGATGAACGCGCCGAATATGTGCAACAGCGACATGAAGCCCCTCCACCAAGGCGGTAGGATCTGCATATAGAACCACTTCTCCACCACCAGGAACAGCCCGGATACGCCCAGGAGGAGTAGCCCCAAGATGACGCCCCACACCCACATAACTTGGAACGGGTGGTAGAACGGCGTGGGCGGATACTCCTTTCTACGGCCTAGCCTGTACTCGGCGACTTCCTTAAACACGCGGAGCGCCTCGCCGAACTTCGTGATTTCCCTAAGCCCAGCCCTCTTGTCTGAGGCGGCCAGGACAATCAACACTCCTATGAGCATCAGTATTGGCCCAACCCAGTCGTGGAGTATGCTTATCAGCTGGCTGGAGGTGTGCGGCGCCGGCAGGCCTAGCGCCGCCCCAAGCCCCTCGAATATGTTGACCTCGCCGAATTTGAAGAACATGGGGAGGCCCGTTATGAAGCTGATGGTCATGCCCACGAGTAGGAACAAATGCGCAATCTGCGTAGCGGGCTTAAACCTAAGGACGTATTCCTTGCCCCCCTCGGTCTTTATCAACGGCCTCATAGCCCTAGTGCGCCGGCTTTATTAGCCCTGTCCATACCGCGCCCGCGCCGGCGATTACCAACAGCGCAATGGCCGCGTATACCAACGCCTGGCGGGTATCCCTAACTGCGTTGCTCAGCTCCGCAGTTGAGGGGTCCTTCGTCGGTCTGTACTGCTTCCAGAGCCCCAGCGCGTTTGGCTCAGGAGACCACTCGGGGTGTGCGCCGGGCTGCAGCGCAGGGTCTGCGTTTGGGTTCCAGGTGCTGAGGTCGACGACGGTGTCGACAAGAGCTCTGTTGCTGGCCTCGGCTGTGACCACTTTCTTAAACGCGCCGGCGTCTGTGTTTATGGGCCTCTCTGCTCCAAACGGCGCGAAGAAGAGCCTCGGCTTCACCACCTCCGCCACCTTGCCCACTGGCTTAATCCTCCCCTCTCTGTAGAGCTTCCCAATGAGGGAGTTGGGGTCTTCGATGTCTCCAAATATGCGGGCTCCCGTGGGACACGCCGCGACGCAGGCGGGGAGGAGGCCAGAGTAGACAAGGTGCTCGCAGAAGGTGCACTTATCCGCCTTGTTCGTACGGGGGTCTATATAGACGGCGTTGTAGGGACACGCCCTGGTGCACGCCCTACAGCCGATGCAGAGGTCCTTGTCCAGCTGGACTATGCCCGTCTCCGGGTTGTGTCTAAGAGCGCCGGTGGGGCACGAGTTGACGCAGGGTGCGTTTTCACAGTGGTTACACTGGGGCAGATGGAGTATGTAGCCAACGACGTTTGGATACTCGCCGGCGTAGTGCTCCGTTATAAACAGCCTCCATTTCCCAAGCGGTACGTCGAACTCCTGCTTACACGCCGCGACACACGCCCAGCATAGCATACAGAGGTCCTCAATCGTGGCCATCGCGAGTTTAGGCATATTCCCTTTACTGCCAAGGTCTTATATTGCAAATTTCCCAAGTCCGGTGTAGCATGGTATATAAACTAAAGATAGAAGTTTGTGGATGAGTCTCGATGAAAAGATGCAGTATGTACAGGGCTACGGTGTGCTTGTGGCGGTGAGGCAGCTGGCTAGGCTTCTCTCCGCCCCGGCTAAGGCGGGGTTCTACATCTCGGTGCCCGACGTTTTAGAGATCGCCGAGTCTCTCGGCGTGCCGGCCATGCCCCGCAACGAGCGGCAGTGGTTTTTCGAGGAGGTCATGAAGGCGGCTCTCGACATGGAGAAGCTAGACGCGTTTCTAAACGAGCTGAGCAAGCTCATAGACGAGAGGGCGAGGGAGGTGGCCACCTACGTAAACAAGTATCCAAGAGCCGGCGAGTACCTCAGGTGGAGTCTTGAGAGGGCTGAGGAGCTGAAGAAGAGGATTAGGGAGACCGCCAGGATCTACCAAGGCTTTCTAAGGCTAAAGAAAGAATACGGCGAGCCTGGCTAGGGAGGGGAGCTCCGGCTTCATATACCGCGCCGCGCCGGGGATTCCGGCTTGGCCAACCGCGTTTTTCAGCCTCTCGTAGAACTCCAGCACCTCCTCCCTCCTCGCGGCGCCCCATCTCAAGAGGAGATATGCCTCTACCGCGTGGTAAAACAGCGTCAGCTTGTCCATCGGGTCTATCCTAGAGGCTACAGAGGCGAGCGCCTTCGGCTCCGCCCCCTCGGCCAGTAGCTTCAACAACGTCTTCAGCTCCGGCCTGATGTCTAGTTTCTCCAGCTCGCCTCTGACGTCTAAGCCAGCGGCTAGGCCGGCCAGCGCCGCGATTACGTCCGCCCCCGCCTTCCTGGCGTACTCCCTAACTGCGGCGGCCTTCTTCGACGTTAGGAAGAACAAAGCCGCGGTTTGGAAGCCCCTGTATCTCCTCAGCATTTCCCGCGCCGCCTTGAACTCCCCAAGCATGATGTAGGCCCAGCCCAGGTTTAGCTTCACCACGTCTTCAAAGCTCCTCTCCAGGCGGAGAGCCGCGTGCTCATCCTCAAGGAGGCGCTTCACCTCCCTCCAGTTGCCCAGCAGAGCCTCTCTATAGGCGAGGAGGAGGTGGAGGACTCTCTTTGCCCTTATCCAGTCTTCGCCCTCCAGCTTGAAGAGCAGATCCTCAACTATCGAGAGGACGGACTCCGCCTCTCTGTACTTCCCCCGGCCCAGGAGGAGGGCTCCCAGGTTGTAGAGGGCGCTGTAGGCCTCCTCCGCCGGCGCGAGTGCGGCGGCCCTCCTGGCGAGGTATACGACGTCGGCAGTGGTGAACTCTAAATACCGCATAGCCTCGCTTAGGGCTAGAATCGCCTTCGCCTCGCCCCTCCTCCCCCCGGCCCTGCTTTCCAGAAAGTAGATAGCTAAGTCGGCGGCCACCTGCGGCGGAGCTTGGAAGAGGGCGTCGACGTATTTTGCGCTGTCTTCCAAGTATTTATTGACCCCCAGCCTCCAGAGCAACGCCTCGTAGTAGAGCCGGCGGACTGGGTCTTTTACTATCTTCAGCGCCTCCTCTAGAAGCCCCTTGGCCAGCTCCGGGTCGTACTTCACGGCAAAAAACTGAAGCCACGGCAACCTAAGCACATATGTGTCACCCCGCCTCTCGAACCACGCCCCCGGCCTAATGCCGAGTTGCCCCAGCTCCTCCTCCGAGAGGTAGCCGAGGACTGCGCCCTTTAGAAAGTCCGGCCCGAAGGACTCCACAGCTTCTAAGAACCACAGCGGCTTCAAGCCCAGCTCTTCGACGTGTTCTTTTGCGATCTTCCCAGGGTAGTTCAACTTCTCGAGGGCGGCGCAGAGGGCCTCGGGGTAGCCGCCTGTGATGTATATCAAGTCCTCGGCGGCGTCAGGCTCAGTCGCTTGGCCGAACGTTGCGAGAAACTCCAGCAGCTCCGCCTTGCTCATCGGCGGCATAACGTAGGCCCCAACCCTCCCAGCCACCTCCATCACCTCTGCAAGCGGACCTGTGGCCACCGCAAAGGCGCCGCACCTGACGGCCTTCTCAACCTCTGCAGGTGAGACTTCCACCACGGCGTAGGAGCCGCATTTTAAACCCTCGCCAACCTCCACCCCCGCGATGTTGGCTAGTCTCTTCGCCGTCGTTGAAACGCCGGATCTCCTCGGCCCTAGCAACGCGCCGGGCCTCCTCTGCTCTAGATCTGCCAGCACTGCCCGGTCAACGGGCCTGGGCCAGTAGCTACACTCCATACACCTCCCTAATCAGCTCTCTCCCAACTCCACACACAGGACACACGCCCCTCTTCTTGGGATACACCGTGCCGCAGTTGGGGCACTGCTCCACCTCGAATAGGTAGGTCTCCACGGGCTCTCCCCCCTCCACGAGCTTGATCGCGCCTTCTGGACAAGCCTCGGCGCAGAGGCCGCACTCCGCGCATTTGTAGCCGTCTACCTTTAGCATAACCTCGTCCTCGTCTACCTCAATGGCTTGTATTGGACACACGCCGGCGCATAGGAAGCATGCCGTGCACTTCTCCACGTCGATAGCCGGCCTCCTGGGGCTGACCAAGCCCAGCTCCACCGCTTTCTCTCTGTCGTAGGAGATACGCCGGGGCGGGCCCCTCTTCACCTCAAGTAAGTCGCCGCCGGCGAGCTTGGCGAGGCCCCTCCGGAGGAGCATCCTTCTGCCTACGTCGCCGCCGCGGCCTCTGATAACCCTAATTTTTAGACCCGCCTTCACCGCCTTCTCAAGCTCCTCTAGCCCCCTACCCCTGAGGCTACAGTCGTCGCATCTGGCGTCTACCGTAACCTCGCCGTATTTCTCCACCAGCCTCAGGTAGTCCTCCGCCCTTAGGCCGTTTATACAGACCCCGCCCTCTCTACAGCTGATGTAGGGCCCCAGCTGGGCTGTGAAGACGCCGGTGGGACATGCCGACATGCAGACGCCGCAACCGACGCAGAGGCTTGGCTCGGCCTTCACAAACCTCCCCTCGACGTAGAGCGCGCCCGCGGGACACACGTCAACGCATTTTCTACAGCTTGCGCCTGTCCAGAAGCCCCTGACGCACCTGCCGAAGTCAGCGTAGATTTTCATAGTCCTCAAGTAGGAACTTCACGACGAGATCCCCCACCGCCGAGTAGAAGGGCGTAGAGGCGGCCTCCCTAATGGCTATCCCGGCGAGAGGCCCCCACCTAAGTAGGTGCCGTTCTAGGAACTGGAGGGCCTCGGCGGTCTTACCCTCCTCTAGGAGTATTCCAACGAAGGCCAGCTCTAGGCCTAGGTGATCTCCGCACCGCACCCTAGCCTCCCTGAGGTCGGGCTCGTAGCCCATCTTCCTGTAGAACCTCACCACCTCGCTTGAAAGATCCGTGCATAGCAGTCCAGAGGGGTCCCTGAAGACGGACTCATAGGGGTGGACATACTGGATGAAGGTCTTTGTGTAGTCAACCCTCAGCCTGAGGTAGGCCTCTTCCCTCTTCAGCTCGCCCAACATAGCGCTTCTATAGGGCTCTGGAAGCTCGGCGGCGACCTTCTCCACCTGTGGTAGCTCGGCGGGCTCAAGCTCCTTGAGGACAAGCCTGCTTAAAAAGAAGTACATCCCGGCGCTAGACACCGTATCCAGGGCGCGGAGAAATTTGAGGCTTACTACACCTATGCGGTGTAGTAAAAACTTAAAAAACGCCGGTAGAGTAGTTCGTGGAAAATCTTCTTTCTCGATTTAGAGAGGCGTGGAAAGGCCTTATTCCCCCCCTCACGGACAACCAGAGGGCTATTTTAGAATACTGTCTTTCTAGATACCCCTCCTCCTGTAGTCCCTACGAGGTGTATAAGAATACGCCACTACAGGTATCTTCGGTCTATAAGGGATTTAGATGGCTGGTGGGCAATAGACTAGTTCTCCCGCTTTCAGTGAAATACATCGCCAACGTCAAAGCCGCCATAGCGCTTCTCTTCCACGGCAATACCTTGGCGTTGCCCTACGTGGCTAAGATATGGGGTCTGTCAGCCCCTCCTCTCTCCATCCTCGCGTGGCTTATAATCCTAGGCGCGTCGCTTTCTAAGCTCGGTTTTGATCTAAGGTCGGCCTACATTTGTTCACCCCACGGAGCCGCCGCGTACATCTCAGAGCATATCCGCGGAGGATTTAGGTCGCTTAGCGACACTCTCGGCATAGAAAAAGAGATTCTGGTGAAATCTTATGAAGCTCACCTCGAAATTATGAAGCCTTATATGTTTAGAAGAGGCAACGTAGAGATCTTCATAAGAGTTCGAAATGGGAATGTTGATATAATTGCGGCTAGATGTCCCAGGTGGAGGACGTGTTCCCACGAGTTTCCCGACGAATGTCCAGAGACGAGGAAAATCGTCTATGCTTCCGCTCCACGTTAAGGGGGCGGGGGTTAGGAACCTCCTACGCCACTTCCCGCCGCTGGCCTACCTCGTCTTGGTGGAGTTCGAGGGAGGCGACGCGTCCGACGAGGCGGAGGCCATGGGCCTGCCGCGGGAGCTGGGGAGCTACGTGAGACAAGCCGTAGAGCGGCTTGAACGGGAGCTGTTGGCCGAGGTCCTAAGCCGGCTGAGCCAAGACCAGCAGTTCCTCAACGGCCTCCACCAGTGGATCTCACAGGCCGTAATCGGGAGGGAGGAGCTGTGGGGCCCCGCATCGCTCTACATCAAGCACCTCTACTGGGAGGCTGAGGAGGGGCCCTACAGCCGCTGTATGGAGGCCGAGGAGCTCGAGGCCTACCTTGCGATGGCTCAGGGCCGGCCGGAGCAACTGAGGGCCGCCGGCCTCGTCTACTGGAGGTACGACCCAACCCTCTCGAGGCATCTCTACTGCTCCCCCCGATGGTACAGCGCCGTCTTCCAGCGGATCTCCGCCGCGGTTAGGGAGGAGCTGGGAGGTGAGGCCTACGCCTACGTAATGAGCTTTGTGGAGAGGCTCTTCTGGAACCCCAGGGGCTACGCCTACTTCAGATCCGCCGTCTTTAAAGACACGCCTGTGGTGCCCTACGACGAGTTTGTGGGCGACGCCGCGACGCTCCCCGGCGTCTTCGACGGCCGGAGGCTCAACCCCACCTACAGAGAAGCCGCCAAGAAGGCGATCTTCCAAGTGGAGCGCATAGACGCGGCGGCTCAGCTAGACGAGGAATTCGGCGTGTATGTAGACGGCGGAGAGGTGGTGGCCCCCACGGTGGAGGCTGTGGGCCACAAGATGCTGGCGAAGTACCGGGGCAAGAGGGTGGTAGCCCTCGCCAAATTCGACATAGAGATACCCAAGCTCAAGCCCAAGCTGGAGATCTACGGCGTAGAGATAAAGCCACGCCGCCACTACCTCAAAACAACAGCCCCCTCAGAACCCCCCTAAAGACGCCAACCCCACCCCCAAGAGCCGCCGCGCCCAACACGGTAGCCCAACTCGCCGAAGACCCCCCTCCACAACGCCGCCGAAAGCTCTAGCCCCCACCCTATGCGGCCACGCCCGCCACGCCAAGGCGAATCCCCCCACCAGGCAGCGCCACATAAACCAGAGCCTGAAAAACTCAACCCTAAAACCTCCTCAAACGGCGCGCGTGTTAGCCTCAAAGGGGACACGGCGGATGTGACTCCCACCCCTAAGGCGTGGCTTCCCGAGGGCTCGGCCGTTGCCCGGGGGCCGCGGCGGAGCGGGCACCGCGGCGGGGCGTCCCCCCGCCGGGGCCATCTTGCGTGTTTTTTTGGGCGGCCGTGTGGCGCGTACCGCTATTGCTTTCTCCGCCCTCTTCGCCGCTCTGCCATTAAAGGCTCTAATCCACCCCCGCCCTGATGGCGGGCTGTTGTAAGAGCCGAAGACCTGCCCGCCCGCCGGCCACGGCCGGGGGCCGTCAGTTTTTTATAAGGCTCTCTAGAGATATAACGTGAGTGTTGCAGAGGAGGTTAGGAGGGTTTTGCTTGAGCATCCTGAGATTATTGCTGAGGCTATCGAGGCTAGGCCTGAGGTTCTCTACAGAGCTCTCGCCAGGCTTACGCCGTGGCAAAACCTAGCCACCAAGGAGGACGTGAGATCGCTGAGAGAGGAGATGCAGAAGATAGAGGAGAAGATGGCCACCAAGGACGATATAAAGGATCTTGAAGCAAGGATGGCCACCAGAGAAGACGTGAGAAGACTTGAGGAGCAAGTGGGAGAGGTGAGAAAAGTAATGGCTACGAAGGACGATCTCAAGGCCTTCGCTACAAGGGAGGACGTTAGGAGGCTTGAAGAGCAGCTGGACGAAGTGAGGAGAGTTATGGCTACGAAGGAGGATCTTAAGGGCCTCGCCACAAAGGAGGAGCTCAAGGCGCTTGAGGAGAGGATGGCTACGAAGGAAGATCTGAAGGCTCTTGCCACGAGAGAGGAGCTGAGGGGTCTCGAGGAGAGGATGGCCACAAAGAGGGACGTGGAGGAGCTGTGGAGGGCTATCAACAGGCTGGAGAGGAAGCTGGACGCGCTGGGGGCCAGATGGGGGGTAATCAGCGAGGAGGCGTTTAGGGAGGGGATGAGGGCAATGTTGAGGGAGGCCGGGTGGTCGGTGTCTAAGGAGGTCCTCTACGACAGGGAGGGCTACGTATACGGCACCCCCTCTGAGGTGGACTACGACGTGGTGGTCAGAGACGGGAGGCTGATAATCGTCGAGATCACGTCCTCGCTGAAGCGGAGCGACCTGCCCACCATAGTGAAGAAGAGGGAGCTCTACGAGAGGGCCAGGGGGGCCAAGGTAGCCGCCGTCTACGTAGTCACCCCCTACATAGACGACAGATACCCCGAGCGGGTAAAGGCCATGGCCAAAGACCTAGGGCTGGAGGTGGTCTACCCGGCCCCACCCCAGGAGTAGCAACAGATAGAGGGTCAGGGATTTGGGAACACCTGCGGCGGCGCGGTAACGAAGGCCTCTGGTGGACGGCTCAGTCATCTCGCCGGCTGGGGTCGTTGAGTTGCGGTTCGCCTACAGCCGCTAGAGGTCTCCGGGGGCTACGATGTCTATGCCGTACTCCTTTGCCTTGGCTCTGACCAGGTCTGGGTTTCTGTCGTGTATAAACGGCGTCACCACTATCACTCTGTCCAGCGGCCTGCCGGCTGTCCGCTGGTAGAGCTCCGCCTTCTTTTTGATGTACTGGAGATCTCCCCTCTTGAGGGCGGCTGTGAGCTCTACAGCTATTGTTTTGCCGTCTTTAGCCACGACGTCTAGCTCCACCTCCGCCGGGTAGCCGTATACGTAGCCCTCGCCGTCGTAGTAGACCCACCGCTCCACCGTGTATCCCGCGTCGCGGAGGAGCTCCCTCACCCCCTCTCTATATACATCCTCGCTAACTACCCCCCATCTAGCCCCCAGCGCGTTGACATACGCCATGATGCGTTTTTCAAACGCCACATGTTCATCCTTCGTAACCATAACTCTTCTCACCTCTCCCACTTGCTCCTCAAGTCTTCTCACGTCTTCTCTGGTGGCCATCCTTGCTTCAAGATCCTTTATATCGTCCTTGGTGGCCATCTTGGCCTCAAGGGCTCTCAGCTCCTCTCTCGTGGCAAGAGCCTTCAGATCTTCCTTCGTCGCCACTCTAGCCTCAAGAGTCTTTAGATCCTCTTTAGTGGCGAAGGCCTTTATATCGTCCTTGGTGGCCATTTTGGCCTCAAGAGTCTTAACCTCCTCCTTGGTGGCCATCTCTCTCCTCGTCTCCTCAAGCCGATCCTCAAGCCTACTGACGTCGTCTTTAGTTGCCAAGTGTTTTAGGTCATCTTTGGTGGCCATCTTCTCCTCTATCTTCTGCATCTCCTCTCTCAGCGATCTCACGTCCTCCTTGGTGGCTAGGTTTTGCCACGGCGTAAGCCTGGCGAGAGCTCTGTAGAGAACCTCAGGCCTAGCCTCGATAGCCTCAGCAATAATCTCAGGATGCTCAAGCAAAACCCTCCTCACCTCCTCTACCACGTATATACATTTTTGTTTTTTAATAACTTATCGCCCTCCAGAAGTCTAGTTCGTATCTCTGGATCGCCTTTGCTACGAAGCGGTATCTTGGCCAGTCGAGGTGGCGCTGCGCCACCCCCTCGGCCAGCTCCTCCAGCTCTGTGTAGGGGCCTGCGAAGAGGTCCATGAACCTGGTGTTTCTCACGCCGTTTTGCCTCGCCCACGCGGCGAAGGCGGCGCAGTTCTGGCCCCACACTGGGAGGTTTACGGCGGCGGCTACGGCTAGGTCCCCCATGGTGCCGTTTAGCGCCAGCCAGGAGAGGAAGTGGGTGTAGGCCACGGCGGTGGGGTCAAGCAGATCCCAGGAGAACTCCACGCCGAGCTCTGCGGCGAGTTCCCAGAAGGCCTTTAGGGCTTCCCAGTCGCCGTCTATGAGCATCTTGGCTAGTCTGTACTCGTCTGGTTCTCTGGCCTTGGCCATGGCGGCTGAGAGGGCCTTCAGGTCGTGGGGGACTATGTAGAGCTGGTTGGCGACGAAGCGCCTAAGCGCCTCGCGGCTGGGCTTGGCGGCGGCTAGTATCTCCCTGTTTAGGGGCTCGAGCTCCCGCCTAAGCGTCTCAATGACCCTCATAGGCGGCCTGCCAGAACTTGAGCTCGTATATCGACGCCTGTCTGAAGTAGGGCCAGAGGGCCTCCGGCGGCGCGCCGGAGCTTTCCAGCAGGGCGCGTAGCTTCTCCACGAGGGCGTTGTACTCCGGCGTTAGGTAGACCGAGGCCCACCTCCTATACAGGGGGACGGGGTTCCTCTCCAGCGCGTCTCTGTGCCTCTGGGCTATCTCGGCGTAGCTCCAGAAGCAGGGTAGGAGGGCCGCCATGCACTGATAAAAGCCCTCCAGGGAGCAGACGGAGAGGAGGTAGGACATGTAGCTCACGTTTACGAAGTTGGGCTCGGCCCCCTCGGCGTCTTTCAGCGTGAGGCCGGCCTCCCTCAGGAGGGCCTCGTAGTTGGCCATCTCCCCCGTGACGGTCCCGTGGGCCAGCTCCAGCGCCGTCTTCATCTGCTCCACGCCGGGGGCTCTGGCGGCGGCTAGGGAGAGGGCCTTGGCGAAGTTGACGAGGTAGTTGTAGTCCTGTAGTAGGTAGTACCTGAACTTGTCCATGGGGAGGGAGCCGCGGTAGACCTCCACGACGAAGGGGTGGCGGAGGATCTCCTGCCAGATGGGGTCTGCCCAGGCCCGTAGCTTCTCGGTGGCCATATCCCCCCTCTGTCTTGCACATAAAAATTTTTTATATGGAAGTCATCAGCCTTTTATGGCCGAGTGGAAAAGGGTTCACTGGACTCTCTTCTCGATAGTCTCCGCCAGCTTTTTCCTAGACGGGGTGCTCTTCAGCCTGGTCCCCACAACCATATATCTGACAGATCTGGCGCAGCAGGCCCCTCTCATATTTGCCGTCAACTCCCTGGCCTTCATGTTGGGGGCCTTCCTCCTCGGGAGGCTGGGGGACGCGGTGGGGAGGCGGCTGGGCCTCGTCGTATCCCTCGCCGTATATACGGCCGGCGCTTTGTGGTTCGCCGCGGCGTTTTGGGCCGGCGGGCTCGACCTGGCGTCCGCCCTCCTCTCCACCTCCGTGATCAACTTCGGCGTGGGGGGCGAGGTGGGGCCGGCCTACGCCGCCCTCGCCGAGTTTTCGCCGCCTAGGCGGAGGGGCGCCGCGCTGATGCTCTCCGCCAACTTCTGGAACATCGGGGCGGCGGCCATAGCCGTGGCCTCCCTCTACTACACGGCGCTGGCGGCGGACCCCAAGACCGCCGTCTTCTACACATTCCTCACCGCCGTGGCGCTCGCCGCCGTCGTCCTTCTGGCGAGGCTCCACATACCCGAGTCCCCCCGGTGGCTCCTCGCGAGGGGGCGGGTGGACGACGCGAGGGCTCTGGCGGAGAGATACGGCGTCCCCCTCCCCAGGGCGCAGCCGGCGTCTTCCTCGCTGAGGGGCTACTGGGGGAGGGTGGCCGTCTTGGCGGCCGCCTTCACCGCCCAGCTACTGACGTACAACATCGCGGCTTACTACCTCCCCTACGCCCCGGGCTTCGCCTACGGCGCAGACGCGGCTGCGGTGAACATCGCCGTGGCCAACGCCGGGGCTGCGGCCGGGGCCTTCCTACTCCTCCCGCTGATAGACAGATCTAGGCGGGCGTCCTTCCTGGCGGCCTTTCTCGGCGGCTTGGCGACCGCGGCGGCGCTGGCCGCGGCCCACGGGGCCCCAGCCTCGCTCTACCTCGCCGTGCTCTTCGTCAACCTGGTCTTCTCGGAGTGGGCGTGGGCGGCGGTGAGCGTGCTGGAGAGCGAGCTTTTCCCCACAGCCGTTAGGTCGACGGCCGTGGGGGTGGTGACCGCGGCGGCTTGGCTGATAAACGCCGGCGCCGTCTTCACAGAGGGCGCCCTAGGCGCGGGGGCCTTCTTCGCCCTCCTCGTAGCCCTGTGGGCGGCTGGGGCGGCCGCGGCGGCCTACTGGCACAGGAGGGGCGTGGAGAGCGCGGCGAGGGAGCTGGAGGAGCTGGCCTAGCGCCTCTTGGTCTCCGGCAGGGCGTACACGGCGGCGGGGACGGCGAGCCAGAGGAGGGGCACCGCCGCTAGGGCGTAGAGGCCGGCCGCGGGGTAGAGCCAGGGGCCGAGGATCATCCCCACCCGCGCGGCGGAGCCGGCGGTCCCGACGGCGAGGCCTCTGACGTGTTCTGGGAAGAGCTCGGGCGTGTAGGCGTATACCACCCCCCAGGCGCCTAGGTTGAAGAAGTTCAGCGCGATGGCCGACGCGTAGAGCTGGGGCAGGTCTGCGCTGTATATGAGGGCGGCCGCCGAGGCGGCGGAGCCGAGGAAGAAGACAGCGGCGGTGGGCCTCCTCCCTATCCTCTCCACTAGGTAGGCGGCGGTGAGGTAGCCGGGGATCTGGGCAACCGTCGTAATTAGCATGAACTGGTAGGTCTGCACCTCGGCAAGCCCCCTCTCTCTGACGAGGATGGTGGGTAGCCAGAGGAAGACTCCGTAGTATCCAAACGCCAGGGCCAGCCATATGTACCACACGGGGTAGAGCCGCCTAGCCTCAACCGGGGCGGCCCCCCGGGGGGCTGGCTTGTGCTCCGGGAGGGCGGCCCTTATCACCGCGGCGTATAACGCGGTGAGGCCGAGGAGGAGCAGGGAGGTTCTCCAGCCGAGGCGGGGGAAGAGGAAGTAGGCCACGGCGGCTGCCGCCAACGCGCCTAGGGACCAGAAGCTCTCTAGAACCACCACGTTTCTCCCCCTCCTCTCCGGCGGCGAGAGCTCAGACACGTACGAGGCGACGACGGGGAGCTCGCCGCCTAGGCCCAGCCCTGCGATGAGGCGGACCGCCGCCAGCTCCCACCCGTTTTTTACGAGGGCTGTGGCGGACGTGGCGAGGCTGTAGAGGAGGAGCGTGGCGGTGAAGACGGCCCTCCTCCCCAGCCTATCCGACAGTCTGCCGAAGGCGGTTGCCCCTATCAACATGCCGAGGTTGTTGGCCAGCACGACGGCGGACTTCTCCCAGACCCCCAGCCCCAGCTCCGCCGCAGACGCCACCAGTATGTACGAGAGGAGGAGGACGTCCATGGCGTCGAAGAGCCAGCCCACGCCTGCCACCGCGATGAGCCTTAGCTCGGGCACCACGGGCCGCGCTACCCCTCCCCATTTAAGCATATATACGTCAAATCTTTCCCCCGGCCCCGGGGTCTCGTGGAGGAGGCGGCAAATTTTTATTCTATGTTGGTAAAGGGGGTTGTGAGGATTGTGGAGGTGGAGGCGGAGGACGCGGTGTTGGCGGAGGCGCTTAGGAGGCACGGTGTGGAGGTGAGGAGGGGGGCCCCGGTTGTGGCGGTGTACGGCAGAGACCGGGACATCCTCAGGGCTTTGAGGAGCGAGGAGAGGCCGGTGCTGGGGGTCTCGCCGCCGGGGGTAGACGCGAGGCTGGCGGCTCTCGAGCTGAGGGAGGTGCCGCTCCTGCCCGACCTCGCCCTGGAGGTGGTGGACGTGGTTAGGGTCGAGGCCGAGAGCGGGGGGCAGAGGGTGGTGGCCATCAACGAGGTGGCTCTCCTAGCCGCGGAGCCGGCCTCCTTCGTCCGGTACTCGCTCTACGTAGACGGGGCCTTCGTATTCAACGACCTGGGGGACGGCTGCCTCGTGTCCACTCCGGTGGGCTCCACGGCGTATGCGCTGTCTGCGGGCGGGGCGGTCGTCAGCCCCAGAGCCGACGTGTTGGAGGTGGTGCCCGTCAACTCGGCCCTTAGGAGGCCGCCCCACGTCTTCCCCTCCGACGTCCGCATAGAGCTGAGAGACGTGAGGAGCAGATCCGACGTATACTTAATCGGAGACGGGGCGGAGAAGATCAGATACAGGGGGTACGCCGCCGTGGCCAAGGCGGGGACGGCCAAGCTGGTCGTCCGCCCCCAGAGGCCGAGGGCGGCGCCGAGGTTGCCCCCCAGCGTCCAGCTGGTAAAGAGGGTCGTCGAGGAGAGGGGGCCGCTTACGGCCTCCGAGGTGGCGGCGCTGACGGGCCTCTCGCCCAGGACCGTGAGGTACGCCCTGGAGAAGCTCAGGGAGGCGGGCCTGGTTAGGTCCACCGTCGACCCCACTGACCCCCGGAGGCGGATCTACATGGCATAGCTTATAAAGAGCCTACGGGCGGGGGGCGTGATTGCGTGTAGAGGGGTGGGGAGGAGGTTCGGAGGCTTCTGGGCCCTCAGGGGGGTGACCTTCGAGGTGGGGAGGGGCGCGGCGGTGGCAGTGCTGGGGCCCAACGGCGCTGGGAAAACCACGCTGGTGAGGATCTTGACCACCGAGCTGGCGCCCACCGAGGGGGCGGCGGAGGTGGCCGGCTTAGACGTGGTAAAAGACGCGGAGAGGCTTAGGCGGGTCATCGCGGCTGTGCCGCAGGAGGCTAGGCCGATAGATTTCCTAACCCCCTACGAGTTCGTCCTGAGCTACCTCCTCCTGAGGGGGCTCCCCCTGAGGGAGGCGAGGAGGAGGACAGCCGAGGCGCTGAGGCAGTTCGGCCTGTGGGAGGCGCGCGGCAGGGAGCTGGACGCGCTCTCCGGCGGGATGAAGAGGAGGACGCTCGTCGCCGCCGTGTTTGCATCCGAGGCGGAGGTGGTCTTCCTCGACGAACCGACGACGGGGCTCGACGCCTACTCCAGAAGGGTGGTGTGGAACGCGGTGGCTGAGCTGAAGCGCCGCGGCGCCACAGTCGTTTTGACCACCCACTACGCCGAAGAGGCGGCGGCTCTCGCCGACTGGGTGCTGGTGCTGAAGGGGGGCCGCGCCGTGGACTTCGCCCCGCCGGCTAAGCTGGTGGAGAAGGTGCCGGGGAGATACGTCGTGGAGGTGTACGGCGGCGCGGAGTTGGAGGGCCGCGCCGTGGCCGAGGTGGGGGGCAGGAGGCTGTACTACGTGGACGCCCCCGCCTACGTGGAGGGGGCCGTGGTGAGGCCGAAGTCCCTGGAGGACTACATCCTTCTCAACGTCGGCGCGGCTGGGGGCCATGAAGGCGATTAGAGACGCGCTGGTGATAGCTTGGGTAAACGGCTGGATAGCCGCCGTCCGGGGCTGGGTGTGGGTGCTGGCAAACGCCGCCACCCCCCTGTCTTTCCTAGCCATCTTGGGGGTCTACGGCGGCGTAGACGGCCTCAGGTGGGGGCTCGCCGGCGGCCTCGTGTGGACTGTGGCCTCCAACGGCATCTCGCTGATAGGCGACGCCGCCTACTACCGCCTCGCCATTAGGTACCAGAGCATGCTCGTGGCCGCGCCGGTGTCTCCCGCCGGATACGCCCTAGGCCTCGCCCTCAGCTCCTTCGTCTTCTCCCTCCCCTCCCTGGCCGTCTACGCGGCGGCCGCCCTCTGGCTTGGGGTGAACCTCCTGGCTCCCCAGGCCGCATACGCCTTCGTCATGTTGTGGCTGGCGTCAGCCGGCGTGGGCTTCACCCTTTCGTCCCTGGTTAAACACATGAGGTACGCCTGGTCCCTTCCCCAGATACTCTCCACCGTCTTCACCGTGGCCGCCCCCGTCTACTACTCAGCCACGCTTCTGCCGAGCCCCTACCTCGGCCTTCTGTTGCCCACGGGGGCCGCCGCCGTGATCATACAGGAGGCCGCCGGCTTAGCCAACTACGGCCTGGGGGCGCCGGCCGCCGCGGCTCTGGCGGCGCAGAGCGCCCTGGGGCTGTACTCCCTCTTCAAGCTGGCCAGGTGGAGGGAGCCCTAGATGTACACAGGCGGGACGCCCCCCGACTCGGCCACCACCTCCACCTCAACCCCGATGTAGACCGACTTGAGGACCACCTTCACATACGGCGGGTTCACCGCCGCCTTGATCTTCTCCATGAGGTCCACCGCCAGCTCCTCGTGCAGTATCTCGCGGCCTCTGTAGCTGTCCACCATCCGCTTGAACTCCTCTATCGCCAGCGCCCCGCCCCTCGGCATGTACTCCACCGTGACCTCGAAGCTGTCCACCACCTTGCTGATGGGGCACACCGCCTCCCCCCTCGTCTTGAGCCGGACGAGGGTTGGGCTTCTGGAGAGCTTTAGGACGGGCTGGTGGGCCATGTGGCGCGGCGCTTCTGGGCTATATATCAGTTTGCGCCGAGGCGCAGGTAATATCTACAACAGGCCGTAGCAATCTATTTATACCGCCCCAGTTCTATATGGATCTCGCCTTTCGCGGAGTTACCGCCATCTACGGGAGGCCCGGCGCGGGCAAGACGAGCCTCGCGATGCGTATAGCCCACGGCTACCTCGCCGCCGGCAAGAAGGTGCTGTGGGTATCCCTCTATGAGGACAAGGAGACCTTTCTCGCAAACGCGGCTAAGCTGGGGTACGACCTCTCCCGGGCCGAGTTCTGGGACATGATCTTCGTCAAGCCGGACGTGATACTGAACCAGATCATATCCGCCATCTCGCAGGGGGAGTACCACCTGGTGGTCGCCGACTCCCTCTCAGCCCTCGTGGAGGAGGGCCAGAGCAGGGAATGGCTCATCAACGCGGTGTATAGGGTCTTCAAGCCGGCCAACATAGACTTCGTGGGGATCGCCGAGGAGGAGACCGTGACGCCTCTCGACTACATAGCCGACAACCTCATCCGCCTGGAGCTCAAGATGGAGAACGGCGTCGCCGAGAGGAGGATGTACGTGGTGAAGTCCAGGGGGAGGAGGGCAGGCTACTACGTGGAGTTCGACATCTTGGAGGGGAGGGGGGTGGTCTTCATCGACGAGCTCCCCCAACCCAGGAGGAGGGCGCCCTGGGGCAAGTGGCTGGACTCCCTCTCCAAGGCCTTCGGCCCCATAAAGGGCGGCTGCGTCTACCTCTTCTACGGCAGAGCCGCCACTCCTCTTCTGGCGAAGGCCGCCGCCGAGCTCTCCAGGGAGGGCTACAAGGTGCTCTACCGTGTTTTCGCGGGGGACCCCGCCGCCGTGGCGTCGCTGATTGAGAAGTTCGGGGGGCGTGCCACCGTCCAGAGGGCCGCCCCGGCGCCCATGAGCCACTTCGCCCACGTCAAAAGCTTCTACGAGGCCCTCGCCGAGACCGACGCCGACGTCGTCATCTCAGACGGGGTAGACGTGGAGTTCCTCGTCTACGGGAAGAAGGCCTTCGAGATCAACCGCTTCGAGGCCGAGGAGCTGAAGAGGTTGGGCATAGCTCTCCTGGCGAGGGCCGACCGGGACTACGGCTTGAGGTATATTGCAGACGCGGTGGCGGCGGTCGGAAAAGAGAAGGCCGTGGTCTACACCCCCGCCGGCGTCGCCGAGTGCCGCTACGAGACGCAGCCGGAGCCCCGCCTCGCCTGCTAGACGTGTGCATCGCGATCGAGGGCCGGGTCTACCTCGGGGGGCGCCTGGCCAGGTTTAAGCTGGGCCGAGGCAAGACGCTCCAGTTTTCCAACAGACACCTGGTGCTCCCCGGGATGGTGGATATACACGTCCACTTCCGGGGGTGGGAGCTGTCCTACAAGGAGACCCTTGAGGGGGGCGCCGCGGCGGCTCTCGCCGGCGGCGTTGTGGCGGTGGGCGATATGCCAAACACGAGGCCCCACATCAGAACCGCCGAGCTCTACAGAAGGCGCATGGAGGAGGGGTCCCGCCTCCCCGTGGTGTACCGCCTACACATGGGGGTGCCCCGGGACCTCGCTGAGTTAGACGCCGCCCGGCCCCCCACGGTGAAGGTCTACCCGGAGGACGTGGCGGAGTTCGGCTGGGGACACGTCGAGGCGCTCATGAGGAGGTGCGCCGGCCTTGGATGCGCCGTCGTCTTCCACTGCGAGGACCCCTCCCTCTTTAGAGACGGCGAGAGGCCCCCCGAGGCGGAGCTGGCCTGCGTGGAGAAGGTGAGGCGGCTGGCGGTGGACACCGGGGCCAGGGTGCACCTAACCCACGTCTCTCTGCCCCAGACGGTGGACGCGGCCAGGGGCTGGGCCACGGTGGACGTCACCCCGCACCACCTCCTCCTAGATAGAGAGAACTGCCGCCTGGGCGGGCTCTGCCTGGTGAACCCCAGGCTTAGGGAGCCCCGGCAGAGGAGGGAGCTTCTGGCCCGCCTCGCGGCGGGGCTAGTCGATATGTACGCCACCGACCACGCCCCACACGCCCTGGAGGAGAAGCTGTCCGCCGCCCCCCCGCCGGGCATCTGTAGCCTAGAGGTGGCCCTCCCCCTCCTCCTATCCCTCTGGAGGAGGGGGGTCATCGCGCTGGAGGACGTGGTGAGGCTCTACTCCTACCGGCCGGCGCGCTTCCTGGGCGTCAACGCCGACCCAACCGCGGGCTACTTCACAGTGGTGAGGCTGGAGGAGTTCGCCGTGAGGGGGGAGGAGTTCGCTGGGACATGCCGCCACACGCCCTTCGAGGGGTTCAAGGCCTTCGGCAGGGTGGTGGCCACGGCCGTCGGCGGCAGGGTGTATTTCAGAGACGGCGAGGTGGAGGAGCTGTGCTAAATCTGCACCACCCGCCATACATATTTGGGCGGGAGGTACCGACACCCGTGAAGTGTCCACAAGCCGTCGTGATAGGGGGGAGGAGGGTGGAGCTGGATAGATGCCTCCCGAAGAACCCCGGGGACTGGAGCCACGAGCTCGCCAGAGCTCTAGCCGAGGCAAACGGCATATCCTACAGCCAGCTGGTCCAGCGGGTTGTGGAATACGTCAGGAGGTTCTGGCTGGAAAACGGGTCCTGCCCCCCGCTGTCTGTCCTCGAGGCCGACCTGGGGGTAGACAGGCGGACCGTCATGGAGAGCTTCGGAGGTAGCTACGACGCCATCTGCATACTGGCGGGGGCCGAGCCCCCCTCGGGCTGCCTCTCCAGGGTCCTAGCCGGCGTCTAAACCGCCGACTTATACACCAGCTCCACCACCCCGGTGACCTCCGCTTTGATGCCCAAAGCCGCGAACACCCGCCGAAGCTGGGCTTTACAGGTGGCGCAGGGCCGCACCGCTGTGCCGAACTCAACGCCGCCGTAGGCCCTCCTCCAGTAATGTACAGCGAGGTCGAGCGCATCGGGCGCGATAAGCCCGCCGCCCCCCAGACAGCAGACGGACTCCCCCGGGTTTTTCCAAAGCTCGACGTACTCCCCCACCGCGGCCTTGAGGAGCGCCCTGGGCTCCCTCACGAGGGGGGCGGCGCCGCGGGAGTAGTTGCAGGGGTCCATATACACCACCGGCCTGGGAACCTCCACCGGCTTCAGCCTCAGCCGGCCCCTCTCGTGGGCTCTGTAGAGGAGCTGGAGTATGTGCAGAGCCGGCCTGGGCGACCTCGGCGCGACGATCCGCGAGAAGACGTGCCAGCCGTGGCCGCACTCGCCTAGAACCACCACCTGCGGCCGGACTCTCCCGATCTCCTCCAGATACATACCCGCTATCTTGTACATCGCCTCGGTGCTTAGGTAGTAGCCGTAGTTGGCCACCTCGGCCAGCCTGAGGCTAACCACCACGTCGAACCCCAGCTTGTTCAAGAGGTAGATGTAGCCCCTGAGGGCCACGTCGAACTCGAAGACGTCTGACGACGAGGGGAAGAGCAGGGCGGCGGCGCGCCCGGGAGCAGCCTCCGCCCCCGAGGGATCTCTGTAGGCGGCGCCGTCGTAGAGGAACACCCGGGGGGCCTCCCCCCTCTCCTTCTCTATGGCCTTCGCCGCTGCCCTCACCGCGGCCGCCACCGCCCCCGGCGTTAAGCCGACGTTGTTCCCCCTCCGCAACATGTTCTCCACGACCTTCGAGACGTAGGGCGGCGGCCGGCCCGACTTAGACAAGACGTCCCGAATCTGCCTCGTCACCTCAGCCACGTCTATCCCCGTGGGGCAGAAGTAGGCGCAACGTTTACACATCGTGCAGAGGTGGAAGCTCCGCGTCAGTTCATCCCAGGAGGCGCCTTTGAGAAGCTGGAGCCTCCCCATGGGGGAGTTCCTCAGATCTCCCGTGGCCACGTAGGAGGGGCACACATCGACGCAGTTGCCGCACCGCATGCAGGCGGAAACCGCCGAAGAGACATACGGGGGGAGCTCCACGCGGGAGGGTGCGCTCCCCCCCCTTTAACGCCGCGCCTCGTGCATTCTCTGCACCACACCGCTTTTAAACACCGCCGCGTCTCTCCCACATGCTTGCCGCGTTTCTGGCGGTCTTCGCCGTGGCGGCCGCCGTCGCCCTGCACAGAGCCTATAGGTCGTACTCCACATCTCCCACCGTCGCCGCCCCCCAGGACCTCACGAGGTTTTTAACCATGGGCGCGTTGAGGGACCGGAGGCGTAGGGCGTTGGCCCTGGCGTTTCACGCGGCGGTGGCCACGTCGCTGGGAGGCCACCTGTTTCTGCTGGTGGAGGAGGTGCCCCCGCTGCTCCCCCGCGTGGGAACCGCCGTCGGCCTCGCCGCGTTAGCCCTACTCGCCGTCTTGGCGGCGGCGCGCGGCGTTCGGAGAGCCCCCGTCTTCGCCTCCGCCTTGGCCACGGTGGCCACCGGCGTAGCCATGGGCCTCGCGGCGCCGAGGGAGGAGCTGGTGAAGCTGGCGTGGTCCTGGCCCGCCTCGCCCAGCGCGGCGGGTCTCCTCCTGGCCGTCCACGTGGCCAGCGCCTCGGCTTTAGCCCTCTCGCTGGCGTATACATGCCACATCTCCGCGCCGGCGGTGTACCTGGCCGCCAGGTTGGTTAAAAAACCTAAGTTCAAGTTTATAAATATGTGAAACTGTAGACCACCATGGAGAAGAGGGACAGGGTAAATATCGCGGTCGCTAAAGCGGTGGCCGAGCTGCTTGCCAAAACGGCGGAGGAGCTCGGCATGACTCAGTACGCGCTGGCTAACCAGATACTCTCCGTGGGACTTGAGCTCGTCCGCATGGGCTACAGCCCGAGCCAGATACGGGAGGTGGCGCTGTTCTACAAGATAATGACGGAGCTGGAGAGCCTCCCCGTTCCGGGGCGGCTTATGGATAGGATGATAGTGGAGGTGGCCTCAGTAGACGCGGAGGCTGTGTACCGCGCTTGGTGCGACGCTGGGAAGATGCTGGCGGCCTACATCAAGGCCGTCTTCGGCGATCTTGAAAAGGCGGTGGAGCTTGCGCCATATCTCGCCAAGGTTATCCCAGCCAAGCGCTTCGACGTAAAAGCCCAAGGCGGCAATTTCCAGCTAGACGCGGTGGGGGTTGGCTACAGCATTGAGAGCGTCCAGGCAACTGCACGCGCCGTGCAGTGCCTCCTGGAGGAGGTGGGGTACGAGGTGAAGGAGGTGGTTACGGCGCCTGGGGTCCTGCGGGTATCCGCCGCGAAAAAATAGATGGCCATCTCCCTTCGGGGGGTAGAGAAGGCGCTGGGGCGCTTCCGGCTCGGCCCCATAGATCTGGAGGTGGGGAGGGGGGAGAGGGTGGCCCTGGTGGGCCCCTCGGGCTCCGGCAAATCCACCCTCCTCAGGCTGGTGGCGGGACTCGCCAGGCCGGACAGAGGCCGGGTGTACATCGATGGGGCCGACGTCACAGGGGTGGAGCCGTGGAGGCGCGGCGTCGGCTTCCTCTTCCAGACGCCGGCTCTCTTCCCCTCCCTCACGGTGCTGGAGAACGTGGCGGAGCCGCTCCTCTCCCGGGGGGTGCCCAGGGGGGAGGCCAGCAGGAGAGCCGCCGAGGTGCTGGAGCGGCTGGGCCTAGGCCCCCTAGCCGGTAGGTACCCGCCGGAGCTCAGCAGAGGCCAGCAGCAGAGGGCGGCGCTTGCGCGGGCGCTGGCCGCGGAGCCCCCCGTCCTCCTCCTGGACGAGCCCCTCACCGCGCTTGACCCCCCGCTGCGGGGCGAGGTTCTGCCGTATATATACGAGGCGACGAGGGGTAGAACCGTGATATATGTGACACACGACTTCGAGGAGGCCACCTTCATCGCCGATAGGCTCGTCGTGCTGATGGATGGACGCGTAGCCGCAGAGGGGCGGCCGGCCGACCTCTTCGAAAACCCGCCCAGCCCCAGAGTCGCTCACTTCCTGGGCTACAGCAACAGGCTTAAGACAGAGTGCGGACACCTCTACTTCCGGCCCTGGGACGTGGCGCCCGGCGGGAGATACAGGGGGAGGGTCGTCGCCGTTTGGTACAGAGCGGGCAGACACGAGGTGCTGGCCGAGGTAGACGGCCAACACGTGAGGTTGCTCCTCCCCCAGCCCCCCGCCGGGGGGTACGTGGAGTTCGACGTGGCCAGGGGGAGGTGCTTCCCCCTAGAATGAGTAGGGCCTGGGCCGGATCAGCCGCGACGCGGCCACAGCCGCCATAACCGCCGCCGCCAAGACGGCCGAGTAGAAGTGGCCGGCCTCTATCAACTCCGGAGCCCGGGATGTGAGAAGCCGGGCCGCCGCCGCGGCGATGGTGGGCTCCCCGCCCGCGGTGAGTATGTAGGCGAGGGTGGTCTCGGAGAGCGACGCGGCGAAGGCGAGGAGCCACGCCTGGACGATGGAGGGCCCGAGAGCCTCCGCCGCCGCCCTAACGACGCACCTCGTGGGGCCGAGGTAGAGGACGCAGGCCTCCCTCACGTCCGACCTGATCTTATCCCAGGAGGGCTTCAGCAGGGAGTAGACGAGGGGGGTTAGGACGAGGGCGTGTGCGGCGGCCAGGGCGATCAACGTCCCGTAGAGCGGCTGCGCCAGGTAGAAGAAGCCCAGGGCGAATACGCTCCTCGAGAGAGATAGAGACGCGGCGTAGGCCACAGCCGGCGCCTTCGACGCAGCCGCGTCGCCCACGAGAAGGAGGAGCCCCATGGCCAGTGCCGCCCCCGACGAGACGAGGGCCACCTGAAGGCTGTTGGCCAGAGGCCGGGCGAGGTCCCCCACGGCCCTGGGGCTGGCCAGCGGGGCGAAGATGTAGGCCGCCACAACGGCGAAGTATAGAGCTACGGCGGCTGAGGCCGCGGTCGCGGCGGGGCCAACCCGGGGGGTGGAGGGGGCGGGGCCGGCGGGAGGAGGCGGCGGGATCTTGAAGAAGGGGGCCGCCAGAGCGGCCGAGGCGGCGAGGGAGACGAGGACGAGGGGAGCCGCCAGGGCTGTGGAGGCGAAGGAGGTGGCGTAGAGGTAGACCAAGAGCTCCACCGTCGGGTAGCGGCCGCCGAGTAGAAGAGGCGTGGTGAAGCTGAGGAAGCTGAAGACGTAGGTGGTGTAGAGGGAGTAGAGTAGGGAGGGCTTGAGCTCGGCGAGGAGAACCCTGGCGGCTGTGGCGCGGCGGCGGGTGTAGAGGGCCAGCGCGTCCAGGAGGTCGGACGGGATCGACCTGAGGTTGGACTCCAGGAGGAGGGCTGAGTAGGGGCCGTAGTAGACGCCGTGGGCGAGCACTATCCCCCAGGGCCCGTACATGAAATCGCCGTGGAGGCGCGCCAGCGCGTCCACCGTCGAGAGCGCCGGCGCGAAGAAGGGCACCAGCGCCACCGGCTTCAGCCAAGGCGCTCTGACGTAGGCCGGCAGGAGGGCTAGCCCAAGCGCCGTCGAGAGGAGGGCCGAGGCGGCCGCCTGCCCCGCCGTGAAGAGGAGAACCCACAGGGAGTAGGGGTCCAGCTGGGGGGAGAAGCCGAGCTTCGCAAACAGCGCCGCATACGGCGTTGTGAACAGGGCTAGGAAAAAGAGGGCTGGAAGCCCGTGCGGCTTCACCCAGACGCGATCTCCCTCTGCCACCTCAGCCTCCACTCGTCGGCTTTGGACCCCAGCGCCGGGTTGTAGACGACGACGGACTGCGGCCTCGGGAGGCCCAGGTTGTTTTTAACCACGGCGTCTGGCCTAACCGGGAGCATGTAGTTGTAGGGGTCGACCAGGTCCTGCCCCTCCTTACTCAGCGCGAATTTGACGAACTCCAGGGCCAGGTCCCTGTTCCTGGCGTTTTTCAACACGGCCACCCCCTCCTTGTATAGGAAGGCGCTGTACGTCGCGGCCTTCATGCTGGGGGTCCCGGGGTCGATGGCGTGGCTGTACCACGAGAGGGCGATCAAAACATCCCCCCTCTTCAACGCGCTTCTCAACGGCGTGAAGCCGGACGGGTAGCCGATCTTGGAGATCTGGCTGGACAGCTGCTTGAGGTAGCGCCAGCCCTCCTCCTCCCCCTTCACAGACATGACCCAGGAGAGCACGGCGAGGCCGGTGCCCGACTGGACCGGGTTGGGATATGTGATAAGCCCCCTGTACTCCGGCTTCAGAAGATCGTCGAGGGTCTGAGGCGGCTTGAGGCCCCGCGCGGCGAGGGCCGACTCGTTGTAGACGATCCCGATGTAGGACTTGTCAAGCGGGTAGACGCAGCCGTGGGGATCCCAGTACTCCTCGGCCGGCACCCCCTCCACCTTGAAGCCGGGGCAGTAGAGCACGCCCTTCTCCACCAGAACGGTGTAGTAGAACTCGGGCACCCCGATGGCCACGTCCCACGGCGGGTTGTCCCTGTTTCTCACCAGCTCGTTCACCATCTCCACCGCCCCCCCAAGCGCCACAAAGGTGGCGTTTACCCCATACCTCTCGCTGAACCTCCTGGCCAGCTCCCTGCCCAAGTCGCCGATGCCGGCCGGCCCCACGATCACGAGCTTCCTCTCCATCTGCTGCTGGAGGGACTGCCACGCCATGAGGGCCGCCAACACGGCGGCGACGACCACCACAGCCGCCAATAAACCCCTAATGGACATGGCAAAGACCACGAATCTGTTTATAAATATTGGCTATTGGGGAGACGTGATGAGACGGCCGTGACTGGAAAAGTGAAGAGGTGTTTCTAAGCTGACTAGAAGGCCTCCACGAAGTCCGTCGGCTTGGGTATCTCCTCCTTCAGCCCCTTCTTCTTCCTCAGCTGCTTCACCATGTCGGCTAGGATCGACTCAGGCATAGGCGCCCACCTGGAGAACTGCATAGACCAGAAGATCTTGCCGGCGGCCGCCGCCCTCAGCTCGTCGCTGATCGTGAAGGACTCCAGGACGGGAAGCTCGGCCCTGAGGTAGGCCATGTACTCCTGCTGAGTCATATCCAGTATCTTGCCCCTGTGTTTGTTGAGGACGGAGGTCACGGCGCCGATGTAGTCCGGCGCTACCTTTATGTCCAGCTTCATAAGAGGCTCCAGTATGGTGGGCCTCGCCGACAACACCGCGGCGAAGATGGCGTTCTTCGTAGCAGGCATGATCTGGGCGGGCCCGCGGTGGGCTGGGTCCTCGTGGACAACGGCGTCTGTCAACACCACCTTGAGCCCCCTCATGGGCTCCTGCGCCAGAGGGCCGGCCTCCGTGGCCCACCTAAAGCCCTGCACTATGTAGTCGCGGATCTCCCTCAGGTACTGGATGCCCGAGGTCCTGTCCACGATGAGGTTGAAGAACCTGTCGTCTATGGCCCAGATGCCCCTGGCCTCGTCGGCGTCCCAGCCGGCCTTCTCCCTGAGGATCTTAGCCCTCTCCCTCGGGTCCTGATCCTCGGTGATCTCCCTGGTGGCTATGAGCTCTATGGTGGTCTCGTCAAGCGGCTCCACGTAGAAGTAGAGGCGGTTGTGCTTATTCGGCGACTTGCCCTCCCACACCTGCGACCTCTCCCTGACGGTCTCCCTGAAGCGTATCAACGGCGGAGACACCGTGAACTCAGTCTTGGTCCTCTCCTTCAGCAACCAGGTGGCGATCTCCAGATGCAACGTGCCGACGCCCGACAGCAGTATCTGCCCCGTCTCCTGGTCGATCTTGAGGTCCAGGGTCGGGTCCTCTATGACCAGGTCCTTAAGGGCCTCCACGAGCCTGGCCAGCTCCGCAGGGTTCTTCGGCTCGATCGCCACCGTCACCACCGGCTCCGAGATGTACCTCATCTTCTCAAACGGCGGGATCTCCGACAGCCTGGGGTCGACGAGGGTGTCGCCGGCTCTCGCCTCGTCTACGCCCATGAGGGCAACGATGTTGCCGGCGGGCATGTATGGCACTATGATCCTCGACGGGCCCATGTAGATGTAGGTCTGGAGGACCTTCTTCTTCATCTTCCTCCCGATGATGTATATCTCGTCGCCCTCCCTGATGGTGCCGGAGAAGACGCGGCCTGTGGCTATCAACCCGGCGTGCGGGTCCTTGTTGACCTTGCTCACGGCGATCACCGTCGGGCCGTTGGGGTCGGCCTCCAGGAGGGCTTTCCCAATCTCGCTGTTGAGGTCGCCCCTCCAGAGCCTCGGGATTCTGTACTTCTGCGCCACGTTAGGCGGCGGGACGTGCTCGATGATCATGGTGAGGAGGGTCTTGTAGAGCGGGAACTCCTGCGCCAGCTGGTCCACGTACCCCTTCTCGTAGGCGTCCACGATGTTGCTGAACTTTATGCCGGCCTTCTGCGCCATGGGGATGGTGATGCCCCACTTGTGCAGGGCGGAGCCCATGGCCATCTGGCCCTTGCCCGGGTCCACCTTCCACTTGTCCTTAAACTCCGGCGGGGCGAACATGTCTATCAAGGCGTTGAAGTCCTTCACTATGGTCAAGATCCGCTGCTGGATCTCCTGAGGCGAAAGCCTAAGCTCCTTGATCAAGCGGTCTATCTTGTTTATGAAGAGGACAGGCCTAACGTACTCCTCCAGCGCCTGCCTCACCACCGTCTCGGTCTGCGTCATCACCCCCTCTACCGCGTCCACCACCACCAAACCGCCGTCCATAACCCTCAGCGATCTGGTGACGTGGCCTGTGAAGTCCACGTGGCCCGGCGTATCTACGAAGTTGATCAGATAGGGCTTCCCCCCGTACTCGAAATAAAGCGATATGTTCGCCGCCTTGACCGTCATCTGCCTCAGCTGCTCGATGGGGACGTAGTCCATGGCGAGGGCCTTCCCCGCCACCTTCGGCGATAGGAGGCCGGCGCCCATCAGCAGAGAGTCCGACGTGGTGGTCTTCCCGTGGTCCACGTGGGCTAGAGTGCCGGCGTTTCTAATCTGGGCGGGGTTTCTAGCTATCGCCAAAATCTCGTCCAGCTGCTTTTCCACTACCCTCACCGCTGAAGACATGCCCCCCCTAGAGAGCTACTATATTAATTTTTTGTTCCCCGGCACGCCTCCTCCACCTCCGGCCTATACCCCGACGCCTCCCCCCGCCACGCCACGGACCCCTCCCTCAGCGCGTAAACCCACCGGCAGCAGCCCAACACGTCCAGGTGGTGGGTCGTAACCACCACGATCCGCCCCGAGGAGTACTCCCCCAAAACCCGCATGGCCCTCCCCCTCCAGTCCCCGTGTAGGTTGGAGAGAGGCTCGTCCAGGAGGAGGAGGTCCGCCTCCGAGGCCAGCGCCGCGGCGATGACGAAGCGCTGCCTCTCCCCCCCGCTGAGGGTAGACCACCTACGCCCCGCCAGCCCCAGCACCCCCAGCGCCTCCATGTACCGCCGGGCCGCCTCCACGTCCCCCCGCTCCACCGGCCGGGGGGAGAACCTAGACCTCCCCGACAGCACCACCTCCCCCGCCGGCGCGTCCGGAGGCACGTGGAGATCCCCCACGTACACCCTAGAGGACACCCCCACGTATTTAACCCACCCCCCGTCGGGCTTGAGGAGGCCCGCCAGGATCTTGAGGAGGGTGGTCTTCCCCGAGCCGTTGGGCCCCACCACGCAGGTGACCCCCGGCTCCAGCCTGCCGGAAGCCCTCAGCAGAAAGCCGCCGAGCCTCTTCTCCACGTCAAACTCTACGTACATACCTCCACATGAGGAGGGCCGCCGCCGGCGCCCCCACGATAGACAGCACCACGTTAGCCGGCACGTCCCTCGGCAGGAGCAACCTCATGGCGAGGTCCGCCCCCAGCGAGAGGACGGCCCCCATAGCCGCCGCGTCGAAGAGGACCCTGTCCACCCTGTGGCTACCCGCCGCCCACCGGGCCATGTGAGGCGCTAGAAGGCCCACGAACCCCACAGGCCCCACCGACGCCACGGCCAGCCCCGCCCCCGCCGAAGCCGCCGCCACCGCCAGCGCCGACGCCCTCCTCACGTCTACCCCCAGGCCGGCGGCCGCCTCCTCCCCGTGGACAAGCGCCGAGATGTGCCGCGAGTTTAGATACACCGCCGCCAGGAGGAGGGCGGCCGCCCCAGCCACGGCCCACCCCAGGGCGCCGGGGGGGTAGGCCCCGTAGCTCCCCTGCAGGCCGAGGTATATGTAGCCCAGCTCCTCCGGCGGGAGCAGGAGGAGGGCCAGCTGGAGGGCCGCCCCGGTGAGGAAGGCGGCGAGGACACCCGCCATCAGCACCACGTAGAGAGACGCCCGCCTGGCGAGGGCGGTGAGCCCGGCCACCGCCAGAGCGGCCCCCGCCACGGCCCCCAGGAAGTAGCCCAGGTAGGGGAGGCCCCACAGGCGCCAGAGGAGGTACGAGCCGAGGGCGGTCAACATGGCGGAGCCGCTCACCCCCAGGAGGTAGGGGTCCGCCAGCGGGTTCCTCAGGGATGTCTGCAGCAGAAGCCCCGACATCCCCAGGAGGGCGCCGGAGACGGCTGCGCCGAGGGCTCTGGGGAGCCTAACCGCGTCCACTATCCCCCAGTCTAGGCCCGCGGGGCCGATGAGGAGCTCGGCGGAAAAAAGGAGGGGGGCCGCCAGGAGGAGGAGCCGCCTCACTGCAGATGCACAAAGAGGGTGAAGTTGCCGGGCGGCGCCACCTCGGGGTGTATGATCCACACCAGCTCCTCCAGCAGCCGCTCGGGGTAGGCGTTGGCAAGCTGGTAGAAGGCGGGGCTGTAGGCGTAGACCCTCCCAAGCACCACCGGCCTCAGCTCCGCCAGCCTCGGCTCCACCTTGAGCAGATCCCTCACGCTGGATACGCCGTAGCTTGACCAGATCAAGACGTCTACGTCGTTTTTGTGCTTCAGCACCACCTCGAGGTCCACCCTGCTGTAGTTGGCGTAGGCGTACCTCCCGCCGGCTGTCCTGATGAGGTCCCTCACGCCAGCCCCCGCGGGGTACAAAACGCCGCCGAATATGGTGAACCACGCCACCCTGGGCCTGTCTAGGTCGGCCACGAGGGATGCCAGGGAGCTCCACCTCGCCTCCACCCTGTCGAAGATCTTGACGGCGTCGTCCGTGGCGTTGTAGAAGGCGGCTATGAACTTAATCCACTCGGCTCTCCCAAGGGCCGTCTGCTCCTGGAACTCGTTAACCACGGCGTAGGGGATCCCCAGCTGGTCCAGCTTCTTCACCACGGACTCGGTGCCGTATGGGCCGGGGTAGTAGAAGACAAACACCACGTCGGGCTTCAGCGAGGCGATCTTCTCGAAGTCCGGCGAGTAGGCCGGCCCCACGTCGGCTATGGTGCCGTTGTTAAGCATCGCCTCCACCTCCGGGAGGTACCACCGGTACTCCCTCCCCCACATTATCCCCACGATCGACCTAAGGACGTCCGCCCTGCCCGCCTCTTTATACAGCCTGTAGGCCATGGCCACCTCGGTGGAGGACATGTAGACCGCCCTCTTGACGGGGTAGTACACAACAGCGTCCGGCCTGTACTTCGCCCTGTAGTAGTTGGCGAGGTCCTGCGACATGCCCCGCGGCAGGAGGAGTATCCTCCGCCCAAGGGCGTCCCTCAGGATATAGACGTCGCCCTCGTACTGTATGGAGAAGAGCCTGGCGTACCTCACCGGCACGAAGCCGGAGGGCCT
Organism: Pyrobaculum neutrophilum V24Sta; assembly: GCF_000019805.1. NCBI lineage: Archaea > Thermoproteati > Thermoproteota > Thermoprotei > Thermoproteales > Thermoproteaceae > Pyrobaculum > Pyrobaculum neutrophilum. The sequence continues at coordinate 978,938 of NC_010525.1, forward strand.
CCCCGATATCTCCCTCAGCAGCTTGGCCTCCCTGTAGGCGGCTGCCGCCGTCGAGTTTATAGACGACAGCTTGGCCTCCACCCCCGCGAGGCCCCTCGACACCTCCGCCCCAACCGCCTCCACCCTAGACTGGAGCTGCGCCAGCTTGTCGTTCACCGCCTGCACCGCGTAGTACGTCTGTACAAAAGCCGCCGCGGCGACGGCCAGCGCCACCGCGGCGAGCAGGTAGGCGAGCCTGGACTGCATAAGCTGGAGATAGAGCCACTATATAAGCTCTTCGGGCCCCACCACCGCCTCGGCCTCAGCCAGCGGCGTAACCCACAGGGTGCCCCCCTCCGCCGCCCTCCTAAACGCGGCCTCGGCATCCTCCGGCCTCCCCCCCTTCGCCACGTACTCCCCGATGGAGACGGCCCTATTCGCCGGGCTCCTCCACGCCACCCTCCAGACGTAGTCGAAGTACCTAAGCCTGTAGGGGGGAGGAGACCTGGGCTTCAAAGCCTCCGACACGGCCCTCCTCGCCTCCTCCAGAGACCTCGCCGACTCCACCACCACCTCGAGATAAGCCACGTCCCCCACCACGTCGTAGTCCACGTAGTAGGAGTAGGCGATGCCCGGCGTCCTCAGGAGGTTAAAGAGGACCGACTTGGTCCCAGACTCCAGGTGGAAAGCCGCCCCGTGAAGCGCGGCGAAAGCCGCCGCGGGGTCCCCAACCGCCACCCTCACAGCCCTGGCGTAGTACACCCCGTCGACCTCCCGCCTCTCCACGATCCTCCCCGGGCCCGACCCCGCCGTGGGCCTCGGCCTAGGCGGGGCCTCCCCCTCAAGCCCCCCAAAGAGCTCCACCGCCTTCGCGACGGCCTCCTCCCCAAACCCCCCCGACAGCACCACGAAGGTGTTCCCCGGCGTGAACCACCTCCGCTTAAACTCCAGGAGGTCCCCCAGGGAGATGGACTCCACAGCCTCCGGCGTGCCCCCCACCGGGTCCCCCCAGTCAGAGTCGCCGAAGAGGGCCCTAACCCCCAGCTCCCCAACCCAGTCCGAGGGGTCCTCCCTAACCTGCCTAAGCTCAGAAAGCACCACGTCCCTCTCCCGCTCCAGATCCGCCTCATCAAACCGCTCGTTGGCGTACAGCCGGAAGGCCAGCTCCACCAGCCCAGCCGCCGACTCGGAAACCCCCTCCAAAACCAGGAGGAGGACATCCCGCTCCGTATAGGCGTTGTTGGACCCCCCCAGCGACTCCACAGCCTCATCCACGTCGAACCCAGGCACCCGGAACAGCATATGCTCCAGCAGGTGGGTAATCCCCCTCCGCCCCCTCTCCTCAAACAGCGACCCAACGCCGACCCCCACCACCACAGCCGCCGTAGGCGCGGCAAACCTATCCAACACAAGCCTCACCCCGTTATCCAGCAACACGCACCCCCAAACCACGCCATATATAAACTTGGCAACGCCAATCCCCAACCCCCGACGCCGCAACACGGGCCGCGAGCCCCCCCGCCGACCCACGCCTAGCTCTTCCCGTAAAAGACGTAGTCGCTAACCGCAACCCCGGACTCCCCCAGCCGCCTCCTCAGCTCCCCCGGGTCGGGAACAGCCTCCGCCCGGGTCCCCCCGGGGCCTCTAGACAGGAAGTAGATCCTCTCAAGGTCCACCAGGTCCACAACCACGGGGGAGTGCGTGGCGAGGAGAACCGGCACGTCAAGCCCGTTAAACACGTCCACGACGTACTCCAGAAGCCTCGCGTGCATGCTGTTCTCCACCTCGTCCACGAGGAGCAGCGAGGGCCCCAGATCCACCGCCAGCATCAGCACCACCAGCTTAAGCAGGCCGTCGGGGATGTTGGAGGGGGGAAGCTCCACATCCCCCTCCCTGGCGACAAGGAGGGCGCTGTTGTAAAGCTGCCTAACCTCCAACACGACGCCCGGAAAGAGGACGGCCAGAGCTCTGTCGACAGACTCCGGGTTCCTCCCAAACCTCCCCCTGTAGCTAAACAGCACCGCGGCCACGTTCCGCCCCCGCTCATCAAGCACATCCCCGCCGGCGATAGGCACAGGCTCCACACGCTTCTCCACATGACGGAGAAAGACCATCCTCCCGAGAACCCACCTCACGGCTCCCAAGACATCATCCAGACAGAACCCCAGCGGCGGCCCCACGCGGACCCCCCTCGGCCTCCTGGCCCTCCCCAACGCGACCGGGTACGGCAGGAGAGTCCCCCCGGCGACTTGGCTACACGCCAGCAAGTCCTCCGACGCCCACCCCCTCGGCCCCGGCCACAGCACGAGCCTAAGGCCCTCGAGGTGTAGCGGCGCCTCCATGTCCCACCTATACGAGACGACTGCCCTGCCGCCCTCCTCCTTGGGCTCGGCCAGTTTGAAAGGTATGTGTTTCATATTTTCCTTGATCCACTTCATCGCCCTGTCGAAGTCCTCCTTTGGGGCCGTGATGGCGATGCCTCCTCTGTCTATCTCCGCCTGGGTGTCGCCGATTTTCACCACGTGGCGGACGGGCTCAATCGTCTCGTAGGGCTGCGGCCTGTACCTGAGGTAGGTGGTGAACTCCGCGTAGGCCGACAGCCACTCCCCGCCCGCCTCGCCGTAGAGCTCCAGGCCCAGGCCAAGCGCCACCTCCCGCCTCGGGTCCCGGCCGTAGATCACGTCAAGCGGCGAGAGGTAGTCCGGCGCGTGTGGGAGATACGGCGAGGCCGCCTCCACCAGAGCCCTCCTGGCGAACCTAACCGCCTCCAAGACGTTGGACTTCCCAGCCCCGTTCGCCCCCACCAGGAGGTTCACCCCCGGCCTCAGCTCAAGCTCCAGCTCCCCGATACTCTTGAAATTCCTAACGACGACCTTCCTAACAAACACATACACACATGCGCCATATTCCCCGTTTAAATGCACTCGCCCCACGCGCAAGAGGCGGAAGATTTTTAAGCTAGAGATTATATATAGCAGGGCCGGCGGGGGCCCTCCAGGGTCGGCTTGCGCGCGGTTCGTCAGAGGTCGGCCTAGCGGAGGTGCATCATCCCCCCTCATCGGGCTTCCCCCGGCCCCGGAAGAATCCTCCTTTTTAGGCACCTGCAGTACGGTCGGCGGACTGGGGGGCGCCGGGGATCTCGCTAGGGCTTGAGGACGACCTTCACCTCGCTGGGCTGGAGGGCCCTCTCGAAGGCCTCTCTCGCGTTGCGTATCCCCGCAACCACGGAGGTTATGAGGGGCTTCACGGCGCCCTCCCTGATGAGCTTGATGGCGTGTCTGAACTCCCTGTATGTGCCGCATCTAGTGCCCACTATCCTCAGCTCCTTGACCACCGCCGGCGTTAGGTTGGCGGGGGAGGGGGAGCCGGGGGTGGACTTGAGGTGTATCACGCCGCGGGGCCTCGCTATCTCTATAGCCGTGTTAATCGCCGAGGGGTCGCCGCTGGCCTCAAACACGACGTCGAACCCCAGCGGCGCGTTCTCCGCCATGTACTCCCCCAGCTCGCCCAGCTCCACCACCTCCAGACCCAGCCCCCGGAAGAGGTGCGCCTTGGCGCTCCCCCGCCTAGCCACCACCACCGGGTCGAACCCCCTGAGGACCTGCGCCGCGAGGTAGGCCATGTTCCCCGTCCCCAGGATGGCCACCTTCGCCCCCGGCGGAGGCGGCACCTGTGCAAGGGCGTTCAACACAGCCGCCAGCGGCTCCACCTGGGTGGCGGCGGCCGGGTCCAGCCCCTCGGCCGGGTGGAGGGCCTCCAGAGGCGCCACGAAGTACTCCGCCATCCCCCCGTCAAAGTCGATGCCAAGCGTCCTCTTGTAGGGGCAGTGCGTGTAGAGGCCCGCTCTACACATCTCACACCTCCCACAGGCGAAGTTGATCTCGCTGACCACGACCCTCCCATCCAGCTCGCCCCCCTCCACCACGCCCACCACCTCGTGCCCCGGCACAAGAGGCGACTTAAACAGCCTGTAGGTCCCCCTGTAGAAGGCCTTGTCAGTGCCGCAGACCCCAACCGCCAGAGTCCTCACCAGCGCCCACCCCCGCTCCGGCCTAGGCACAGGGATCTCCTCCACACGGAGATCCCCCGCCCCGTACAACCTAGCCGCAAGCATACGGAGAGAAGTGTAGGGAAAATAAATATGGCGGCTTCTCCAAAGCAAGCCCGCCTTCGATTCCCACTTGTGACAGTTTGCATTTACTTTACTCGTTATGTTTATATTTTACTTTCTTCAAAGGATTATGTATACAATTACCACATATGAAAAGCGGCGGACCTACACAGTAGTTGCGTATGTGGGCACTGCGGTCTTGGTGCGGCGGGGGGTTCCGAAAAAGTTGGTAGAGCAGGTTCTACGCGGCGCAGCCCCGCGGAAGAGGTGGTTGGGCGGAAGAGCTGCGTCCTACAAGTCTGAGGCGGGCGCAGTATTAAGGCTCTTCCCACTTGACTACTTCGCCCAGTTTTGCACAGACGGTCTGAGGCTGCCGTACGTAGATGAGCTCATGAAGGCCGCATACAAGTCGGGACTTCTGGACCTACCAGTTAGGCCGGGGACTATAAAGGTGTGGATCGAGAAGGGACTCGACGGCGTTGCAGACGAGGATGAAGACATCGACCCGAGGTGCTTCATACGCCGATATGGGAAATACCACCTAGCCACACCCCCATGGTGTTGCACAGGATCATGACTATGCTCAGACGCGACAGCGTCTGTCAGTGCCTAGAGATCACAGATCCAAGCGGCCATGGCCTAGAATACTTCAACAAATGCCGCTATGTCCCCGTAAGTGTCGTAGATACAATAATCAACGGCATCCTTGAAGGCGGAATACCGAAACTTTTCATAGTATCAGCTTCGCAGGGATACGGCAAGACAACGGCGTTCTTATATCTAAGGAAAAAGTTGTTCAACGAGGGAGTCGCAGACGAGGAAAAGAAAATTCACAGATACATTGTGGCGTACACCAAAGCAGACCCAAATCTGGATCTTATGATGGAGAACATAAAATCCAGCATAAAGCTACAATTTTCTCAATACATACACGAGCGAACCTTACAATCGCTTGCCGTAGAAAAGATCCAAGGATGTTTTACAGACTTGTGGATGTGGCTTGAGTTCCTCAAGCTAGTCGATTTCCCCGTGGTAGTTCTAATAGACGACGTCAAACCCACAGAACTTGATAAAGTCGCGGAACTCATACGAGGACTTGCATCAACCGGCATTGTGAAGGCCGTGGCCATCGCCCTGCACGCAGGGTATGGGAAAGAAGTCTCACAGAGACTTAACGAGATAGGAGCGTCGAGCAGATACGACGTTAGAGTTATTACGAACGATCACTTTGTCCCCTCCGGGGGAGCCCTCGAGGAACTAAACAGCTTTACGGAACAGCTGTTCAAGGACCAAGGCGATTGGCAAGCCATCGCCGAGGTATTCAAAAGCCTATTCTACAATTTCGGCGCCCGCGTCGCCCTTAAATTCGCAGAGGCATACCGATGTAAACGCAAGGAGGACAAAGGCGATCTAGCCCTCCTATCTAACAAGATCAGAGATGCGCTTCTAGAAGCGGCCATAAAAGACGGCTTGCCAGCTCAACGCGAGAAGGAAGTGGCCCCCCATAGAAAGTGCGACGTCGTAATCCAGAACAAGTGCGTAGAGGTTAAGGTGGTAGGGGACCCAAACTACGAGCTTAAGAAAGAAGGCTACAGCCCAGACCTATACCTCATCGTGGGTAAACAAGCCGGCATTAAAAACGCCGTCGTCGTTGATATAAACGCGCGAAAGCTCACCTCTGCTCTAGATAAATCGCTTGGGCTAACGCCCAACGATATGGCAAGCGCGGACAAGGGACGTGTTTATGAGCTAGCCGCGCGCGCCATAGTCGGCTACGTCAAGGACAAAGTTTACGAGGCGTTAAACGTCCATCCGAGACGCACCAGCGAAGTCGTCGAAACAGTAAAGAAGCTGTGCATCCAAATTGGCCTATCGGAAATCAATAGGAGCGAGCTAATTAGGCGCTACGGCACAATTCTCAAAGAACTATCAAGAAAACTAGGCATCCCAGCGCCGACAAAAGCGTCAGATGTAGACACACTCATAAACGCCCTAGCTCAGTACTACACAGGAAACGGCTTAGGCACACCGCCACTGAGGAAAAGCGACGATTCACGGGTCAAATGCGTAGCAACAAAAAGCATGTAAAACAGACGCGCGGCGCAACGCCAACCCAGCGCCCAGACCTCCCGGCACACCGCCTTAAGACCCCTTCTAGAATGTCCGCAACGTACAACCCGCCTTGAGCCTCCCCCAACGCCGCGCGTTGGAGGAGCAATGTTTATAAACTTCACTATCAGTTTAACTTGATGGTGAAACAGTATGTTTTGATAGTGAAGGGGGTGTGGAAGTTCTTCGGCGGGGTGGTGGCCAACGAAGACGTGAGCCTCCGGGCGGGGGAGGGGGAGGTGGTGTCGGTGCTGGGGCCGAATGGGGCGGGGAAGACCACCCTCCTGAGGCAGATATACGGCGAGCTTAAGCCCGACAGAGGCGTCGTCCAGATCGCCGGCCTCAGCCCCAGGAAGGCGAAGGAGAGGGGGCTGGTGGGGGCGGTCCCCCAGGAGGCGTCCCCCTTCCACGGCCTCAAGGTGGTGGAGCATGTGGAGATGGCCGCGAGGCTTCGGGGGGTTCCCAAGGGGAGGGCCAGGGAGTGCGCCAGGGAGGCCATATACGCGGTGGGGCTCGGGGGGCGGGAGAGGGATTTGGTGATGAGCCTCTCCGGCGGGATGAGGAGGCTGGTGCTGGTGGCGTCGGCAATGGCCTGCAGGCCCAAGCTTATACTGCTTGACGAGCCCACCGCCGGGGTAGACGTGCAGAACAGGCGGAGGATCTGGGAGGCTGTCAAAGCCGCCAAGGAGGCCGGCTCCGCCGTCGTGTTGACCACCCACTACATCCACGAGGCCGAGGAGCTCAGCGACGTCGTCTATCTGCTAAACAGGAGAGTTCTGATGCGGGGGGCGCCGGCCGAGCTCAAGAGGCTCCTCCCCTGGGTCGAGGTGAGGACCGACGACCGCGTCGTTAGGGTGGAGTGGGACAAGGCGGTGGAGATAGTGGCGGAACTCGCCAGGCGGAGGGCCAGGTTCGAGCTGAGGGAGCCCACGCTCGAGGACGTCCTAACCGCCGTCTGGCCATGAGGCTCGGCAACGTCCTGGTCATCGCCAAATACATGGTGCTCGCCACGAGGGGGTGGCACATAACCCTGGCGTGGTTCATGGTGCCCTACCCCCTCCTCTGGCTGTGGCTACTGAAGCTGGTGGGCTACCCAACCTACGTCGAGCACTTCGTCGTGGGGACCGTCCTCTCCACCGCCTTCCAGATGCCCTACGTCGTCACCGCCCAAGACGTCGCCTCCATGAAGCACTGGTCTAGGCAGTACTCCCTCCTCCTGGCAAACGGCGCAGACCACTTGGAGATAGCCCTCAGCTACCTGGCCCAGTCCACGGCGACTACGGCGGGCGCCTCCGTCCTGTTGCTGGCCGCCTCCGCCGCCGTCGCCGGCGTGGCCTACGGCCCCGCCCAGGTGGCGGCCGCGGCCGGGGCCTCCGCCCTCATCTCGGCAGCCTCCTGCCTCCTCGGCTACGCCCAGGCGATAGGTATAAGAAACCCCGCGTTGTCCCAGCAGATGGCCCAGATCGTGCCGTTGCTCCTCATCTTGGTAGCCCCCGTGTACTACCCCGCGGACCTCCTCCCAGAGCCTCTGAGGGCCGCCAGCCACCTCCTCCCCACCACCTACATGGCCTACGCCCTCCGCGGCGCCCTCGCGCTGAACCCCGAGGAGGCCGCCAGAGGAGCCGCGGGCATCCTGGCATACGCCGCCGCCTCGGCGCTTGTGACGATATACGCCGTGAGGAGGGAGCAGAGACATGGCTAGCGTAGATGTCTTCTCCGGAGGACCTGCTACGGGTCGCCAAGGCGCTATCCCACCCCCTACGGCTGAAGATACTCCTCCACCTAGCCAGAAGGCCCACCTACATCCAGGACATAGCCCAGACCCTCGGAATCCCCTACGCGCTGGCCCACATGCACCTCAAGGTGCTGGAGGAGGCCGGCCTGGTGGAGGGGACATACGTGGTGGAGGAGAAGCCCAAGCCCCACCTCCGGAAGATCTACCGCCTCCGAGACTTCAAGCTGGTGGTAGACAGGCAGGTCCTGGAGGAGCTGGCCAAGTCCCAGGACTCCCAGCGGGGTCGATAGCCGCCATGCTGGCGTCGTCCCTAATAATCGGGGCGGGGGTGCCCGTGGCCCTCTTCTATATAGCCTACAAAACCGCCTCCTGGGTCTTCCTAGCCGCCGCGGCCCTCCTGGGAGCCCTCGCCATATTCTGGGGCGCCGTGATGGCGCTGGCGGCCTTCGTCCCCATACTAGACTACGTAGACGCCCTAGCCGAGGAGAGGGGAAGCCGCCTCAACGCCTACAGAGCCCTCGCCAGGAGCCTCCTCGAGGAGCTAGACGAGGTCAACGCCGTCCTCAAGGAGATAAGAGACGAGCTGAAGAGACTGGGCGAGACATGACCGAGCTGAAATACGCCCAGGCCGGCGACGAGGAGGTCCTCCAGATGATCAGACAGAGGCTGAGAGAGATGAGGCAGCTCCTCGCCGAGATAAGGGAGATGCTCAAGGTCAAGTAATGGCCGAGAAATTCGACAGATACTACGAGTACTACAGCCGCAGGAGGAGGGGGCCGCGCACCATAAACCTAGGCCTCGTCAAGCTCAACCTGGGGGGAAGACCATCCATAGAGGTCAGGGGAATCCCCAGGAGGCCCAGAGGCCCCCCCGGCGGCACAACCCTCGAGACGGCCGAGGGAGAAGACGTAGCCCTCAAAAACGCCGTCGTCCAGCGGGTCGCCGGCAGGCGAGTCAAACTCTACAACTGCGATGCGGACTACGTCGAAGGAGAAGAGGTAACCCTAATCAACACACACGCCAAGGAGGTCACAGCCACCAGGGCAAAACTCATCAACAGCCACGTAAAAGTCCTGAGATACAGAGAAAGCTACACCGCAACCAACTCCGTCGTGGAAAAGCCAGAAAAAATCGCCGAACACCAACGAGGACGCCCACAGACGCCGCAGTAGACCCCCCTCCCACTCCCCCCACCCCCCCCCCCACCGACAAGCAGACCCCGCAGGGACCCCCGCCGCACCCCACTCCCTCCGCCAAAGGGCCCACACCCCGCGGCCGCAGGCGGCCGAGCACCCCGGGACGGCGCCCACATGCCGAAGGCACAGCAAAAGGCCCCTATAGCACCCCCCAGCGCGGGCGGCAACTTTATATGTCCAGGCCGACCACCTCCAGTGGACCAGGAGGAGCTGGCCGTCCTCCGCCACCTCAAGAGGGCCAACGTGGACTACGGCAAATCCATCGCGGTAAACACGGGCATCCCCCTACAGAAGGTCCTCGACATCCTGGAAAAGCTTGAGGCCCTCGGCCTCGTCGAGCGGGTAAGAGGCGGCAAAACCCTCAAGCGGACCGAAGCCCGATACAAGCTAAGCCACGAGGTGCGGAAGCACCACGTCTACTACCGCCTCACCAGAAAGGGCAGACACCTCCTAAGGCAGGAAAGGGGGCAGAACCCCTAGACGCTAGACACAGAATCCTCGGAGGCCGGTAGCCACCCCACGGCGCCGAGATTCATATAAAAACCGGGGCGGCGGGGGAGACATGCGGGTGGCCATCAGAGACTTCAAAAGCGTCGCACACGCCGAGCTGGAGATAGCCCCCCTCACCATACTGATAGGCCCCCCGGCCGGCGGCAAGTCAAACATACTAGACGCCCTCGCCGTCTTGGGCTACCCCGCCAGGCTCCTACGCCTAGACGAGGAATACGGCGGCGCTAAAAACGCCCTGGAGCCGTTGGGACTGGTTGCCAGGTACACGGACCCCAGAGCCCTCTTCCGAAACTACGACCTAACCAAGACCCCAACCGTGGAGACGCCCAAATACTCCGTCTCCATCCACTACAGGCGGGGCCTACAGGTGAAGGCAGGAGACGCGACAGCCGAGATAAATATGGAGCACCTCACCGGTGAGGGCGACCTGGCCCCCCTCCAGGACATCCTCGTGGAGACCCGCCTCTACGGATACGACAGATACGGCCTGCCGGCCACGGGGTGCCGGCAGGGCCACTGCGGCTTCTACGACTACCTAACCACCCAGGTGAGGTTCACCCCCCACAACATCCTAAGCGACCTCGGCTGGAACATACGCCGAGTCATCAGGTACACCCCAGACGTCGTGAGGGAGATCAACGAAGCGCTTTCGGAAAGGCTCGGCGAGAAGATAGAGCTCAAGGTGTCCAAGGACGGCGCCATCGCCATCTACGACTACGACTACGAGGTTACGTCGCCCTCCGTATCCGAGGCACTATTCCGGCTGATCTACTACCTAGCCGCTCTGAGGTCCGCCGCCAGCTACGCCAAGCTCCACGGCCTAGAGGGGCGCCTCGTCGCCGCGCTGGAGGAGCCCGAGGCGCACATATTCCCCTTCCTCCTGGACCTGCTCGCCGACCACATCGCCCAGGCCGCCTCCACCGTCCACGTGGTGCTCGCCACCCACAACCCACTCCTCGTCTCAGCCCTATGGGACCGCGCCGCCGGAGTCAAAACATACTACATCCACCGCGACAAACACGGCGCCACAACCGCCGCCGAAATAGACATAGAGAAAATGGCACAGGACCTGGCCACCGCCGAAGACATCATGCTCACGCCCCCCGCCGAAATCCTCGCCAAATACGCCAAAAGCCCCGCGACGCCAAGCGCCACGCCAACCGCCGCCTAGCAGAACAGCTGAGGAATCACGGCTTTATAACGAACCTGAGACACGCCGGCAACTACGGCAGAGACATGATACTGGCCAAAGTCGCAGAGAAAAAAGGCTGCAACGCGGAGGGCCCAACACTCCTGGTCATAGACTACGAACTGGGTGACGCCAGAGTCTACATCGAGGAAAACTTCGACATCGTCGAGACCAACGCGCAGTGGAGCACCCACCTGGCGCGGTTCAGGAGGTGCCAAAACGTCGCCGCCGTGATCTTCGACCCAGCGATAGACCACGAAAAAGGCCCAATATGCAGAGCAGACCCCAACCTCTGCCAAGGCGACAACAGGAGGAGGATCAAGTCAAAAGACGCATGCCGCCAGCTCGGCGAGGTGCTGAACAACCACCTCCAGCCGCTAGTCGCCTGGATAGCCCAAAACATCCCCAAACTCTACACATGGTAAAAGAACAGCCTCAGAAACGCCCGCTTCGCCTCCAACTCGTCGCGTCTCCTCAGCGCGTCGGCGAGCTCGCCGAAGAACTCTCTAGTTCTAGTAACACCAAATTTATTTTCGAACTCAGCGAGCTCAGCGGCCGCCTCCCAGTCGCCGTGTAGGTAGAAGACAGCCGCGCGGAGAAACTGCTGGAGGGAATCAGCCGCGTATTTCCACGCCTCCCACCGATCTACTTTCGCCTTTTTCGCCAGCTGGTATCTGCGGCTGTCCCCCTTTGAGATGGCGTCGTACAGCTCCTCTATTATGCCGGCGGCGTGGCGCCACACAGCATTCACCCTTGGATCAGCTATGCTATCTATTACTCTCTTCATGTACTCCAGATCCAACTCCTTTGCCGCCTCTATTGCCTTCTCCACGTAGTTGCGGTCACACATGGCAAGGATGGCTAGAGCCGCCGCGTAGGCTCTTGGATTTTTCATCGATGCTTTCAGCGCCTCCTCGACCTCGCCTCCCCGACATCTATTAGGTTGCCCCTCCATGGCCTTAGCCGCCTCAGCCACAGCGAACTGGGCCGCGGCGTCTGCGAAGATCTCCAACGTCAAAAACGGCTCCTTCTCTTTTGCTTCTTTCCAGAGCTTTTGGAAATTCCAACGCTCCCCTCCCACATCCCACTCAAACACCTCCTCCTTGGAGGAGAGGTATGCAATACGGCCAAGGTAAGATATTGAAGTTATACGGTTTGACTCAATGACATTCCTCCTCAACACCTCTTCGAAGTGCTTCCGCGCCTCCTCCCAAGCGCCTTGGACGAAGTATACCCGACCTTTCAGATGGTGGAGGTAACGGCGCCATTCCTTCAGCTGAAGTTCGTACTTCCCCTTGGGGTCTCCGCCCGCTACAGACAGCCACTCCTTCAGCCCCTCCTCCCGCTCCACGTCCAGCTCCTCCAACTCCCCCAGCACTTCCTCAGCCTCTTTCAAAGCCGACAGCGGGTCGCCGCCTCTGTACATCTCGTACTCAACCTCAGTGAAGAGGTACTCCAGACGCGCCACCCTCCTCAACGCCCCATCTCCAATCCTCCCCACTAGAGCCTCTGCTCCTTTCAATACTACGTCCGCCGCCACTGGCCTTCTCTTCGCAACAGCCGTCAACGTCAACGCCTGGAGCGTTTTTACCACGTCGTCGCCCTCAAGCTCTGGAACTGAAAACGGCACGCTACCGAGCAATTCCGCAAAATTCCGGAGATAAAGTGCTATCAGATGCGGTAGTTCTTTCGGAAGCCCATCGGCTTTTTTTCCCAACCTTTGCCAGAGCTCCTCGATGACATTGTTATGGAACTCTAATCCCACGAGCGGCACGTGTTGAAGCGCATATGCGCCCCACCTGAATGCGTGCCTAGCCAACTCCTGTACCTCGTCGCCGCCGCACCCAACGGTCTTGCACCTCTCCCAGAGCCAAGTGACGTGGCTTAAGGCGCTAAGCAACATTCGGTCTGTGTATTTTCCGCTTTTCTCTGACTCCCACGTCAATATTTTGAGTAGTGCCTTCCTAACGAGGGCTTGCTCCTCGCGCGCCTCGTCTAGCGCGTCGACTAGGTGACGCCACTTCCACCACTCCTTCCTAAGGCTGTAGACAAGCAGTTTCCTACCATCCCACTGCTCCTCATCCCTCTCGACCAGCCAGTGTCTTTCCAGCGACCTAAGCCTGCAACTTTCGACGTACTCAAATACCTCCCCGGCGAGCTCTTCCGCAAGCCTTCTGCTCTCCTCGTAACTCTTCGTCAACGACTTTAGGCACATATGGGCACTGCTTGGACATAGGCAGGCCAGCTCCTCCTCGGCGGCTTCTCCGTAGAGGAGCGCCGCTAAGGCGAAGTTGTCCTTCCTCAACTTGTCGTATACGGCCTTGATTGCCGCCTTCATGTGCTGTGCATTTCTCTTTGCCATGTCTTTGTCGCGTGGGTTTGGGGTATAGGCTGTGCCGGGCCTCGGCGCGATCTTCTCTAGCTCCTCTCTGGTGAACCCCAGATTCACCATGGTCGAGGCGATGTAGATAGAGCCGGCGGACGCCCTGTAGAGAAGGTCGCCGTACCTCTCCCTTACCTTTTCGTACTCCCCCTCCGGGAGGTTGGCCCTAAGCAACTTCTCGAACTCCTCAGGCTGGGCGGAGTCCATGAAGATTATATTATCTACGTCGAAGAGGCCCGAGGCGAGGCGCCCGCCCCTTAGCCGGGGGCTTGGGTTAAACAGCGCTTCGTAGACCGCGGCAGGCGGATCCGCACTGCGTGAGAGGATCTCGGCGTATTCGTCATAGTTCAGTCTTACCACGACCACAACGCGGGCCCCCCTTGCCCAGGCATCCTCAGCCACGCCGACGACCTCGTTCTCACGTCCAACTGCACCTGTCACGTCGTCGAAAACTAAGACGAGTCTGTCGTAGCTAGGCTTCTCGCGGAGCACGCGGACAAGTCCCCACACGGACTTAATCAAGGATACCACCCAGCCGAGACCCGGAACCTCGGCCGCCGCCTCATCCAAGCCGCTCCGCCTCGCCGCGTCCAACACTTTCCGCAACACCGATTCATGCACGCCCAACTTATTGAGAAGGCCCTCTAGAGCCTTGCGACACTCCTCAGACTGGGGGTCTCGGCATCTATCGTAGATGCGGGCGGCCTCGGGGAGGACGGCGGCGGCCACGTCTAGGTACGTGGCCAGCTGCCTCGTCGCCGGGGCGGTCAACTTGAGGACGTAGCGCGGCCTCCCCTCGACGTCGTAGGTCACGTGCAGATCGGCGTCGGGCTCCGCCAGGAGCTGCGGCGAGATCCACACCACATGCCTCCCCTCCCTAGCCGCCGCCTCCAGCGCAACATAAAGCGCCGACGTCGTCTTCCCCACCCCCGGCAACCCCACCACAGCCAGCGCCCCCCTTCCCAACAGCGCTTTCAGGGCCCCCTCCTCAAACCCCCTAACCACATACCTAAAACCCACCGCGACAATACAACAACGGTATTATATTGCTAACGCCCCGCAAAAACGCGGCGGGCGCCACCGCCAGGCGGGAGCCTGCGGGCGGCGGTCTACAAAACTAGCCACATGGGGCAGGTGTGGCCGGCCACGTGTAGAAGCCGCGCCCTCTTCACGGCGCTTGTGATATGCTGTGTACTTCACCGGAGATTTGGCGGCATACTATCGCTACGAGACGCCTAGCCGTCGTCTAGTATCTTTTTGGCGGTGCTTGGCCAGTACATCGCCAGCGCAGAGGCGGCGTCTTCGATGGCCATTGCCGCCTCCCAGGCGCGTATCTTCCAGCGGGGGGAGTCGCGGCAGCGGCTCGCCACGTAGTAGGCCTTTTTGAGGGCGTCGACGAGAGCAGCCACGAGTTGCCTAACGGGGAGGGGCCTTGGGACGAGCCTCCTAACCCTCACAGCCACCCCCAACAGGTCGTCCACAGAGCCGAGGTAGACGGTATCACGCGGGCGCCACCCCACCTTCAGATACAGCCGCCTGCCCAAAAGCCAGAGATAGCCAACGAGAGGCCCAACCCTAACACGGCCAAAGTAGAGATACACACCAACCACAACACCCACGCATTAAAACATTCCAATATATGTCAGTAAAGGATACAATATACTTTAGACAAGGGTTTAGAAAGCCGAAGGCGAAGAATGGCGCTGGGTCGCGCCCTCTATGAGGCGGAGTTATGATGGTAGAGGCGAAGAATGGCGCACGCCGTCTCTCAGACAGAGGAATGTGTGAATGTAAAGGGCGGTGGAAAAGCGACCGCCGAGGGAACAAAAAACCACGAAAAAACTTAAAAACCCAAAAGATCCGAAAATACAAGCCCCAGAAATCAAAAGATAGTAGAAACGCAACGACGAGCGGGCGCTGTCGACATTCGCACTGAGACACCAGAAATCAAAAGATAGTAGAAACCTAAAAAACGCACAACCTTCTCGATTCTCTCTTGTCCGCTCACCAGAAATCAAAAGATAGTAGAAACCAGATGAGATACGCAGACTGTTTCTGCCTGCAGCAACTACCAGGCCAGAAATCAAAAGATAGTAGAAACTGAGTAGCTCTTGAAGCGTCACCCAACGCGGTAGCTGGGATATGCGCCAGAAATCAAAAGATAGTAGAAACGACATATGGAAGATCCGCTGGCCCGAGGCGATAAAGTCGCCAGAAATCAAAAGATAGTAGAAACCCGGCCCCTGAGGGGCCTCTAACTTCGTAAACTCTATTTTTTGACCAGAAATCAAAAGATAGTAGAAACAAGGTGCGCGGTGAGGACGTACTGCCTCTGGATTCGGAGGTGCCAGAAATCAAAAGATAGTAGAAACCTTGTTGGAGTTGCTCTGGGCTTTGCCGTCGGCGCGTTCTGGCTCACCAGAAATCAAAAGATATGTAGAAACGAGATACGCGATGGCGTAGAGACTGCGACGTTGTCTCGCCCAGAAATCAAAAGATAGTAGAAACACGCTTCTTGCAAGACGCGTATAGTCGCGTCGCGGTTGTTGACCAGAAATCAAAAGATAGTAGAAACACACCGCTTGGGCTCGAGGCTGAGGAGCTCCTTGAGCCGGCCAGGCCAGAAATCAAAAGATAGTAGAAACAGAGACTCGTAGAACAGTAGCCAAGAGTACGCCTTAGACCAAACCAGAAATCAAAAGATAGTAGAAACTCCCTGGTGTCTGCTAAGACGTCCATTACGGCGCCGCCTTAACCCAGAAATCAAAAGATAGTAGAAACCCACATGGACTATACATGGATGTGGGGCCTGAAGGAGAGGGAGTACCAGAAATCAAAAGATAGTAGAAACGGTCTCGCGATCCTGCCCAACACCGCCATGGCGACCATGGCGT
Organism: Pyrobaculum neutrophilum V24Sta; assembly: GCF_000019805.1. Taxonomy (NCBI): domain Archaea; kingdom Thermoproteati; phylum Thermoproteota; class Thermoprotei; order Thermoproteales; family Thermoproteaceae; genus Pyrobaculum; species Pyrobaculum neutrophilum. The sequence goes on from NC_010525.1 coordinate 995,044, forward strand.
CCAGAAATCAAAAAATAGTAGAAACAACTACACGATGATTCATATGTGCTTGACTTACGGTGAGCCGACGAAATTTGTGACTTTTAGAAGTTGGCATGTATAGCTGTATGACTTTATCTTGATTATCAAGTTTCTACTGTGTTTATCGCATGCAGTGGCTTGGTTTTGCATTGCTTCAGCTTTATGTTTTTCATGGCCCTTTCTCAGGCCGGCGTTCGGTTTCCTACCCATCTTTACGTTTATACAATGCTCTTATGCGCTCCTAACATGGTGGATCCCCCCGTGTCGGGGGCGTGGACGGCCTTTGACGGCGTTGGCCGGCTGTCGGAGCTGCCCTCACCTGGCCGCGCCTCTGTAGGGTCTGGTGTGTTGATGGTTGTTCTGGTTCCGTGGTTTGGCGGCTTGTGGGTGGGGGTCTGGTGGGGTGGTTTTGTGGTTGTTTGGGTGTGGCCGTGTGGTTTGGGCTTAAGCTGTGTTTTCTTTTAGTCTTGTGATGATTTGTCGGAGTGCTTGGCTGGTTTTTTCGTCGCGGTGGTTTTGGGAGCTGAGGTAGGAGTCTAGGGCGGCTAGGTGGGTTTTGTCCAGGCGTCTGAGCTCGGCTGTGGGGATTCTCCTGTCTGTGGGGTCTGCACGTCTTATGATGGCGTCGGCTCTCTGTGGGTCCATTTCGTAGAATATCTGGCGGAGGGTGTATCCATATATCGCCGCTCTGTCCAGCCCGTAGAATATCTTCCTGCCGGCGAGCTCTTCGGCGGCTTTGATGGCGTGGTAGATTATGGAGCGGGCGTGGGCGTTGAGGGGGCCCCACCTGCTGTAGCCGGTGTTTTTCGGCTCTCTGAAGTGCTGGCCCATGTCAGAGAGGGCGCGGTATATGGTTCTGACGGCCTCGGCGTAGAGGTACTCGGGGCGGGAGTAGTTCGCGGCCTGCACCCGGACGAGGGTGCAGTGCCAGCATCCGTATCTCCCGCCTAGGGAGCCGCCGGCGGCGAGGCCTCTGTAGAGCTCCTCCAGCGGCTGGACGTCGAAGTCCTTCTGCGCCCTCAGAAAGCTCCAGACCATGTCATATGTCCAGAACCTGATGGGGGCTATCTTGGGTATGTCGCCGTGGGAGAAGTAGGCGCCTAGGCAGGAGCCGCCTCCGGAGCAGGTGCCGAACCTCGTCTTCATGCTTTTCGCCCTGGCGCCGCTTTCCTCGTCGCGTGAGCCGACCACCAGCACGTGGTTGGCGTGACGTCTGAGCTCCCGCTCGGTGGGCTCTATCTTGAGCATGTCTACGCACCACCTGAAGTTGAAGGTGGGGGCGGGGTACCCCCTCACGAGGACTCTCCAGTACCACGTCTCGGTGGGGTGGGGGTAGGCGTATCTCACGTGTACGTCTGTGCCCAGCTCCCGCATCTTGGCTTTGAACTGCCTGGCGAAGTGGTCTACCCACAGCTCCATCTCCGGTATCTCGGAGAGGGTGTCGTTGTGGAGGAGGACAACCCTGTTTTTCACGCCGTTGCGCCGCTTGGCCCACTTGTAGAAGAGAATGGCCGCCGCCGTGGAGTCCTTGCCTCCAGAGAAGGCGATGACGAAGGTTCTATATTTTAAAGCGGCTTCTTCAAAAACCTCGAATGCCTCAGAGAGCAACAGGTCAAGACTCACGGGACGTAGAGGGTAGAACTCATTTAAGCATTGAGGGCACCGCAAGGTATCATGAATACGACTCATCTGGTTTTTGGAGTCTTAGTGAGCTCCTTCGGAGGGATGTGTTTCTGTTTGTGGGGGCTCTTCGGTTTGTTTTTGCGCCGTTTTTCGCCGGGGGGGATGTGGCGACGTGTGGGGTGGTTGGGAGGCTTTGTTGTGGGTCTGGGCGGCTTGGGGTTAACTACTGGGTTGGTAGGCATGTGGCTGTGGTTAGGGGGGAGCTGGGGAGTTTGAGGAGGTGGTTTATTCCGTGTTCTGTGGATAGGCGGAGGATGCCTCCTCTTGCTCGGTACGAGAGGGGGGGCTTTGTCAGATTGTTGGGTGGTGGTGTTTGGGTAGATGTGGGGGCTGTGCGTGGGACTGAGGTGGGTGGGGTGGTGGCGAGGCTTGCGGAGAGGTGGAGGGTGTGTGGGGGGCGCGACGTCTATTCGCTTGCCAGGTGTGTGGGGGTGGCTGTGGGCTCTCTGGTGGATGTGGTTGTGCTGTTGCGGGGGCTGTTTCCGAACCTCGTGGAGGTGTACTCGGGCGGGGTGTCCTTCGACGAGTTTCTGAGGGGGTTTGGGGTGGGCGGGGCGGTGGATGCGGGGGTTCTGTGGGAGGAGGCTAGGAGGTTTGTGAGGGGCGGCGTGGTTGTGCCGAATTTGGGGCTTCTGCCTAGGGGCCGCTATGTCAGTGTGAGGTCGAGGGCGGCCCGGTACGCCATTCCGCCTATCCTCTCCTACGCCGACTTTAAAAACGCCGTTGTGGCAGACGTGGGCTCGGGCTTCGGGACCAAGGGGGCGGCGTCTCTCAGGTGGGGGGCGCGGCACGTCGTCCTCCTGGACGTGGACGAGGCCGTGCTGAGGGAGCGGGGCAGCGGCCTCCTGGTGGACCGGGTGGTGGCGGACGCCCACATGCTCCCGCTTAGGGATAGAGCCGCCGACGTGGTGATCTTCTGGAACGTGCTCAACTTCCTCAGCGACCCGGACAGGGCGGTGGAGGAGGTTGGTAGGGTGGCGAGGCGGGAGGTTGTGTTTTCGGTGTACAACGCCGCCAGCGGGAGGCAGATCAGCTACGGCGAGTTCCTGGAGGTTCTGTCGAGGTGGGGGGTGCCGAAGGCCGTGAGGAGGCTCGGCAACAGCCAGATGCAGGCCGTGGTGCGGCGTCATGAGGATCCGGGTCCTTAGGGAGCACTACTGCGCAGACTGCAGGATAGTTAGGAGGAGCCCCAGGAGCACGGGGGTGAAGCTACTCCTCTCGGTGGCAGACGCCGCGGGCATGTCGGTCCTCGACTTCGGCTGTAGCAACTGGCGCAACTCGGCGTATCTGGAGTCGCTGGGGGCCCGTGCCGTGCGGATGGACGCCATACCGGACACCCGGCCGGACGTGGTCGCCTACCCCACACACCTGCCCTTCAGAGACGGTGCCTTCGACGTCGTGTTGTACACCCACGTACTGATGTTCCTAGAGAGGAAGGAGGACTGGCCCGCCGCGGTTGCCGAGGCCGCCAGGGTGGCAAAGAGGTACCTAGTGCTTGAGACCTACATGGTAAAGCACCCAGGTGCTCTGCGCTATGGGGTAGAAGACCTCTTTGAACTGGTGAGGGGGTTGTCGGTGGTGAGGAGAAACGTGAGGTTGGATATGCAGAACCTCGTCATCTCGCTACGACCTTCTTCGTCTCCTCCAAGTTCTCGAACATCTCGGCGGTCTTCATGAGCTTGCGCAGCCCCTCCACCTGCGTCTTCTTTAGCCTTTTAAGTCCCCTTTCGCTTCTTTTAAACAGTGTCTCTGTTTCTTCCTTCAGCGACGTCATATGGCCTATCACCACGAGGGTTCCCCTCTGGCGGCTAAGCTGCACGTTGAAGATGTAGGGGTCTGAGAAGTAGTAGGTCCAGAAGGCAATGTCTGTATACTCCTTGGCCGCTGGTGCTATGATGATGTCGTCTTCTCTCCCGAGGAAGCTGGCGACCGTGGAGAACCTTATATCGGCGTCTCCGGCGAGTATCCTGGCGGCGAAGGCCATTTTGCCGTAGGGCGCAACGACGGCAATCCTCTTCTCATCTTTCTTGAGCTCCACCGCGGCGCGGATGGCTTTAGCCAAGCAACTGGTGAGTTTTGCGCGCTCGATGTCGTACTGGTCGCCTTTTTCAAACACCTCTGTCTCGATGTAGAGCAGTGGGGTGTTGGAGAGCTTAGTGAGGGCCTCCTCCACGGCACCTCCGTATCTCTCGCAATCGCCCGCTACCCTCTTCATAACCTCCTTGACCTCGTCGCTTGTGAGGCCCAGCAGGTACGGCTTGCCCATGGCTCTTAGGTCTCCGGCGTAGTAGCCCTCCTTGATTGGGGTCTCGGTCTCGGGGGGTAGCCTCATGCTTACGTCAAGCCTCTTTATCTCCACGTAGTCGCTCCCCTGTTCCCTCAGCTGGACGGCTTTCTCCAAGAGGAGCCACTCCCTCTCGTCCTCCGAGATGCCTATGGCTTGGTTGGGGTCTCCGATAACCGCGAAACCCCTTATGAGGTCGTCGGGCTTCCCCTTGGCCAACCCGTCCGCGATGGGGACTAGGAACCTGGCTAGCGTCATGCGGCTGGCCTCGTCTATCAGGAGGTAGGCCGGCCTGGGCGGGTACATCCGGGCGTATACCCTCTGCCAGTCTGTGGAGATTATTAGGCCGACTCGCTCGTCGGCTCTCTTGAGGAGTTGGGTGAACTCGCTTGCGGATATCTTCGACCCGTAGATCCGGACGGCTTTTGCGAAATCGCTGCTTCTGCAACCGCCTCGGGCGCTCATGAAGGCGGCGAATTTCTCGAGGAAGTCCACGAGGAGCTCGTTGGTGGGGGCGATGTAGATGTAGAGGTTCTCCGCGGCCCCCCGGCAGAGGCTGTCCCCCAGCAGGTTGGACAGGAGGTAGGCGTAGAAGGTGGTCTTCCCCGCCCCCGGGACCCCTGCCACCCCCACCACCCTCAGCTTCTCCGCGACAATATCTTCAACAGCCTTCCCTATGTCTGAGTAGGGGGGCCCTTTGAAGACTACGTCGACTCTCTGCCGCCGGCTCTGCTCCTGGTCAAGCCTCTTGACGATTCTGTCTACGTTGTAGAAGCTAGTACTCATCGCTCCCCGCCATGACCATGTTTTTGAGGGTTTCCAGGAACCAGCCCTCCTGGCCGAAGTGCTTCACCAGCGCGTTCTCGGCCACCGCCAGCGCCTTCAGCTCTATGTTCATCGGCACCTGGCCGGGGCACACCCTCACCCGTTTCCACACCCTCTCGGCGCCTCTGTACTTATAGAGGAGGTACACCGGTATCCACCTAATCGCGAAAGTTGGGGACACCATTCTGACGTATGCCGTCAGCCTCCCGCCGGAGTACTGCACCTCGTCGTCTTCATATCTGCCAAAGAGCGCAGGCGAAAACACCTTCGGTGCTTCGCCCGCCTCCGGGTAGGGGAGGCCGTCTCGTAGAAAGACATAGACGGTTGTCCTCCCTAGGGAGTACCTCATGATGTCTTTGTGTTTCTCCGACCCGCTGAAGTTCTTGACGAGCTTTATAACATTGGGCTCGGCGAACTCCACCTCGTCGAATTCAACGCACTTGTCCCAGTTAACCAAGTTGGCGTACTCCTCGCTCTTCTTCCTAAGAGCCGTTCTATACAGCTTGTACATCTCCTTTCTAAGCCGAGCCTTCTCCTCGGGCAAATCTCTGCTAAATCTATAGACACAGAGCTTTAGGTAGGGACAATATTTACAAGGATATTTATTTTCGCCGTTCCCCCGCGTGGGGTTGTAGGCCTTCAGCTTGACGCCGCTCTTTACCAACGCGCGGAGGGTGTTTCTGCAGAAGGCCATTGAATAAAGCGCCCCGGCGGCGATCTCCACTAGCTTCTCATCGCACTTGCCCTTTATTGTCTTGACCTCCTTCAGGTCGGGCGGCTCTTCGTTGATGGATACGACTTTAGTCTCCTTACGTTTCGGCGTTGCGTATATTAGGAAGGCGTGGGGGTCCACCCCAAGGGCCTCCTTGAGGATTAGCTTGTAGGCTGCCAGCTGGAGGCAGTGCATAGCGTTATTCTGGTTCTCCCTCAGCTTCCAGTCCACGATGATGCTGTTCTTCCCGTCCACAAGCAACACGTCGGGCACCCCGATGAGGGGAAGCGACCTCACCTCGTCTCCGGTCTTCACAACCTTGCTTATCAGCTGTCGCTCCGGGAACACCAGCACGTGCTCTGAGATCAACCCCCTTCTGTGGGCCCAGTCAACAAGGGCGAGGTAGCCCCTCAGCAGAGCCTCCACCCGCTCCCTTGTTAGCCTGTAGTCGCTTGTGGAGATGTTGGAAAACCTCTCCACGACGTCAGCGTGTCTTCCCCAGATCTCCTCGAGCCTCTCCTCCAGAAACGCCGAGGGGTCGTACCTTTGCCTCTGCCGGAAGTATTCATACGTGACAGGCACGGCCAGCATGGCGAGGGCGTCGTGGACAGCCGTGCCCTCGCGGCCCAGTCTCACATCGGTGTGGGCGTTGGGCATGTGGTCAATCATCGCCATGAAGTAGGCCTTCTTTAGGCAGAGGGAGGCCCCAACGGCGGCGACCTTCGCCGGTATTAGCAACTGGTTTCGCTGAAACTCCCTATCTAGGCACTCTCTTAGATGTTGGGAAAAGTCCATATAGCAACGCACAAGCCTCTATTTAACTGTTTAGAATAGGCTGTAAAAAGTAAAAGATATAAATGTGATTTTGTGGATATGCAATGGAGATCTGCAGGTCTGTTCTCCGGCTTGGGGAGGGCGAGCATATACTTGAGACCCGCGAGGGCATGGCGGCGTATGTATCTCCGGGCGTCAACCTCGTCTTTGTCACGGGTTACTACGGCTACGGGAAAACCTACGGCGTTGGTTACTACGTGATCTGTCAGGCGTTGGCGCGGGGTGAGCCTTTCCTCTACGTCAACGTTAGGGATCTAGGCCACGTTATTTCAAAGCTCGCGGTAGACGTTGAGGCGGGCGGCGCCCAGGGGCTTGAGGATCTCCTGTTGATTCTGGCGCAGGTTGCTCGGGGGGACCTCTTGAAGCGGCTAGCGGATGACCGCGTCGTTATCACAAACGTTGATCTTGAGAATATCGCCAGTGCCGTCATCGCCAACGCGGGAGACCCCGTTCGGCACTTCGTGAGAGAGTTCGCTAAGGTCTCAGCTCGGAAGAGCGCATATCTAATTTTGGACGAGGTGGAGAGCGGCATAAGGGATGTGAAATCCTTCATTGAGAGGGTGTGTACAACGGTGAGAAACGAGATTTACGACGCCGGCTATCGGAACATCAAGTTGATACTGCTGCTCCAGGAGGCTGTGTTGGTTGCGCATGGGGCAGAGCCGCGGTGTTCCACGATAAGGGGGGCCGAGGGGATCACGAGGGCTATTAAGCTACGCGGCTACGGGTCCGACGTATACCTCAAGTATATCAAGGACAGAATCGGCGAGGGGGGTGCCGACGAGAGGGAGCTCAAGAAGATAGCCGAGCTTGTGAGCGAGTTCCCGCCTAGGGTTGCCTTTGATGTGTTGAGGCAGTATATCACATATGGCGAGCTTACCTACACCGCGTTCAAGGACTTCCTCTCGGCCATCTTCAAGGACACTAAGGAGAGCTTCCTACTGGAGTTGCCCAAAAGCGGCACTGAGTACTTCATGGTGGTTGGAGAGGTCGTGAACGACCTCAGAAACAACAAGATTGAGGCCTCCTTTGAGGAGGTTAAGTCCAAGGTGTACAGGTTGTGGGTGTCTTGTGAGAGGGAGAAAAAGAAGGAGGTCTATATGGATCTCAGGGCCTACACAAAGGAGGAGAGGGAGTCGGACGCCGACGTCTCCATCTTCACCAACGGCGAAGACCTGATGATCGCGACCAAGAGCTCCTCGCCTAGGCCGGTCATGAAGTTCAGACATTTCCTAATGGCCTACTACCCAGGTGAGTCGCACATACAGGGCCTAGGCGAGATGTACAACCAGTTCAGGCTGGTGTTCAGAGAGGCGCTGAGGCGCGCGGCATGCAAGAGCTGATACACCTAACGGCCGTTGCACGGGACGTAGTATACCACACCTTAAGAGACGTCATCTCCCAGTGGGACCGCTTAAGTAAAAGCCGTAGGCGCGCCGAAGCCCGCGTAAACAAGCTGGCTCTGTCTGACGACGTGGAGGTCCACCGCACGTACGCCGTGGTGGAGAAGAGGGGGCTCGAGTCGCGCAAGGTGCTCCAGGATCTGCTCTCGGCTCACCCCATCTACGGCGAGCTCTACGAACACGTCGTAAAGGACGCGCCGTTTCAAGACGACTTAGTGGAACTTCTGGCCCACCAGACCGCTTTGGCGCTAGCTCTGTCGCCGGCGCACCACGTCGCCGAGGGCACGTGCAAGCTCTGCAACGCCCGGCTACACGACGCCGTGGAGTACAGCATATCCGACCTGCTGGAGGGCCTTATCACCCAGTTCGTCCTCGGGCGGCACACCGTCGCCCACCTCTACGTGTACGGCTCCTCTAAATTCCGCCACTGGCTAATAGTGGGACAGCGTCAAGGGGCGGTGGACCCCGAGAAGGTGCACGAGCCTACGGTGATAAAGGAGCTGGCTCCCCCCATCTACGCCTACCTGGCATCCCTCAACCTTGTGTCTAACGCCATAGACGAGAAGCTGAGGGGATACGACATACTGGGGAAGCTCGCCCTATCCCGGGGGCAGGAAAAGGTTATCGTGCTGATGGGGCTTGGAAATGCTCTTGCCAAATCTCTCCTGTCCGGGCTCATATACAAGAACCTGGACTACCTCAGGGCGCTGTTCGCGTCCATCCTCCTGGCGGACGTCCTCATAGCCAACGTGGCAGACGTCCTAGAGAGGGGAAGCGTCGACGTACGTTCGGTAATGGCGCTCGCCCACGAGCGGTACATGCGCTACAGAGAGCCCATCGAGACCGTGCTCAACAAACACTCGCTGAAGAAGGACAAGGCTGTGATTTACGAGGTCTGGGACGCCGTGAGAGACTCCACAATCAAATACATGATCTACGCAGCCGAGAGACAAGAAGACGAGCTAAAGCTAAGCGACGCCATATCCTTTAGAATCCCCTAGCGGATACCCACAAGCGTAATACAAGAAAATTACGTAAAATTTAAATTACAAAAAACAGATCCGCACATGGAGGAGCTACTGATTACAACAAGATTCATCTTGACATTCGTGTCCACGATCACTGCGGTGGTCGGCGCACTTAGTGATACGCCGAACATATACCCCATAGTTAGTCTCCTCTCCATGTCGCTTGCCTTGACATTAAGATCCATCGCAACCTACATCGTTGATGAGGTTGTCAGCATCGTATATACACTAGCCCTGTCGCTGATTATTTCCATCGTGGGGTCGATAATGGTAGGCGAGGCACTCTCGCTGTTTCCTATCTTCGACCCTACGCCTCTGAACACCATTGTAACTTCCCTAGAAGCGGCGTACATCATACTGAACCTGGTCCTACTAGCCAGCGACTTGATAGAGCTCCTCCGCACGGTGAACTCCCCCATCTTTTAAGGCATACCATTCAGCAACAGGTCCGACTACACCGTCTAAGTACTCCTTAACACCTATACCCACATCACCGGCACCGGACAATCTTCAACACAACCCTCCGCTTTAGACAAGTCCCCCCGAAGACGGCAGTCCACCGGGGCCCACCGACCTTAGCCCGGGGGGCTGAAAGCCGGCGGTCTGGAGATAGCCCCAGGAGAAATGTTTTTTGGGGGTGGTTGGGAGGTGACGTGGCTACCTACTTCAGCGGGGTTAGGGTCTCTGTATCTAACTTTGGGCCAGTGAGGCGGGCCGAGTTGGTGGCGGGGGATCTCACCGCCGTCATAGGCCCGAACAACGTGGGGAAGTCGTGGCTGGCCTCCCTCATCTACGCGGTGCACAACCTCGTCTTCTTCCACCTGCCTAATTTTGTCAAGGGCGCCCTGTCTGAGGTGGGTGTGCGGCTGTGCGCAGGTGCCGGCGCCGAATGTCTCAGGGAGAATCTGCATGAGGTGGAGAAAGTCGCATTGGAGAGATCGAAGGCGTTAGCGGGTGAGGCCTTAAAGCGGGAGTTGGAGTCCGTGTTGGGGACGAGCGACTTTGTCACATACGGCGAAGAGGAGGCGGCTGTGGAGGCTAGTGCACCATCGCTGGAGGTCTCTTTTAAGGCGCTTCTTCCCAGGGGAGAAAGGCCTCGCGTTGAGGTAAACATACCCAGTAGTCTCGTAAAACGCGCTGTGGAGGACGTCGAGTGGGTGGCGTTCTCAGCCCGCGGGGCGACCCTCGGCTTTAAAGGGCTTCTCCCCATGCGGCGCTCCGTCTACATCCCCGCCGAGAGGATCGCTCTCCTCACGGCGTTCTACGGGGTTGTGGAGGCGTTGGTTAGGCTTTACGGGGTGAGCCAACTGGTTAGGGAGGAGCTTCCCAGGCAGTTTTTCAAGCCTTCTCTGTCGCTTTATGCGGCTGACGTGATAAACCTCATCAGGAGCGGCGCGGTGGAGAGAGTGGGCGGGCACTTTGGCGACATTGGGGCCGCGCTTCTCGACGGCGATGTGGCCGTGGAGGGGGGGACTATGGCGGTGGTGTATGAACACGCGAGCGGGCTGAGGCTGCCGGCGGCTCTTGCCTCGTCTGGCGTGGCGCAGGTGGCGGGGCTTCTGCTGGGCCTCATGGTGAGGAGGGGCGACCTGGCGGTGGTGGAGGAGCCCGAGATCAACCTGCACGCCAATAGGCAGGTCCAGGTGGCCGAGCTTCTGGCCCGGGAGGCGCGGCGGAGGCCTCTCTTCGTGACAACCCACTCGGACCTAGTGGTGATGAAGCTGGCCCACCTCTACGCGAAGGGGGAGGTGGAGAGCCTGAGGCTGTACTACCTACACGACGGCGAGCTGGAGGATCTACCCGTCGACAGAAGCGGGGGCGTGCCCGAGATAAAGTCCATCTCCTCCGTGATAGAGGAGCTGAGCGGAGAGGCCCTAGAGCTGTATGCCAAACTGCAACGCGGCGTGCGTTAGGTCGAGCCCAATCGTCTGTTGCATGAGGTACGAAGGCGCGCTGTCGGATGCCGGATGCGACGTCGTATGCATCACGCTACCCATCGGCGCAGTCTACCTAGTGGAGTTGAAAGGAGGCCATTTAACCATCGGCGATGCAAAGGATGCGCTCACGCAGCTCGAGGCCTGCGAAAAACTCGTGGGGGGCCGGGCACAAAAGATAGTGGCGCACAGCAAAAAAGGCGGAATCGACCAACAAGCCGTAATGACGTTGAAGGCGGCCGGCGTGGCCCTCCTAAAGCTCTACGACGAGGGCTCCGCGAGGGGGGACGTCGCGCGGGCCTTGCTTAGAGCACTGAGGGCGCTGGCTTAACCGCCGCAGGCCCGGGGCCGTCCGCCGTACGTAACGCCGACTTGCACCCCGCCGGCGGCCGGGCCCACGGCAACCGCGCTCAGCGCCGGCGCGCCTCGCTCTGGCCGACCCCCTTGCATGGACGCCTCGGCAGCCGGCGGCTGGGTATTTCGACGGGGGCCTACAGCCCCTCCGCGAGCCTGGCGACGTCTTCTAGGCTCCAGGCGTCTCCGCAGTGGTAGGTGAGGATGACCCTCGTCTCGGGGCCCGTGTTGGCTAGTTCGAGCAGGGCTCTGAGCCCCTTCGGCGGCGTCAGGCGGCAGAGCTTCTCTGTCAAGTGCAGGTGGAGTACTGCCGTGGTGATTCGTTGGGCCTTCTCTCTGAAGTCGCCGATGTACTGCTCTAGGTTTGCCCAGCTTGCCAGCCGCTTCACCTCCACTGGGACAGCCCTGTCCTCCTTCACCAGGGCGTAGTCGAAGGGGTCCCCCGCCTCGGTAAGGCCGACGTAGGGCTCGACGGCGAAGTAGCCGGGGAGCCCCCTTTCGGCGAGGTGGCGGTAGATCGCGAGGGAGAACAGCCAGCTTGAGGAGGTCCACCTAAACACCGCCTTGGCCGACCTCTTGAGCCCCCGGCGCCGCAGGAGGCGGGCGAGGCGCTCCGCCTCCTTCCTGACCCAGCCCGGCGCCTGCATGCTGGATAGGTCGTACTGCGCCACTGCGAGCAGATCCCCCACGCTGAGCTCGCCCTCCTCCAGGATGGACACCACAGCCCCAATCTCCTTCTCGTTTTTTTGGCTAGGCCTCACGGCGAAGTCGCCCACGTTTAACTCCCGGAACAGCAGTTCCACAGGCCGCCGTATGCGCCCGGGTAAAAAGGGTTAATGGGTATTACGCGTTCCGCCGCCTAGCTGGACTATTTCGTCTACTCTCTTCCCGAGTGTCTTCCTTTTCTCGACGCCCAGCATCGCCGTCGTGAGGATCTCAAGCTCGTTCGCGGTGTAGCGGCCGAACTTGTCCACCACGGCGTCTATCCTCGCCCGGAGCTTCTCCTCCACCCTCACGAACCTGGCGCGCCAGGTGGGGCGGTACACGTATATCACCTTGGGCGACTTGTCGTCGTCGTAGAAGCCCAGCCTCACCACCTCGCCGTCGGCAACCACGCTGTGGTACGAGTCGTATCCGTACACCCTCTCCGAGATGTACCCCTCCTCCACAAGCCACTCCAAATCCTCATCCACCTGAGGCGAGTAGGGCCCGTAGAGCCACACCACGAACCCGTACCCCGTGAGTCCCAGCGATCTGGACACCCCCCTCCCCCCGTCCCAGTGCTCCACCAGAAACATCAGCTTCTGCACCTTCTTCTTCCCCCACACCTCCCCCCACCTCCGCCAGTGGGACACCACCAGATACAGGAGGGCCCGCCTCCCCACCTCCACAACCCCCACACGGCCCCCAGTTTTAAAACATTACCCCCCCCCCCGACCCTTCAAGCGCTGCAACCGGCGCCGAACCTCGTCCAGGATATCCTCGACGTCTTTGAGATACTCTCTGACGTACTGCTCGTCGCACATGCCGTCGTAGAAGCAGTCGATGTGGAGAAGCTTCTCCCTAGCCGCAAACCTATCCACAAGCTCGGCGAAGCCCAGCCTATACAGCGCGTCCCTCTTCTCTCTGTACGTCTTTGCCTCCACGCCGTACGCCCCCAGCAGCTCCTCGACGGCCTCCACCACGGCGAGCCAGCCCTTCTCAGCCGCGTCTCTCACAAGCATGGGGTCGCCCGTCTTCCCAAACCGCTCGAGCTCCTCATACGCCGCCTTGAGGGCCCTCCGTGCCTCCTCCAACATGCTAAAGTCTACCGATAGAATAAGTCATTGATCAGCCACCTCATAAACCTCCTTCTTAGGCTTCGGGAATATCTCACCCCGTCGTCATGCAACCCGGCCACCCTCAGATATATCCAAAACGCCGCAAGCCAAACAGCCACATCCTCCGCATACCGCCTATCACGCTTCTTACCGTACCCCCTAACCGCCTTCTCAAGCCGATAGGCTAGCGTATCCGCCGTCGGATCCGCCAAGTATAGACCCGAGAGCCGCCGCGCCGCCTCCTCCACCTTGCCGTCTGCCAACAGGCGGGCCACCTCGACAACGAGACCCTCCAGCCCACCCACCGAGGCCGTTGAGGCGACTCTACACCCCCCGAAGTCCGACACGCCCAACCCCCGCAACCTGCTAAAGGCGCACAAGAGGGCGGCGGCCGCCCCCCTCAACCCCCCATCCCCCATCACCTCCCACACAGGAGCCACCTGCCCGCCGATCCCCCTTGCCTTCAACACGGCAGAAGCCACAACCGCAACGGCGTGCCCCAGTGGGTCCACCCCCCTCTCCACAGCCCTCCGCATGTAGGCAAAGACAGAAGCCTCGCCACCGCCCAAGAGGGCCTCCGCTACCTTCTTCTCCTCCAGCTCAATCCCAAACATTGCCACCTGGTCAAGCAAAACCGTCCTCCCAGACACGACGACGTAATCCTCTCCAACGACCTCAAGACGGCCCTCCACAACCTCTCCATTGGACAAAACCACCGAGCTCCGCACAACAGAAGCCCTATTCTCATCGATCCACCGCCTTGCAAAAAACTCGAAGATGTTTAGATCAGGGAACAAAATACGCCAACCGTCGTAAGTATTTAAAGATAAAAATAGTATGATGACTAGAAAAGTAACAGCTATCAATATATTTGTTACATAAATATAGTGATTGTAATTAATCAAAAGCCATGTGTATAAAAAAGGTGTAAATGTAATAAACAATAATAAAATATTGAGTGAGTTTATAATATAGAGCATTATGGCATTCAAAAGCCACCTATCGAGCCTAGAGATGTCACTTGATGCCTTTATTAAAATAGTAAAAAATATTACGAGAAAAAATCCATAAATTAAAATAGTTGTATATTCATATGTATGCAATATCATAGAAAGAGGTATGACATAAAAAAGTGTAATGCCTAAAACTGAGATGATGAACACTACCATATACATCCCCAACGCCACAATTAATGACATCACATAGTTTTTTGCAAATCTTCCTCCAATCCAACTTATATAAAATATAAGAATAAAATTATAACTAAAAATCAAAATTTTATTTATAATATCAGCAATTTTCATATTATTGAAAATATTTGAAATAAGATAGAAAATCATAAAAATTACAAATATGTTCAAGAAGAAAATAGGCGTTAAATAATATATCATTATCTTAAAAAAATTTAATGGTAATCTTATTATTTTTATAAGGTCTGTGCCTAGGGCTTGAGAGAGGGCTGTTATGTAGAACTTCCGGCGTGTTGTTGTGAGCAGAGTTCCGACGTAGGCGCTTATCACACCCAGTATGTTAATCAACACGGCCCCCAGCGGGTTGGCGTATTCCAGCCCTATCTTTACGTCGGCACCTGGGTATACTGAGTATCGCTCGGATCCGTCTGACGTAAGGACCACCCCCCTGGTGAGGAGCCAGAGGAAGCTGTAGTTAACGTTGCGCAACGCCGAGATGTTGACCGCCGCGTGGGGCCCCACGTTGCACAGCTGGAGCCTGACCCTCTGTGCGGCGAGATCTGGGAGGTAGACGGCGGCGCGTCCCCCCGCCCCCTCCACGTAGAGGGGGGACCCCGAGACGAGCCCCGACAGGCGGTAGAGGTTCTCCACCTCCACCGTGGCGTTGCCCGGGCCGCCGCGGAGATCCACGTCGCAGGGGTACTCCCGCCAGGTCCGCAGCACCACCGCCCCCTCCCCCAGGGGGAAGTACCGCGGGGCCAGGGGCCACTCCACGTAAGCCGACACGGCCGCCCCCACCGACATGTTGACCCCCCTCACGAGCCTAATCCCCACCGCCGGCCTCCCCGAGGCGAGGTCCACCAGGTAGAGAACCCCCGGCGCCTCCGCCACCACCGCCACCGGCCCACCCCTCAAGTCGACGACGGGCACCCCCCGGAGCCTAGCCCCCACCTCCCCAGCCGGCACAATAAAACACCTAAACGACCCCGACGGCAAAACGGCGTAGGGGTAGCCCACCGCCTCCGCCGCCCCGCTACAGTTCCCCAGCCCCCGCCACACGTCAGTCACCACAAACACATAACCCCCAGGAGCCGCCTTGACGACGCCCCCCAAATCCACATACTCACCCACAACCGCCAGCCCCCCACCCGCCCAGCCAAACGCCGCCAACAACACAAGAAACACAACAACCATAAACACCCCAGAGAAGCCATATAAAACCCTTACCACAACCTAACCCCCAAGCCGAGAGACTCTCAACAGCAACATTAAACGAGCCGCACAAGACCCAGCCCCCCGCCACGCCAAAGACCCAACCCCCCAAACCCCCCACGAGCCCCCACGGCACACCGCCTAGCCACCACAAGCCGGCACCGCACCACCCACCCCAAACCCGCCAAACACCCCCACTAGGAGAGCATCACCCCCCGCCGCGCGGCTCTTCACAAACTCGACGAGCCACCTGGCCGGGGGCAGAGCCGCCTTCACGTCCCTAACGTCGTATTTAGCCTCGTGGAAGCCCCACACGTGTATATCATAGGCGTCTTTCCACGCCAGCCTAAATCTGTCCTCCCCCAGCCTCTCAGCCCCCCGCCGCCCTCCCCAGAAGCCAAGTATCCCACCGGCCCCTCCGCCTGACCTCCCCAAGCGCCTCGACCCCCAGCGCCTCCGCCAGCGCCTCGACGCACTCCTCCACAGCTTTGTAGAGCTTCTCGCTGGCCTGCACCGCGTCCCCCCTCTCGACGTACTGCTCAGCCTCGGCGAGAAACCTCTCCGCCACACGCGCGGCGGCTACATCGGCCGGATCCAGCCCCAGCCAGGGCCTCCAGCGCCACCTCCCCCACGTCAATACCCCTCCGCTCCCCCTCCCTAAGCCTCTCGGGCAACACAACCGACACGCCAAGACAACACCACCATAAAAACCTTCAACCACACACCGGCGGCGTCGCGCTGGCCCCAGCCGCCTCCCAACCCCCCGTCGCCCCCCCGGCCCCCCGTGGCTACTCGGGGCCCCGCTGTTCCCAGCTCCGGCCCTCGGTCGGAGGCGCCGGCCGGAGGGCGGCCCCGCGGTGCGCCCAACAGCGCAAGACTTAAAAACGCCACGTTGCGGCTGGATATGCGCTTTCTCCTTTTCGCCGCCCTACTCGCCGCCGTCGCGCTGGCCGCCCCAACCATAATAATCACCCAGTACATCTACAACAACAACCACTACTACAACTCCTCCACCCTAGGCGCCGGCTACTACTTCATCGTCACCGACCTAGACAAGCTCCCACTCCAGCACTGCGACGTAGTACAGCAACCAATCGAAGGCGCGCCCCCACCATACGCCATAAACATCGAGCCGGGGAACGCCGCCATGAGGCAATACTACTGCTACGTCGCATGTCCCAGCCAGATCAACGAAATACTCAGCCAGTTCAGAACCGCCACAGTCCTAGACTTCAGAAGAGGCCGCATCAACGTCACATCGGCACATCCAGACAACCCAGTCTTCATCCTCATCATAAACACCACCAACGGCAACCCCATAGCGGACGTCTATCTCCTGAGAGGCTTCACGCTAGAGGCAAGAGGAAACCTCTCCGCGTACATATACGGAGCGGCACCCGGCGGCTACGGACTATTCCCCAGCTACTTCCCACTGATACCGGGTAGGACGGCCCTGCTTAGGTACTGGCACGAGTACCCATGCGACGTCGACATGCTGGCTCAGACGGGCAACGCCACGATACAAATCGAGGGAATAAGCCAACTCGGCTTCGTCAAAAACAGAACCCTCTTCACCATCTCGGTAAGCAACCACACAGTAGCCGCGTTCTTCCCCACCGTCGCCACAATAAAGCTACCACAATTCAGGATATGCAACATGGGCCCCCAGGCACAAATCTCACTACACCCACTAATCGAGTTAATATTCCAGTACGATCTAGCAGAAATAATTAAAGGAATAGTTATACCGAAAAACAGAGAATACACTATATATCTAAAGCCAAACCAAGTATATACGATAATTCTTGAAAGACTACAATTAGCGAGCCTATCCGCTTTGGGTACCATTTTGATACCTATAATAATCAACTACTATATACAAAAAACTAAAAATAAAATATATACAGTATTAATGAATCATATAAAATATTCAAAATATATTGAAAATTTTATAAATTATCTTAATTTTTTGTCAGTTCCAGTAATTATATTATTTCTTTTAGTTCCTCTATTTAATATTAAGCCACTTAGTTTACCATATGTCATTCAAAGTATAATTTTCATTAATATTACATTATCAGTATGTTACTTGATAATTGATTTACTTTTTAGACGCGGTATGACAAACGTCTTCTGGAAAGCATGGATATTTTGCACATTTTTTGTTATAATAATTTATTTATTCATTATCAAAATTAGTATTATATTTTTAATCATAATTTTATCACCTATATATTTACTATATAAACATTTGATAACTAACAGATTACTATGGTTTTTAATACCACTACCATATATTCTTATAGTTTCTTTAAATTTATTTTTAATATTTCTTTTATTATTAATTACATATTTTTATATATTATTTTTTATCGCAATAGAGCCAACTATTCCACTCATTATAAATATCGTTCCATATCTAGTTTCATCATATATATCATCAATATTTTTTCTTGTTGCTTTTATAATAGTTGCGATAGTTATTATTATAGTCCGAACAGATGAAGGTTGGAGACTTATTTTGCCCGATTTCACGTTTTTTAACTACCTTGCGTTCAACTGGATTCGCCTGCACACTCGCAAGTTTACATATATCCGTATATGGACCCGCGGCGGCCACACCTACAAGGGAGTTCCTTTGAAATTTGAGTATGACCGCATTACCTTGAGGGACCGCGCATACGGCGAAGTGGTTGTGCCGGTTGAGGATATTGAGGACGTCGGGTTGCAAGCCTCTTATGGCTTGCATCTAGCTGATGCACTTCTAGATAACGATAAGGAGAGGTTTGTAAGCGTCCTCAGGAGGATCGTGGACGATCGGAGCGATGAGTCAGCGAGGGGCAATGCCAGGCGGGCCGCGGCGTCTGCGCTCCTAGCGTTATTGGGAGAGGAAAAGCACCAAATAGCGCCTAACTGGAATCTCTTGAGGCGGGAGGACCCGGCTCTGGCGGAGGGGCTGGCGGCGCTTCTGAAGACCCTTAGGACGCTAGGCGAAGCGGCAGAGAAGAAAGTGGTGGACTTCGGCGCCGACAGGGTCTTAACGACCTCCTCCTATGGGAAGTGTGCCTACGTTGAAGATGGAGACGCGAGAAGGAGGTTTACCATGTTCCTTCGCTGTCTGGCAGACAACCAAGAAGAGACACAGATTCAACTAGAGGAATTGAAGTGTAATAGGTGGTCACGTGATAAAATCTTGTGGCTCTTTGGGTTGAAATTCTGTAGGGACTACGATCCTATACTCGCCGGTGTAATTGATAAAATAAATACTTTTACTAATATATACTACCTGAAAAGTGAAATCAAATTACCAAGATTAACTAGGTGGAGCGCTAAGATTTATGCTTGTGCGTGGAGGATAAAAGACAGGGGGACTGCGGCAAAGGAGTTGGCTATGGCTCTTGTTGTTGGTTGGTTTTGGGTTTTTGACCTGTGAGAAGGTTGTTTTCGGGGGCTGGTTGGGAGCTTCTATAGGGCGTGTGGCTGGAGTAGGTGTTTTTGTGTGTGGGGGGCCTGTGGGTGGTGGGTTGTGGCGGGGTTGGGCTTGGTGGGGCTGTTGTGAGGGGTTGCGCTGGGCTTTAGGCGGTGGGCGTGGGGGTTTTTGTTTGGGTGGGGGGTTTTGGCCGGGTGTGGTGAGGTTTTTTCTTGTGAGGTGGGTTTGGATGGGGGTGTTGCGGTTGGGTGTGCCGTGGGGGTTGGCTGCCGCTGGGCTTGTGGGGCCGGTGGGGGGGATGTGTCGTGCTGTCTTGGGGTGTGGCTTCTGGCCTTGGGGCTCTGGTGGGGGGTGAGGGTTTGCCGCCTCTGCTGTGGTTTTGTTGTGTTGTGGGTGGCGGCTGGCTGGGGGGCGCATTTGGGTGGGGGGTGTTTCCTGACTGCTGGGGGGCCCGTGGCTGTTGGAGGAGGGCGGTGGTGGGGGGCGCTTTGACTCGCGGGGCCTTGGAGCCTCCCTTCTGCTGGCCTGGGGGATGGTGTTTGGTGACGTGTGTTGTGGATTGTATAGGTTCTGTCCTCCGGCGGTGGGGCGGCGGGGCCGGTTGCTGTCTCACGTCTGGCGCGCCGGGATGGGGTTGCGGCGGTGATGGTGAGTGGGCGGATCTGGGGGGTCTGCTGGGGCTTCCGTGGGGGGTTGGGCGTGTGTGTTTTATATGTCTGTTTTGTCTTGTGTATGGACGCTGTTTCTTCCCTTGAGATGTATGTGGTGGATAGGAACGCGGAGTGGCTTGGGGTGCCGCGGCTTGTGTTGATGGAGAACGCGGGGGCGGCCGTTGCGAGGAACGTGGTTGGTAGGTTTCCGGGGGCGAGGAGGGTTTTGGTGGTGTGTGGGACGGGGGATAACGGGGGGGATGGCTACGTGGCGGCTAGGCACCTCCACGGGGCGGGGCTGTGGGTGAGGGTGGTGGGGCTTGGGGAGCCTAGGGAGGGGGCGGCTAGGGCGAATTTCGAGGCTGTGAGGAGGCTGTGGGGGGTGGAGCTGGCGCTGGCGGCGACTCCCCTGGAGCTTCTCGCTCTTCAGGACTGGTTCCTCTGGGCGGACGTGGTTGTGGACGCGGTGTTGGGGACCGGAGTGAGGGGGGCGCTTAGGGAGCCGCACGCCACCGCGGTGGACCTCATGAACGCGGCCCCCGCGCCGAAGGTGGCGGTGGACGTCCCCAGCGGGCTGGACCCGGACACGGGGGAGGTGCGGGACAGGGCTGTGAGGGCGGCCCTCACCGTCACCTTCCACAGGCCGAAGAGGGGGCTCCTGGCGGAGGGGGCGCGGAGGTACGTGGGTGATCTTGTGGTGGAGCCAATCGGCATCCCGCCGGAGGCCGAGGTGGTTGTGGGGCCGGGGGACTTCGCCTATCTGGACTTCTCCCGGAGGGCCGACGCGAAGAAGGGGGACCACGGCCGGGTGCTGGTGGTGGGTGGGTCCCTGGAGTACTCGGGGGCGCCTATGTACGTGGCGCTGGCCGCGCTGAGGTCCGGCGTGGATCTGGCGGCCGTCGCGGCGCCTGAGCCGGCGGCGCAGGCGGCTAAGGCCTACAGCCCGGACCTAATCGCCGTCCCGCTGGAGGGGCCCAGGCTCTCCCTACGCCACGTGGAGAAGGTGCTGAGGCTGGCGGAGAGGTTCGACGTGGTGGCCATCGGCCCGGGGCTGGGGCTGGAGGGCGAGACCCCCGACGCCGTTAGGGAAATAGCCGCGCGGGTCAAGAAGCCGCTTGTCGTCGACGCCGACGCCATAAAGGCCCTCGGGGGATCGCCGGTGGGGGGGCCCCAGGTGGTGTATACCCCACACGCGGGGGAGTTCAAGGCGCTGACGGGGGTGGAGCCGCCGAGGGGGCTCAGGGAGAGGGCCGAGGCGGTGAGGGAGTGGGCGGGGAGGATCGGCGCCGTTATACTGCTCAAGGGGAGGTACGACGTGGTGTCGGACGGGAGGCGGGTGAAGATTAACGCCACCGGCACCCCCGCCATGACCGTCGGGGGGACAGGCGACGTGCTCACCGGCGTCGCCGCCGCGTTTATGACCAAGACCCGCGACCCCCTGGAGGCCGCGGCCGTGGCGGCCTTCGTCAACGGGCTAGCCGGCGAGGAGGCCGCCGCCCAGCTGGGCTTCCACATCACCGCCAGCGACCTCATAGAGAAGATCCCAGCCGTCGTAAGGAGATACGCCCGAGAGGACATAACCAGCCCCCGGCCGTAGCCCCCCCAAGCGCAGCGGGGGGCCGCTAGGTTTATTAAGAGGAATGCTAGTTGATATATATGGAGTGGCTCAGCCCGGCGACCGTTATTATCCTAGTGGTTGCCGCCGCAGTCCTCGCCGCCGTCCTCGTGGTCCGCCGGTTGCAGAGGCGTGTTGTCTGCCCCGGCGACCTCTCGGCTCTCCGGGACGCCTTCGCCGTGATTGGGGCGGAGGCGGCGTGGGTGGGGCCCTACCTCGCCGTTAGGAAGAGGTACGGCCTTATCCCCGTCGAGGTGAGGGTGGACTGCCGGAGGGGCGCCGTCTCGACCCGCGGCCCGTGGCCCCTCGCCCTGGTCCTCCTCTTTGTGCCGAACTTCGCCTTCGCCGCCATCATCCTACTCCTGTGGATAGCCAGCGAGATGGACGCCTTTGAGAAGGAGGTGAAGGACCTGTTGAAGGCCGCCGCGGGCCAGTAGTTATTTACCCCCACCTTTTCCTAGGCATGAGGATAGTCGCCGTCAGAGCCAGGGCGGGGTCGGCCTTCGCCGTTTCGGGCTTCTCCGGCACCGTCGTGGAGTCCCTCGTCCTCAAGACCCTGGGCAGGCCCGACCTACACGACGCCAGGGTGAAGCCCTTCTCCGTGTGGCCCCTCCTACACAGGGGGAGGCCGGTCCTCTGGGGAGCCGCCGTGGCCCCCGGAGACCCCGTCGAGGTGAGGGTGGGCTTCGCCGACGACGACATGGCCAGCCAGTTCGCCGCGGCCGCCGCCGGCGGCGGCCTGCAGCTCTTCGGCGCCAGGCTAGACCCCGAGGCCGTGGAGATGCGCGACGCCCACCACGACCTCCCCCAGGAGCAGTGCTTCAAGCTGGAGTTCCTCAGCCCCCTGAGGTTCGCCACCCCGCCCCTCTACAGGAGGAGCAAACCCATCTACGAGTTCTTCCCCCGCCCCCTCTCCCTCTTCAAATCCGCCGTAAAACACGGCAGAGCCCTAGGCGTCACCAAGCTAGGCGCCCCCTTCCTCCGCTGGGTCTACACCTACGTCGCCCTCACCGACTTCGGCTGCCACAGCCGCTGCGTAGCAACGGTAAAGCTCCCCGGCGGCGGAATAGCAAGAGGATTCCTCGGCTGGGCCCTATACCGCGCCTACGGAAAGAGAAGAATCACAGACCTCTGGAAAACCATAAGACTAATGGAAACCCTCAACGTAGGCACAGGACGATCCATGGGCCTCGGAGCCGTCAAAGCAACCCCCCTAAAATGCCCCAACCAACAACCCACAGAAAAACCTACATACCCTATATAGATCACGGCGTTTATAAATCGTCGTGCAACAAGCCCTTTCTTTTTGTAAAATCGTTCTACTCCTCCGCCGTTGTACCTTTGTCAAGCGGAGATCCAGTTTAAAAAACGGCGGGCAGAACAACGGCGGACGGCGCCGCCGACCTCCAGCCACACGCTTTCAACTGCGGGACGCACGGGGTTAGCTCTAGAAAAACCAACAACCCAGAAAGAGCAGTCTCAAGAACACGCCGAAATCAACACAAAACCCACCAGAGAAAAACTTAAAAACCAACAAAAACCAAAACCCAGAAACCCCAGAATCTCAAGTTGAGGATTGAAAGGGAGATGGCGATACTGCGGGCGTTCTGGGGGGCATGCTGAGAATCTCAAGTTGAGGATTGAAAGCAGCGCCTCCACGGTGTACGAGCTGGGCAGAGTGAGGGTGGTGGAATCTCAAGTTGAGGATTGAAAGCAACTCCTAAACCACCCCGTTTTTTCTCTCCTTAAGACGTGAATCTCAAGTTGAGGATTGAAAGCGTCAACTTGATCCATTGTACACTCACGCCCGAAACAGACATTGGAATCTCAAGTTGAGGATTGAAAGCTTTGGCGCGACAGAGTGGGTTCTGGCGTGACAGTTCCTTGGAATCTCAAGTTGAGGATTGAAAGATATTCCGGGCCCAGGGCATCTACGGTGCCCGGTGGGTAGGCTAGAATCTCAAGTTGAGGATTGAAAGGTTTCGAGTGCCATTCACTGTACGGCTCGAGCTCATATATTTTCGAATCTCAAGTTGAGGATTGAAAGGTTTCGAGTGCCATTCACTGTACGGCTCGAGCTCATATATTTTCGAATCTCAAGTTGAGGATTGAAAGTGAACTCGCCTACCTTGACGTAGCAGGTGTTCCACACCACCAGGTGAATCTCAAGTTGAGGATTGAAAGGGTCATCCCCGTCCACGACGCGTAACCTCCCCATTTTTGAATCTCAAGTTGAGGATTGAAAGTCGATAGCTTTCTCAGCCGTAGCGGTGTCCATCATGGCGACGAATCTCAAGTTGAGGATTGAAAGGGCGGCGGTCTCTGCAACTGTTGCTGTGGCTTAGGCGGAGGTGAATCTCAAGTTGAGGATTGAAAGTGTCTAGATAGCGCTGTATCATCATGGCCTTGGGATAGTAGAGAATCTCAAGTTGAGGATTGAAAGCAGCGAGTGTGGCGGCAGGCAGACGCCCAACAGCTCCTCACTCTGAATCTCAAGTTGAGGATTGAAAGACTCTCTACTCCTACGTACACATCATCGCCTACACGTCTCAGAATCTCAAGTTGAGGATTGAAAGTCACTTGACGTCCCTACCGCCATACTCACTTCACGGTTGTAGAATCTCAAGTTGAGGATTGAAAGCTACTGCCTCGTAGACGTGGAGGAGGGAAGGGCCGTGTGCGGAATCTCAAGTTGAGGATTGAAAGAATGGGTTGCGACAGCCACCGAAGCTACCGTGCCACATCGACTCGAATCTCAAGTTGAGGATTGAAAGTATGCAATCTGCTCAGCCAAACTAACGTCGTCCAGCCTCGTAATGGAATCTCAAGTTGAGGATTGAAAGCGGCCGGCGACGGCGACGGTGAGGTCGCAGGCGCAGTTGCGGGGAATCTCAAGTTGAGGATTGAAAGGCGGTGACAGGCGAGTAGTTGTATGCGACGTCTAGGGCATCATGAATCTCAAGTTGAGGATTGAAAGAGCTGTTGTTGCTGTAGCTGTCTCATTACCTCCTCGCGAATCTCAAATTGAGGATTGAAAGCACAGCTGTGTACTCGGCGAGCGCCATGTCGACGAGCTACTGGAATCTCAAGTTGAGGATTGAAAGATAGGGCAGGTTGCTGTGGAAGAGGGGTTGGTGCCGCGTCGGCGGTGGGGAGTGCGTTGGTATGTATAATAACTTCTGTGTTGTGGGGGGTATGAGGGTTGTTGTTGAGAATTTTGGCGTTATTAGGGAGCTCAATGTGGAGCTTCCTGAGGTTTTTCTGCTTTTTGGGCCGAATGGGGTGGGGAAGACCACGATATATGCCGCGATTACGGCGTTTGGCTATTTGGAGTGGGGGAGGGGGCTGTACCTGGGGAGGCACGTCAGCGCTTGGAGGAGGACGCCTCGGGGTCGTGTAAGCGTGTCTGTGGAGGGCTTGCCGTTTCCTAGGTCGAAGTGCTACGGCGTGCCGTTTCCCCACGACTTGGTGGAGGAGCTTCGGAAGGTTTCTGCGGATCACGCCAACAGGCTGGCCCAGTGCGACTATGGGAGGGTGTCCTACAGCTTTGTTGCTGTGGCTGGCGACGAGCCCCACGTCTTAGACTTCTCGGTCGAGCTGGACCGGGAGCTGGCGGCGTCTCCGGAGGGGTTGAGCGTTGAGGGCGAGCTTGAGCGGGGGACGGAGGAGGTTGCCCGCAAGCTAGCCCTCTACGTGGCGAGGCTTCTGAGACCTGAGCCCGGCCCTGCCGAGCCTTTTGAGGAGCGGATTGGCGGCTATGTGATTTCGCCGGGTGGGGCATATGACGAGGTTGTGGGCCTTAAGCTCAGCCCGGAGGAGGCGGGGAGGGGGGTGGAGGCTATCTATAGTGTTTTGCATAGGGCCTACACGGCTTGGGACGCTCCGCTCCACATCGATCTGTCTGAGGTGTCTCTTTACGAGCCGGTTAGGCTGAGGCTCGTGGAGAGGATGCTGGCGAGGAGGAGGGGGGTCACTGTGTTCGAGAGCAACTACGTGGACGACGTGTTGATCGCGTTGAAGAGGGGGGTGCCCGCCTATCTTGTCTACAAGACGGGGGGCGGGGCCTCGCTCTTGAGGATCTCAAGCCCCAGCGACCTCGCTAAGCTGCCGCCTGAGGCGGAGCATTCTCTGAAGTCGATGGGGTTGAGCCCTGATTTGTTGACAAGCAGAGTTAAGCAACTGGCCTCAATCCTCTACGAAGGTCGGCCGCTTGGCGTTTCGTAAGCTGGCCGTGTAGGCGGGACTGAGCTGTTCGGGCACTTGGCGCGTTTAAATGAACACGATTACTATCTCGTACTTAAGCAGGAGGTGGGGGAGTTCGGCGCAGTCTCTGTGGCTTCGGCAAGTGAGTATTCCCGTCTTCACTCGGATTTCTGGGGCGTTTTTGGCCGGCAACACTATGACCGCTCTGCAGCGGGAGGTGTCGCATTGCTGGCCGTCGATTGTCTTGGTCTTTATGTGGCTCGTGTCGAGTTTTGTGGTGAACTCAACGCCGATTTTCTGGCCGCTGTCGTCGAGGAAGTAGCAGTCTACGGCGTTGTCTCTGTGGCGTAGGCAGTCGTCGGAGATGCTGTCGTCTAGGACATGGCTGAGGTATCTGTGGACTTCGTTGGGGTCGTGGCTCTGCATCTTGGAGATGCGTAGGTACTTCGTGACGTGTTTGCTGCCGTCTGGTATGTGGAGTCTGGCGACGCAGGGGCAGCTCATCGGTAGATCTTGCTGTATATCTCCATGAGGACTCTGCCGTAGGGGGTTAGGTTGTAGTCGGCGGGGGCTATCTCCCCCGCGTGGAAGATCCAGCCGGCCGTCTCCACGCGTAGCTTCTCCTTTCCTAGGTACTCCGCCACTGCGTCTAGGTTGTTGAATAGGTCGTAGATGAGGGGGAGGTGGGTGGCCACCACGGCTCTTGCGCCTCGGGAGGCCGCCTGGGCTATCCGGTAGGCGATGTAGGCGGCGTCGTCTGGGTAGAGGCCGTCTAGGGTGCCGTCGAGGAGGAGCATCTCGCCTTCTGACGCGTAGCCGGCGAGGCGCTCGAGCACGCCGATGAGGACGACAGCATTGGAGGAGTGCCTTATGGGCAGGTGCTTGCCGTCTACCTCCTCCCACAGCTCTCCGCCGCGTACCACCACCGGGTACCTCTCGCCCACTTTCTTCATCACGGCCTTTTCTATGTACGCCAGCACCTCCCCCCTCTCGTCGGGGGGTGCGCAGTGTCTGTACCTCAGGGTGTACTCCAGGCCCTCGTATAGGAGGTAGGCCATGAACTGGCCCCTGGCGTCTGCGGCGCATGAGACCCCGTCGGCCGTGCTTTCGCATCTGACGACGCCGTCCTCTGTCTCAAGAGCGATGTGGCCCTCGGCGCCGAGGTAGCTCTCTGCCAGCTCCCGCAGGAAGCCGGGAATTCTGCCCTGTCTGGAGTAGTAGGACAGGCCGTAGAGGAGGGCGAGGAATAGGGATTTCCCGGCCCTCGGAGGGCCCATTATCACTGTGACGTCCGCCATTTCCCCCCTCCCCCTGGTGAGGCAACGCGACCGCGTGGGGCAGAACTCGAATTTGAACACGGGTCTGTTCTAGCCTATCTTTTTAAGGGCTTCCGCGAGGCCCTCCAGCTCGGCCAGCTTGCCCCCCTTCCTCCCCAAGTCGGCCATCACCGACCTAATGACGTGGTACACGTCGCCGCCGAAGGCGAGGTACTCGCCTAGGACGTTTAGGGAGCTACCGAGCTGCCTCGCTATCTTGGGCCACCTGGGGGCTCTGTACTTGATCTGGGCGATGGCCTCCAGCAGTCTGTCGCCTCTGAATATGTTGACCCCGACGGTCCTCTGGAAGTAGTTGCCGGCCCTCTGGGTGATCCAGACGAGGATGTCCACGCTCTCTCTCACCGCGTATATGGTCTCGCCGACCGACAGCATGTACACCACCGCCCCCAGCTCGTTTAGATCCCCCGGCCGCATCTCTACGAGCCCAGCCATCCTCTGGAGCGTCATGAGGGTCCTCAGCGACGTCCTCCCCCTTGGGATAAACGTGAGGTTGAAGACGTCGTGTCCCCCGCCGGATGAGGACCTCCGCTCCACCCGCGCCTTTACGGTGCCGTAGATGTAGCCCAGGGTGCTGAGGGCGAAGCACGTGGCGCAGACCGCGTACTGGGACTGCCTTATGCCGTAGTTCTCCACGACGTATTTGCCGTAGACCCCCGAGAGAGGGAGGTAAAGCGTGTAGTACCCGCGTTTCTTTGGGCGGGCGCGGCCCTCCCCCCTCTTCTCCCTGTGCTCCTCGGAGAGGTCGAAGTCCGACTTGAGCGCATACAGCGCCTCTCTCAAGTCGGAGATCCAGCTGGGGAAGTTCCCCCGATCCACTGTGGATCTGTAGAGGTCGTACACCAGGCCAAAGTAGGGCACCTGCTCCTCCTCTGACTCCTCCCCCTTGCCCTTCGCCTTGGCCTCAGCGGCGATCTCGAGGAGCTCCATGGGCTCCCACTGGTCTATCCAGTTCAGCTCAGGCCTGTCGGCGCATACGGCGAATCTCTCGCCTCGCCGCTCTGCCCACCCCTCCATCTTCCCCTCGATGTGGAGGATCTTGATGAGGCCGTGCATGATGAGGGCGTCGGCTATAATGCCGTGGCCCGGCGTGATCATCTCCCGTGGGCACTGGGTCATAGCCCCAGCTCGCTCGCCGCCATGTATCTGCTAATGAAGGTTCCCTCTCCTGGGCGGCCCCTCGCTCCCCAGTTGTCGCATACGGTCAGCACGTGTAGTAGCCCGGCCACCCTCAGCCGTTTGACCCTCACCTCCTGGGGGGCGCCGCCGCTAAGATACACGGCGAGCTCCTGGAAGGCGTCGGCCACGTCGTCGGCGGTGGGCGGTCTGCTTGCCCACTCCCTCAGCGCCGCGGCTACCTCAGGCCTGTAGCTGTAGTTGGGGGTGCAACCGAGGCTCAGGTCGGAGTCCTTCAGCATGGCCCTCAGCGTGGAGACGTGGATGGCCCTCTCGCCGAGCTCGCCGGCGTAGGCGGCGAGGATCATGGGCTCGTGGTGGAGCGCGACCGCCGCCGCCACGTAGTACCTTGCCTCCGTCTGTACACTCCTCAACGCGAAGTAGGCCCCCAGCACCTCGTGCCTATACCTGGCGCGGTTGCCGGCTGTGTAAGCCCTGGCGAGCTTGCCTAGGTCGTGGAACTCCACGGCTAGGGCGGCGGCGTCGGCGGTCCCAAATGCCTTCTCCATCCAGCGGCCGTAGTAGGGCCTCAGCCTTTCACACGCCTCCAGAGCCTGCGTGATGTGGTCTTCGTAGGTCTGGAGGCAGTCCCTCCCCCGGAAGTAGGCGCAGCAGCTCATCGCCTCCTCCGCCCCCTCCCCCTCCTCTTCTGGCCTCCGCCGCTGAGCTGCGCCACGTCGAGCCCCGCCTCGTCGTACAGCTCCTCCACGTCCCTCCTGTCCACCACAACCACCTCAACCCCATCCCAGCCCCCCCGGAGCTCGCTTAGGTAGTAGAGAGTCTCGTCCTTCGCCGTGGCGATCCCCCTCACCGTATATGCGGTGGATACCTTCTGGAGCAGGGCGTTAATCCTGGGGTCCTCTCTGGAGGTGTAGCTCATCTTCATCGCGCCTCTCTCCACGTCCTCCTCCGTGATGTAGCGCCCCTTATCCCCATCCTGCTTCACGTCGGCAATAACAAGCGTGATGTAGCTGGAGGGCCTTATCCTCACCTCTCCTCTGGGCGGGTAGGAGAAGAGGGACAGCTCCTGCAGGTAGCCGAGCGCTTGGCCGTACCACGCCAGCCCCCTCGTCATGAGCTCCTCCACGGCCTTCTCGTTGTACACTCTGTCCACGGCCCTCTGTGCGTCTTCCCAAGACGTCAGCGCGGCGCCTCCCCGTAGCTCCTCCTCAAGGGCTTCGCGCGTGGCCTGCATGAGGGTCTGCGGGTAGGGGGCATCTCCCTCGGCCTCGTAGATGTAGGCCTCCGCCTTACCCCCGTCTCTCCCCACCCTCCCAATGCGCTGTATCAGCGCGTCTACGGGGGCCGTCTCGGTGTAGAGCGCCCTTAGGTTGGAGAAGTCGAGCCCCACCTCAAGCGCCTGGGTCCCAATCAGCACCGCGTCCTCGGCCACCTTTCCGTCCGCCAGCACCCTGCTCAGCTGCCTCTCCCTGTCCTCCCTCCTCATCAACGAGTGCACCACGGCCTTCTTCCCGCACCTCACCTGTTTGTAGATGCGCCGGGCCCTCTCTATCGTGTTCACAATGACGATGGTGGGCCTGCCGCATTCGATTTCCTCCGCCTTGAGGACCCCCTTCCTCCTCTCCACCTCCACGTTTCTTCTGACAGTGCCGGACCCAAGCGTCAGCCTCCCGCCGAGACACGGGATGTGCTTGAGGAAGGTCTCGGGGACCGTGGCGGTGGATATGACGACCTTGGCGCCGGCGGAGGCCAGGTCGCAGACTATCTTCCCCAGCACCCTGGGGCCTAGGTAGGCCTCGTCCTGTATGAGGTGGGCCTCGTCTAGGACAATGTAGGCGCTTGCGAGTAGGCCCGCGGGCATGCTGTACCTCCCCCTCTCCACGCCCTCCTCCCGCCACCTCTGCACCCGCCTCGCGAGGTAGCCGTAGGCCAGCGAGTCGACCGTGGTGAGGACTATGTGCCCCCCATATAGGAAGAGGGGCTTCGCCACCTCGCCGTGGTCCTCAGCGACGTTCAGCCTCGGGAGCCCCAGGCCTTGGACGGCCTGGGCGTAGACCTCCATCCTCCTCTTCATCTGCCTAAGGAGGGCGTGCATGGGCTCGACGACGTACAACCTGGGCGCGAACCACTCCCCCCTAAGCCACTGGGCGAAAAACGGCGCTGTCCAGATCTCGGTCTTTCCGAAGCCCGTCGGCGCCTTGAGGAGGATCACGCCGTCTGACCTCTCGATCCCCTCAGCCGCCTTGGCCTGCTCCGCGAGGACCTCCTCCCTCACGGCGCAGCTGGGCTCCCCCTTCGACCTACACCACGCCAGGCTCAGCTCCCTCACCAGCGTGTCAAGCCCTCTACCAGTCATCTCCCTCCGGAAACACAGCCTCGCCTAAGCAGAGCACCTTAGAACCAACCTCCACGCCGCCGCGCCTGTAGACCCCGCCCTCCTCCACCAAGGGGTATGCGAAGAGCTCCCGGTTCCCCCTCTCGTCTAAGGCGCGGTAGAGCGTGTAGCTACCTCTCCTCGCCTTCGCCGCCCTCACGGCGACGTTGACAAGCCCCCCGCACTCCCTCGGCTTCCCCTCCAGGACGTCGACGACCGACACGTAGGACTCGCTGTCGCCGAGCCTCGCCACAAGCCTAATCACGTGTTGCGGCACTCTCTCCCTGGTGACCAGCAGTATCTTGACGGCGTGGGCGTAGACGTACTCCCTAACCATAGCGTCCCGGGCGCCCGCGTAGTCCTCAAGGCCCGCCGGGAGGGACTTGTCCTCGAGCACCCCCCGCGTCCTCCACAACACCGCGGGGAACTTGGCCAGCTCCCCCACAGCCGCCGGCCTAGCCGCCACGACCAGCCCCTCCGCCTCCTTCATACACCGCGAACCCCGGCACATGCCGGCGTGGGCCATGGCCGCCCCCAGCGCCCCCACGACGGCGTGCGGCGTGGGAAGCGGATATGCGGAGGCCACCTGATAGACGTCCACCACCTTCACCGAGTACAGAGGCGCCCTGGCCTCGATCAGGTAGTAGTGCATCACCTCCTAGCGGGTTGCCCCCCTGGCAGAGCCCTCCCAAGGACCTCTTGAAATAGGGCGTCCAGCGTGTCGGCCTTTTTACACTCAAGGACGTCGTTGCTCCGCGGGCAGTCGACGCCGTAGCACAGCACGACCCCCTTCTTCCCCACAGCCCTTAAATACGCCGTCAGGAGCTCCGCCGACCTTGCGACGTAGTCTGGATACGCGCCGTGTACGAGGTTGGGGATGGGCGAGTCCGATATTGCGATCACCAGCTCCCTAAGCCTCGCGATGGGGAGAGCGCGCGCCTGCTTAGAGCCAACTCCGTTGAACAGCCGTAGCAGAGCCACAAGCGCCGACTTTATCCTCAGCTCCCTCTCCTTATCGTCTACATCGCTTTTTCCCTCCTGGTAGAGCGGCACCCCGGAGAGCCCGAGGTCCATGGCCACCGCGAAGCCGTAGACCGCCGATGAGTACTCCTGCTTGAAGACCATCATCTCCGTCCCCTCCTGCTCCTCCTTGGACTTCACCTGCTGCGTCCTCTTGAAGGGGTCCACCCTGTTGTGTACCACGGCGAACTTGCTCGCCGCCTCGAGGTTCTTCTCCTCCAGCACCGGCACAGCGAAGGACACCCTCACGAGGCTGTCGCGCTTGATCTGCTTGTCAGGGAGGAGGAAGCCGTGGAGGTCGTTGCAGAGGTCTTTTATGGCCTCGGCCTCGCTGGAGGCGTCATCGCCGCCCAAGTTCTTCCCCCTCAGCCCCACCCCCTTCATGCAGAATTCGTTCAGTTGCTTCCCCCCGAGGTCTTGGTACACCTCGGCCAGATACACCGAGTGCCAGTGCTTCAGAGCGTTCCCAGTCAACACGGGCACTTCGTAGGCTTTCCCGCCGTGAACCACCTTGGCCACGGCGTGCATGTTGTAGTTGCCCATGTTGCCGGCGCCGGTCAAGACCGACAGCTGCGCCTCGAAGCGGCCCGCGGCCCTAACGTAGGGGGGAGCCACCCTCATGGCCCCTTAAGCAACTTCTTCAGCTCTACAGTCAGCTTGTCGGGAGCTAGGGCCATGGCGCAGAAGAGCCTCACCATCCGGGCCCTCTCTCTGTCGTCCGCCTCCTCAAGGCGCTTGGCGAGCTCGGCCACGTATCTGCCCCAAGCCGCCAGCCTATTCCTGGCCCTCTGTAAAGCCGCCAGCCTATCCTTGACCTTCTGTGATTCCTTACTCTGGGGGTTGTGCTTGAGCTCCTCCTCTATATCGTTCAGCTTCTCCTCTACGTCGTTCAGTACCTTCACAACGATCCTCGAGAGCTTCGCCAGCTGCTCCGGGTACTTCTCAGGGGATCTGGAGAGCTCGTCCAACACGTCGTAGGCCATCTCCAGATGCACAGCCGGCCTCACGGAGCGGGCCGCCCTCTCCACTAGCTCTTCCCTCTTGATCTGTACAGACTCCATAGGGGAGGGAATACAATAATTATTAAGAGTTTCTCTCTACAAAGACCCGGCTCTGTTTTGCATAAGACGAGCAACTGTGGTGAGGAGCGGGTCGACGAAGTACTCCCTCCTCCTGCCGCCGAGGGACTTCACAACCCCCGCCTCGCTCAGGTCCTTGAGGTACCTCGCAACAGTCGTCGAGTCCCGGCCCACCAACTGCGCCACGTCGTCTATCCCCACTCTCCCGCTTACCGAAGCCACTACGCCCAGCTTCGCCGGGCTGAGCCTGCAGAGGTCGCAGAACGCGGTGAGGGGGGTCAAATCCAGGGGCTCCGCCGAGTACTCCGGGAGGACGTACACCTCGGACCTCCGGAGGAGGGATGCCAGCAGGGCGAGGAGCACCAGCAACCTAGGACCGCCCGCCAGCACGACCCTCTCCAGCCCCAGGCCGTAGATCTGCTCCAGCGCCTCGCCGGGCTTGGTCAGATCCACCCTAAACCCGGTCCCCCTCCCGAAAGCGGCTATCAGCTCCCTCACGGTGCTCTCCGACCTCGAGTCCTCCCCCCTGCCGGTGTAGGCGTAGAGAAAGATGTACTCGTCAGCCGGCCCCAGCTTGGCGAGAGCCCGCACCGCGAACCTGTGCTCAAACCCCACCGTGATGCCCATCCTCATTGCAAGCCACCTGCAACCCGAGATATAAACCTTGTAGACGAAAAAGGTTTTCACCACACCTCATCAAAACTTCGTGTTGACACTCCTGGAGATCGCCCGCCTACTGAGGAGGGCCAAGGTCACCCAGGGCCCCGCCGAGGTTTCGCCGGAGCTGAGGGGCTGGGCCTACGACAGGCAGCCGGTCAAGCCCCCCGCCTACCTCGGCCTCGCCCTCTCCGACTTCGCCTACGGCTACTGCCCCACTGGGAGGAGCCTTTACCTCAAGTACGTGCTGGGGGAGAGGCCCCAGCCCACCAAGCCCCTCGCCGAGGGGCAGGCCCTACACGCCGTCCTCTTCAAGGCGCTGGAGGACTTCAGGAGGTACGTCTACTCGGGCACCCCCATGTCCCCCCCGGGCGAGGGCATGCCGGAGGACCTCAGAGCTAAGGCCGAGGCGCTGTATAGATACATCGCCGTTAGGCTCACCGGCGAGTACCAGCACGTCCTGGCCTCCCGCCTGGCCAGAAGCCGCGACGCCGCCGCCTTCTACGCCGCCCCCATAGCCGCCCAGATAGCCGTAGACGGCGCCCCCCTCGGCCTCAGCTACGTCGTGGCGGACGGCGTGGCGCTGGGGGCCGTGGTGGAGTTCAAGTTCGGCCCCAGCCAGAACGTCGACGTAGCGCTGGCCGGCTACGCCATGGCCATAGAGGCGGAGTACGGCGTCCCCATAGACTACGGCATACACGTCCAGATATCTATAGACGGGCAGGTGGAGTACAGAGCCACCGCCT
This sequence comes from Pyrobaculum neutrophilum V24Sta, assembly GCF_000019805.1. Lineage (NCBI taxonomy): Archaea > Thermoproteati > Thermoproteota > Thermoprotei > Thermoproteales > Thermoproteaceae > Pyrobaculum > Pyrobaculum neutrophilum. The sequence goes on from NC_010525.1 coordinate 1,028,589, forward strand.
ACCACCTCGGCGACGCCCCCCGCGCCAAGTTCCTCGAGGCCAGAGACGAGGCCATCGACGTCGTCGCCTCCGCCAGAGACCCAGGCCCCGCCCCCCAGTGCCCCAAGACTTGCCCCTACTACAGCGTATGCAGGTCGTAGTGGCCGCATACGGCGCCAGGATAAGGGCTAGGAAGGGCCTCCTCCTCGTGGAGACAAAGGAGGGCGCCAGGGAGTACCCCCTACACGAGGTAGACGAGGTCCTCCTACTCACCGGCGGCATATCCATAACGACGAGGGCGCTCAGGGCCCTCCTCGCCGCCGGGGCCACAGTCGCCGTCTTCAGCCCCCGCGGGGAGCCCCTGGGCATATTCATGAAGCCCATCGGAGACGCCACGGGGGCCAAGAGGAGGTGCCAGTACAAGGCGGCGGAGGACGGCAGAGGGCTACAGTACGCCAAGAGCTGGGTCTTCAAGAAGATGCTGGGCCAGAGAGACAACATCAAGGCCTGGCGCCGCCGCCTAAGAGGCTACAGCCAATACGCCGAGTCCCTAGCCAAGGCCCTACAGGCGCTGAGAGACGCCGCCTCCCCCCACGCTGTCTTGGAGGCCGAGGCGGCGGCCGCCGAGGCCTACTGGGCCGCCTACAGGGAGGTCACGGGGTTCCCCGGCAGAGACCAGGAGGGGAGAGACCCCGTCAACGCCGGCCTAAACTACGGCTACGGGATCTTGAAGGCCCTGGTCTACAAATCCCTGATCCTCGCCGGGCTGGACCCATACGTCGGCTTCCTCCACGTAGACAAATCCGGGAGGCCCTCCCTAGCGCTGGACTTCATGGAGCAGTGGAGGCCCCGCGTCGACGCCGTCGTGGCCAAGATGGCGGACAAGCTGGAGTCCGAGGGCGGCCTACTCACCCGCCGGTCCCGCCTGGAGCTGGCCGCCGCCGTCCTGGAGGAGCTCCACGCCGCCAAGAGGCCCCTCTCCGCCGAGATCCACAGAGAGGCCAGAGCTCTGGCGCGCTCCATATGTACATAATAGTGGTGTACGACATAACGGAAAACGACGTCAGAGCCAAGGTGGCCGACATCCTAAGGGCCTACGGCCTAGCCCGCATCCAGCGCTCCGCCTACGTCGGCAGGCTCCCGCCGGCCCTCGTCAAGGAGCTCGCCGAGAGGCTCGCCAGAGCCGTAAAGGGGGCAAACGCCGACATAGCCATATTCAAGGTAGACAAGAGGGCCATAGAGACCGCACTGAGGATACCCCCCAGGCCCCCCGCGGGACATGCAGCCCTGCATTAACCCAAGCCTAATACGGCAGTACCTCTACTGCCCCATGGCCGCCTACTACACCGCCACAGGCGCCCCGGAGCCCCCCACCCTCAGGATGCAGAAGGGCAGAGAGCTCCAGCAGGAGGCCGCACAAGCCGCCGCCAAGGCCCTAGGCGCCCAGAAGGCCGAATACGCCGTCCACATAGCCGCCCCGCCCCTCTGCGGCACGGTAGACGCCGTCCTCTGGATCAACGGAAGGCCAAGCCCCCTCGAGGTGAAGGCCGCGGCGAGGCCCCGCCGCATCCCCATACACCACAAGGCACAAGCCGCCGCCTACACCGCCATGGTGCAGAAACGATACGGAAAAGCCGTCACCACAGCCTACATATACTACGCCGAGAGCGGCCACATAGCCCACATCCACATCACCAAAGACCTACAAGAGCTGTTGAACTACGCCGTCTCGAGACTACAGCAGATACTCCAGGGAAAGCCGCCGGTCCTAAACCCAAATCCGGCGAAATGCCAAAACTGCTGGTACAGAAAATGGTGCAGCCACCTGCCAACAACAGTGGAAAAAATCTAGCCCCACACAACGCCGGCCCAACCCCCCTTCAACACCCCCGCCCTCCAATAGACCAACCTACGTTGGAACACAAGCGCCGCCACCGGCGTTCAACAACCTCGCTTTGAGACCCAGTATAAAGTTTGGCCTGTAGTCGGGCCTTTCAATCCTCTCTTTGAGATTCGCTAGTCGTGTACGCCAGGGCGCGCAACTGCACCGTGGTGCTTTCAATCCTCTCTTTGAGATTCCGGCGATGGATATGTCTATGTCAACGGCGTTAGGAGGGCTACTTTCAATCCTCTCTTTGAGATTCATCCGTACTACTGGCAGAAGAACGCGTATGCGTTTGAGACTTTCAATCCTCTCTTTGAGATTCACAGGGGCTTCTCTGCGCCCAGCTCAAGGGGAGTCTTCTTTCAATCCTCTCTTTGAGATTCGCGTCGATGTCTGTATATGCATATATTTGTGCTGTAATACACTTTCAATCCTCTCTTTGAGATTCGTATGGCCGCCCCGCCAGCACTGATCCTGCCGCCCCCAGGCTCCTTTCAATCCTCTCTTTGAGATTCGGCTCATGAGGAGTGCGTAGAGCGTGCCAAGACGTGCTACATTACTTTCAATCCTCTCTTTGAGATTCGTGGATGGGGCCCTTAACAATTATTGCCCGATCTAGGTTGGTCACTTTCAATCCTCTCTTTGAGATTCTTACTGCAGAGGGCCAGCCAGGCCTACAGAACATACATCCGCCGTCTTTCAATCCTCTCTTTGAGATTCGGCCCTACTAATAGCCGGGGCCCTGGCGGCATCTGGCGCCGGGGCCCTTTCAATCCTCTCTTTGAGATTCAGGGAGCTTGCGCAGTTGGTTGACAAGCTCGAGAATCTGAGACGTCCTTTCAATCCTCTCTTTGAGATTCAGATGGCGATAGTATAGTCGTGAAGCAGTTGCCAGACTTTCAATCCTCTCTTTGAGATTCCGGCATCTGCCACTGTATCAACCACCCCACTATCAAGTATACAGACCTTTCAATCCTCTCTTTGAGATTCTACTATCACGCTCCACGCGATTCGTGGTTCTGGTATCCGTCTTTCAATCCTCTCTTTGAGATTCAGCATGGTAGCGACAGCGCCAAGGTGGTGATGGAGACGTACGACTTTCAATCCTCTCTTTGAGATTCGCGTGGCTAACAGTAAGATTAGCGACTGGATTCACTTTTTTGCCTTTCAATCCTCTCTTTGAGATTCTGAGGATGATCTGATTTGGGTTGGCGAGAAGTTCGGTCTGAAGCTTTCAATCCTCTCTTTGAGATTCCGCACCGGCGTCGGCAACAAGTCGCTCCTGGTGAGGAGGGCCCTCGCTTTCAATCCTCTCTTTGAGATTCGACGAACTACTACGGGCTTAGGGCCGCAGATGCGGTGGTACTGCCTTTCAATCCTCTCTTTGAGATTCGTTAGCGAGGAGGAGGTGGAGGACGAACTCTACGAGATTGTCTTTCAATCCTCTCTTTGAGATTCGGACGGGGCCGGCCGTGGCGTGGATACGGGTGTGGTCTGCTTTCAATCCTCTCTTTGAGATTCGTCGTTAGTGTCTATGACCGCAGTGGTACCGCTGTGTTGCAAGTGCTTTCAATCCTCTCTTTGAGATTCCGATGTCCACCAACACAATGTCGTCGTCATCAACCGCCACCTTTCAATCCTCTCTTTGAGATTCACATTTAAAGCCGTAGTTGCTGTAGGACAGGCGGGGGAGACTTTCAATCCTCTCTTTGAGATTCTGGGCCTTCTGGGTTTTGGTTTTTGGTGGTTTTTAAGTTTTTCTCTGGTGGGTTTTGTGTTGATTTCGGGGTGTTCTTGTGATAGCTCTTTCTGGGTTGTTGGTTTTTCTAGAGCTGGCCTTGTGCGTCCCGTAGTTGAAAGCGTGTGGCTGGAGGTCGGCGGCGCCGTCCGCCGTTGTTCTGCCCGCCGTTTTTTAAACTGGATCACCGCTTTACAAAGGTACAACGGCGGAGGAGTAGAACGATTTTACAAAAAGAAAGGGCTTGCTGCACGACGATTTATAAACGCCGCTGTCTATATAGGGTATGTAGGTTGTGTCTGTGGGTTGTTTTTATATGGGGGTTTGGTTTGTGTTGTGGAGGATGTGTTTAGGTTGGCTCGGCTTTTGGAGGTTTTTGGGGATAGGGCGGCTGAGTCTCTGCCGCCGGTTGTGGGTGAGGTGGGGGAGGGGGGTGTGGTGGATTGTCCGTATTGGGAGGTGTCGTGGGATGTGTCTGCGCCTCCGGGGGGTTTGTGGGGTTTGGATAGCCACACGTCGGTGGTGGAGTTTGAGGGGGTTTCTGTGGTTGTGGCTACGGGGGCGCTGGTGGGGGGTGGCGTGGCGCTGGTGCCGGGTCTGGGGGTGAGGTGGCTGGGGGTTAGGTTTAACTTCGCCTGGGAGGGGCCGCCGCCGGATTTGGGGCCTGGGGTCTATGTGGTGTCGGAGCACGCGGGGGTGGTGTTTGACTCGCGGGTGGATCTGGAGTCTGTGAGGGACGAGGTGAGGTCGGGGGTGGAGCTGGCCTTGGCGGGGGCGTGGGATGGGTCTGGGTATCTGCTGGTGGACGGCCCCGTCTTCAGGGCGGCGGAGGCGGCGGAGAGGGAGGGGGTCGCCGGCGCTATATACAGGGGGGTGATGGAGAGGAGGGCGCGGGCGCTGGGGGGCAAGGCGGTGGGGGTGGTGAAGAGGGTGGAGAGGGCGGCGTATCTGGCCAGGTGCGTGGGGGAGGGGGCCAGCGACGAGGTGGTGGCGAGGAGGCTGCTGGGGGGTAGGCCGGGGAGGGTGGGGCCGATTTCGGTGTCGTCGGCGGGGTTCACCAAGTGGATGTACTACGTGGGTGCCCCCACGGCGAGGGGGCTTAGGGTTCTGAGGGTGGAGGCCCTTTCGCCGGAGGTGGCTGAGGAGGCGGCGTCGTGGGTTCCGGCTCTGGCGGGCGTCGACGGGGTGCCTGTGCCCATCGCCGTGGCTGACAGGCTGGCGAGGAGGCTCAACGCGGGGGTTCTCAAGGTGCTGTATGGGGCGACGCGGGCCGAGCCCACCTACAGCGGCTACGAGGCGCTGGCTAGGGCGTTGCAGGAGCTGTGAGGTACCTCCTGGAGGCTGTGGGGGCTAGGGGCGCCGGGAGGTTGCTGTCTCGCGTCGGCGGGGACTGCCCAGACCCGAGGTCCGTCCCCGAGCTACACACGGCGCTGGCGCTGGGGGGCGGGGTGGAGCTGGAGCTGGCGGCGGCGGACACGCCGGAGTCGGCCGCGGCGGCGAGGTGGCTTCTGGAGTGCGCCGGGAGGCTCGGCGTGGCGAAGCCGGTGGGGTTCTTCGTGGTGAGGGGGCTGGCGCCTGGGTCCCTTACGGGGGCCGCCGAGCTCTTCGACCAGGCCGTGGTGAGGCTTCTGAGGAGGAGGGGAGAGGCCTACGTGGGGGTGACGTCGGGCTGGAGGGTCCTCTCTATCTACCTGGCGCTGGCGGCGTGGGTGTCGGGGGCGGTGCCCGTCTACGTGGACAGGTCGGGGGGTCTCCACGCGCTGCCGAGGGTCTCGCTGGGGGTTGAGGATCTGCCGAGGGAGCTCCTCTACAGGGAGGACGGGAGGCCCAGGAGGTGGCTGGAGGAGCTCAGCCGAAGTGGACGGCGGTTTTCCTCACCTTGACGTAGAGGGGGTAGCGGTAGGCGTAGCTGGCGACGTAGGCGAGGCCCCTCTCCGCGTAGGCCACGAACCTCCTGTCTCCCGGGGGGACCCCCAGCTTCTCCAACACCTTCAGATCGCTCCGTAGCACCACCTTGGTGTTGGCCAGCTGGAGGACCACGTCGTTTAGGTCGTCCGGCATGTGCGTGGCGAAGACCACGCCTATCCCCCTGGCCCTCCCCAGCCTCGTGAGGCGGGTGAGGTGGGCCTCTATAAACGCCTGCTCGTCCTCGTTGCGCGTCTGTGGGAAGAAGAGGTGCGCCTCGTCTATCAAGACGGCGGTGGTGGGGCGGGCCACCCTGTATACGGCGTCCAGCACCCGGTAGACCACCAGCCGCTGTTGGTGCGTGTTGAGCTCGGAGAGGTCGACTACGGCGTAGCCCGAGAGGGCCCTCCCGTAGTCCGGCTCGCCCACCTTGGCGCCGTCCGCCGTCTCTACATCCACGAGCTCGGTCTCCACCAGGGCCAGGACGGCCCTCACGATGTTCTCCATGGTGCTCACGTGGAGGCCCAGGTCGTTTCCCAGCTTCTCGTAGTTGACCAGCGGCCTCCCCCTCTGGACGTCATCTGAGGGCGAGGTGAGCCACTGGAACAGGGGCTCGGCCGCGGGGGAGCCGGCCTTCTCGACGGCCTTCTGGAGGACCCTCCTGTAGAATATACGGGCCTGCTGGGTCAAGATGGGCATTGCTCTGTGCAACTGAGGGAGCACCGAGGGGCTCTTGAGGGCCCAGGGGAAGACCTCCAGCCTCGCCCCGCCGGGCTCCGCTATCTCCAGCTCTATGCGGGAGAGGGCCCTCCCCCTCCGGAAGACCCTCGCCTTGAACCTCCCCCTCCGCCCCCAGAGAGCCCTCGCGGCGGCCCGCCTAGCCACTGCCCTGGGCCCCCTCCTGGCGAGCCTCCTCGTCACGGGGAGCAGGACTTTGACGGGGAGGCCGTTGTAGGCCAGGTGGTAGAAGTGCCCCACAGCGTCGAGCGCAACCACGTTCTGCCCAGCCCCCGCCAGTTGCAGGGCGAGCTCCTTGACAAACACCGTCTTCCCAGACCCCGTGGTGCCCACCACCAGGAGGTGGTGCCTCAGCGCCTCCAGCGGCAGATACACAGGCTCGCCCCCCAGCGCCTGCCCCGAGGGAAGGGCCAGGTCCCCCAGCAGGATGCCCTGCCGCGGAAGCGACAGCATAAGCCCCACCTCCCCCGGCCCCGGTGCCCTCACCTCGGCATGTATAGGCACAGGCGAGGCAGGCGGGCCGCAGGAGCCCCCAGAGCACTCCGCCACCAGCTCCAAAACCGCCACAGCCGGCCCCAGCCTGAGCGGCACAGCCAGCTCCTGCTCCGGCGTGAGGACGGGAGTCTTGGCAACGGAGTAGATGTCCTCCAGATAGACCTCCCTCACTTTGGCCAGCCACCTCCTCCCACCCCCCTCAACCACCAGATACGACCCCACCGGCGCCTCACACGCCAGAAGAGCATAGGCAACAGCCTCCTCCGAACTCACAGAACTCCTAAACTGACGCGACACAAAACCACAAGACACACCACCACACAAAGAACAATTAATAAAGCCTAAACATAAATATTCTATATAGATCACGGCGTTTATAAATCGTCGTGCAACGTGCCCTTTCTTTTTGTAAAATCGTTCTACTCCTCCGCCGTTGTACCTTTGTAAAGCGGTGATCCAGTTTAAAAAACGGCGGGCAGAACAACGGCGGACGGCGCCGCCGACCTCCAGCCACACGCTTTCAACTACGGGACGCACAAGGCCAGCTCTAGAAAAACCAACAACCCAGAAAGAGCTATCACAAGAACACCCCGAAATCAACACAAAACCCACCAGAGAAAAACTTAAAAACCACCAAAAACCAAAACCCAGAAGGCCCAGAATCTCAAAGAGAGGATTGAAAGTTGTCTCTGTCGCTTGCGCCGTCTCACGCCGTCTTCCCCCCTGAATCTCAAAGAGAGGATTGAAAGCTCACCGTAGAGAGGCCGGCGTGGTGGGGGGCGCCGGCGCTGGAATCTCAAAGAGAGGATTGAAAGCTGTCCTCTGCACGGCGCCCTCGAACTTAACGCCGTCTTTCCGAATCTCAAGTTGAGGATTGAAAGGTAGCATGCTGTCTCAGTTGCTGGCTGAACTGAGTGGCATCTAGCACGAATCTCAAGTTGAGGATTGAAAGAGAGTCTCGTACGACACTCTCCTCCCGCAGAGGTCGCACCTGAATCTCAAGTTGAGGATTGAAAGAGAGTCTCGTACGACACTCTCCTCCCGCAGAGGTCGCACCTGAATCTCAAGTTGAGGATTGAAAGCGGAAAGTTCTGTCGCACTGTCTGTTGGAAGTAGTCCAACCCACCGAATCTCAAGTTGAGGATTGAAAGTCGATTCCATCCGTTATGAGCGCTATGACGGCGTTGCGACGCGAATCTCAAGTTGAGGATTGAAAGCTGTACAGATATCTCGAGTAAGGAATGGGTGTTAGTTCGACTGAATCTCAAGTTGAGGATTGAAAGCAACGAAGGCGACCAGGTCACCGTTGTGGTGCGCAACGTGAAGTGAATCTCAAGTTGAGGATTGAAAGGTCTTCTCTTGGATCTGCTTGGCGAGCGCGTCCACAGCTGCGCGGAATCTCAAGTTGAGGATTGAAAGTCGTGAAGAAGAAGAGCGCAGGAGACGTGAGGAAGAGGAGAATCTCAAGTTGAGGATTGAAAGATAAACCAAGTGGCGGCGTTCTGCGTAACCGGCGTCCAGTTGATCGAATCTCAAGTTGAGGATTGAAAGCAACAGGTCACGTCCTTCCTTGCCGGCCTCACTGACCCCTTCGGAATCTCAAGTTGAGGATTGAAAGCGAGGACAGCTCTAACGCTACTCGCTGATTCAGAGTAATTAAGAATCTCAAGTTGAGGATTGAAAGATTAAGTTCGCGTATCTGCTGAATGAGTACAGGCGCAGACTGAATCTCAAGTTGAGGATTGAAAGTGTATCTGGTACGGCCACCTGGTGTAGTCCACGCCGCAGAGGAATCTCAAGTTGAGGATTGAAAGCGAGTAGATCTCCAGCGTCGTGGATGTCTTCGCGTGGCCGAGCCAGTGAATCTCAAGTTGAGGATTGAAAGTCTCTATCCTTTTGTCGAAGTCTTCGTTGCGATAGTACTGGGAATCTCAAGTTGAGGATTGAAAGGCTGTACGACGCCGGCGCAGAACTCCAGGGTGTGGACGATGGCGGAATCTCAAGTTGAGGATTGAAAGCAGTACCGTGTCGTATAGTGGATGCAGAGCTTGACGGCCCTTACTGAATCTCAAGTTGAGGATTGAAAGCGGGGGCATCCCGTCCCCCGAGAACGAGTATCTGATTAGGAGCCGAATCTCAAGTTGAGGATTGAAAGGGGTGCCCAACGGACGTAGTCCCTAGTCTCTGTGTAACTTCCGAATCTCAAGTTGAGGATTGAAAGTTTCGATCCCTGCATCATGACAAATGCGTCCCGCAATTCATCAGAATCTCAAGTTGAGGATTGAAAGGAGATCCAGCAAATCATCTGCATATTCTCGCGTAGAGCGCTGAATCTCAAGTTGAGGATTGAAAGCTCCATCGGGATTGGCCTCCCACCTATAAAATCTAGAGGAGAACTGAATCTCAAGTTGAGGATTGAAAGCTCTTATCAACGCTTTTTCAAGTATACTATTGTGCTCTGTGAATCTCAAGTTGAGGATTGAAAGCACACTTCAGCGCCAGCTTCAGCCCCTTATACACCACGACGTCGTGGGGGCGGAATCTCAAGTTGAGGATTGAAAGCGGCACTTCCATGTTCATGTACGACCTTCTCCACGCCTCTCTGAATCTCAAGTTGAGGATTGAAAGTGCGACACAATTCCGCGCTTCTTCGGCGCCGCCGCCGAGGAGCCGAATCTCAAGTTGAGGATTGAAAGACGTTAAAATACAATACATCGCCGCCTCTCACGGCGACGATGAATCTCAAGTTGAGGATTGAAAGTATGAGCAGGACTGGTGGAGGAGGGCGTTGGCGAACTCCGTGAATCTCAAGTTGAGGATTGAAAGCACCCGGCGTGAACTTCAGCGTCGTGCCAACGCCGACCGGATGTGAATCTCAAGTTGAGGATTGAAAGGTCATTCGACACCGCCGCATTCAAGATGGCAGTTGACAGGAGGAATCTCAAGTTGAGGATTGAAAGTTTACCATACCGCTTATGTGGTGCATAGAAGTTCTAAGCGATGAATCTCAAGTTGAGGATTGAAAGGAGTGACGGAATGCACTGCGGCCGGCGGCACATGTGTTGCTGAATCTCAAGTTGAGGATTGAAAGTTGACCTTAAGGCCCGTAAAGAATATGCTGAACAAATATGCAATGAATCTCAAAAGAGGATTGAAAGCAGTGGTTCAACCAGCCGCGGTTCTTGCCGGAGAGGTTGGGGCCTATCAGCGCCACGGCGCCCTTCGCCTCTATCTCTATATCGAGAGCGAGATCCACGTTTCCATACTTCAGCGTGCCGCCTAGATAGACTTTCATGCAGTGTGTTGAAGAGCGCCTTTGTATGGTTTAAGCGCCTCGGCTTACTTTTTACAGGAGAGGTGGCAGAAGCAGCGCATTGGCTTTTGGCAGTCGGCTACGTTGGCGCCCTCTTGGAAGACGGCCCCCTCGCCGTAGGTGCAGTTGCACTGCGCTATTATGAACTCTTCGCCTGGGTCGCACTGGCAGAGTGCTGTGTAGAGCTCGTGTTTGTTGACGCACACGTGGTCGCAGTTCACATGCTTAACACACCATATGCAGTTTACCGCCAGCCCGGCTCCCGCGAGGAACACGAGGACCGCCATGGCTTTCCTGTCGGTGCAGCCGCCTCTGCATTTCGACGTCGTTTTGTCTCCGTCTGCTAGAAGCCCGATCTTCAATCCGCCACTGTTTTCGTATATGTACTTGATTAACATCATCGCACCATTTGGGTTTGCGTTGAGCAGGTAGTAGAGACCGGCGGAGTCTATCCACAGCATGTCCTACACTCCGCCGAAGAGCTGGTATATGGCTGGGTCTGAGAAGCCGGGGACGTAGGCCTCTCCTTTCCACTCCCCGGCCACGTAGATGCCTCTCTCGCGGCTCCTCCGGAGGACGTAAGTCCTCCCCCCTAGGCCGCGGACGAAGTCTAGGCTGTGGGTGGCGGCTACTACGTTGAAGCGGCCTCCCGACCTCTCCACAAGCCTCCTCAGGTAGCGGCCGAGGAAGAAGGCGTATAGGGGGTGCGCGTGTGCCTCGGGCTCCTCCACGAGGAGGTAGGCGGCTTCACCCAGGGCGTATGTGTAGGCGGCGTAGAGCGCGACTAGGGCTGGGGCGAAGACGGACGAGAGCTGGCCTAGCCTCCGCCCTCTGGCCCCCATCGCTAGATCCTCCCAGACGAAGCCCTCCTCGACGGCGCTTAACAGGAGGGGGGCGTAGTCGGTGAAGACCTCCCTCACCTCCTCCCTCAGCCGCTCTGAGGCTTTCTCGAACTCCACCACGAGATCTCTAAACACCTGGCCTGCCTCCCAGAGGAGGGTGTCGCGGGCGCGTAGCTTTAGCTCTTTTGCCACTAGGTGGTCGCCCCCCGCGGCCTTGGAGATATCCACGACGCGTTCGCCGATGCTGTAGCCAGCTGCCCTGATCCTCTCGTCGGAGTAATTCTTCAGCTCTTCGGCCTCTGAGCTGATGTACCCCAGCGGTTTTTCCAACAGCTTTTCGTAGGCCTGCGCCATCACTCTATAGGCGTCTACGAGGACTGCGTAGTAGTCTAGATCCGGCTCTACGCGGCAGTCGAGCTCCGGCGGCAACTCCGGCATGGCTCTCGCGTAGAGGCGTCTGCTACGTGCCGCGATGCAGTGCAGTGCCAGCGATTTGCCGGCCATGTTGGGGCCTATGAGGGCGGTGGCGCCTCCGACGTCCAGCTCTATGTCTACTTTCAGCTTTGTGTCTCCGTAGGTCAGCCCGTCGGATTTGAGGATGACCTTGAGGTGGGGTTGGGCGTTGTCCATATGCTTCGTGGACGGAATGTTTATAAACATGGCTTGTGTCATGTATATGCCGAGGTCGTACTTCTACGAGATCTATAGGGCGTTTAAGGAGGATCGGTACGAGGACGGCCTCAACTCGGCGTCTCGATACAGGACCTACGTCACGGCGGCGGCCTTCCGCAAGATCTACAACAGCATAGTCAAGCCGCTGGAGCATATAGCCGCTGGGAGGTTCACCGACCCAATCCCCATCGCGGCTGGGTTGGCTAGGCTGGACGTTATTATTGAGTATCAGAAGAACAGGGGTCTGCTTCAGCAGGACCTCGCCGAGGGGATCAAGGCCGCTTTGGCCGAGATTAGGCAGGACGTGGTTAGGAGGAATCTGCAAAGCGCTAAGAAGGAGGCAGAGGCGCTTAAGTTGGCGCTCGACGCTGTGCTGGCCTACCAGATAGTGGGCGGGAGGAGGAGGGAGGAAGAGGAGGAGTGGCTATGAGCGAGCAGTACCCGCAGGCTCGGCTGAAGCTGTCCAACCTGGTTAAGATTAACTTCAAGCTCAGGGCGTCCGGCCTCTTGATTAGGAGTGGGAAGACGAAGGAGGTGCTGGGGGCCGCCGACATACAGCCCATGTCGATACAGCGGGTTTACAGGCTCAACAACGCCGAGCATCCCCTGACGGTTCCGTATATCCCCGCCTCCTCTCTCAAGGGGAGGGCTAGGTCTCTGCTGGAGGCGGCGCTGGGCCTGCCTCTGCACACCACCGACGGGAAGATCTACCTACACATGAGGATTGTCCAGAAGAACATCATGGACGAGGACCCGTTCTGCCCCGTGGATAACATCTTCGGGACGCCCTCAATCGCCTTTAGGGAGCTGGACGAGAGGTACCGCTACCTCTTCGAGTGCTGGGCGCCTAGCCGCGCAATATTTCGCGACCTCTTCCCCTCCGAGGGTTATGTGAAGAGTCTGTGCGACGCGAAGGGTGGCTGCGCCTACGTGTCGCTTGAGGACTTCCTTGAGGAGAAGAACGAGAACAGGATCGACAGGGTCACGAGCACAGCCGACCCCCGCGAGATCTTGAGGCTGAGGCCTGGGGTGGAGTTCGACGGGTCTATCACCGTGTTGGTGTACGACATCGACCTGAAGCCGAAGGAGGATTGTGTTAAGTATACCAAGGTAGACGAGATTAAGAGGGGGACGCCGCCTGTTAAGTACTACCTCGACATGTTGATCAAGTCGCTGCGTCTTGTGGAGGAGACCTACCTGGGGGCCTCGGGCACCAGGGGCTACGGCCAGGTGGAGTTCACCAACCTCGAGGCCAAGCTGCTGGACGCCTTGACCTTCAGCGAGCTGAGGAGGGCTGAGGCGCCCTCTCTGGCCAAGCTGGGCGAGGAGGTGTCTCAGTGGTGGCAATGAGGGTTGGCTATGCCGTTCTGCGCTTTGTGACTCCCATCCACGTGGGGAGGTGGACTCTCTACGACTCTTGGGACTACGTGCCGTCGGACGCGATATATTCGGCGCTGTACGCTCTGGGGGTCCGTGGGGGGTTTCGCGTCTCGTCGGCGTATCCCATGGTGGCCGACGCCTCGGACCGCCTCCACCTCCCGGCTCCTCTGCCCGCCACGTGGAGGCTCCAGCTTCTGAGGGGGGCGGCGCCGGAGGAGGCGAAGGCGGTCAAGAGGCTTAGGTATATTCCCCTGGAGTGCCTCAAGGGGGGCGATGTGCCTAAGCGGAGGGGGGATCGGTGGACGTGCGGCGGGCTGGAGCTCAAGGACAGGCCGTACGGGGAGAGGCTGGCCGTGGCGAGGAACGCCCTTTCCCGCGTCAACCAGATGGCCGAGCCCTACCGCATCGCCGTCTTTAACCCCCTGGTCCCCTACGTGGTTTACTACCAGGGGCTGGACGTGAGCTACCTCAAGCTGTTGGGCGAGGTGGGCGTAGGCGGCAAGAGGTCCTCGGGCCTGGGGAAGTTCGAGGTGGTTGAGGTCGGCGAAGTGGACGTGGGCGACTCCGGCTCCGCGGCCCTCCTCATGGGTGTGGGGAGGCCGGTTGGCTACGAGAGAGCTCTGGGGGAGTGGGCGGTGAGGAGCTGGTCCTGCACCTGGGGGGCGGTGGGGCCCGCCTCTGTGCTAATGGACGGGGGTGTGGTGTGGGGGAGCTTCGACTTCGAGGATCTGGGGGGCGGCGGCTGCGTCAAAATACTGAGGCCTCTGTGGCTGTGGATCTCGTGAGCCATGTCTAGGCTGTCTGCGGCAGGTGGGCCCCTCGCCGGCTGGGAGACCGCCGTTTTGAGGCTTAGGGCTGAGACTCCGGTCTTTGTGCTGTCGGGGAGGGCGGCGGTGGTGGGCCTGGACGCCCTGTGGTCCGGGGGGCGGCTCCACGTCCTCGACTTGGAGCACCCGGCGCTGCTCCGGCTAATCGAGGCGCAGGTGAGGGCGGGGAGGGCGCCCTCTCTGGCGGATGTGGTGGCCGCGGCTAGGGCGGACCCCGCGCGGTACTCCCGCCTCTCTCTGCCGTCGCCCCAGCTCCCCGACAAGGCGGAGGTAAAGTTGGGGATCCCGCCTCCGGCCTCCACGGTCAAGGGGATGTTGCGGACGGCGTATCTCCACTGGGTTCTCAAGAGGGATGGGGAGGCTAGGGGGAGGTTCCTCAGCGCGGTGGCTCAAGCCCTGGAGGAGCGGGTCCACCCGAAGTTCCTGGCGGCTAGGGGCGAGGCGGCCGTCTTCAAGGTGGTGGTGGGGAAGAGGGTCTGGGACGTCTTCAACGCTGTTTTGGTGAGGGAGGGGCCCGCCGGCGCGAGGTTTGAGGTGTACAAAATCGACGTGGTGAAGGGGAGCAACGTCATAGCTTCGGCGTATGCGGTGGGCGCGTCCCCGGGCTCCGCCTTCGAATACAGGGTGGTCGTTAGGCCGAGGCCTAGGGAGGACGGCGGGGGCGACGCGGTCCTCGCCCTGGACGACTTGAAAAAAGCTCTGGACGACTTCGCCCGCGAGGCGGGGGAGAGGGAGGGTTGGAGGCCCCGGTGCCCCGCCGCGGTGAGGATCGGCTTTGGGGCGGGGAGGAGGTGGAAGACCGTGTTGAACCTGGTGGAGCGGCACGACCCAGCCCTCTACCGGAGGATACAGGAGTACATGACCCAGCGGCTTAAGAGGTTCTGGGGGGACGTGACAAAGAAGACGGTTGAGGGGATGCCGGTGGGCTGGGCCTGCTATGAGTGGCTATAGGGAGTACGTAGTTGCGGCCCTCCTCCACGACGTTGGGAAGCTCATAAGGAGGGCGAAGCTGTGCCGTGGGGAGCCGGCTAGGCGCCACGTGGAGGAGAGCGCGGATTTCGTAGACGTCGTCGCGCCGGCGCTTAAGGCCGCTGGGGTTGATCCGCAGGCGGTGAGGGAGCTGGTTCTGAGGCACCACGAGGGGGGCTGGGGGGTGGGGCCCTACGACAGAGCCGCGGCTCTGGAGAGGGCGCCGGGCGACGAGGAGTCGGGCCAGGGCCTGGCCATGCCGGGGCGGCGCGAGCACGAGATACCTCTGAGGTTGCCCACGGGGGTGTACGTCCCGCCGTGTCCAACGCCGCAGAGCCTCAGCGAGAGGCTCATCCCGTCTACGGAGCCGCCGAGCCCGGAGGAGGTGTGTAGGTGCTACCGGAGGGCCTACGAGGAGCTGATGAGGCTGGCGGCGAAGGCGGCTCAGAGGAGGATGGGCTTCAAGGAGCTCGTGGAGACGCTGGTAAACGTGCTGAAGGCGACGGCGTCTTTTGTTCCAGCGGCTGTATACGGCGTGAGGGAGCCAGACACATCCCTCTACGCCCACTCCCTCCTGGCCGCCGCCCTCGCCTCTACGGGGGGCGAGTTCTACCTGGTGTCTATAGACGTGGGGAGGATCCAGGAGTACATCTCGAGGGCCGGCGCCACCAAGGCCGCCATGGCCATCCTCAGGGGGCGCTCCCTCCGGATAAACGCCCTCCAGAGGGCCGCCGTAAGGTGGCTCATAGACAGGGTGGAGACGGCAACATACGCCAACGTCCTCCTGGACACCGGCGGGGAGGCCCTCCTCCTCCTGCCCAAGTTCGACCTGGCGCTCCTCGACCAGCTGGAGAGTAGAGTGCTCCGGGAGACGGAGGGGGCCCTCGCCCTGTATGCCGCCGCGGCTGGGCCCTACAGGCTGGAGGACGTGGCAAGGTTCAAAGACCTCATGAGGGAGCTCTCCCAGAGGGTCACAGAGCGTAAGTTCATCTACCGCGACTACGGAGCCCCGGCGGGGCCCGCCGCGAAGTGCCAGTTCTGCGGCCGGCTGTCCGCCAAGGTGACGCCGGAGAGGCTGAAAAGCGGGGAGGTCGTCGACCTTTGCCACCTCTGTAGAGACGAGCTACACATCGGCCGGGCCGCCCGCAACCTGAAATACATCGCCTTTCTCCCCAGGGGGGCACTGCCGCCCGGCTTGGCGGGGGCCGAGCGCGGGGATGACACGGCTGTGGTGAACATTCTGGACTACGCCGTGGTCTTCAGCGGCCAGATGTCCAAGATGCCCCCCGCCTCCCACGCCGTCTACGCCACCAACAGGAGGGATTTCATCCTCGACGCCGACGGGCCGGCGTACGGCATGTGGTTCACCAACACCCACATCTACTACAGGGAGGGCGAGGACTCCTCCCTCGACGCGGCCGGGAGGTACGCCGCCTTCGTCAAGATGGACGCCAACAGTATGGGGAGGCTGAAGGAGGCCGCCTCGCGGACCCCCTCGGCGCTGATCACCTTCTCCCTCGCCGTCTCCACCGCCTACGAGCTCTACCCAGCCCTCCTTGCGGACGAGAGGTACCGCGAGGTGCCCATCTTTGTGATCTACGCGGGCGGCGACGATGCGGTGCTGGCCGGCAACCTCGAGGCGCTTCGGTACGCCGCCAGCGTGGCGACCTACGCCGAGAAGTGGGGCTTCAAGACGGCGATTGGCGCCAAGATAGACAAGCCTCAGTACCCCATCTACTTCGCCTTCGCAGACACCGAGGAAAGGCTAGAGAGGGCGAAGGGGATAGACAGGGGGCGGAGCATCGCCGTGTTGATAGCGGAGCCCGTCACGATATACGAAGAGGCCGCGGAGCTCGAGAATGACTTGGAAAAAATCCCCAGATACAGGGAGGACGAGGAGACACGGCGCATGGGGGCCTTCGAGCGGAAGGTGTACGAGAGGCTCTTCGCCGCGTACGCCACCGCTGCCGTGGACGGCAAAGTGGACAAGAGGGTGGTCAAGAGGGCGCTGGCGAAGATCGCCGTGGAGCTGGTCTACATGCTCAAGAGGCGCGAGGGGGATAAGGAGACCACGGGGGTGCTTGAGGAGGTGGCTGGGCCTCTGTTCGCCAGCGCGGAGGGGGTTGGGTCCTTCTTCGCCGATCTAATGGCGGGGAAAGGGCGTTTGGACGAGCTGAGGCGCGCTGTGCTCCGGCTGTATCTCCACCACATCGCGCTGGCGTGGGCTCCCGAATGAGGGGGGAGATAGCCGTCGTCCTCCCCCGCCGGTGCGGGGCCGGGTTCACGACGCCGCGGTACAGCTACGTCTTCGAGGAGGATCCCCTGGTAGGCCTGGTGAGGTATGCCCACTGCCCGCCCATCGGGCTACACGTGCCGGGCGTGGCCCAGTACAGGCTGAGGGGGCTGGGCGTCGCCGAGGCGATCCCTGTGGCGGGCGACGGCCCGCTGGTGATAATCGGCGCGCCTCACGACGCCCTCTCCCTCAGAAGCGCCGTCGTGGTTAGGGCAGTTCGCGGGAGGATAGAGGCGGTGGGGCCGGCGGATAAGATCGACCTAGAGAGGTTCCGGAGGAGGATACCTGTGAACCTCAGGCTCGGCCGGAGGTATCTCTAGACCGCCCCCACGCTCCCCCCTCCCCCTCCGGCAGCCCCCTCGGCTGGCCGTCGGCTGTGTTTGGGGCGCGGCTGGGGTGGGTTCGGCGGGGGTTTAGTCTGGAGATCGGCGTGAGGCGCGTTTGGCCATGTGCTCCACGAGCCTTTTGACGGTTGGCCCGTCGTAGACTATTCCCACGATGCGGCCCCCTTCGACTTTGAACCTCTTGATGGCGGTGGGGGAGAGGCCGGCGTGGGCGAGGAAGTTGCGGACGTAGCGCTCTATGTCTTTTTCGAGGCGCTCCCTTTCCTGCTGGAGCTCCCTCCTCGCTTCCTCGATGCGGTGGTCTATGAGCTTTTTTATGCCGCCGCTCTTCAGAGCCTCCCTCACCTCCCTCTTGTGCCTTGAGACTAGGTGCCACAGCTCCGGCCCCACTTCGCCTGGCGAGGTTGCCTCTGCGACCTTCTGGAGCAGGCCCACCTCCTTTGAGGTCACGCGGGCGATGGAGGAGAGGTAGATGTGGCCGTGTTTTTCGTATCTGTTGGCTAGGGCGCTGAGGTATTCGGGGAGTGTCCTCTTGTCGAAGACGTCTCTCTTCAGCTCTGTCCAGATCTGGTGGAGGACGGTCTCCGCCGCCGTTTGGAGGTCGGCGTGTTCGTACCTCACGGCGCCGTTTTCAACCCGCGGCCTCGACTCTGTCAGCTGCGGCGGCTTCTCCTCCTTTGGGGGGCCGAAGTCGGGGTCCCAGCCTTCGAAGGCCGCACCTGTGAAGCCCAGGGCGGCGGCGCCGTTGGATATGAGCCATATGAGCTTGCCCAGGCGCGTCTCCCTTGTCCGTCCCACCGCCCTGAGCGACCTGAGCGCGGCGAGCTCCCTCACGCTTCTCAGCACCTCCTGTAGGCTGGAGACGTCCAGCACCCGTAGCTCGGGCACCTCCCTCCGCCTCTCCCCGCGCTGCGGCTGTATGCAGAAGTCGCTCTCCACGTCGTTGGGGTACGGCTCCGAGTTCACCAGGATGAGCCTGTCCTCTTTGCCCCGCCCCACAGCGGCCGCCACGGCGGCGTAGAGGGCGGAGATGGTGACGAAGTTTATGCCGTGGGTGATGTCCACCACGATGAAGGACGCGTCCTCAGACCTCTCCCAAACCGCCTTGAAGACGTCCATGAAGATGGCCTCGGGGCTCCCCTCGAACCTCCAGCCGAAGTACGTGCCGACGGCCGGCACAGACACCACCTCGAAGGGCAGGCCGCCCATGAGCTCCCGCCCCCACCTCTGGTACAGCTCCCTAGCGCGGGCCCTCAAGTCGCCGGCCGCCGCGCCGGGGTTCACCACCGAGTCCGAGCCCACGACGAGTACGGAGACCTCCGACGGCCTCCCGAGGCCCCTCAGCACGTCGACCAGCGCGCCCTCAGACGTACATCCCTCGAACCTGCCGGCGCTCCCCTTGAAGGGCTTCCTATCCACCTCAGCTGTGTACCGAGCCCTCCTCCAGCTCGGCGGAAAGCCCCACACCCCCACGAGGAGTACCTTAGCCATGAAATAGCGGCGGCGCCCCTATATATACCTAGGCGCCGCGGGGGGCCGGCCTCGCTCCGTGATCGATCTGAGTATTGACTGCGCAGTACATATTTAAACTGCAACTGGGACATATACCGTGAGGAGGGCAGTGCTGTTGCCTGATCTGGGGGTCGGCGCGTTGAAGCTGTTGCTTGAGCTTATATCTGAAAACCTCGCCCTTTAGGGCGGGGATGGCACTATGCGGCGTTAAGCTTTTAGGTTGACCGTTGAACTCGATCTATGAGGGGATGTTCCCCTATGACCTCGGTCGTTCTCACGGTTGTTGGAAAGGTGATTGAGCCTAACAAGGGCAAGACCCTTGAGCTCAACAGAGCTCTTGAAGAGTACCTCAAGTTGGTTAGATGGTATGTGGGCTTCGGCATCACGTCGAAGACGAAGCTTCACGAGCTAACGTATGAGGAAGCCAAAAAGAGGTTTAGCCTAAACACTGCGCTGATACAGACTGCGAGGGACAAGGCCGTTGAAATTCTCAAGAGCTTTAATAAACATAAGGCAAAGGGCAGAGCCAAGGCTGATAGGCCAACGGTTAAGAGGGTATCTATTCGTCTAGATAGGAGGGCGTTCAAGCTCGATAAGTCCAGCACTAATGCTAACTCCTTACTGGCTTGTCGTTAGCTTGAGAAGAGGTGTTAGGATAGCGCTACCACTAGCTTTCGGCAACAGACAGAAACAGTTCATTGAGGAGACCCTGCAGGGGCTGTGGGAACTCGACAGTGTGGAGCTGGTTAAGAGAGACGGCGTTTGGTTCGCTCACTTCAAGATTAAGAAGAACGTTGTCACCTACGGTGCTGAGGAGGCGAAGACGCTCATAGGCGTAGACCTCGGCGAGTGGAACGCAGTTGCGGCCGTGGCCATATCGAGGGACAGCCCGAGCAAGCCAATGAGGGGGCAGTTCTGGGGTGGACAAAGGATTAGGTTTGTGCGCGGCAAATACGCTCACATTAGGCGTAGCCTGCAGAGAAAGAATAGACTTGACCTGGTTAAGAGGATTGGCAGTAAGGAGGGCAGAACAGTCAATCAGATGCTCCACGAAATAGCTAAGGGGGTTGTTGAGTATGCCAAGCAGTTCCCCAAACCAGTCATCGTCATGGAGGACTTAGAGGGGATTAGAGATAGGATTAGTGGAAGCAACAAACTACTGAATAGGAGGTTGCACTCGTGGAGCTTTAGGAAGCTCCAGAAGTACATTGAGTACAAAGCGCTCCTCAGCGGAATACCGATTGTGTACGTAAAGCCGAAGAACACCAGTAGAACATGCCATAGGTGCAGATTCGCAGCTGATGAAGTGAAAGGTAGAGGTTTCAAACCCGGATAATCGGGATTGGTCATGAAGGCGCTGGCGTTTAACACGGACCTGGACGCCTACCTTAAAATTTAGGAGGTTAAGAGAGGTTGTGTCTAGCGATGAGTACCTAGACGAGGAGGAGCTCTTTGATGATGGACGGTAGCTGTGTAGTAGGCTCGGCGGGTGTGAGGGGCGTTACATAACCCCGCCCCATCCCGGGAGGCAAGCGCCACAAGTGAGCTGTAGGTAGGCCGAGGAAACGTTTAAATCTTGGCAAGACAGTTTTATATTATGAGCGACGTGTCGCTTAGGGATCTGGTGCTGTATGTGGTGTCGAGGTTCCCAAAGGGGGTAGGGCGCACCAGGCTGATGAAGATGCTCTTTCTTGTGGATATGTACGCGGGGGAGGGGCTGGGGAGGTCTCTTACCGGCGTAGATTGGTTCCGCTGGAAATTTGGGCCTTTTTCTAGAGAGGTGCTTGACGTTCTTGACGAGCTGGAGAAGGAGGGGCTCGTGGCGGTGGATCTGGGCCCCGAGAGGAGGTACATCGCCCTTGCCGAGCCCGAGGCCCTTCCCGACGACGTCCGTCGGGTTGTCGACCGCGTAGTTGCGGAGTACGGCTTTAAGCCGCTGAGGGAGCTACTTGCCGAGGTCTACGAGAGGTTTAAAATCAACGAGAGAGAGCTGGGCGAGAGAATCGCCGCGGGGGACGGGAAGCTGGAAAGATTGGTTAGGCTGGCTGAGGCGGCCGGGGGAGACGAGGGGGCCTATGTGGAGCTTATGGGTAGGCTCTACGAGGAGTATGAGGATGTGTTGGACGCGGTTCCGCCGGATATGCTTTCGCTGTATGGGCTGGCTGTGTTGGCGCTGCAGAGGAGCGGGAAGGGGGGTGAGGTTGAAAAGGTGACGAGGGAGCTCGTGGAGGTTCTGGACGAGGTGGGAAAGGTGTTGCGTAGCGAGCCGAACAAACCGCTTCCTCGCCCCATTAGGGAGAGAGTGAGCAGGCTGTATAGCGAGCTTTTAGACGCCGCGACTGGCGGCTGAGGGGCGTGCGGTTGCTATATCTTGACGCGTTTTACTACTACGCGCCAGTGAGGCGGGTTCTGGATCTTAGGGCTGTCTTGAGAGAGAGGGGGCTGGTGATTGATAGATTGCTTCATACGAGGTTTTCTTCTGCCACATTACTAAGAGACCAGATCAACTCTGTATTACGAAGTGATAAAATTGGTGAAATCTTAACGAAACTTTTTAGCGTTGTTTTGAGTGGCAAGAAAAGAAAAACGATTTTAGACACAGAAAATTTAGCAGTCGTCTTAGATGATGAAAAAACGCATCTTATTGAGTTTCTAATATTCATCGCTAAATACATCGATCTAGAGAGGCAGAATCTAAATATAGACGAGCTAAGTGATACATTAAATAGGCAGGTGTGTCCAGAGGGAACAGCTATTTCAGTTGATAAAGAGAGCGCTATGGTCATTAGAATGTTGCGTGAACCTAAATATCAAGTGTTGTTTAACACGGTGATCGGCAGGTATCTTGAGAAGATTTATGATTCCTTCGCTATCTACACGACCTGTAGAGTATGTAAGTTGCTAGGGCTCAACCCACCTGACTGTCTCACATACGCTGAGACCTTTAGAGAAGACCCCGCCATAGGAGGGCTGAGGTGGGAGGCGTGGTGTCCTCAATGCCGGAACCACCTTGATGACGTTGCAAAAGCCGAAATACTCCAACAATATGCTATTAGTAATAGAGGCGACAAGATCTATGTAGCGACTGTTGGGACGATAAAGCCGAGCAGAAGCGGCGAATGCTTTACATGTCTAGTTAACCACCTGAGTTCTCTGGTTAATAATATCGAGCACATAACTCACGGTTAGTCCCTCGGCCTGGCTTGTGCCGCATGTCTGGGGGTGGGGTGACCGCAATGTTTATATTGTTGTGTTGCGGGTGGGGGGTGCGGCGGGTGGTGCTGTTGGCGTTGGGGGCTTTTGCGCTGCTTGCGGCTGTGTCGTTTACGAATGTTGCTGTGTTTTCTGTGAACGCCTCTCTGCCTCCTGGGATGAAGTATGCGGGTGCTGACGCCTGTAGGGCGTTGGCCCCGTCGGGGCACAAGGTGGGGTTTTATGTCAATACGTCGTCTCTGTATCAGGGGAACGCCGTGTGGCTTAAGAAGCGGCATTTAATGGCCTTAAAAAGGAAACACATTTAATACGGTAATTGAAGAAATACTATGAAATTAGCGTTGAAATGGAAAACAGGAGTTGGCTATATAAAACACCTTCAATGGAATCCAAAGGGAGGTATCCTCGCCGTTGTTTATCGACCACTAGAAATGTCAAAAGATAAAAACAGCAAAGATTTATTGGTATTTTTCCATACTTCAGGTATAAGTTTGTGGCGTTTAAAGTCTACTTCGTTTGATGCTCTTGCGTTTTCACCTGATGGCTCTCTCATAGCTGTTGCCGCATATAATTATGAGAAATCTACTGTAACAATAAGAGATATCGAAGGTAGAGAGAAAAAACTAAGAGACTATGAAGAAGAAGAATATAAATTAGAAGTTTATACAATTACAGAAAAGTCGCTTCAAAGAAAGAATACCTTTAAAATTGCTTCAAACATACGCTCTATAGCGTTGTCAAGTGATTATATTATGGCAATAGTAACAGAAGACAACGTTGTATCGTTTTGGAATATTAAAAAGAACTTTGCAGAAGAACTCTGGCGTTGGAGAGTTGATACACAAGCTTCTATTACTAATCAGGGGACTCCTTTGGTGAGGTTCAACCCAGTCAATGCCAACCTAGTAGCTGTGAGTACTAGTAATGGTGAGATTATCTTCGTGGATCTAAACAGTAGGACTATTCACAGACATGTCTCAGCGACAAAATTTGTCGAGTGGAGTCCTGATGGTAAATTACTTCTGGTTAGCGGTAATGGAATACTAAGGGTATATGATGATCAAGCTAGGCTCCTCGATTCTGTCCCTGCCGATGGAGAATCTGCGACGTGGATCTCAAATGACACAATCCTAGTTGCCGGTTCCACCATTTCTACATATTCTATAAAAGAAGGCAAGTTGAAACCTTTAGACCAAGAATTAGATACGTTAAAGTGTGAATGTTTTGATGGCATTATGCATATGAGCTACAGCGCGCCGGATAATATGCTAGCGTTAGTATTTAAGCTAGGTAATGTTTCTAGACTTTGCACATATAATATTATTATTTAATATCGATCATAGAAATGGTCCTCAGGGAAATGTTTTTTAAGGCGTTTCCAGTGATAGGCTCATGTCTTTGAAAAACCATGATATAACGGAGGGTAAAGAAAAGAAAACACAACACATAATGAGGATGTCCTATGAGACATACCTAAGAGGGGTGATAGAGGGATTAATACAAGCATATAAAGTATCTGATGGTAAGACAAGCGAGATAGAAATAATCGACTGGATAACCGGGCAGAAAGTGATAATAAGCGTTAAGAGAACCTAGTAAATTTCTAACAAATGTAGTACGTGAGGAGCACCAGGGTGTACCTTGGCGGGGAGTACATGGAGTTTTCCGGCTCCTCCGTGGTGAAGGGGGCGACTGGGTGGCTGGCGGTTGGGGCGGACCAGTGGGGATCCGCCGGCTGAGGTGGTGGTCTCACCTGACCTCCCGCCTCAGTACTACGGGCGGGAGGTGGCGCGGTACCAGGTCAACGTGGAGTTTGCATCGGGCTAAGTAAAGCTTAAAAATAATTGTTTTACTGTATATATGCGGGTTTTGGTGGCGCTTCTCTTTCTGGGGGCTACGGCCTACGCGGCGCAGTATGTGGGGAACGCGTCTGTTTATATGGCGTGCGGCGCCTGGGTTGTGGACTTCGGCCACTGCTATGGCGACTGTATGGGGTATATCTTCATACCTGGCTACGGGGCTAGGGACGTGGTTAGGGTGTACGTGGGGGGTAGGGAGGTCCCTGTGAATTTGACCTCTATCCCCGTGGACGACTTCTATAGGCCGTACTTCATCGTTGGGTCTTTTAGGGCTAGGGCGGTGGGGCCCGTGAGGGTGGAGTCGGGCTACGGGGTGGAGGCCTACATCTTGGTGAACTTCGGCGTTGGGCCTTCGGGGTTCCACCAGCTGTATGTGACTCCCTTCATAGCTGGCCGGGGCTACACGAGGGAGGTGGTTCTGAACTTCACGCGGCCTGGGAGGTTCTGGGTCTGCACCGTGGGGAAGTACGCGGGGGAGGCATACGCCTTGGCCAACGGGACTTGGGTTAGGGCTTCGGTCGAGAGGGGCTACTACAAGGGGTTTGTGCAGGGTTTGGGCGAGGCGGTGCGCTTGTTGTGGGCGTATGTGCCGGAGTCCGCCGTGAAGGTGGCCTACGTCTACGTCTACACGCCTCCGCCTCCCGTGCCGCCGAAGAGGACCTACTTCGTGGGGCTCGACGGGGCGCCGGTGCCGGCTTGGGTTTTGTCGAGGCTCGTGGTGGGGGCGGACAAGGTGGGGGATGGCTACGTGGAGTTCTACAGGTCGGCCTACCTGAACCAGAGCGGGGCGCCGGTGCCTCTCGAGGCCAACAAGACCTACGTGGTTAACGGGAGGCACTGCCGGCTGGTGGCTAGGACCGACAGGGGGGACGCACTGCCCATGGAGGTGTATCTGGGCGGGGAGAGGGTGGCCAGCGGGGTGGGGGAGGTTAGGACCTACTGCCTGCCAGAGACGCGGGTGAGGTACAGCTACGTGAGGCGGACCAACGCCACGTACGTGGCGTACAGCGGCGTGTCTCAGGGCAACGTCACCCTGCCTCTGTTGCCCGTGGCGTTGGTGTACCAGAGCGTGTTGGGGTTGCCGGTGGCTAGGGAGGTGACCTACGCCCCGCCTGGGTCCGAGGTGTCTATAGACACCAGGAGGCTGGGCTACAGCTATGTGTCTAGGGTTAGGGTGGAGGCGCCGCTGGAGATCGCAGTGGCGCCTCTCCCCCCGGTGGGGGCCTTGGGGGCGGCGGTGGCGGCGGCTCTTGCGGTCATGGCGGCTCTGAGGAGGCACGCCCTTGTTGGCTCGGCGGTGGCGTCTGTGGTGGTCATATCTGCGGCGCTGGCCGCCGTGGGGAGCGCTCTGGGCGGGATGATGCCGGGGGAGCTGGCGGCGGCTATCGTGGGGAACACGCCGCTTTCTGGCGACATGCTCCAGCTCTGGGCTTTGCTCCTGGGGCCGCCCATAATCTCGTGGCTGTGGAGCGCCCTTGACGCGGCTAGGCGGATGGTTAGGCCTCACATGGTGTTTCACGCGGGGGCCTCCACGGCCTCCTCGGCGATTCTCTACCTAAGCCACGCCTCTCTTAAGCCGGCTGCCGCGGTGGTGGCCTTCTCCACAGCGGCGGCGGCGCTTCTGGTCTCCCTGGCTGTGTATACAAGGCTGGAGAGGTCCGTAGGCGGTTGCAGGGGGCCGTGCACGCCGCGGGTGGACCCCGCCGAGCTGGCGAGGGAGGTGGCGAGGTACGTCCACGAGGCTAGGCCCGAGGCCCGGCTACAAGCGCTGAGGGACATAGCGGCGAAGTACCTCCAGCTTGCCTTGAGGTCCTGCGGTCTCGAGCCCAGGGGCGACTTCGAACAGCAGCTGGCCTGCGCGGTTTCGGCGGGGGCTTTGACGAGGGAGGAGGCGGAGAGGCTTAGGAGGGTGTATCAGGGCAGGGGCGCTCCCGGGGAGCTCTGCCACGAGCTCTCCAAGGTGGTTCCACTGGGGGAGGGGGTATGCGTAGAGATCCCATAACCGACCTACTCCAGCGGGCGCAGGCCGAGGCGGTGCGGAGCCAGATAGCCAACGTGTTGCTGTATATGCTCCAGGAGGGGAGGAGGATGCTCGACGCGCCGGTGGAGGGGAGGCCGGTGTCTATCGTCCGGCAGAGTTTAAACTGCGAGGGGCGGGAGGCTGTGTTCGCCGTCAACGCCGGCGGGGCGCCTCTGACGGCCGTGGTGAGGTGGATCGCGGCGCCTGGCGCGGCGGAGGTCTTCTTCAGCGACGGCGTTAGGTTCGAGGGCAACCTGCTTAGGGACCCCTGCCGCGGCTTGGAGCTGGACCTCGCCCCCCAGCTGAGCTTCGTGGCTCTGTTTCTGCTGGCGTTTATATTCGGCGCGCCTTCTCTACCCCCGCTGGCGCTGGGCGTCCTGCTCGCGGTGTTGGCGTCGGTGATAAAGGCGGTCTACGCCGTGGCGGCTCAGGGGAGGAGCACGCCGGCTGGCTGGGCGCTGACCCTCGTCTTGTCCTTCATAGCGGGCTTCGCGGCGGGCCTCGTCTACGTCTTCGCTGTGCCTAAGCCGCTTGCTGATGTGTTTCCCAAGCTCGACCCGGCGGCCGCCGCTGTTTTGCTCAGCCTTCTTGCCGCCGTCTACTACCTCCCCCACGTGGCGTGGAGGAAGCTGAGGCGCTAGCGAGGATGTCCCACTCAAGTACGTAGTCGCGGGCGTCGGCGATAAATCTCGCGTGTCTTTTCGCCGAGTCGGCGGATCTGTGCACCCCCGCCAACCTCCAGCTGGGGTCCGCAATCCGCTCTCTAGTTATCAACACCCTCTGCTTTCTCTTGTTAACGTATACGTAGAACACAGGTCAAGAGAAGCCCCCAGTTATATATCCATCAGGTAAAACCGACGCCGCTACGGAGGGTTTTTTAAAGTGGATGTGTGCGGCGTTCGTGGTGGCGGTGGTCCACGTGTTGGGGGTTCACGCGTATACGCTCGCGAGATACGGCGTAGACCCCAACGACGACGTGGAAACAGCCGTGAAGAAGCTGGAGGCCAAGGCGCCCCACCTAGCCCGGCTTCTGAGGGAGGTCGCGTCTGGCTCTCCACTCCTCTTCCACGTCTAGGCACCTCGCCCCGGCCTCTCTACAGAGCTCTTCTATTGTTTTCTTTACCTGTGTCCACCACTGTCTGCCGGCTTCTTGTCTGTAGGCGGGGGGTAGCCTCGCGTGGGCTCTGGGCTTGGGCCTGTATCTGTCGTATATGAGCTCGGCGCCTATGGAGGCGGCGAGTTTTACAACCTCTGCGATGTCCTGCCGGCTGTCGTTGTAGCCCGGCACCACTGGGCCTAGGTATATCCACACCTTTACCCCCTCCTCGGCGAGCCTCGCGGCGGCTCTTGCCCTGGCTGTGGGGTGCGGGGCGGCGGGCTCCAACTCCAGGGCTTTGTCTCCCATGGCGGTGATGGTGATGCCCACGTCTACCGACTCCCTGTATCTCCTGAGGAGGTCTAGGTCCCTCAGCACGAGGGGGGATTTGGTCTGGACCGAGATGTGGAAGCCCGCCTCCGCCAGTATCTCGATGGAGCCTCTGGCCAGCCTGTATTTGGCCTCGGGGGGCTGGTAGGGATCTGTCACGGTGGAGAGCCCCACGACGCCGGGCTTGAGCTGGGCGGCCTCCCGCCTGAGGACCTCCAGGAGGTTGGCCTTCACGTAGAGGATCTGGCCCCAGGCGGCGCCGGGCGGCCCCCTGGTGTAGTCCTGGGCGTAGCAGTAGAGGCAGCCGTGGAGGCAACCGACGTAGGGGTTGAGGGCGTAGTGGTACTCCGGTAGGCCGGAGGGGGTTAGGGCGCGGCGCACCCTGATCTCATATATCTTCACGGCCCCGCCTCGTCTCCCATATATATGCCGATTCTGCACGTTTGAAATATCTTTTAAAGGGGCGTTGCCGCCCAGTGCCGTGGATAGGTGGCTTGTGCTTCTGGTGGCTTTTTCCGCGGGGGGCCTTGCCGCGTCTCTACTGGTGATCTACCTCTTCTACCTCCTCGGCGCCCTCCCGCCCGGCTGCTACGCAGATGTGGAGCTTCTGCCGGGGGTGACCATGGACTGCGTAAGGGTGTTGACCAGCCGCTACGCCTACATCGGCCCCCTCCCGCTGGACGCGGCAGCGGCGGTCTGGTTCGTGGTGAACATAGGGGCGGCTCTGTGGCTGTACAGAACTCTGTCTAGGCGGGCGGCCCGCTTCGTCTTCTGGTGGCGCCTCCTCGGCTTGGCCATACTGCCCTACCTCGTCTACCTGGAGTTCGCCGTGTTGAAGGCCGTCTGTATCTACTGCACGGTGATGCACATCTTCATCGTGGCGGACTTCGTCGTGATCACCCTCTTCCTCCGCCGCGTCGGCCCGTCAATTGGGAAGGTGGATGGACGCAAGCCGCTCTAGGTGGTCCGGGGGGAGGGGCTTGCCGTCTGAGGCGGCGGCGTACTCCTCCAGCTCGTCGGGGGTGGTGGCAGTTACGAAGACCGTCGTGATGGGGTGCGAGAGGAGGTACTTGACGGCGTATTGGCCGAGGGTCAGCCCCAGCTCCCTCGCCAGCGGCGCCACCTCCCTCTCCACCACCGCCCGGGCCTTGAGGAGCCACTCCCTCGGCCTCAGCGTTCTGTGGCCCTCCGGCGCCGGGTTGAACCTGTCTGTGAGCACGCCGGTGGCGTCGGGCACCCTGACCAGGAGCCCCCTGCCCCGGCCGCGGGCCGTCAGCTCTGCTCCTGGGTGCCGCTCCAGTATGTTGAAGACGTACATTATGGCGTCTAGGCCCTCCTCCAGAGCCGCAAGCCCCTGCTCTAGGACGTCGGTTTCAGGTCCGAGGGCGGCGCCTACGCAGTCGGCCACGGCGCCACGCCTGCTCCTCAGCCAGGGCGCGGCCTCCCTCACCTGCCGGGTGGTCGGGTTGTGTATCATGAGGAGGTTGGGCCTCCTGCCCAGCCTCTCGGCCGACCTCGCGGCGGCCATCTCCAGATACGGTGGGTCGAACCTCCTCTCGGGCTTGCCCCCGCTGTAGAAGTCGTACCCCACCTTCGTCGAAATCACCACGTCGTAGCCCGCCAGCCACCTCCCCAGCAGCTCCTCGCTTCTGCCTCTGCCGTAGACGTCGGCTGTGTCGAAGAAGTTTATGCCGAGGTCGACGGCCTTCTTGACGAGGGCTCTTGCCGCGTCGTCGTCGAGGGGGTAGAGGTCGCTTCCGACGACCCAGCCGCCGAAGCCGATCTCGGAGACCCGGCGGCCGCAGAACTCGCGGTACCGCATGTGGTGGACCCGACCTGTCTATAAAACCATCACCGCCTCCCTGCTACAGAACGCCCTGGGGGTCATCTCGCCGGCGCCCCTCGTGACGTACATTAGGGCTCCGCCCCTCCGGTAGAGGCCCCAGGTGTATCCAAAGCGGCTGTTGGTATAAAGGGGGACGTTGCCGGGCAGGCAGATGTGGCCGCCGTGTGTGTGGCCCGCGAGGTAGAGGCCGCCGGCGGCTGTGTGGAAGGCGTCTGGCGAGTGGACCAGCACGACGTCTGCGTCCTTGACCGGGGGGTAGTCCCTGGGGTCGTCCCTCCAGTCCAGCCCATATATCCGGAGACCCCCTATCTGGACCCAGTCGTCTGCGAGGACGTGGACCCCCGCCTCCTCCAGCGCCGCGACGCCGCGGCGGAGGGGGATCCAGCGGGAGGCCCAGCGCTCGTGGTTCCCCAATACGGCGATTTTGGGCCCGGGCAGGCGGCGTAGCGTCTCCGCGACAGCCGCGAGGTCTGGGGTGAGCTCGTCGTAGGTGTCTCCCCCTATCAGCAGGATGTCGTAGGGCGGGAGCTCCAGCCTCCTCTGGGCGTGGATGTGGAGGTCGGAGAGGAAGGCAACCCGCCTCCCTAGGCCCAGCTCCAGGGTGGTGAGCTCCGTGTGGAACCCGCCGGCGAGTCCGCCGGCCAGAAGTAGGGCGCCGGCGGCTGTGAACAGCTGGCGCCTCCTCACTGCGCCCTCTTGAGGGCTTCGGAGACCGCGGCGTGTACCAGCTCTATATCCTCCCTAGTTATCATATACGGCGGGAGGAACCTCAGGGTGTTGACGCCGGCGGTCAGCCCGAGGACCCCCCTCTCCAGGAGGGGCTGGAGGAACTGGTCGGCTTTGACCCTCAGCTCTAGGCCCAGCATGAGGCCCATCCCCTTCACCCTAACGGCGAGTCTGCTCTCCACCTCGCCCAGCGCCTTGGCCAACTCGGCGCCGGCCCTCTCGGCCTTGTCGGGGACGTCCTCCTCCCTGAGGAGGCGGGAGGCGGCCGCGGCGGCCGCCATAACCACGGCGTTTCCGGCGAAGGTGGACCCGTGCTCCCCCGGCTCGAAGACGTCGCCGAAGTCCTCCCGGGCCACCGCCAGGCCGATGGGTAGGCCCCCCGCCACGGGCTTCCCCGCCGTGAAGATGTCCGGCTCAACGCCGTATTTCTGGAAGGCCCAGACGGCGCCTGTCCTGCCGAAGCCCGTCTGCACCTCGTCTATTATGAGGAGGGCGCCCTTCCTCTGGGTCTCCTCCCTGAGGGCCTTTAGGAATTCGGGGGTGGCGGGGTTGACGCCGCCTTCTCCCTGTATCGGCTCCACCACCACGCAGCAGGTGTCCTCCTGCACCAGCTTGTCCACCTCCGTGGGGACGTTGAACTTGCCGAATCTCACGTGGGGGTAGAGGGGCTCGAAGGCCTTCCTGTACCTCTCGTTCCAGGTTATGGAGAGGGAGCCCATGGTCCTCCCGTGGAAGCTGTTGGTGAAGGCGACGATGGCGGGCCTCCTGGTTATCTTCTTGGCGATTTTGACGGCGGTCTCCACGGCCTCTGTTCCCGTGTTCTGTAGAAACACAACGCCGAATTTGGCGGGGAGGAGCCTGGAGAACTCCTCTATGAACCGCTCCCTTGCGGGGGTGTAGAAGTTGAGGGGCACGGCCCACACCTCCTCCAGCTGCCTCCTCACGGCCTCCGCTATCTTGGGGTTGGCGTGGCCTAGGAAGGCAACGCCGTGGTTGGTGTTGCAGTCTAGGTAGCGCCTGCCCCCGTCGTCCCAGACGTACTGGAGGAGCCCCCTGACTATCCTCAGGCCGTACTCCCTGTAGTACCTGGCGATCCTCGCCACGGGTAGGGGTACGGCCCGGTTAATAACTATTCCTCCTCTACGGCGAACTCCACCACGCCGGCTACGTTGACCACGTCTCCCCTATACAGCTCCACCAGCCCCTCCCCCCTGATGTCCACGCCGTTTACGTAGGTGCCGTTGGTGCTGCCCAAGTCTAGGATGTAGAGGGCGCCCCCAGCCCTCTTCAAGGCGAAGTGCCTCCTGGATATGTACATAGCCGCGGGGCCCAGCCATGCGAAGTGCTCCCTGCCGTAGACCCCCTCCCTCTCTAGAACCACAGGCCCCCTCAGCACCAGCCTCGCAGGGTGGAACACCTCCACCACGTACGCCCGCTCCATGCTGTAAGCCGCGCTGGAGGTATAAGCCACCAACGGACGGATATGTGGGACGTATACGCTACCGTCTGTCCCTAGGCGGTCACTGTCGACAGCTCGCGCCTAGGGGCCTTCTCCTCGCCCGAGCCGTCGTGGACATCCAGGATGCCTCGGGCGTGGGGCCGGACGGCACACGGCCCTTATCCAGGCCCGATTGGGGCACTGCTCCTCATGAGATACAGCCTCTCACCGCTATGACCTCCCTCCCCGCCCTAAGGGGCGGGGCTTTCGGTTGTAACACGCATGTATTTAAGCCCTCCGCCCGCGTAAAACGCAGAACTCTAAGAAGTCAGCCCACGCCGGCCAGCCTCTTCGCCAGCTTGAACACCTCGGCGAGCTCCTCCACGGTGGTCCTCCCTGTGTTTATATTGCGGGGGCTGGGGTGGTAGGCACCCACTAGGTACACGCCGTTTTTCTCCACCACGGCCCCGTGTCTAAATTCCTCCCGAACGCCGAGGATCTCGGAGAGTGCCCGCCAGGCCACTCTGCCCAGGGCCACCACCACCCTGGGCTTTACGATCTCCACCTCCTCCCTCAGCCACCGGCTGCAGTTCTTCACCTCCTCGGCGGTGGGCTTGTTGCCGGGGGGCGCGCATTTGACGGCGGAGGTTATGTATACGCCGTGGAGCTCCACCCCGTCGTCCCGCGAGATGCTGTACGGCCTAGAGGCGAGGCCCGCCTCGTAGAGCGCCCTGAAGAGGTTCTGGGAGCTCCTGTCGCCGGTGAACATCCGGCCTGTGCGGTTCCCCCCGCGGGCGGCGGGGGCTAGCCCGACCACCATTATGGGGCCGCTCCCCCACGGGGGCACCGGCTTGGCCCAGTAGCCCGGGGGAAAGGAGCTTCTGTACTCGACGAGCCGCGAGCATGCTCTACACGCCGTCAGCCTCCTGAGGAAGTCTCCGAAATCCACGCTCAGTGGTACTCCACCACGTATATCTTCTGCGCCTTCTCCCTAAGGAGCTTAACCCAGACGTTCCCCCTTGGGTCCATGCCCATGGCGGCAACCGGAGATATATAGCCAGCGGATAAAGTTATTTTTATACCTATGGTAGACTTCGTGGGAGTTGACTTGAAGAGGGAGTTCCTAAGGCTTCTTCGGGAGGATGAGGAGTTTAGGCTGGCTGTAGCCGGCCTCATAGGGCTGGGGGAGGTGCTACAGGAGCTGAGGAGGCTGAGGGAGGACTTCCAAACCTACATAAAAGAACAGGAGAGGAGGTGGAGAGAAAACGAACGGAGATGGAGGATGTACGAGAGGCGGTGGAGGGCCAACGAGCGGAGGTGGCGTGAGGCTTTTAAGAGGTTTGAGGCGCTTGAGCGGGGTCTCCAGAGGGTGGATAGGCGGCTTGTCCTTCTGGGCGCCCGCTGGGGGGTGGAGGCGGAGGAGGCTTTTAGGGAGGCGGTGCGGGGGATCGTGGAGGATGTATTGGGGGTTGGGGAGGTTGTGCGGTGGTCCTACTTCGACGGGGAGGGGCTGGTGTTCGGCTTCCCCTCGCCCGTGGAGGTGGACGTGTTGGTTAAAGACGGCGTGCATATACTCGTGGAGGTTAAGGCCTCCGCTACGGACAGCGACGTGGCTAAGCTGTGGCGGATAGGCCAGCTCTACCGCCGCGCCACCGGCGTAGAGCCGAAGCTGGCCTTGGTCACCCCCCACATAGACGAGCGTGGTAGAAAAGCCGCCGAGGCGCTGGGCATCCAGGTTTATACCTATTTATAGGTCTTCCCCGAGCTCCACGTGGGCAACCCAATGAGGCAGATCTTTAACCGGGTTAAGTGGAGCGGCCGGCGGGCCTACTTCTGGTTCATAAGCAGGGGGTCGCCGGGCGGCGAGGAGGTGCTCTCCACCGACGACGTGGTGGAGGTGGGGGCCAACGGCGTTGTCGTTTCGGTGGGCGGGAGGGAGAGGTACATCCCCTACCACCGAATCGTCGAGATTAGGCTGGAGAGCGGCGAGGTCCTCCTCAGCCGGAGAGGCGGCCGAGAGCCCTCAGGAGGGCCTTGACCTTCCCCGGGTCCTTCACCCCCGGCGACGACTCCACGCCGCTTGCCACGTCCACCATGTAGGGCCTCAGCGCCGCGACGAGGTGGGCGTTCTCCGGCGTGATGCCTCCGGCGAGCGCCACCTTCCCCATGTGCGCCACCTCCGCAAGCACATGGAGCGGTATCTTGAGGCCGCCCTCGAACCTCTCCCCGCTCCCCTTCTCCGCGTCTACTAGGACGTACTCATGGGGCTTGGAGAGGAGCTGCGACACGGCGGCTCTCAGGTCGGCCCCCCGCCTGTACACCGCCACCGGCGCGAGGGCCACGCCCCTCTCCTCCGCGTAGCTGAAGTGGCCGTCGCCCAGAGACCCGTGGTGCTGGACCACCGGGATCCCCAGCGACGCCGCCAGATCCACGGCCTCGGCAGGCGGGAGAGAAGCCGTCACCAGCACGGGCCTGCTCTCTCTAACCAGCCGCGCCAGCCCCCCGAGCCGCCTAGGCTCCACCGACCGGGGGCTGGAGGGCTCCACTATAAAGCCGATGTAGTCCACAAGGCCGTCCAGAAGCTCCACATCCTCCGGCCTCGCCACGCCGCAGATCTTAACCAACACAAGAGAGTGAGAAAATAGGACTATAAACATATTAAGAATTGCCCCGGCAAGATTTCCAAGACCCTCCGAAAGGTTTTTAGACGTTAAACTCAGCGACGTTTAATACTGGGCGCTACCGCTGGCGAGACTCGCTAAATTACAAACAACGCGGCCGTAGGCCATGCGGCGTCGTCTGTCTTAGGCCAATTTCGGTTTCATGGCCATTAATCCGTAGGGGCTTACGTGTACACATGAGTCTCTAGCCGCTGAAGCTCTGCCCCGAGCACTGCGTTGAAAGAGGGGGCTGTGCCGTCGTCACCCATGCCCCATGACCCCACACTTTAGAGTGCAGAGCCCTCTGTGAAGACATGGGCAGTCCCTAGGCGTCGCCTAGGGACAGACCGCGATTTACTCTACAAGGCTGTGTTTAGGAAAAAAGTAGTTTTTTTGTGTAGAATAGGAGCGATCTGCGGTTTAGTATCACGTGCGCCGTCGCTAGGCCTATTATCGAGAAGCCCGTGTAGGTATGTAGGTTGTTCCAGAAGTGTTTTGTGGCGCCTAGTATCACGGCGTTGCCCGACCCCGGGCCAGAGGGCGCGAAGTACAGCACTACGCCGGAGATGGCCATAATCACGCCGCTCGCTATGAGCAACATTATGACTATTGCTCTTATGAATAGGCTCGGCCTCATCATGAGCCCCAGCCCTTTCTCTGTCTCTTAGCGGTCTGGTTGCCCACCTCCGTCGTGTGGTTCCCCTGGGACCAGCCAACGTTTTCCACGCCGTGGTCCACGTGGCTTTCTTCGCCTTGTGACATGTAGTACGAGACGGCCACTAGAAGCCCAACGTAGGCCGCTACCACCGCCGCTGCTATTATCAACGCCAGCGGTATTTTCCTAGTTTTGGACTCCATAGGCGTTTTGAACAACTCATAGTATATAGAATACGGCCGGAACCACGTGCGGAACAGACCTTCGCAGTGGTTCCTCCTGTATCCCCGTGTCGGCGGCTGTCTGCCACACGTTACATATATATAGAATACGGCTGGAACCATGTGCGGAACAGCTCCTGGGGGTTCTCCTATCTCGCAACCCCCTTTTTCGCCAGGAGTACCTTGGCTGGGTCGTTTATGGCGAAGGTTGCGACTGCTGAGTAGAGCGCCACGGCCGCGGTCTGCGCCGGCGTCAGCGGTTTTAGCAGGTTGGGGATCCCCGCTAGCGCTATGGCCGTGGTGGCGGCGGCGTCTGCCGTCGTTGCAACAAGGAGCCACCTGCCGGGTTTTGAGCTCCAGAAGGGCCCTCTTTCTCTCACCACTAGTGGCGTAAGTATGCCCGTGTACATTATGGCTACGAAGAAGATGCTGTGTAGAACTCCTGGATCCTCTACACCCATGGGGCCTGTGGCTAGGTAGTAAAGCCCAAACATCTCTGCTACGGAGAGACCTCCGAGGATGGCGCCGAGCATCACCAGCTTTTTGAGGTTCCACCTCTCGGGGATAGAGGAGCCCCTGGCGTTGTCTAACGATATAGATATCGTTACGAAGTCTATCAGGAATAGGAAGAGGGTGACTTCGTTTGCCGTTATCGGCATGGCCTTCTCCGGGGGTAGGTGATACGCCAGCGTGGCCACGAGGTATGCCACGGCGACGAAGATGGCTATCTGGAAGGTTTTGACGATCTTGTTGAGCACCCACGTGACTATCTTCTGGAATGTGGATCGGCCGATACGCACCAACTCGACGATGCCGGCGAGCCCCTCCACCGTTAGAACCGCACTGGCTGAGGCTTTGGCTACGTCAGTGGCGTTTGCCACGGCGATGCCGACCTCAGCTTGTCTTAGGGCTGGGGCGTCGTTTACGCCGTCTCCGGTCATCCCCACCACGTGTCCGCGGTCCTGGAGCTTCTTCACTATGTAGTATTTATCCTCTGGATATACCTCTGCAAATACGTCCATCTCATGAGGATCGCCGGCGTCCTTCGCTGTTGCAACCCTCTCGCCTATGCCAAGCTCCTTCGCGACCTCTTTGGTTACGGGGGCGGCGTCTCCAGTGAGCATCTTCACGGCGACGCCCATCCTCCGGAGCTCTTGGATGAGCCGAGGAGCGTCTTCCCTCGGCGGATCGTACAAGGCGGCTACCCCCACCAACTCCCAAGGCCCCTCCTCCACAGATCGGGCCACGGCGATGATCCTGAAGCCGCGTGATGCCAACTCCTGTATATGGGGGTCCTCCGCCGCCGTTTTGCAAAGCTCGGCGATTGCTCTAAACGCCCCCTTTGCCACCCTTATCCTAACGCCAGTCCGTAGATCCACCGCCTCAGCCTCTGTCCTCCTCGTAGTTGGGTCGAACGGCTTAAACTGGGCGATTTTGAAACGGCTGAGGTCTAGGCCTCTCCGCCTCGCCTCGTTTATGAAGGCAAGATCTATGGGGTCTTGGTTGGCCTCTTGGGAGGCTAGAGCTCCGTAGAGCACAACCTCCTCCTCCCCATACGGAGGCCTCGACAGCGTCTGGACCAATGTGAGTTTGTTGTATGTGAGGGTGCCCGTCTTATCTACACACAGGACGGTCATGGTGGCGGCGTCCTCCACAGCGCTTAGTCTGGTGACCAATACACCCCGTTGCGCCAGCTCCCTTGCCCCCAGGGCCGTTGCCACAGTAAACATAGTTGGAAGAGCCACGGGGACAGCGAACACCACCAACATAAGAGCCAGAGGTAGTACATGGGTTAGGAGGAACAGGGGGTCCCCCGTAGATATGTAGGCTACGAAGAAAACCGCCGCCAGAAGAGCCACCACTACGGCCATGAGAGACGCCACCACCTTAGACACGATCTCCTCCATGTGAAACCTCGGCTTCGCGGTCTGAACCAACTGTGCCGTTTTCCCAAAGTAGGTGTTGACGCCCGTCTGCGCCACCACGGCGGTGGCCTCGCCTCTCCTCACGACGGAACCTGAATACGCCACGTCGCCCTCCTTCTTCCTAGCCGGGAGGCTCTCCCCCGTGAGGGCGGATTGGTCGACCTCTATCTCCCCCTCCACTACTACAGCATCGGCTGGTACAAAGTCGCCGGCTCTAAGGCGGATCACGTCGCCAGGCACCAAAAGCCTTGCCTCGACAACGCGCCATACGCCATCTCGAAGAACCCTCGCCTTTACCTGAAGCTTCTTTTTTAGCAACTCTACCGCCTTTGTAGCCTTGACGTCGTGTATAAAGCCTACGACCGCGTTTAAAACAAGCAAAGCCACAATTATGACGCCGTTTAGAAGCCGCTGTTGA
This sequence comes from Pyrobaculum neutrophilum V24Sta, assembly GCF_000019805.1. Lineage (NCBI taxonomy): Archaea > Thermoproteati > Thermoproteota > Thermoprotei > Thermoproteales > Thermoproteaceae > Pyrobaculum > Pyrobaculum neutrophilum. The sequence goes on from NC_010525.1 coordinate 1,065,888, forward strand.
TACAGCTGGGGCTCCACCGGAAGCGCTCCGTTGCTCCCTAGGTAATACAGAAGGAAGGAGACGGCCGCGGCGGCTTCAAGCATCCACGCCGTAAACCCCCAGAACTTAGCCGCAAATAGCCTTAGGGGGTGCGGTCTCCTCTCTGGTATCTCGTTGTAGCCGTACCTCCTCAGCCTCGCCTCCGCCTCCTCCTCAGTGAGCCCCCTAGAGAGGTCTACAGACAGCTGTTTAAGGATATCCTGAGGAGAGAGCTTGGACACTAATCTCCTTGGTCAAGATTTATATATCTGTGACTTTCCCTACGCCATGTCGGGGTGGTAGACCGCTGGTACAACATCGCCGCTGATCTGCCCGGGGTCCTCGCTCCTCCTAAGGATCCTGACGAGGGTGAGAGCAGAATCGCTCTTCTCACCAGGATCCTGCCCTCCGCGCTGATTGACCAGGAGTTCACCGCAGAGAGGTGGGTGCCCATACCTGAGGAGGTGAGGGGGGTCTATAGGCGGGTGGGCAGGCCTACCCCCCTTCTGAGGGCGGAGGGGTTTGAGCGGGCGCTTGGGACAAAGGTGCACATTTACTACAAGTACGAGGGGGTTCTGCCGGTGGGTAGCCACAAGCTCAACACCGCCGTGGCTCAGGCCTACTACGCGAAGGCGGATGGGGCTGTGGAGGTGGCTACTGAGACGGGGGCGGGGCAGTGGGGGATGGCTGTGTCCCTCGCCGCGGCGCTCTTCGGCCTCAAGGCGACGGTCTTCATGACCCGCTCCTCCTACAACAGCAAGAGGCAGAGGCTGGTCTTCATGAGGGCATACGGCGCCACCGTCTACCCAAGCCCCAGCGAGGTGACCGAGACGGGGAGGAGGCACTTCCGGCCCGACCACCCGGGGTCCCTCGGCATAGCCATATCTGAGGCCGTGGAGTACGTCCTCTCGGGGGAGAGGAGGAGGTATCTGCCGGGTAGCGTCCTGGAGTTCGTCCTCCTCCACCAGACGGTCATAGGCCTTGAGGCCATGGGGCAGTTGCCCGAGGAGCCGGACTACGCGGTGGCCTGCGTCGGCGGGGGGTCCAACTTCGGCGGTTTTACATACCCGATGCTTGGGGCTAAGCTCAGGGGGGAGGGGTTTGGAAAAACCAAGTTCCTCGCCGTGGAGTCGGCCGCCGCCCCCAAGCTGACGCGGGGGGAGTATAGGTACGATTTCCCAGACGCCACGGGGATACTGCCGTTGATCAAGATGTACACCCTAGGCCACGACTACGTCCCCCCGCCTGTCCACGCGGCGGGTCTGCGCTACCACGGGGCCGCCCCCAGCCTCTCTCTGCTTAAACGGCTGGGCCATGTGGAGGCGGTGGCCTACGGCCAGGAGGAGGTGATGGAGGCGGCTCTGCTCTTCGCGAGGTCAGAGGGCTTCCTCCCAGCGCCTGAGTCGGCGCACGCCGTGAAGGCCGTGGCGGATCTCGCGAGGAAGCTGCCGCCGGGGTCCGTGGTGGTCTTCAACATGTCCGGCCACGGGCTTCTAGACGTCGACTCGTACGAGAAGGCGTTGAGCTGGGATAAACTTTATAAACAGGGCTAAGTGGAGGGCTATGGCTTCGGGGTGGCTGACTTGTTAAAGAGGTTGGCCTCGGGCGGCTCTCTAAACGCCGAGGAGGCCTACGCCCTCTCGCGCGAGATCCTCTCCGGGGGGCTAAACGACGTCGCCGTGGCGGCGGCTCTCACGGCGATGAGGTGTAGGGGGGAGACGGCGGAGGAGGTGGCTGGTTTTGTGAAATCGGCTAGGGAGGCGGCTGTTAAGGTGCCGCTTAGGGTCGAGGCTATAGATACGGCGGGGACGGGGGGCGACGGGGCTGGTACTATAAACCTGTCCACGCTCGCCGCTGTGGTCGCCGCGGCGGCGGGGGCCAGGGTGTTGAAGCACGGGAACAGGTCGGCGTCGGGGTTCTTCGGGAGCGCAGACTTCATGGAGGCTGTGGGGTACAACCTCGAGGTGGGGCCTGAGAAGGCGGCTGACATGGTTGAGAAGATCGGCTTCGCCTTCGTCTTCGCCCCGCGGTACCACCCGGCTTTTGCGAGGGTCGCGCCGGTGAGGAGGCAGTTGCCCTTCCGCACCGTCTTCAACATCGTGGGGCCGCTGGCGAACCCAGGACTGGTCAAGCGGCAACTGATCGGCGTGTCGGAGAGGAGGCTGCTGGACGTGGTGGGCGGCGTCGCCTCCCTCTTGCTGGACCGCGCCCTTGTGGTGTACGGCTCCGGCGTGGATGAGGTTAGCACGGAGGGCCCCACCGAGGTGGTGGAGGTGAGGGGCGGGAGGACCGAGCGCTACGTCCTAGAGCCGGAGGACTTCGGCGTTGGGAAGACGCCTCTTCCCCGGGCCTCGACTAGGGAGGAGGCGGTGGGCCTCGCCCTGGCTGGGCTCAGGGGGGAGCGTAGGGAGGCCGAGATCGCCATAGCCGTCAACGCCGCTGCGGCGCTGTATGTGGCCGAGGTGGTGAGGGACTTCAGAGACGGCTTCGAGCTCGCCGTTAAGGCAATTAGGGAGGGGGCCGCGTATAGGAAGCTGAGGGAGGCTGTGGAGGCGTCGAGATGAAGATCCCGCTGTCTAAGCTCCCGCCTCCGAGGGATCTGGCCCACGGGCTGTACCAGTCGGGGGAGGAGTTCGTGGCTCTTCTGGAGTCGGGCCAGGGATTCGCGGAGAGGGCGAGGTTCACCCTCGTGGCGTGGGGGGTGGAGAGGGCGTACGTCTCCTCTGGGCCCGACCTCCAGCAGGTGCTCTACTCGGCGCAAAGGGAGCTGAGGGCGGACGGGGGGCCCTTCGGCGGCGACGTGTTAATCGGCGCCTTGACCTACGAGGCGTCCTACTACGTGGAGCCTCTGTTGCTTAGGTACAACAAGGTGGACCGGTCTATCCCGGCGGCGTTTCTGGTTAAGCCCAGGGGGTACATCCTGTACGACAAGATGCTGGGGAGGGGCTACCTGAGGGGCGAGATGCCGAGGGTCTCCGTGGGGCGGGGGGAGGCCAGGGTGAGGGGGCCGGTGGCCATGACCGACCCGGGCCGCTTCAAGAGCTGGGTGGCGGAGGGGAGGGAGAGGATCGCGGCTGGGGAGATCCTCCAGGTGGTGCTCTCCAGGTGGGTGGACTACAGGGCGGAGGGGGACCTCTTCCCTCTGTACAAGGCGCTGGCGGAGGGGAACCCCTCGCCGTATATGTACTTTGTAAAATACGGCGATATCCACTTGATTGGGACGTCGCCTGAGCTGTTGGTGAAGGTGCAGGGCGGCCGCGTGGAGACCCACCCCATCGCCGGGACTAGGCCGAGGGGCGCCACCGAGGAGGAGGACCTGGCGCTGGAGGAGGACATGCTCAGCGACGAGAAGGAGCTGGCTGAACACATCATGTTGGTGGATCTGGCTAGGAACGACATCGGGAGGGTGTGCCAGCTCGGGTCTGTCAAGGTGGAGGAGCTGTTCGCCGTGGAGAAATACAGCAGGGTGCAGCACATAGTGTCTAGGGTCATGGGCGTTATGGACAGGCGGTTCACCCCCGTCGACGCCCTCTTGGCCACCCACCCGGCGGGCACCGTGTCGGGCGCCCCCAAGGTGAGGGCTATGGAGATAATCGCCGAGCTTGAGGACGAGCCTCGGAGGTTCTACGCGGGAGCCGTGGGCTTCATGTCGCCTTCTCTCCTGGAGTTCGCCATAGTCATAAGGACCATGGTGGCCGTGGGCGACTCCCTCCGTATACAGGCGGGGGCGGGGGTTGTGTACGACTCCACGCCGGAGCGGGAGTTTAGAGAGACCGAGTCTAAGCTGGCTGCGCTTAAAGCGGTCGTGGAGGGTGGGCCATGGACCTAACGCTGATCGTCGACAACTACGACAGCTTTGTCTACAACATCGCCCACTACGTCGGCGAGCTGGGCAGCCGGCCGCTTGTGTTGAGAAACGACGAGGTGACCGTCAAAATCGTCGAGAGGATTAGGCCGGACAGGATAATAATTTCGCCAGGTCCTGGACATCCGGCTAACCCCCGCGACGTGGGGAACTCGCCCGACATCGTGAGGGAGTTCAGCGGGAGGATACCCATACTTGGCGTCTGCCTAGGCCACCAGATCATAGGACACGTCTTCGGAGCGAAGATCAGGAGGGCGAAGACTATAAAACACGGCAAGACCAGCCAGGTGCGCCACCTCGGCGGGCCGCTGTACAGGGGCGTGCCAGAGGTTTTCCAAGCCGCCCGGTACCACAGCCTCGTGGTAGACGAGCTCCCCCAGGTTCTGGTCGCGGAGGCCTACTCCCTAGACGACGGGGAGGTCATGGGGCTTCGGCATGTGGAACACCCCGTTTACGGGGTCCAGTTCCACCCCGAGTCCGTGGCGACGCCGCTTGGGAAGAGGATTTTAAAGAACTTCCTAGACCTGGCCATATGAGGAGGCCCGGCCTCGGCGTATATATACTGGCGGGCTGGCCCAACGCTGAGGTTTTCAAGAGGGCGCTTACCGCCGTGGGCGAGGTGGCCGACTTCGTGGAGCTGGGTCTACCGAGTAGAAACCCGAAGTACGACGGTCCCTACATCAGGCGGGCGCATAGGGAGGCGGAGCCCTCTGCGGTGGAGGCAGCGCCCGGCGAGACGTACGTAATGGCCTACTGGGAAGACTTCGCCGGGGAGCCCCAGAGGCTTTTCGATGCGGCGCGTGCGGCGGGGGCTAGGGGGGTCCTCGCCCCGGATCTCCTCATCGACTTCCCCGGCGATCTAGACCGCTACGTGGAGCTGACCAGGAGGTACGGGCTGGAGCCGGCCTTCTTCATACCCAGCAAGTTCCCCTACGCGTTGCTTAGGCGCCTCGCCTCTCTAAAGCCGGCCTTCATATACCTCGGGCTGTACGCCGCAACCGGCATAGAGCTACCGGTCTACGTCGAGAGGAACATAAAGACTGTTAGGGAGGTGGCGCCCGATGTCTACCTCGTGGCTGGCTTCGCCATAGACAGCCCTAGGAAGGCCGCCGCCGTGGTGGAGGCGGGGGCAGACGCCGTGGTGGTGGGGACGGCCTTCCTAAGAAGGCTTAGAAACTCGGTGGAGGAGGCCATCGCCTTCCTCAAGGAGATAAGGGGGGCGTTGTACCTACAGCAGTAGGAAGGGGAGGTAGATCGCTATATTTACGGCGGTGATCGCCGCGCCGTATTTGAGAAACTCGGCGAAGGAGACCGACGTGTGGTACCTCTTTTCGAGGACCTCCAGGATTATAATGTTCGACGCGGCGCCGAGTAGAGTGAGGTTGCCGGCGATGGTGCTGGCCATGGCGAGGGTGAGCCACGCCCTCTCGTCTGCGCCGGCCTGCGTCAGGTAGGCCGAGAAGAGGTTGACGAAGGGCACGTTGCTCAGGATCTGGCTGAGGCCGAGGGAGAGGGCGGTTATGGCTAACACGTCGTGGACCGTGCCTTGGTAGGTGGGGAGGGCGGCGGAGATGATCGGCTGGAGGACGCCGCCGTCCCACACGGCCTTCATGGCGATGAACATGGTGGTGAAGAAGAGTATCGTGCCCCAGTCCACCCTGGAGAGGAGATCGCGTGGGTCGCTTGCTAGGAAGTAGACGAAGGTCGCCACGACGAAGGGTATCAGCCCTATGTTGTGTATATGGGGGGCTCCGCTTACGGCGGCTACGTCGTTTGCCACCATGGCCGCCACAGCCGCCGCCAGCCCGGCGGCGGCCACCGCCGCATCCCTCTTGTTTTTAACGGCCTCCCATGGGCTTGCGGCTATCGCCACCCTGCCGTTTTCCACCCCCATCATCTTGGCCAGGAGTAGCGGCGTGACGACTAGGTTTATGAGGGTGGGCAACGCCAGCGTTTTGAAAAAGGCGATGAAGGGCGCTTGTATGCCGGAGGTGACCGCGATTAGCATGTTCTGGGGGTTGCCCACCGGCGTCATAACCGACCCGATGGTCAACGAGTAGGCCAGGAGGAGGAAGGCGAACTTGGGCGGTAGCCCCGCGGCGCGGGCGAGCACAGCGGCTATGGGGGGCCCCATCAGCGCCACCGTGTCGTTTACGGCCACAGCCGCCAAAAGGCCGAAGAGGAGGGAGGACCCCACGGCGAGGCCGTATCTAGACTTGAAGAGGCTGAGGAACCAGTAGGCCGCCGCGTCTAGCAGCCCGCTGGACTCGGCTAGGGCGACTATGGAGAACATCCCCACGAGGAAGAAGAGGACCTCGAAGTTCACCACAGACGGTATTTGGTCGATGGAGAGGGGCCCCGGCACAATGGCTATGAAGGCGGCGAGCGACATGAGAGACCAAACCGGTAGCTTGGGGTACAACGGGCGGAGGAGCATGCCGATTACCACCACCGCTATTATGGCTATGGAGTAGACCTCGCCGAGGTACATCACCTCTACAAACTTTAATACTTTAAGCTGTTGCCCCGTATATGAACGCCGCGTTGCTTTTCGCCGCCCTCTTTACGACAAGCGTCTTCGCAGGCTTCGTGGGGGCTCTCACGGGGTTGGGCGGCGGGGTGGTGTTGGTGCCTATTTACGTCCTCGCCCTTGGGGTGCCTGTGGAATACGCCGCAGGCGCAAGCCTCGTCTCTACCATAGCCACCTCTCTCGCCACCAGCGCCGCGTATGTGAGAGATAGGCTTACCAACGTCAGAATAGGCATGTCTCTAGAGATCTCCACCACCCTCGGCGCTCTGGCGGGCTCCCTCACAGCCGCCTGGATCTACGCCTCGGGTCTGCAGAGGGTGGTGTATTTGGTGTTCGGCGCCGTGCTCATTTTCTCTTCCTACATGCAGTGGGCCGTGGCTAAGCTAGGCGAGCGGCCTAGGCCTCCGCCGGACCGCTGGACTTCCTTTCTAAAGCTTAGGGGTAGGTATTACGACGTGGTGCGGAGAGAGACTGTGGAGTACTACGGGGTGAGGTGGTGGCTCGGCGCGCTGATCATGTTCGGGGCGGGTCTCGTGTCTGGCTTCTTGGGCATAGGGGGAGGGGCGCTCAAGGTGTTGGCCATGGACTGGGCGATGGCCCTCCCCATCAAGGTGTCCACCGCCACTAGCAACTTCATGATAGGCGTGACCGCCGCCACGGGTACGGCCGTCTACTGGGTCCACGGCTACATACAGCCCTTCCTAGCCGCCGCCACAGCCCTCGGCGTACTCGCCGGCGCCTACGTCGGTAGCAAGGTACTGCCGCGCCTCAGGGGCAGATCGGTCCGGCTCTTCTTCGCCGCCGTGGTGCTCCTGTTGGGGGTTCAGATGATGTTGAGGGGGATATGGAGCTAGAGGACGCGATCGTTGTCGTGATGAGGGTGGGGCTCGCCGCCAGCGTCGCCCTTCTACTCGCCGGCCTGCTCCTCCTGGGGGCGGGGCCGGATGCCTCGGCGGTGGCGAGCCTCCGCTCTCCCGTCAACTCCTCCCTGTACCCCCCGGCCCGCCTCGCGGCGAATCTGCCGTCTCACCCCGCCGTAGCGCTGTTGTTTATGGGCCTGGCGGTGCTGTTGATCACCCCGCTGGTGCGGGTGGCGCTCGCCGTGGCGGAGTTCGTAAGGGAGAGAGACGTCATATATACGGCGCTGACCATATTCGTGTTAGCAATGTTAATAATCTCGCTTGTTCTACCGGGGCATGTATAGCGTTGTGCCGATTGGCCACGTGCGGCACGGCTACTCCGACGACGAGGTTAAGAGGAGGGGGGCGGTGGACGCCGTGATAGAGGTTTTGCCCGAGTTCGAGGCCGGCCTCGCGGGCGTCGAGGAATACAGCCACATCATCATGGTGGCGTATCTCCACAAGTTCCGTGGGAGGCCCCTAGTGGTGAGGCCTAAGAGGGTGCAGGGCGCGCCTGAGGTAGGCGTCTTCGCCACAGACAGCCCCGACAGGCCCAACCCCATCGCGGTGACGGTGGCTAGGCTGGTTAGAAGGGAGGGCCGCCTCCTCTACGTGGAGGGGGTCGACCTCTTCGACGGAACGCCGGTGCTCGACATAAAAGGCTTTTCGCCGAAGAGGTGCCCCGAGGGCGCGAGGGCGCCTTGGTGGGCCGACTAGAAAGTTTTTAAAGGGAGGCGTTTCTAGGGATATGCCGTCTCACGGGTCGTTGACCAAGGCCGGCAAGGTGAGGAACCAGACGCCTAAGATACCTGCTAAGCCGAGGAAGAACCTCACCCCGAGGAGGAGGAACATCAGAAACTACAGGAGGAGGGTTCTCTACGCCTCCTCCCAGTCCACCCCGGCGGCCGAGGCATAACTAGATGTTGCTTGCTTTTTTGCTTTCCGTCCTAATAATCATAGCCGGCACCCTGTCCCGCAAGCTCGACGTCTCGGCGTCTCTCGCGGCTGGGGCTCTCCTCTACGGGGCGGCCGCGCTTGGGCCGAGGATGCCGGCGGCGACGGCGGCCGCCTTCAACGAGTCTATGGCGTACGTCATATCGTCGCTTGTCTTCGCCATGGCGCTTGGCTACCTGCTGAAGGAGCGGGGGGAGAGGCTCGCCAGTGGGCTAAGCGCGCTGGGGCCGAGGGCCGCCGCCTTTTTGATCCCGGCGTCTATAGGCCTTCTGCCTATGCCCGGCGGCGCCTATGTAAGCGCCGTGGTTGCGGAGCCTCTGTACGAGAGGATGGGGCTGGGCCGGAACGAGAGGACGTTCCTCAACTACTGGATGCGCCACATATGGATCTCCGTCTGGCCGCTTTTCCAGGGGGTTTTGATCACCTCGGCGGTTTTGGGGGTGCCGGTGTGGCAGGTCGTCGAGTGGGCTTGGCCGGCGGCGGCGTTTGCGGCGCTTGCCGGGGTGGCCGTCGGAGCCCCTATTGTGAAGAGGGCGGCGGCGTCGGGGAGGGCGAGAGATCTCGCCGCCCTCTGGCCGCTGGCTGCGGTGGCTGTTCTCTCCTTTACGGCGCCTCTTCCGCTGGCCGTCGCTCTTGTGTATCTGGCGTATGTGGCTCTCTACCGGGTGCCCAGGCGGCAGGTGGCGGCGTCGTTTAGATACGCCTTGAGTCCCCGGATCTTGGCGATTCTGGTGTTCTCCCTCGTGTTTTCGCAGTACATCAAGGAGAGCGGCTTGAGCCGCCAGCTACTGGAGATCCTCGCCGGCTACGCCGGTCTAGCCGTCTTCCTGATACCGTTCGCCATCGGCTTAGCCACGGGGGTGGAGTTCGCCTTCGCCGGCTTGGCCTTTCCCCCCATTTCGCCTCTGATCCACGGGCCCGCGCTCGCTCTAGCCTTCGCCGGCGGTTTTGTAGGCGTGATGCTGAGCCCGGCCCACTCCTGTCTAGTCCTCACCTGTGAGCACTACCGGTGCGAGGCGGGGGGCACCTACAGGCTTTTGGCCAAAGCCGCCGCGGTTGTGGCGGCTCTCTCGGCTCTATATTACGCGTTGGCGATTTATTAGAGGGGGGCGTAGCTACGTGCTTGTGGCAATCGTCGGGCCCATGTTCGCTGGGAAGACCACCGAGCTCATTAGGAGGGTGGAGAGGTACGTCATCGCTGGCCGGCGCGCTGTTGTTTTCAAGCCGTCGATCGACGCGCGGTACGACCCCGCAAGCGTCGCCGCCCACAACGGGCTGAAGCTCAACGCCGTGGTGGTCCCCCCAGACGAGGGGGGCGTCAAGGCAATATATAAGCTGGGCCAGCGCTACGACGTAGTGGCTGTTGACGAGGTGCAGTTCTTCCCGCCCGCCCTTGCGGACGTCTTAAACAAGCTCGCCGACGGCAGAGTGGTCATCGCGGCGGGCCTCAACCTAGACTTCAGGGGGGAGCCCTTCGAGACCACCGCGAGGCTGATGGCCTACGCAGATAGGGTCATAAGCCTGACGGCTGTCTGCAAGATATGCGGTAGGCCGGCCACCAGGACGCAACGGCTGGTGGCCGGGAAGCCGGCGCCTAGGGATAGCCCCCGTATCGTAGTCGGCGGTGTAGAAACTTATGAAGCCCGTTGTAGGTTACACCACAGAGTGAACTAATTTACAATTTTTGAGAACCAAAATTTATATAGCGCAATCAAGTGTGGGCCTATGGCAGAACTGGCGAAATACGAGAGGGTGGTGATTGACCAAGACACGTGCATCAGCTGCGGCGCCTGCGTGGCCACGTGCCCCTACCAGGCTTTAGAGCTCGACGACAACGGCAAGTCGAGGCTGATCTGGGACAAGTGTAGAGACGACTACTCCTGCGTCGCCGTCTGCCCCGTCAAAGCCATCTCGAAAACCAGCGAGGCCACGCCTGAGGCTAAATCCAAGAAGGGCTGGTACAGATTCGGCAGACCTCTGTCGCCAGACGAGCAGAAGGCCTACGAGGAGTGGAAGGCCAAGTTCGGCATCACAGCGCCGCCGGCGGCGTAACGCGGGAAACTCCTTTTTTCCTCCCGGTTCTCGCTATTTCTCCCCCTCCACATATGCGCCTAAAAACGGCGGTATACGCGGTTGCGGATCTCGCCGACGCGGCGACCACGGCAGTTGCGCTACAAGGGGGCTTCGCCGAGGCAAATACGCTTTTCACCGGCGAGCCTCGCCGTGTGGGCCAACGTCGTAATAGCCGCCGTCTTGCTCGCCTTGGGCAATGCCGCCGCAAAAGCGGCGAGGGCGCTCGGCGTTGAGAGGCACGTTGCGGCGGTCTTCGCCGCCGCTAGGCGAAAGCCGTCTTGGGCCTACTCGCCGGCGTTATACTCCGCCCCACGCCTTCATACCGGCGATACCCATTGCGGCATTGGCGGCGCTCACGGCGATAACCGCCATAAAACAAGCCCGTGCCCGCCCGGGTCTCTTACCGCGGCAGAAAAACGCTACCACAGACACGCGCCTCTTTCTACTTCTTCGGTTCATCTGCCCGACGTCGTCGTTGCCAGGTAGGTGAGTGAAATGGACATCTCTCTGGCTCCCCCCGCCCTTTACGCACATGGGCCAAACGTACAGAGTGCGTTGGGAGACAGGCGGCCAGCTTGCCCTACATCTCTTGGACAGGGCTGTCGACATTTCGCTTAAGTCGGGGGCATCGTGAATTGACCTAAAGGCGTTTACGCCCAGTGTATACAAGGCACTTACCGACGGGGAGGTGGACGTGGCGTTTCAAGGCGGCGGCTCGGCGTTTTAGAGAGCGGCGCGAGGCCCCCCTTGTGGTGGCCTCCATCCTCCTGGTCCCTGGCTACGTCGACGAGATCGAGGTGGATCTGCTTACTAAGTTCACCGCCCGGGTGGAGCCGGAGGTGCCCACGAGGCTTCTGGCCTTTCGCCCCGACTATCTTCTTGACGATCCACCGCCCACCTCTAGAAGACACGCGGAGGCGGCCCTGAAGACAGCAGGAGAGAGCGGCCTCGCGGATGTGTCTCTGGGGGACGAGTGGCTTTTAACTACTACTGACGTCTGCAGTGGGGCTTTATGTACCTGTACACGTCCTCAAGCCGCGGCCTCCCCTTGTACAGCACGACGTTGGGGAGGAGCTGCTTCCAGGTGGACATGGCGAGCTCCTCGTCTACTAGGACGAGAAGGGGCTTGCCGACTTTCACAACCTTTTCATACTTCCTCCTCAGGTAGTCGGGCGTCCAGAACCCCACAACCTCTATGTACAAATCGCCGATTTTGAAATCCGGAATGTAGACCCTGCCCTCCACCACCAGCACCTCGGGCTCCCTCTCCACTGGGCACACCCTGGACACTTGGCGGTAGAACTCCTGCTCCACGTAGCTGTCGAACTCGTCGGCGGTCGGCGGCTTGCTGGCTAGAGGCGGCGCGGTCTGGGAGCTCTCTCTGAAGTGGTAGATGCGGTCGCCCAGCTTCACCTCGGCCTCCAGGCTCCAGCTAGACGCCGCCGCGATGTATGGCACGAGCTTGGCGAGCCTTGTGCCGTAGCGCTCTGTCTGCCTTAGGGCGGAGGCCGGCCCGTCGAAGTGGAGCGCCAGCTGGCCCCCGGCCTCCTCCGCCGTGTACATAAGCCTCAGCCCCTTCACGGCCCTCACGAGGGTTTTCACGAGCGGGGGGTCGTTGGGCAACTTCGCCCTGACCCACAGCGATTTGAAGAGGAGGGTCTGGATGAGGGAGAGGTTGTAGAGGCGGAGGAGGTCCCCGGGGGTTAGGTCGGGCGGCTGGAGGATGGCCCTGTTTTCCTCGTAGGCCTTGGAGAAGAGCCGCTTCACCTCGGCCACGTCCATCCTCAGCTTGGCGGCCGCCGCCTGGAACACCCTCTCCCGGTCCTCGGGCGCTAGGGCGTAGCCCGCGGCGGCGGAGGCCTTGAACACCTCCAGCCTCACCTTGGCCACTAAGCGGGTGTCCACCTCCTCCACCTTGGCGAGCTGCTCCACTATGTGGGCTAGGCCCCCCGCCAGCTTCCGGTCCCAGCCCAGCGCCTCAACCGCCTTCCTGAACTCGCCCAGGGTGGCCGACCTTCTTACGGCCTCTAGCACCGCCGCGGCTGGGGACTCGTCGCTTAGGTAGAGGGGCTTCACCTCGCCTCTCCTCCTGACGGCTCTTAGGTAGTCCAGGGGGATCACGCCAGGCCCCTCTTCCTCCTCCTGGCCGCCCCGACCTCCCTGGTGCTGGCGGTCACCACCTCGTATATCTTGGCCTTGTGCGGCTTTAGCCTGAGGGCGCGGCCCATCCTCTGTATGAACTGTCTTGTACTGGAGGTTCCGCCTAGGATTACGACCACGTCTACGTCGGGGACGTCCACCCCCTCGTCTAGCACCTTCCCCGTCACTATTGCCTTGAATTCCCCCCGCCTGAAGGCTGACATGACCAGCTCTCTCTCGTAGGGCGTGGTGTCGTGCGCCACAAGGGGGATGAGGTAGCGCTCCGACACGGCTCTGGCAAGGGAGGTGTATTCGGTAAATATGATCACCTTGGAGTCTCTATGTTTCGCCAGTATGTCCCCCACGGCGTCGACCTTTGCCTCTGTCTCGAAGATGAGCCGCCTCATGCCGTGCCAAGCGGCGAGGGCCCTCCTCGCCTCGGGGTCGCGGCCGGCGAGAACGACGAGTTTTTGGAAGTCAGACGGCGATCTGAACCTCAGACCCCTCTTCCTGAGGTAGGCGAGGTACCGCCTCTCCAGCTCCTTATACAGCGCCCTCTCCTCCTCCCTCAGCTGCACCTTTACAACCTCCACCTCGTAGTCCGCCGTCCACAAGCCCCTCACCTCGGCGGCTGATAGCCTATACACCACGGGGCCCACCAACCAGTCCAAATCTACGTGTAGCCCGTCTGCCCGCTCCGGCGTCGCCGTAAGCCCCATGCGGTAGGGGGCTGGGCTCAGCTCCGCGATCTGCCGGTAGGACTGGGAGGGTAGGTGGTGCACCTCGTCGAACACGAGAAGCCTAAACCTGTTTCCTATGGTCTCAACCGCCGCGTAGGCCGAGTCGTAGGTTATGACGGTGACGCAGCTCTCCCTCTTCTCCTCGCCGTACCACACCCCCACTCTCCCCGGGAAGTAGTGGGATAGGCGGGTCCTCCACTGTTGAACCAGCTCCACCGTGGGCACCACCACCAGCGCGGGCTCCCCAAGCTCTGCTATTGCCGCAATCGCCACGTGTGTTTTGCCGGCGCCCGTGGGCATGACCACAACGCCCCGTTTTGTCCTCATCCAAGCCGCGAGGGCCTCCCTCTGGTAGCTCCTGAGCTTGACCTCGGCGGCTGGCCTAACCTCTCTGCACTGGGGGGCCCAGACCCTGTCCTCCACCTCCGCCCCCGCCGCCTTTGCGGCGGCTAGAATCCTCTGGTAGTATATGGCGAGAGCTCTGTATCTGCCCACCCTGGGGTCCAGTTTTACGAAAGATAGCCTTCTGAGCTCCTCGGGGAGCTGGCCCTCCAGGAGTATAGTCCCCCTGTCCCAGAGGAGCGTCAGTCCCACCGCACCTCCACCCCCGCCCCCGCCCTCTTGGCCTTCTCCAGCAAGTAGTTGGCCATGGCGGCGTCGAAGAGCGGGTTGCCCACCGATTTGTAGACCTTTATCTCGCCGAATCTGCACTCCCTCCCCCTTAGGAAATCCCCTATATACACCCAGCTACCGCCCACGTCGTCGGTCTCCTCAGCCGCGTGCGGATTGTCCACAAGCATGCAGCCGGCCCTCCTCTTGACCTCGTCGTCTAGCTCCCTCACGGGCCGGGGCGCCCCTATGGAGATAACCGCCGCCCCCTCCCTGAGCTCCCTCCCGGCCACAACCGGCGTTTTGGATGTGGTGGCCGCTATCACCAGGTCGCTCCTCAGCGCGGCCGGCAAGCTCGCCGCCTCTCCTCCCCACTTCGCCGCCACCTCCCTGGCCCTTTCCTCCGACACGTCGTATATCTTGAACCGCGCGTGGGGGTACAGGGCCTTGAACACCCTAATGTGGTACTCCCCCTGGACGCCGGCTCCCACGACCCCCACCTCCGCGGGCCTGGCGCCTAGGGCCTGGGCCGCCACGGCGCTTGCCGCCGCCGTGCGCCAAGCCGTCAGCTGGGTCCCGTTTATCAACGCCTGGGGCGTGCCGGTCTCCGGGTCGAAGACCATGACCACGGCCTTGACGGTGGGCCTCGCCTTGGGGTATATCCCCACGAGCTTCACCGTGATTCCCTGGCCCGCGATGTGCCCCACCATGGGGGCGAACCAAGTCTCGCCTACTGTCAAGGCCTGCCTCGGCAGAAACTTGGCCTCTGCGAAGTAGGCCCTTCTTATGGCCTCCACAGCCTCGGCGGGGTCGACGAGGAAGTCGATATTTGGCAGAACTAGCACGTCTGCCTCAGGGCACCACCTTTTTAAATTTTATTCAGTAGGTAGGCGAAGGCCAGGGTGGATGCGGCCAATATGGCGAAGACCGCCGGGGGGCTGTCCGCCAGGGGGAGCCACTTGAGGTTCATGCCGTATATGCTGGTTATGAGGAGCGCCGGAAGCGCCACAGTGCCCAGCCATGTGAGCTTCTTCATCGACGCGTTCAGCGACACCTGTACCATCGTGGCGTAGAGGAGACGCAGATCTCTCGCGTATCTCCTCAAGACGAGCGCCTTCCGGTAGAGCGCCCTCGAGTAGTTCTGCGCCCTGTGGCCCACCAGCCCCCTCCTGCCCAGCTCTCTGCCGAAGTTGTACAGCTGCGACGCGACGTAGTAGAGGTGGTGCGCTAGGTAAGACGCCGTGTATATCTCGCCCGGCCGCACCGCCTCCTCCATCTCAAGCCTGTACTCCAGCTGGTCGAGGAAGCTCTCCGTCTGGTGGAGAGCCGCAGAGAGGCTCTCGAGCGCCCTCTGGAAGGCCTCCTGGACAGTTGCGTAGGGCCCCTTCGCCACCCTCCCCTCCCGATCCACGACGAGCTCTATCTGCTCCTCCTTGACCTCCCCCTCCTCCACCTTCACAAGGGGGAGCTGGACGACCGTGGCCCCGCCCTCTTCAAATATATAGACCATGTCTCCCCAACCTACGTGGCATATAAGGCTGACCTCGGCGTTGCCGGCGCGGCGGCGCTCGCCGCCATGTTGACGGCGCTGGCGCTGGTGCCGAGGCCATATGGGGAGCTGGCCGTGTTGGCGGCGGCCCCCCTCCTGCGGAGGCGTGTGGCGTGGGTTAGGTTTTCGCCCACCCACATCGCGGCCTCCCTCGCCGTCTACGCCGCCGCCTTCGCCCTGGATTATGTCACCGTGGGTCCTCCGGCGTATGTCCCGACGTGGTGGGACGCCGCTGTTTTGACCCCCTTCGCAGAGGAGCTGGTCTTCAGGGCAGCGGCCTTCGCCCTCCTCCCCCCGCCCGCTTCCTGGATATTCGCAGTGGCGGTCTTCGGGGCGTTGCACCCCGCCAACCCCCTCCTGGCGTCTCTCTACGGCCTCGCCTTGGCGTTGATGTACCGCGGCGGGGGCTACGCGGCCTCGGCGGGTCTACACGCCGTCAACAACCTGGTCTGGCTTACGCTAGCCGCAGGCCGCCTCTAGGTAGCGGAGGTACCGCCTCTTCAGCTCGCCGTGTGGGTGGTGGCCCTCTACATGGCCCCAGGGGAGCGGGTCGTCCCTCGGGGCGAAGACGTAGCCGAAGGCGCCCTCCCTTAGGAGCCGCTTTAGGTAGCCCACGGGGGAGGGGGCCCCCGCGGCCTCCTCTATATGCCCAGCGACCTCCCTCCCGCCTAGGGCGAGCGCCGCCTGTACCGCGCCTAGCTCCGGCTCGTAGTAGGTGAACTCGTCGTGGGGGGCCCTCCTGAGGAGGGCTATCTTCTCCCTGAGCCTCCTGGGCTTCTCCATGGCGCTGTATTGAAGCGGGGTCTGGGGCTTGGGGATGAAGGGGTTGACGCTTAGCGCTAGGCGGGCGCCCCTCCTCTTCGCCTCGGCCGCAAGCTCCGCGACCTCCTCTAGGTCGTCGTCTCTTTCGCAGGGGAGTCCCACCATCAGATACATCTTGATCTTTAGGCCTAGAGACGCCGCCTGCTCCGCCACCCTCAACACGTCTCTGTCAGAGATGTCTTTGCCCAGGGCCTTCCTAAGCCTTTCGCTGGATTCCGGGGCTATGGTTAAGGTCCTCTGCCCAAGGGCCGCGATCAGCTCCAGCGTTTCGCCGTCGAGGAGCTCCGCCCTAAGCGAGGGCAGAGATAGGGGCACGCCTCTGCCCAGGGCCTCCCTCAGGAGATCTTTGAAGTGGGGGTGGGCGTTTGCGGTGAGGGCGACTAGGGAGGGCCTTATGCCGTATTTCCCGTAGAGCTCCTCCGCATCCCGGAGCGCCGCCTGCCAGTCCCTCGGCCTATACGGCTTAGTTATGTAGCTCTCCATGCAGAAGAGGCAACTGTAGGGGCAGCCCCTCGCCAGCTCCACCGAGAGGCTGAAGGCCGCCTCGGGCTCGGGTATACGCCTGTAGTCGTAGGCCGCGTC
This sequence comes from Pyrobaculum neutrophilum V24Sta, assembly GCF_000019805.1. Lineage (NCBI taxonomy): Archaea > Thermoproteati > Thermoproteota > Thermoprotei > Thermoproteales > Thermoproteaceae > Pyrobaculum > Pyrobaculum neutrophilum. The sequence goes on from NC_010525.1 coordinate 1,082,668, forward strand.
TGCGGCGTGGGCGATCTTAACCCTGTGGGGGCCGCGCGCCGGGTAGTAAAGCCCCTCGGCCTCCTCCCCCGTGGCTATGTATCGCACGAGGGCTCCCCAAAGGGGCTCCAGCTCCCCCACGGCAACGGCGTCGGCGAATTCGGCCAGCGGCTCCGGGTTGGCGGAGACGGGGGGCCCGCCGACCACCAGCCGCGGCTTTTCCCTCCCGGCCGACCTGGGCGAGAGGCCGGCCTCCCTCAGCATCTTCACCAGGTTGACGTAGTCAAGCTCGTAATGTACCGTGGCTACGACGTAGTCGAAGTGGGAGAGGGGGGTGCCGTCTTCTACGCCCCTGGGGCCTCGATCCGCCGTGAACCGCTCGACGTAGAACCCCTCGTCTTGAAGCTTGAAGTAGAGCATGTGGAAGACCGCGGAGGACATGGCCACCGCGTAGGTGGAGGGGTAGAGGAGGGCGACCTTGATAGCGTTTTTCCTATACGCGACGCGTCTCACAGCTTAAATACCGCAGATATATAAGAGGCTATGGACCTTGTGAGGGGGTTGCGCCAAGGCGAATACCTGGTCTACTTCATGATCCTGATCCTCACGGCTGTTCTACTCGCCGTTTCTCTATACCTATCTGTCTTGAGGATCTACGAGCTGTTCGCCCTCTCGTACAGCACAGATAAGCTGGCGCAGGCCATCTACATCGCGCTCTCCGACATATTCCTAGCCGTCGTATTTGTGGAGCTCATCGACACCTTCGTGACGTACATAGAGCGTAAGAAGATCGTGGTGTATAAGATCATCGACGTGGCCTTGGTAGCCCTGGCTAGAGAGCTCTTCGTCTACCTAGCTCCCGTCAACAAGGAGTTCCAGATCGAGAAGGCGGCCGCCATCGTCGCCGCCACCCTCGTAGTCGGCATAATAGACTTCCTCCAGAGAAAAACCTCTAGACGTTGACCTTCTCCGCGGGCGGCCGCCGCCTGCTGACGTCTGGTAGGCGGTGGGGGCGGTAAAGTTTATTAACACGGCCCTTTTCCATCCCGTGTCTGCGCCGGCATTCAACATAGTTTCAGTGCGTGAGAACAAGCTCCTCGGCAGGAGGGAGTTGGTGGTGGAGGCCCTCCACAGGGAAGCCTCTACACCCACGAGACAGAGCGTTAGGGAGTGGGTGGCGCAACAGCTTGGGGTCGACGTCGTCAACGTCTTAGTGAGGAAGATCAAGACCGAGTTTGGAGTTGGGAGGTCTATCGCAGAGGTGCACGTATACAGCGACTCCAAGCTGGCGCGTGCTGTGGAGCCGCTCTACGTACTTGCCAGAAACCTCGGAGAGGAGGGCAAGAAGCTCGTCGAGGAGGCCAAGAAGAGGAGGAGCGCCAGGAGGGAGAAGAGGAGGAAGAGGAAGAAGTAGCTATGTCTAAGAAGGCGCCTGCACAGAAGAAGCTCCCCCGCGCCGCGGCTTGGTACGAGATCGATATGCAGAAGGGCGTCTTTAGGTTTAAGAACAAGCTCTGCCCGAAGTGCGGCTCCGTCATGGCCTTCCACAGGGAGCCAGTGCCGAGGTGGCACTGCGGTAAGTGCGGCTTTACCCAGTTCCAGAGGTAGTGCTGGTCCTCGGCGTTGAGTCGACCGCCCACACCTTCAGCATAGGGGTCGTTAAAGACGGCGTGGTGCTCGGCCAACTGGGGAAGACCTACATCCCGCCGGGGGGCGGGGGGATACACCCCCGCGAGGCGGCTGAGCACCACGCCAGGGTGGCCCCCTCCATACTCCGCCAGCTCCTGGGCCAGCTGGGGGTGGGGCTGTCGGACATCGGCGCGGTGGCCTACGCCGCCGGCCCAGGTCTAGGCCCCGCCCTCAGGGTGGGGGCCGTACTGGCGAGGGCCTTGGCCATTAGGCTGGGCGTGCCGGTTGTGCCCGTGCACCACGGCGTGGCGCACATCGAGGTGGCCCGCTACGCCACCGGCGCGTGCGACCCGCTGGTGGTTCTGATCTCCGGCGGCCACACGGTGGTGGCGGGGTACTCCGATGGGCGCTATAGGGTTTTCGGCGAAACCCTCGACGTGGCTATCGGAAACGCCATTGACATGTTTGCGAGGGAGGTGGGGCTGGGCTTCCCGGGGGTGCCGGCGGTGGAGAAATGCGCCGAGTCCGCGGAGACGGTGGTGCCCTTCCCCATGCCGATAGTTGGGCAGGACCTCTCCTATGCGGGGCTCGCCACCCACGCGCTTCAGCTCGTGAAGAGGGGGGTCCCCCTCCCCGTGGTCTGCAGATCGCTTGTGGAAACCGCCTACTACATGCTTGCGGAGGTGGTGGAGAGGGCGCTGGCCTATACGAGGAAGAGGGAGGTGGTGGTGGCGGGGGGCGTCGCGAGGAGCAGGCGGCTGAAGGAGATCCTGCGGGCCGTGGGCGAGGAGCACGGCGCCGTTGTGAAGGTTGTCCCCGACGAATATGCGGGCGACAACGGGGCCATGATAGCCCTCACCGGCTACTACGCCTATAGACGCGGCGTATACACCACGCCGGAGGGCAGCTTCGTGAGGCAGAGGTGGAGGCTAGACAGCGTGGACGTGCCCTGGTTCCGCGACCTCTGCCCGGTCACAACGTATATATAGCTCTCCCCGGGGCGGGGCGATGAAGCTGGCTCTGGCGTTGATAGGCGCCGGCGCCGCCTTGGTGGCCTTCGCGCTGGCGAACGCCCTATACCTCTACTTCTCTGCTGTGCCTAAGACCGCCCTAAACGTCACCGCGCCCCTTATAGGCCAGGTCAAGATCTCGGGGGTGCCCGACCCCTACCACGTGGGGGTCGGCGTGTTGAGGGGGGTCCTTCTGCTGGCCATAGGCCTTATTGGGGGGAAGCTGATAGACACGGGCCTCGCCGAGCTTAGGGAGAGGAGGCGGGAGGAGGCCCTCAGGAGGTACTACGAGCAGTATGGATATCAGTACCAGCAGTATTGACGAGCTTGTCCTCGAGTACTTTAGACGTCTGGAGGAGAGGGGGCTGGGCCGGTGGGTCGACGAGGTCTTCCCAACGTCGTCTAGACTCGACCGCGTTAGGGAGCTCGCCGGCCGCTCCGCCGAGGACGCCGTGGAGGCGCTGGCGGGCGAGATAGCGGGCAAGATAGTTGCGGAGGTGGCGGCTGAGGTCGTGGGGGCGCCGGCCGAAACCGCCGTGTGGCTTCTGGCGCGGAGGATCGCCCTGTGGTATCTTCAGCTGGCGGTGGAGCTCGGCGTAGTGCGCGCGCGTAGGTAGACGTCGAGTTCTCTGTAGGTCTCCACTATCCTTCTGCTGAGCTCGATCTGCTCCCTCCAGTAGCCCTCCACCTTCCTCCTATGCCTCTTTATGAATTGTTCGTAGAGGGGGTGGGGCGGCGCGGGGCGGCGGCCCCACAGCGGGGTGCCGGGAAGCGGTATGTAGTAGTGCATGCGGATGTTGGCGCCCATGGCCACCAGCTTCTCCATCTCTCTCACGGTCTTCACGACGTCGTCTTCCTCCTCGCCCGGCAGACCCCCTATTACGTCGACCACCGGCTTGAACCCCATGGACACCGCCGTCTTGACGGCCTCCTCCACGGCGGCTACGTCGTGATCCCTCTTGGTCAGTTTGAGGAGCTTGTCTGAGGCGGTCTGGAGGCCGAAGGAGATGCGGCGGTTTGCCACGTAGGGCTTCACCGCCTTGAGGACGTCCCGGGTTACGGTCTCCGGCCGCGTCTCTGAGGGGAACGTGCCGAGGTGGGGGACCCCTCCCACCTCTCTGACGGCCTTAAGTAAGGCCGCCAGCGCGTCTGGGCTTGGGGTTCTGCCGTCTGGCGAGCCGTAGAGGAAGCCCACCGGCGCTATAAATCTGATGGCCCGGTGGCCGGCGGCTACGTAGGCCTTGGCCAGCTCCACGACGTTCTCCAGCGGCCTGAAGCGGACGCGGCCTTGGGCCCACGTCTGGCAGAAGGCGCATCTGTAGACGCAGGACCTCATTATTTCGATGGGTGGATAGACCTCCAGCGATCTGCTGTATGTCCTATGGACAAGCTCCACATATACCCTGCGGCCGGCCCTCGGCCTCCCATCCACGGCGGTTATCGTGTTTGGGGGCGGCTCCTCTCCCCCCTCGGCTTCTCTCTCGACGATGGCGGGGAGGGCGGCTTCCCCGTCGCCGACAACTACGTACTTCACCCCCAGCTTCAACAGCGTCAGCGGGTCGCCCACCGCGTGGGGTCCGCCCGCCACGACGGGATATCTAGAAGCCACCTCCGCGATCTCGCGCCACTGTTCTATAAACACCGGCGTGGAGAGGCTGTACAAAACCAGGACCCTCTCCCCTTTTTGAGACAGCGCCGCTGCGTCGGCTAGGGGGTCGCGCGTGGGCAACACCCGGTACCTATCCTCCACCGGAGCGACGGCGTACGCCATGCCGTTGTTCGGACCCTCGTACAGCCTCGCCAGGAGGATCACGATTTATTTATTCTCTGTTTTTTAAAAAGCCATGCCTCTGGCCTACGTCGGGGGTCCTCCCGTGGCTGTTTTCGCCGGCTCCTGGCTCTGTTCCAAATCTCCCATCGACGGAACGCCGATAGCCCTGGGGGAGCCCTTCGGCGACTGCGACCCCTCCGTGGCGCGGCTCATGTCCATCGCCACCTCCGTCAGGTTAGCTAAGCAGGCCGGCGCCAGGGTTTTTGTGAGCAGAGAGCTGGGGGAGGACGGCGTAGACGCCGCTTTCGCCGGCGGGGCCGACGGCGTGTTGGAGGAGCTGGACTACGAGGTGGGGAGGTACCGCGAGGGGGCTAAGTTCGTGCTTTTCGAGGGCCGCGACGTCGCGGAGGTGGTGAACGCCGTTCGGAGGACGGCCGAGGAGGCCCGTAGGCCCTTCGACGTGCTTGTGGCCGTCGACTTAGGGCAAGTGGGGGTGTTCGCCCCCTACGTCGACGGGGTGGTTCTTAGGGGCGGGTGGGTGGAGGTGGAAGTGGGGGCTACCGAGGTTCTCCCCGAGGTTGGAAGATGTGTACACTGCGGCGTTGACTACCTAATGTACAGCGGGGCGCTCCGCAGATGTCTATACTGCGGTAGAAGGCTGGCTAGGGTTGTGACCTCGGTGAGACCTCCTAGGTCTAGGGCCGTGTTCCGCTCTATATATCGAAAATATGCAAGTTTGCCAAAGATACGACTTAAAATTGTTTAAACTAGTCGGCGGAATCCGCCGGATGTATACCCCTCGGGCTCATAAATGTACTTATCTATAATAATAATAGTTTTCCCTATATAGCGAGTTATACTTATATAACCGGGTATACTCAGCCGTATGCGGTTTATTAAGTGGATTAGCGAGGTTGGGAAAAACGACATCGTGTTGGTGGGGGGCAAAGGCGCTAACCTCGGCGAGGTGGCGCGCATAGCCCAGGTACCCCCGGGCTTCGTAGTAACCTCGGAGGCTTTTCGCTACTTCCTAGAGGCCACGGGGCTTAGGGAAAGGATCAAGGGGGTGCTCTCCGAGTTTATCACTAAGGGCGAGCCTGAGGAGTACGAGAAGGCGAGCGCCGAGATCCGCAAGATGGTGGAGAGCTCCCCGCTCCCCGCCGACTTGGAGAAGGAGATAGCCGAGGCGTACGCGAGGCTGTGTGAAATCACCGGGGTGAAGAACGTCGCTGTCGCCGTGAGAAGCTCAGCCACGGCTGAGGACATCCCCGAGGCCTCCTTCGCGGGCCAGCAGGACACCTACCTCAACGTGCGGGGGGTTGAAAACGTGGTGACGTACGTCAAAAAGGTCTGGAGCTCCCTCTACACGGCGCGCGCCTTGTACTACCGCGAAAAGATGGGCATCCCCCACGAGAAGAGCCTCATGGCCGTCGTCGTGCAGAAGCTCGTCAACGCCAGATCCGCCGGCGTTATGTTCACCCTCGACCCCACCAACGGCGATAGGTCGAAGGTGGTGATCGAGGCGAGCTGGGGCCTAGGCGAGGGGGTAGTAAGAGGCATCGTAACCCCCGATGAGTACGTCGTCGATAAGGCCACGATGAAGATCGTCGAGAAGAGGATATCGACTAAGAAGGTAGCCGTCGTGAGAGACGACGGCGGTCTCACCAAGGAGGTGGAGCTTCCTCTAGACAAGGCCCAGGCACCGGCTCTCGAAGACAGCGAGGTGGTTGAGCTGGCGAAGATGGCCGTCAAGCTGGAGCAACACTACGGCCACCCCGTGGATATCGAGTTCGCCGTAGATGCAGACATGGCGTTTCCACAAAACCTCTTCATACTGCAGGCTAGGCCTGAGACCGTGTGGTCGAGGAAACAAGCCGAGGTTAAGAAGGAGGAGGGGGCGCCGGCCGGCGCTGTGGTTGTGAGGGGTATCGCCGCCAGCCCGGGCGTTGCCGTGGGAGCCGCCAAGGTGTGTCTCACCCTTGACGACGCTAAGAAGAAGCTGAAGAAGGGCGACATCTTGGTCACGAAGATGACGGACCCCGACTGGGTGCCTTACATGCGTCTGGCGGCCGCCATCGTGACGGACGAGGGCGGTCGGACGTCGCACGCCGCTATCGTGAGCAGAGAGCTGGGCATACCGGCGGTGGTGGGCACTGGAAACGCCACCTCGGTGTTGAAAGACGGCGAGATCTACACGGTAGACGGGAGCAGAGGCGTGGTGCTCGCGGGGGCGGCGGCTGAGAAGGCTGAGGAGAGGAAGCCTGCAGAGGGGGCGGCGGTGGCGCCTAAGGAGATAATCCTCCACATATACCGCTCCATCCCCACCGGGACCAAGGTCTATATGAACCTAGGCGAGCCGGACAAGATAGACGAGTACAAGGACTTGCCCTTCGACGGAATTGGCCTCATGAGGATTGAGTTCGTCATCTCCAGCTGGGTGGGGCAACACCCGCTGTACCTCCTCTCCATCGGGAAGGAGGACAAGTTCGTCTCGAAGATGGCGGAGGGCATCGCTAAGGTGGCCTCGGCCATATATCCAAGGCCCGTCGTGGTGAGGTTCAGCGACTTCAAGTCTAACGAGTACAGGGGGTTGGAGGGGGGCGAGAAGTTCGAGCCCGAGGAGCGCAACCCGATGTTGGGCTGGCGCGGCGTATCGCGCTACATCTCGCCGCAGTATGAGAAGGCGTTTAGGCTGGAGCTGAAGGCCATAAAGAAGGCGAGGGAGGAGATGGGCCTCACCAACGTCTGGGTTATGGCGCCCTTTGTGAGAACGGTGTGGGAGGCTGAGAGGTTCGCCAAGCTCCTCGAGGAGGAGGGCCTCGTCGGCGACCGCGACTTCAAGGTGTGGGCTATGGCGGAGGTGCCGTCTATCGCCTTCATGGTAGAGGAGTTCTCCCAGTACTTCGACGGCTTCTCCATAGGGTCTAACGATCTAACTCAGCTCGTGCTCGGCGTAGATAGAGACAACGACATCTTGGTGCGCATCAACCCGAAGTACTTCGACGAGCGGGAGGCGCCAGTGCTGAGGGCTATATACGAGCTCATCAGGAGGGCCCACAAGATGGGCCGCACAGTCTCGATATGCGGCCAGGGCCCCTCCGTCTATCCGCAGCTCGTGGAGTTCCTGGTGAGAGCTGGCATAGACAGCATCTCTGTAAACCCCGACGCCGTGTTGCAGACCAGGGTACAGGTGGCGTCTGTGGAGCTCAAGGTCTTGAGGGAGAGGCTTGACGCTATATACAGCGCTTTATACAAACACGACGAGCAGGCCGAGTTCTACGAGATTTTGAAGAAGGTATTTGGGAAGGTTAACTACTAAAATTTTATTTTACCGGCTCTTTACCCCCTATGGATCTCGCTCTTGTGAGCCTTATTTCGGCCTCCTTAGCGGCTGCGACCTCCTTTCTGGTGCTTCTCTTCTTTGTAAAGAGGATCTTTTCCAGGCTACTCTCTAGGGAGTAGCTATACCTCGTGGAGGTTTTGGCGTCTCTGTTCTCCTTTTCGCTTTTTCTAGCTATTGTGTCCCCGGTGGCGCAACTCCACTTCCTATTCTATCTCGTCTTTGCTGTTTTCGTGATCGCCATGGGGGTGTTGGCTCTCGGCACGAGGAGGATACTGGAGCAGTTTCTGACTGGGCTGTTTGTGGCTAGAGTTGTGGATCTACACGTGGGCGACTACATAGAGCTTGGCGACATGAGGGGCTACGTGACGGCGCTTGAGGACGCGTATATAGTGCTGAAGGACCCGCGCCGGGAGTACATCTACATCCCGTACACTGTGCTTCTCCAGAGCCCCTTTAGGCGGGTGAGGTCGCCCGAGGGCCACGAGGTGAGAATTAGGCTTTTCATCCCGCACGGCCGCGACCTTAGGAGGATACGCGAGGTGGTTTCAGAGACGGCGCGGGATTTCGGCCTCGACAAGCTTAGCGTCGACGTCGAGAGGATCGGGATAAGGGGGGTGTTGCTGGCTGTGCGGGGGCTGTTGAGGGACCCGCGTCAGGAGGACGAGCTGAGGTACGCCATTTTGGATAGGGTTTACGCCGAACTACAACGCTAGGGCGGCCGCGCCCCGGTGGGCGCCCCCGGCGTCTCTACGAGTTCGGGTATGTATGCGGGGAGCCTGGGCGGCCGCTGTCGGCGCCTCCGCCGGCGTCGATGTCGTATAGGGAGGCCGGATAAATATAAAAAGGGGTGGTGTCTGGCTGGTTCGTGAGCGTCGTCGATTTAAGTATTTGGGAGCCAAGGACAGAGCTTGGGCGTCTGGTGAAGGAGGGGAAGATAAGGACTATAGACGAGGTCTTTGCCAATAACTACATCATCAAGGAGCCTGAGATAGTGGACGTGTTGGTGCCTGGGCTGAAGCAGGAGCTCTTGAATGTGAACTTGGTGCAACGCCAGACGCATGCCGGTGAGCGCAACCAGTTCCAAGCCGTGGTGGTTGTTGGAAACGAAGATGGCTATGTTGGTGTTGGGATCGGCAAGGCTAGGCAGGTGAGGCAGGCTATCGAGAAGGCCACTAGGGAGGCGAAGCTCAACTTGACCCCGGTTAGACGCGGCTGCGGCTCCTGGAAGTGTTCCTGTGACGAGCCCCACAGCGTGCCTATCGTGGTGAGGGGGAAGTCGGGGAGCGTAGAGGTGACGTTGATCCCAGCGCCGAAGGGCGTGGGTCTTGTGGCTGGAGATGTGGCGAAGGCTGTCTTGAGGCTTGCTGGCGTTAGGGACGTCTGGACAAAGACGCGTGGGGATACTAGGTCGACTCTTAACTTCGCCATGGCGGTCTACAACGCTCTGAGAAACACCTACTACTTCAGGGTATGATAGCCAAGGTCGTATACCCGAGATACGCCGTAATACGGCTGAGGGGTATACCCACCACGCCCCGGGACATCGCCGCAACCCTCGACCTCCTCCGCCTTAGGAGGAAGTTCACAATGACCGTCGTGGTGGGGTCCCCCGACGTGTTGGGCATGATAGAGAAGGCCAACGACTGGATCACCTGGGGCGAGATAGACGCCAACACCCTGGCCGAGGTGTTGAAGAGGAGGGGGCGGCTCGTGGGCGATAGGCCTCTTACGCTGGAGCATCTGCAGAGGTGGGGGTGGAGATCCTTCGAGGAGGTGGCTCTGGCCTTTGTAGCCGGCGAGATTGACCGCCTCTCCTGCGGCAGGAAAGTCCCCGCGAGGGAGGGCCAGAGGGCCCCGTGTATACCATACCTAAAGCCCTTCTTTAGACTGCACCCGCCGCGGGGAGGCTTAAACAGCCTAAAGCTACACTTCTCCGTGGGCGGAGATCTGGGATACAGAGGACCTTTGATAAACGACCTAATCAGGAGGATGCTCTAGGCGCAAGCGCCTGCGCGCAAAACCCTGCCCGGCACCTGCCCATCCTCGCCGCTACGGAGGGTTTTTTAAAGTGGATGTGTGTGGTGTTCGTGGTGGCGGTGATCCACGTGTTGGGGGTCCACGCGTATTCGTTTGTGAGGTACGGGGTAGACCCCCACGACGACGTTGAGACTGCCGTGAAGAAGCTGGAGGCCAAGGCGCCCCACCTGGCCCAGTTTCTGAGGGAGGCTAGCTACTACCTACATTAACCTCTGTTTGTATTTTTCCGTGTCTATCTGTGTGAAGTGTGGCGGGCGTAAGCTCTTATGCGGCCTTCGGCGCTGTCCTATCGAGGATAGGGTGGCTGCGTTTAAGATAGCCTTGCGTAGAAGCTGGGGGCTTGAGGTGTTTGGCTCCACGCCTCCTGCGGCTGTGGTGGGGGAGGCGGGGTGGCCAGCTGTATCGGTGTATTTTGGGGAGCCGCCCGATGTGTTTGGAGAAGAGGCTAGGTTCTACGACGACCCGACATCGATGTGGGGGCTTCCGCTTGAGGAGATAGCGCGTCGGAGGAGCTATATGGCCTTCGGCGTGAAGAGGGCCAAGTCGCCTTGGGAGCTGGGGGAGTTGCCCTACGTGTATATCTCCGCTAAGCCCGTCGACGTGGAGATGAGGTTCGCCAAGGCCCCGCTACCGCAGATACGGTTTGACCTGTTTGAGAAGCCTATGGGGCCGAGGGCCCCCCTTGAGCGGGCTAGGGTTGTTGAGAACCCATCGGTGCCTCCTCCCCTCGACAGGCTTATCTGGGACGACGTATCTGCTTCTGAGGCGGCGGTGGAGCTCTACGCGAGGGGTGTCGACATCTATACAATCCAGAGGGCCTTCTCCCTCGGCCTACTGGGCGCTAGGCACAGGAGGCGGCTTGTGCCGTCGAGGTGGGGGATTACGGCGGTGGACGTGGCCGTTGGCAACTGGCTCGCCGGCAGGGTAAGGACGTTGCCGGAGGTTGGGGGGATCTTATACGGCTACGGCGAATACCTCGACAACCGCTATCTTGTGGCCGTGGTGCCGGGTCCGCTGAGGTTTGTCTACCTTGAGCGTTGGCAGTCGGGGGGCGAGGTGGCCGAGATCTTGGTAAAGGAGGACGTGAGGGGGGCGCGCTCTGCCATGGACGGGGGGTTCGAGGCGGCTAGAGTTGCCCTTTTGGAGAAGCTGGCTTCCATGGGCCGGAGGGGCTCCGTCGCGGTGGTGAGGTGGATAGGGGAGGGCTACTACGTCTCCGTGGGGAACTGGCAGATTAGGGAGACGGTTAGGAGGATCCAGCTGAGGCCTATGGACGAGGAGTATAGGCGGTATGTGGAAAGAGTTGGGAGAGACCCCCTCGACCTTTTGCCGAGGGGGAGAGCCCTAACCGACTTTCTGTCCTAGCCTATGTAGAGTCTTCCATCGGCCGTGGAGCCTATTTTCAGCAGGCCCTCGGTCTTGTTTATATAGAGGATGCGGCTTCGGGGAAGCGTCAGGCCGCAGGAGAGGAGGACCGCTTCGCCGTCGTAGGCGATATTGACTCGGCCGTAGACGTGGATCTCCGACCCTGGGTTTTCCAGCGCTATCTTGGCCGCCTGGCATACCGCCGGCGTGCTGGGGGCATGCTGGGCGATAAACGCGGCGAGGGCGGCTATCGCGAGCGCGTTTACCGCCGCGAGGTGGATGACGTCGTCTACCATGGGCTAAAGCGGCAGCTTAGGTTTAACGCCCTGTATGCAACGCCCGGAGGCGCCTCTATGGGCCCAGACGCAGAGCAACGGACCAAGCCGGTGACTCTATACACGGCTGTGGGATCGCCCATCTCGGCGTAGCGCAGTGCCTCGGGCCAGTATATGAAGAGGGGTGAAAGGTCGACTCTGTATATCTGGATGGGCTTTATAAACGCCAGCGTTGACACGGCAACGGCGAAGATCATGGGGATTAGGGCCAGCTCTAGACGCATGGCTGTGGTGCGCCGCGCGGGAGAAAAACCTTAACACCAGACCAGTACTGCCCTTATTTTGACGGTCATGTTGGCGTAGATGTAGGACTCCTCCGCCGTCTCAGGTCTGAAGTCTGTGCCCACGTCGCACATGGGAACTACGTGGGTAAACACCGTGGTGTTCCCCCGCGCCTCCGCCGTTGGGAAAATTATGGAGCACCTCGTGAGATATACCGTGTTGTTCCGCGCCGTAAACGTCTTGTTCAACATTTCCCATATGGGCGGACACTGCCCAATGGCCACCGCGTAGAGGGGGAGGCCCGGTCCGCCTCCTTCCACGATCCAGCGTCCTCCTCTGTAGACGTAGTAGACAGTGTAGGCCCGAATAGACAGGGGCGTCTCCGCCTTCGCCGGCTTTCCGCTTGCTATGGAGGAGGCAAGCGCCCGTAGTGAGAAGTCGGCGGAGGCAACGGCGTTGATCGTAGAAGTCGCCACAAGCGCGGTGGCTACTACAGCCGCCACCAACGCCAGGAGGTACCTCGCCGTCAACATCTCTTCACGGCCGAGAGGGAGCTGGGCCTCCCCCTGGGGAAGCCGGATGGATCTGCCCACGTCTTGTACAATAGGATGGGTTTCGGCCGCCAGAGCTCAACGACGTCTCCAGGCCTCGCCTGGGCCTCTTCCCTAACTATGGGGAGTATCAACACCGGATCCCACGGGTAGGTGGCGGTGGCGTTTACCACCACGCATCTCCCACGCCACTCGCCTGCTTTAGTCCACGCGCCGCCTCTCATTAGGTAGAACGCGAACCCGACGGCGGGGGCGTCCACCGAGATCTTGACGAGGGAGCGGCTTGGGTCAACCAACTCCACCTTCGGCTCCACGTAGCGGTCAACCATCCTCAACCCGCCCAGGAGATGCACTTCGCCCCAGAAATCCCCGCTGGCGGCCAGCTGGGAGCTGTATTCAACCCCCCACCGCGACTCCGAGGCCGCGACGACGCATAAGCTTCTCCCCAGCCTACCCCCCTCCCCCACGGCGTAGTAGCCGTGGAAGTAGGGTACCCCGCCCGCTGTGAGATAGATAGTCGTGTTTAAGTGGAGGGATGTCAACGTCTGAGGCGCTGCCGAGCTGGCCTCGATCTTGTAGGAGACGTCTCGCGTGACGAAGAAGACGTAGCTGTAGCGCTTAGACGACCCCTCTGCCTCCACCTCAAGAGTCACCGCGATTGGCCCGGTCCAGTTAGCCGGCGTGATGTACACGGGCCTTTGGCCTATGTGGATCGAATGACAAGCCCCGAGAGGCGTGTAGCCGATCCACCAGCCCGGCCCCACGTAAACGCCGTCGAGAGGTCTCCACGTCTTTCTCACCTCTGCCAGGGGTGTCCCCCCGACGTCTCGGTACCTCAAGCCGCCCGGCTCGGCGACCTTGCCCATCTCCACGTACAACCTCAAGGTGGCGTTGATCTCGCTGCCTGTGTAGATCACGAGGAAGGTATAGCCCGCGTTGGGCAACGCCACGTCGGGGATGGGGCCGGGGGCGGGGCCCCAGATGCGGGCGTCTACGGCTGTGCAAATCGGCGCGTCACACAGAGTCGTTGGCGCCAGGTAGACGAGCCACGGGCCTGTTGAGTTGGACACCATCGAGGGGAGGCCTAGGGGCAAGGCGTCTGTCCAGCCCGCGGGGTATTCATTGCCCGCAACGCCCTCGAAGAGGTAGTTGTAGAAGGCCCCGCCCTCGGCTGTTTGGAAATAAAGCCTTTCGAAACCCCTGGTGGTGTTGCGGTAGGCGGAGGCGCCGTAGACGGCGCTGAGCATGGACACATGGTGTGGAGGCGGCCGGACGCAGACCTCTGGTATATCCCAATCCCCCGTGTTGGGGTTGAAGGCGTAGGCCCTAAGCCTGTAGACGTGCCAGAAGTACAGGACGGGGTCGCCCGCCGTCAACTCCATGAAGTCTCTGTATCCATCGCGTCCACATACACCCTGCTGGGGGATAAGCCAATCCACCAGGGGCAATCTGGCGATCGGCCACTTCGCAGATGTGCCAACTCTCGAGTAGCCGACCCACGTGCCGTTCACCTTTGAATAGACGTGTTGAGAGTATACGCAACTCAAGATCTCCTCGGGCCACTGTCGACAGGGATTGGGCGGCGAGAACCAAGCCGTTTTTATCTCCCTCAGCGCTGGGTCCACGGCCGCGTTGAAGCTTGCCCACTTTATGCCCGGCTGCGTTGAGGCGGGCACCGCTCTGTAGCTGAGCTTCCCCAGCGCCCCGGCTTTTTCGTAATCAACAAGCTTCCCCGCGTCATCCACGGCGCGGAGATAGGTGCCCGGCGTTGAGTCTATCCACACGGCTCTCCCGCCAGCATCTAGACGCCAGACCACCGCCGCGTCGAACGTTGCGGCGGAGCCCAGCGGCGCGTAGACGGATAGAGCTCGCGACAGCGCTGAGGAGTTGGCCTCGTGTTGCCACCTCACCGCCACGTACGGCGTTAGGAGATAGGGGCTTTTCACGGCCACCGAGGCTAGAGTCCAGTTCCACGCCCAACTTCGCCCCGCCCACGTGGCGTTGCCCGCCGTAGCCACGGTGAAGCAGTCGGGGGGTTGGCAACTCAGCCCCCTCATCTGCACCACTCTAGAGACGTAGAGAGGTACCTCCCTCGGAGGCCTAAGCTCGATTTTTCCCCACGCCAGAGGCGCCGCGACAGCCGCGAGCTCCACCTTGTAGGAAAAGGGAATGTTCTGTGCCGCGCCCGCCGGCGCTACACCTGCGTCCGTGGCCAGGGTAGATCTACAACCCAGCATGTCGCAGTCGCCGTATAGCCACGGGTCGGGGATCCTAGCATATACGCCGCCTATCTCAACCACGTCGCCTGGTCTCTTCCCAGCGATCTCTAAAGCCCTCCACACGCCGGGTGTGGAGACCCTCAACACCAGGTTGTCCCCCGTGTAGTACGTCCGGCAGCTGGGCCAGCTGGAGGCATCCGGCAGGTCTACACACAGCGGGGTCATCCAGCTGAAGAGGCGGTCGGGGCGTAGAGACAGCCGTATTTCCCTCGTCTCCCTATAGGAGGAGCTTGATCGGGGGACTACGAAGGCGACCTCCTCCAACTGCCTCGGGGGCTCCTCCTCGACTTTGTAGTACACGCCCTCCACCTCCGCTCCGTTGTCGAACCTCGCCCTACAGAGGTACTGGGCCACGGACCACAGGCCGGGTCTGAAGTAGCTCAGCTTGATGGCGTACTTCAAGTCTCTATCCCACAAGCTGGAGGTGGCTCTAGAGGCCACCGCCACCTCTGATGCGTTTAGAAACCGCTCGCCCCAAACCTCCGTCGGCTGGCTGAGGGCGGTGAAGGCGACCACGCCTCTCCCAACGCCTAGAGGCGCCAGCGATGTGAAGGTGAAGGCGATGTGGGCATACGTCGACGTGTCTATGCGAAAGTCCCAGGTTTTTATACACGTCACGGAGACGGCGGCTTGTGCTAGCGCCGGCAGGATTAGCCAGAGGAGCAGGCGCATGGAAGATCTCCGAGGCTCCGGGGAAAAAGGTTAGGCAAAGGCTGTTGGACAAGCTATGGGGAGCTTCAGCGGGTAATCAACGATATATATAAGGGGAGACGGCGCTTCGACGTACAGCGTAGCCACGTCCCCCGTCGCGTTGTAGACAAGCGCCTTGGGGACTAGCACGTACGTGGCGTTGGGAGGGGGCGGCACGCCGAGCACAGGAGGCCGCTTCTGCTTAAGCCACAGCTGGCGGTAGAATCCTAGATCCAAGCCAACCGGCGCCTCCACCTCTATCCAAGGCAGAACGTCCACCGAGTGCCTCAGCTCGATCGCGTAGAGGTATGCGGAGCCGCCGCTCGGCAACGGCGCCCTCTTGCAGAAGATGAGGTTTACGTAGATCTGGTAGAGGATGGGGCCTCCGCGGCCCTCCGCCTTGTATCCAAGGGGCAACGCCGCCGGGAATAGGCCAGAGCTGGTGGTGATGTTCACAACGAGCGCCCTCGCGACGTTGCTCCCCTTCTGGAAGACCTCCTCGTCTTGCGTATAGTTGAAGCCTCTGGCGCCAATGCTGGCCTTGGCAAAGTAGAGCTGATCGGCCGTGTTAACCCCGGCGATATACGGCGTGTGGGACGCGGCGTATAGCAACGCAAAAGCGACTAGCGCGGCGGCTATTACGCCGTAGGCCGTAGACCACATATCACCAAAGCCTTCTGCCTATTACCACCTCCTCTCCGCAACTCACGTAGGCGAGCCCCGCGGCCAGATATAGATACATGGGGTCGCAGACGACTCTATCTCCTACGCTCAGCGGCCTCCCCCTATAGTAGGCCCACCCAAGCCTAGCCACCTCCCTCGTGCCTAGGTAGAGCACCGCCGAATCCCCCTCCTGCACCACCGCGTAGCCTCCCCTCAGCTTCAGCAGACAGTCCGTGCAGGCTGGGACGTCGGAAACCCCCTCCCTGGCCGGGAAGAGAGAGGCCACCACGGCCGCGGCTAAGGCCATCAAGCCGGCGAGGATCAGAACATCTCTAGCGAGGTACATACTACGGGCAACGGTACTGTGCCACCAACCAGCGGCCTCTAGCCGCGATGGCCACCGGCACGCAGTCCGGATCCACGTGGGGGCGAAACGGCGGAGGGCACCACAAGCCGGTGTACGGGTCGGCGCCTAGCCTCACTGCGCGGCTCCCGTAGAGGCTACATCTGTACCCCCCGGGGTAGACCTCAAACACGGCGACGAGATCGCCAGGCACTCCCAGCGAGCGCCTAAACTCCTCCACGCCGGCCCCCTCGTACTCAACGGCGTAAAGGCCTGAGGACGAGTTGTATACATATATGTGCCTAACAGGCGCGTCGCGCGCCGGCGCGATAGGCGCTTCCACAACCGCCGCAGGCATAAACGGCTTTAAAACGAGGGCTGTATAGACGGTCAACGCGGAGAGCGCAACTATAAACGCCGAGGCGGCGACGAGGTCCTCCATGTCACTCCGCCGAGCGCCTCTTATACACGAGGAGGGCCGCGCCCACGGCGGCGACGGCGGCGATCAACGCCAGGTGGATGGGCCAACCGCCCGCTTGTCCGCCTTCCGCCGACGTGACGGCGGGCGCGGCCGCGGACGTGTTCACAATCCTGGCGGCTAGCTCCCTGTTGCGCCTCTCCAACTCCTCCAATCTGTTCCTCAGCGCCTCGTTGTCGGCGAGGCAGGCGCGCAGGTTGGCGGAAAGCGCCGAAAGCTCGCCGTCTTTCTGCCTTAGGAGCTCGGCCAGCCTCTCCTTCTGCATCTCCAGCGCCTCCAGCTGGCTCCTCAGTTGCGCAGCCACGTTGGCCAACTCCTGGCGTTGAGCCGAGTATTTTTCCAGCTCCGACTTGAGGCTTTCCACAGTCTTTTGAAGCTTGTCGACCTCCTCCACTATAGCGGCGGTGGAGCTGGGCAACCTCACCACGGCCTTAGTCGCTCTGTCGAGGTACCACCCCGCCGGCACGTAGCCTGAGTAGACGCCGATCGGCGTAGCCACTGTGAGGTTCTCCCTTACGAACTCGACGTAGCCTCTATATGCTGCGAACCGGAGAGGCAACCACCTAAGCCAGAGCCAAGAGGTGCCGTCTTTAGTGCAGTATATATCCCCCATCCATTCCCCACTCGTGGCGTTGTGGACGTCAAAAGCCACGTATCTACATTGGGCCATGAGGTACTGCACCGCGGCTTGGGCCTCCGCCTTAGAGCCGTTGAAGACGAGCCCCACCTGGGTTAGGTAGATCGGCCTCCCCTCTAGATACAGGACGAAGTGGGTTGCGTTGTAGATGTAGATCTGTCCAAGTTGGGCATGGGGAGGGACCCAACTGACGAGTTGCCCCCAGACCAGCGCCGCCAGTAGGAGTAGGGGGAGTTTACGCATGAGGGTGGGAGACGCGGCGGGGGAAAAACCTTAGGAGATTCCTACTGTGACTACGCCCTTAGCGATCTGGACAGCCTTGCCGCTTGTGGCGTCTACGGCGTAGACAACGTAGGTGTATTGTGCGCCGGGCTCCAGCTCTCCTCCGAATCTACAGGTTGCGGACTGGCCCGCCACGAGGGGCGGCTGTATGTTGGCCGAGTCGACTGTGAAGACGCCGGAGTTTGCAACTATGCACCGCCCAGTGACCAAGTCGGCGCCTGGTGAGCCCGACTTGCCGTATCTGATGTAGACCCCCGAGGTTTTGCCGTTAAGCACCTCTATGGTTACGTCGAAGCCGCCCCGGTCAGCGGTCACTATGGCGTTTGCCCTCAGCGACTCCGCGGCGGATTTCCCAATGCCCTGGAACGTCAAAACGCCTATTACGCCCACGATTATAAACGCCGCTGCTATCAGCAGAGACTCCACCGTTGTAAGCCCTCTCGCCCTCATGGATCTACGGCGTTTGCGCTGGGGAAAAAGTTTAGATGAGTATCTGGAGGGCGTGTTGTAGCGCCAAGCCCGCCGCCCCTCCCAACGCGGTGGACCTGTGGAGGCCCAGCGGGCTTAAGACCACCGCCACGTACCCAGCTGCGACCAGCGACATGGCCGTGGACAAAACCTGCCGTATCTCGTCGTAGGGCGGCGGGGAGAAGAAGGGGTTGTAGCCGGTCTCCACGGCCGAAAGCTGCTTGACAGCGGAGGAGGTCGCCATGGCGAGGACGAAAACCGCCGCTATAAACAGGGAGAAGTAGGCGGTGGAGAGCTTCGCGACGCGCTTAACCGAGGCCGACTCTATGTCGATGAGGGCTTGTATGTACTCCACGGCCTTTGAGGCGGCGGCGCCTCCGGCCTCGACGATGGCCTTATACATCGCCTTCGCCAACACGAAGTAGCGCGACGGGACGAAGTACCCGTACGCTATCTTGGCGGCTGTCTTGTAGCTCCCCACAAGGCGGCCTAAGATGACGTCCGGCGGAGCCCCCTCCTTCAACATAGCCGCCACCGAGCGCAACATGGGCGGAACCTCCCTCCTAATGGAGAACCACCAAGCCCTATCTCTAGCCCTTAGCCAAAGCCAGGTGGTTACCCCAAAGGCGATAAACGCCGCGGGCGGGCTTATAAACGCCGCTAGCGCGGCGGCGCCGGCGCCCAGGACCAGAGACCACTCGTAGGTCCTCCAGAGGTCTAGGTCGTGAGGAGCCGCCGCCACCGCCACAGCACCCAGTGCCGCTGTTACGCCGTATATCAACGCCAGGAGGAGCAAGGGCTCCACGGATAGAACACCAACAGCCCAGAGAAAGAGCAGGAACAGGGGCAGTAGAAAGACGGCGCCCAAGGAGGAGGTTATCGACTCGTAGAGCCTCGCCCTCGCCTCCACCTTGGCCACAGCCAGCGCCCTCATGCCCTCTAGGTATGAATAAACCAGCACGGACCTATCTACGCCGGCCTCTTCCTGGGCTAGGGCATAGCCCATCTGCCGGGCGGCCTCCTCCTTCTCCTCTAGAAACGCCGCCGACGGCGAAGGCATTAGGGATGAGACGAAAAGCCTCCGCGCCTCGACCTCGTCTAGCTCAGCGGCGTTGAAGGAGGTGTACTTAAGCGCCTCTGCTCCCGAGACAGCCCCTAGGTAGGTGGCGAAGATGGGGGCCGCCGCGATGTAGAAATCCTCTCTACGCATGTGGAGGCCCTACACCGGCGTGAAAAAGGTTAGATGAGGTTCGAAACCACCTCCCTGATGTGGGACAGCCTCCCGGCCTTTTCCACGGCCTTCGGTAGCTCCTCGACGGCCTGTGCCGGCGGGATGCCCGAAGAGACGCGGCGGATCACGTAGTCCACCGCCATGTCCAAGTGCCTAGTTAGATCTAGGGAGCGGGCGGCGACGCGCCAGTCCTCCTCCTCAAGCCAAATTCCGTGTTTCGCCAGCTTCATAACCGCCTTCAGCATCTCCCGCTCTCCGACGCCCAGCTCCTTCGCCAGCTCCTCAAGCCATCTGGCCGTCGACGCCGTGAGACCCCTCTTAACTGCCTTCTTCTCAAGTCCCCTCATCTCCTCGCCAGGAGGAGAAGCGCCAGCTTTAGGTAGGGGTCGTCCCGGCTCTGGAGGGCGCTCATAAGCACGTCCTTTGGGAGGGCTGACAGCACCTTTTCCGAAAGCTCCGGAGGCATCTCCACAAGGGCCTTGACGAGGCAGTCCTGCCACCCCTCCGCCTTTGTCTCAACGCCGTTGTCCCCCGCCGGCATCTCCAGCGCCTCCTCGAGGGACCTCCTCTTAAGCACCATGCGCCAAGGGCGTCTTCAACCCGGAAAAAGGTTATACATATCCAAAGCGGGACGCCTCCTCCTTCACAGCCGTCTTGAGGTCAAGCCTCTTGAGCCACAGCAACTCCTCTATGGTTTTCCTCGCCGATATGGGGTCCTCCATCTCTGCCGCTTTTACCAAGGCCTCCATCCTCAGCGCAAGCTCCTTCTTGAGGTCAACGCCGTACATCTCCTCTACGTAGCTAGACACAGCCGGCGTAAGCGCCGAGACCTCTGCCACCTGCGCCCTACCCCCCTCGACGACGACCGCCTTCGCCTCTTTTACAAATCGGGTGCCGCCTATCGCAGATAGCTGGATTATCAACATGCCGTGTAGACCCTCGGGGGGAGCCTCGGCCTCCACTATGCGCAAGACGGCGTCTTTAACCGTGTCGGCGTGCATCGTCGTCAACGCGCCGTGTCCAGTGAGCTTGTAGTTGACCAGGGTCCTGAGCTCCGCCGGCGTTCTCGCCTCGGCTAGGGCGACGACGGTGTGCATCGTGCCGTACCTCAGGGCTTGATCCAGCGCCGCCCACAGCTTCTCCTCCCCCGGCACGGAGATGTGGAGGAGTTGCCCATCTAGGGGGGCCCAGATCTCCCTAGCCCCCCTCTCCACCACAACGACCTGGAACCACGGCGGGGTGAGGTAGAGGAGCTGGTTTAGCTGCGTCGTTTTTCCGGAGCCCATACCGCCTGAGAACACCACGCCCCCTTTAGTCTCCAGGACAAGAGAGGCCAGAGCCAACAGCTCCAGCCCCTCTGGGCTGTAGGCGCTGGACACCCGCTCCGTCTCGAGCCTTGGCCTTGAGAGATACGGCCTCAGCAACGCCTTGGAGGGCTTGGGGTAGGCGGACGTCTTCCTGATGTTGACGTTGTACTCGATTAGATCTGCGGCTATCCTCGCCTTGTGCACCGGGTCCTCCCGCGTCAACATGGGCTTGTCCATGGTGAGAGAGGGGAGAAGCTGCTTCACTACCACATACATCAGGGGCTCGGGTATGGTGATGTTGGTGGGGAGGCGGATCTCGTTTCTCACCGCGACGACTCGCCTGTACCTCCCCAGCTCCACCACCTGGAACCTGAGGTACTCCAGCTGCTCCCGTAGGTTCTTGGGGACGTATGTGTATTTGGCGGCCGGCGCCGTGGCTTGGGGAATAACTATCTCGGTCAGCAGGGGGTCCTTCATCATGGCCTCCAACGCGCCGTATCCCATGTAGTCCCGCGCGCCTGACCACCGGTCCAGGAGGTAGTGGACCACCTCTCTGTAGTCTCTGTACAAAGCCCAGATGGCCCTATCGCGGAGGCCCTCCGCTATAGATTTAACCACCTTTGGGTACTCCTTCTCGTCGGGGGGCACGGCGCCTCTAAGCATCACGAGCAGAAGCGCCGTCTGTAAATCGTCGGGGAGATCCGGATCGATTACGACGTACATGAGGTCCTCGGTTATGCAGACGTCTGTCCTAAGCCCTCTGTCGACGATCACCCCCTCCCTCCTCAGCCAACACCTAGATCTAAGGCTTTTGTCGGCGTGGGCGTAGATCATGAGAGCTTTATCCGCGTAACGATGTGTTCAACCGACCTCCGGTTTTCCCTATCCCGTAGCACGGAGCTGGCCACGGACTCGCCGTAGTACTCGCTTATGGCAACCCGCTTCAGCACCACAGGCGCGATCTTTCTAGCCAACTTCACCTCGTCCTTTTCCACCATGTTGACCACCACCAGCGCTGAGTAGGCCATATAGCGGCGGTACTGCTCCGCCTTTATGTCGGAGATCCTCGAAATGAGGCGGCGGTCCGCCATGAATATGTTGTACACCCCGGCGCTCTGGAGCTTCGACAGCAGCTCGGCCCTGAGAGCCGCCGTGGTGTCTACGACCACGGTGTCCACCGGGATCCTCAGCTTTGTGACAAACTTCGGCATGTAGCTCATCCACTCGAGCATCGCCTCGCCGAAGTCCTTCACCACGTCCTCCCCCAGCCGCTGGTACAGCTCGAAGGCTTCGTAGCCCGGCATGAGGTAGAGGACGGGGGATATCCTGTGGACGTAGGGCGCGCCGCCCTTTAAGAAGGGCGCCAGCCAACCCGGCCTCCTTGGCGCTCTGAACAACTGCGATAGGTCTGCCTTCTCCCAGTCCATGTCTACCAACAACGTGTAGCCCTTGGCCACAGCCAACACGCTCGCCAGCGTGGTCTTCCCAACGCCCCCGTCTAGCGACGAGATCAGGACCAGCTTTATGGGTCTCACAGCCTCTCCGCCAGCCTCCGGTATACCAAGGCTGCCGCCGCTCTCTTTAAACTTTCGCCGTCTGTCACAGGGCCGACCTCCCTTCTAATTTCCCTCAAGACGTATGAGGCGGCCTTTTTGTCGGATAGGCTCTCCAACCTCAAGAGGGAGGGCCTCAGCTTGACCCCGCCTCCTTTTACGTTAAGCAGGGCGAGGCGCGCCGCGATGCATATATCCCTGTGGGCTCTGTAGAACGCCTCATCTCTACAAGCCTCGGACACCTTCTTGAGCAACTCCGAGGCGGCTCCGTCAAGCATAGCACATCCTGAGCCTTTCGGGGTCCTCCGCCACCTTTTTCACCACCTCTGCGAAGGCGGCGTCTAGCTCGATCTTCTCCCTCAGCACCTTCACCAACTCGTCCAACGCCCACCCGCCCCCCCTCGGCTGTACAACCTGGGGGTTGCCCCTCCGCCCCAGCCGCCTCCTCAAGGCCTCAACCACGACGTCGGGCTCTTCACATAGCAACGGGTACTCGCCGCAGAGGCCCGCGTATCGCACCACCTCTGGGTTTATCTGAAAGAGAGGCACCTTATCCACCTTAAGCGCGAACTCCACAAGCGTCTTGACGGCCTCGGCCGCCTCTCCCCACCTAAACCTCCGGATAAAGGTGGCGGTTGGACAGCTCGTGACTCTGGGCTTCACCCTGCCGTATATGACGTTTAGATCCTCCACCGAGGCGACGATATATACAACGACCGCCTCTCCCCGTCTGCACAAGGGCTCCACCTCCGCCGGATCCGCCATGTGGAACTCCTTAAGCAGGCTCACCCCCCTGGGCGGGGGGCCCCACCTCATCTCCCACCCCTCCCCCAGCCAACTCTTTACCTCTGTCAGCGTCGTCATAACGCCGAGATGTACAAACCTTCGGAGCTTGGGTTTTTTGTACAAGACGGCGAGGTGCACATCCTCCCCAATAGGGCGTCTATATGCGCCAACCTGCCCGTGTCTAGCCAATACAGCCACTCAGCCAGGTGCCTATTTCTCCTATCTCTCCACCTAGTCCACGCAACCCATGCGTACCCCCTGCTATGGGCCAGCTCCCTAAGCTCTGCGGGAAAAGCGCGTCTAAAGACCTCAAGCGGCTGCAGACGCGGCACCTCCGACACCCAGCGGAAAATCGTGGAAGCCCTGTTCCGCCAGGTGTACCTCACGCCGGGTTTATCAAGCGACGACAGGAGAAAACAAGGCGAAACCTGAACCCTCACGTCAAGACGCTCACCAGTCTCCACGTAGAGCCACCTCGCTCTGGCGTGAGGAGCTACGTAGCCTCCCTCGACAAACAGCGTCCACTCATTCCTGAAGGGCCCCCCCACCTCGAGCCCACGTAGACCCACCCACAATATCCCCGGGTTATCGGCAACCAACTGCACCAGGTCGTCCACGTCGCGCGCAAGATGCCTAAACCTCCTCACCAACTCGCCGCTGAGCCTCTCCCCCAGCAGGAGTAGCCAGTCGTCGGGGGAGCTGTGGAGGAATATACATGGGTCCGCCCTAGGCTTAAACACGTATGAAATCCCTCTTTAAAAGCACGTCCAGGGTGGTGGACCGGCCGGGATTCGAACCCGGGATCTCCCGCGTGCAAGGCGGGCATCCTTCCGCTAGACTACCGGCCCCGCCACACACCAACCAACACCTTAAAACTTTTCCGCCACCCATCAAGCCCCGGAGTCCTCAGACGCCTTGTGGTCTCTCCAACGGCTGCGAAAGGAGGCGCCCGCTGGCGGGAGGAGAGGGCGTTGTATTACAACAGAGCCCCCTTAGGACGGGGAGGCGGTCGTGTTTTCTTCGTTTAGCCAAACGGGCGGTGGGTGGGCCTTCTGGGGCTTCACCACGGTGTATCCGCTTGCTGTTTTCACGGCGTGGTGACGGGTCCTCATAAGCTCGAACAAAAGGCTCCCTAGGTGGTTGAGGACGAATATAGCCTCCCTCCCCTCCTCTACCGCCGCGAGCCTCCGCTCTACCCACCTAACCCAGACTCTCGCGTTGTTGATGGTGGCGCAACAGCGATCTAGGCATATCAACCAACCCAGCGGCGTGTCGGACAACATGGGGTAAACGCACCTAACCGCCTTCTGCAACATGGAGACGCTTTTGGTGTAGTACTTCTCCGCGCCAGTGGATAGGTAAAAGCCAAGGTAGAAGAGAGACCAGTAGGCTCTCATGAGGCACTTCCTCTGCCTTCTACATAGCACCGCCGCGGCGTTTATATAGCTTAGGGCGGTCTCCAGGGCCCCGAACACCTTGATGATCCCCGACGCCTTAGAGACGCAGAGCTGTCTTCCAAACCAAAGAACTTCCGTGTCTCCAAGGTCGCCTGGGCACGTTCCAGCGTATATACAAGGCTTGCTAACTACCGGCACGTAGTCTCCCGGCCCCTATTTTAAATCTATGCTCGTAAAAACAGCGGGCGGCAAGCTCTTCACCACATGCCACACGGCGCTACGCGTCTCCTCGGTGTATGGAATCACGATCTTGTTGCCCTCTACCCTTGGGGCAACGACGTAACCCCTGGCCCTCAGCTCCCCCACGATCCTCCTATAGACTTGCTCCACCAGATACGGCGTGTTGAGGGTTATAGAGATGGCCTTCTCCATATATAGACCCCCCAACTCGAAATATAAACTTTTTCCGCCCATCTCCAGCGAAAAAGATTAAAACGTGGGTGTATAAACACGGCGAGCCCGGTCGTCTAGCGGCCAAAGGACAACCCGGCTTGGGATGCGGGGCTTTGGACAGTGCCGCCGGCACCCACAACCCGTGGCCCGGGTTCGAATCCCGGCCGGGCTACCACCGCCCTCACCCCTTCATACGTAGCCGTAGTCCTGCCGAGCACTGCCTCTTCGGTAGTTGGGACGCGGGAAAAATCTATATTGACCACCCCCTTGTCTATAGTGCTCGCCCGGGATTTTGCAAAAAGGCCGGTGGTGACCTCTACGCCCGACGCCTCAATTAGGGAGGTGGCGTCGATTATGTCGAGCCGTCGGATCGGCCTCGTAGTTATCGTTGATAGGCGCAATCCCGAGTTGGTGGTCGGCGTTGTGTCTGAACGCGACATAATTAGGGCCGTGGCCCAAGGGCTAGACCTGGGCAGGCCTGTGGAGGAGGTCATGTCGGCCCCCGCCATCGCCGTTGAAGCGGAGGAGCCGGTTTGGAGGGTGGCCGAGATCATGCAGAGACACGGGATAAGACATGTGGTTGTGACAAGGGGAGGCCGTCTTTATGGCGTCATCTCCATAAGGGATCTCCTCGCCGAACGCGCCGCGTTGAAAACGCTAGCTGAACACGCCAGAGAAATATTTTAAATAACTACTTCGGCATAAACATGGATAAGATCGTGGTCGGCTACGACGGCTCCGTGCAGGCAAAGAAGGCGCTCAGCAAGGCGAAGGAGCTGGCGGAAAAGTTCGGCGCTAAGATATATATAGTTCACGTCATCGATACGGCTGTCCTCTCCCTATCTGACGTCTTCTCTTCTCCAACCGTGTTGGCAAGCCTTAGGGAGAAGGCTGAACAGCTAGTCAAGGAGGCCGTCCAAACGGTGGGGGGCAACGCCGAGGGGAAGATACTCGAGGGAGATCCGGCCCACGAGATCGTGAAATTCGCCAGGGAGGTAAACGCCAGCTTGATCGTGCTAGGCGCAAGAGGCCTTTCAACCATAAGGCGGGTTCTCATGGGTAGCGTATCTTCTAGGGTAGTCCAGGAGTCTCCCATCGACGTTCTGATAGTCAAGGGCTAGCCAGCCTCCGCAATAGCGGTAGAGACGCGGCCGCGAGGGCTATCCCAGACGCCAGAAAGGCCAGGTGGGGAGAGGCGGCGTATAGGTGTGCAATAGAGACGCCTCCGGCTATCGACCCCATATATTCAAGCGCAAGCGTGGAGCCCATAACCCGCCCCCTGTTTTCCGGCGTGATTAAGTCGCCTACCAACGCCCTTCTAATAGACATGGCGACCTCGCCGCCTACCCCCACGATTATCGCCGCTGTAACGAGCGATACGATGTTTTTCCAGAGCCCGAGCATGAGGTAGCCCACCGACATGAGGAGAAGCCCCGAAAACAGCGCGGTGACCCGAGGCGCTTTATCTATGACAGACATCAGGACAAGGCCGAACAAGATCCCAACGGCAGTCGCGGCGCTCTGCGTCACTCCCCACGACGTGTTGTCGATGCCCACCACGTTTACGGCATACAACACGCCGAAAGTCTGTAGAGCCGTTCCAGCAAACGACGTCACAAACCCAAGGAAGGCGACGTACGCCATAAAGGGAGACATGAGGCGGACCCCCCTCCAGATGGCGTAGGACCTCACGACCTCGCGCAGTAGCCGTCTCCCGTCCAACGGACGTACCTCTATCGTCTCCTCCAACGCCCTCATCCGTAGCACGGCCACAGTCACCGATACAAGGCCGGACAGCACGAAGGAGAGACGCATGCCGAGTAGCCCCATGTGATCCAACAGATAGCCCCCCACCGGCGGCAGAAAAAGCCACGGCACCTGGGGGAGCACTGCCGTCAACATCATGCCGCCGCCCCTCCTGTGGGGCGGCAGGGAGTCCAGCAGTATGGCGGTTAACGCCGGTTGGTAGAAGTGAAGAGCCCAGTCCACCACATACACCACGGCGAACTGCCTCCAGTCCTGCACCACCGCGTAGAGGAACTGCACAGCCGCTATGCCCCAGGTCCCCACCACGATAGACCTCTTCCTCCCCACCACGTCCGTTAAAACACCCCCTGGGAGTATTGTGAGAAGCACCGCCAGAGACCCCAAGGATCTCACCAGCCCTATCTCGATGTCGGAAGCGCCAAGCATGTGGAGGTACATCGACATGTATGGCTGAGTCAGAGAGCCGGAGATCGCGAACAGAAACCACGACACCACCATAGCTCCGACGTTCCCCCTAAGCCAATATGAGAGGCCCACGTTGCCGCCTCATACAAACCGCTTTATAAATTTATAAAGTGGGGCCTACGGACGCGCTATGAACAACTGGCTTATAATGGCGATAGCCTTCGCCGCCACCGCGGGTCTGCTCTTTGCCACCTTGGCTACGGGAGCCTATGGCAGAGAACCCCTGTTTAAGCCCTACTGGGAGGACCAAGCCAAGCGGCAGGAAATCCTGGGCAAAGCGGCTCAAATCGGCGTTCTAGCCCAGAGGGGCTCCCAAGGCGTCGTCGTTGTGGGGTACCGCGACCAACTAAACGCCACGAACCGCCAGGAGCTGCTAGCCACGTTAAACGAGCTCCTCAAGGCCGCCGACGGCTACACCGTCTACCTCGCCCCGTGGGCCACAGACAACGCCACCAAGCGCTACCTCTCCCTCCTCTACAGCGGGAAGATAGCCCTCCAAGACTACCTACGGGGGAGGGTGGAGACCTCCACTTTATACGACCAACGTGTGGATCAAGCGCTGGACCTCGCGACGCTGGTGGCTAATACATATGGACAGTACAGACCGCTCGGCGGCTCTCCGGTTTCACAGACGCCGCCTATATACGTCGCCATATTCCGCAACGACACCTCATACGTCGTGTATGAGCCCTTCACAGTCGGCAGAGACCGAACCTACGCCGACTGGTTCAAGTGGGTGAAGACCGCCATCGTGAACCTAGGTCAGGAACAGGGCAAGGTAACTCCATAGATAGTAGACCCCAACAGCGTATACATAGCCGACGAAGAGCCTCCTGACCGCGTCCCGCCTCAACTTCCCCATGATATAGCGGCTTGATATGTAGGATCCCACGAAGCTACCCGCCACCGTTGCGGCCGCCAGAGAGACGTCGAGAACCCCCAGCGCGGCGTACGTCGCAACCGAGGAGACCGCCGTCGGGAAGATAATCCCCATGCTCATGGCGGCCGCCCTCTTTGCGTCAAGGCCGGAGGTCAACATGAGGGTTGGCACAAAGACCGTCCCCCCACCCACTCCGAAAAGAGAAGAGGCGAACCCCCCTATAAACACAAGTGGAGGGCCGAGCCAAGGCGCATTTCTACGCGGTTCCACGTTTTTCAGAAGCACACTCCCCACAGACACTAGATATAGGCCGTACGCCAGCTTAACCCACGGCCCTGAATATTTGACAGAAAATGCGGCGCTTACCGCAGCAGCCGCGAGGGACAAAGCCGCGTAGCCCGCCAAAGACTTGAAGTCAATCGCCCGCCTGTAGTTGTACACTGCAGTCGCCGATGAGACCACTATGGAGAACATACTCGCCGCAGCGGCCGCTTGAAAAGGCACCCCCCAGAGGTTCAACAAAGGGACAACGATCACGCCTCCGCCCACCCCAATAAGAGGGCCAAGAAGGCCGCCGAGCAAGCCTGCCAAAGCCGCGGCCCACACAACATCCGCAACAACAGATATATAAAGCCGCAGACCTACGATCCGTCTCTGTATAATCGTTTAGTCGCTGTACAGGCTCTGGGCTCGGCCATACCGGCACCCTGAGAGGTCCAACCCTCAGAGAGGCCGGTTGTGGAGACCGGCTTCGTAGGGGGCTTGCCGCCTGCGTGGTTGAGGGCGCCAGGGGAATATAGGCGGCATGTTTAAAGAATCTGCAGAGAGAAGCCATACTGTGATGTCGCCTCAATAGCCGGAGGCGTGAAGAGACTCGCATGGGCTGATAAGCTTTTTAAATCAGTTGTATGTTGCTACCGTGGCGCGGAGGAGGAGGTACGAGGGCTTGAACCCCTTCGTGGCGGCTGGGCTTATAAAATTCAGCGAGGAGGGAGAGCTCGAACGCATCAAGCTCACCCCTAAGTCGGCCGTCGTAATTTCTGTGGCTCTCATAGCGGCTATACTGGTGCTAAACCTCATACACCCACTGTAGCGGAAAAATTTTAATTCACCAACATACTGCGTCTCTAGGCGGGGGTGCCCGAGCCAGGTCAAAGGGGCAGGGTTTAGGTCCCTGTGGCGTAGGCCTGCGTGGGTTCAAATCCCACCCCCCGCACCTCCATTATAATTTACTATCACAGAAGCTCATGGTAAATAGGCTTATTAGACATCGCAGGCCGCCTTTCCCATGTCGGAGATGTTAAGGAGGGATCTGCTGAAGATAGGCGGCGGCTTCATAGTTGGTCTCGCCGCCGGCTACGGAATCGGCAAGTTTTTCCAGCCCGCCACGGTGGAGGTGGTGAAGCCGGGCGGCACCGAGACCATCAAGGCCGCCACGACCACCACGGCAACAAAGGCGCGGCCAAAGACGTTTAAACTTGCGGTTGTGGCTTATCAATCCGGAGCCGCCTCTGTCTTCGGAGTTCCAGCCGTCAACATGGCTAAGCTCTTAGTCGATAGGATAAACGCCGGAGGCGGCATAAACGGGGTCCCCGTGGAGCTGGTGGTTAGAGACGAGGCTGGGGGGCCTGACCAGATGGTGGCCTTGTACAGACAACTCACTCAGCAGGAGGGCGTCGACGCCTATGTGGGCCTCATCTCCAGCGCCGACTGCCTCGCAGTGGCGCCTGTGGCGGAGCAACTTGGGACTGCCCTCACTGTGTTTTTCGACTGCGCCACGAAGCAGCTGGTGGATAAGGGCATCATGAAGAAGGTCACCTTTAGAACCGCCACGACCACCGCCCAAGACAACGTGGCGCTTGTGAAGTACCTGCTGGAGGTGAAGCCGGATTTCAAGACCGTTGTTGGGATTAACCAGGACTACGCCTACGGCCGCGACAACTGGGCGGATTTCACGGCGCTGCTGAAGCGCCTAAAGCCCGACGTGCAGATCCTGAGCGAGCTGTGGACGCCCCTCTTCACCACCGACTACTCAGCTCAAATCGGCAAGATACTGGATCTAAAGCCCGACCTCGTATACACATCCTTCTGGGGACCCGACCTCGCCAACTTCGTCCAACAAGCGTCGGCGAGGGGGCTCTTCAAGGTGACCACCGTAGCCTTTACACGGGGAGAGTCCATGCTACAGGATCTAAAGGGGTCTATGCCGCCCGGCCAGATAGTACAGGCGCCCCACTACTTCGAGTATCCGGACCCAAGACTCAACCTCCTGAACCGGGAGATAGCCGGCGAGTATAGGAGACGCTACGGGTCGTGGCCTCCCTACCCGGCGTACCACATGGCAAACGCCATCCTCGGCGTGAAATACGCGTACGAGGCGGCGGCCGCCGTATACGGCGTAGACTGGCCGGACGTGGGGCTGGTGGCCAAGGTCTTCGAAAGGCTGGCCTACCCGTCTCCAGGCGACTACATCATGATGACGCCTGTACACAACGCCGCGAAGGGCGTGGTTGTGGGGACCACGGCAGAGGTCCAGGGATACGACTTCAGACTCCTAAGGCCTTACAGATATATGCCGCCGGCTGAGATAACCCCAACGTGGCCTAGCGAGGAGTGGTATAAGCAGATAGGCTAAATGATCGAGTTTTTCCTCGCCGTGTTGACTTTCTGGACACACCTCGTGCTCCTATCCGTCGGGCTTCAGTTCATCTACAGCTCCGCCAAAACCCTCAACCTGTCCCACGGCTCCTTCTTCGTGCTGGGGGGCTATGTAGCGTCTTGGGCGTTCGCCGCCTTAGGCAACTTCGGCATCGCGGTTTTCGCGGCCGTTGGGGTTGCGGCGTTGGCGGGCGCCGCTTTCTACATAGGCGTATCTAGGCTCGCCCGTGATGAGACGTCGCAGCTGTTTTTCACCTTCTCCCTATTCTGGATCTTCGAAGGGATCTACCGCACCGTCTTCGGAGTCGGCATATACAACGCCTACGCCTTCGCCGAGAGCTTGGGGAGGGCAGCGGGCATCCCCTGGGCCTACATACTAGGCGCAACCGCCGCCGCGGCCGCCCTCACCGCTGTGTACCTCCTCTTGTATAAAACCCCGTGGGGTTTGTACCTCAGGGCAGCGGGCGACAATCCCCTGATGGCCGAGGCCTTGGGGGTGAAGAGCGGGCTTGTCCACGGCACCGGCGTGGTGTTGGGCGTAGCTCTAGCCGCGCTAGGTGGCGCCGTATCCTCCATGTGGCAGAGCTTCACGCCGGGCTTGGCGGGGGTGGCGCTGGTGTACGCCTTCGCCGTTGTGGCCATGGCTGGGCTGGGCAACGTGATGGGGGCCTTGGTGGCCTCCCTGATTATATCCCTCATAAGAACGGCGTCTGTGTTCTACGCACCGGAGCTGGAGCTCTTCAGCATCTACATAGCCGTGTTGGCGGTGCTGGCGGTGAAGCCAAGCGGCTTGTTCACGCGCCATGAGAGACGGGTATAAGGCCCTCCTCTTCCTAGCCGCATACGGCCTGGCGTACATATTGGCCCCAGGCGCCTACCTCAGATACGAGGTCGTCTACTTCGGCGCTGTATCTCTAGCCGTCTTGGGGGTGACGAAGCTGTTGGACGCCGGCTTGGTGAACTTCGGATACGGCATGTATGTGGCAGCTGGCGCCTACGCGGCGGGCCTGCTGTATAAACACTTGGGCGTATCCGACGTAGCGGCAGGCGTCGCCTTAGCCGCCGCCGCCGGCGCCGCCTTTGGATACGCCGTGGGAAAGGCCACGGCCAGATTCCGGGGGATCTTCTACGCCCTGCTCAACCTCTCTGTATCCATGGTGCTCTACGGGGTGTTGGTCAAGTTCTACACAGTCACCGGGGGCTCCGACGGCATCACGATACCGACCTACCTCCTCTTCGGCTTTCCAGCCGGGACAGACGCTATAGCGGGTTTAACCGCCGCCTTGGCGGCGACGGGCCTCTATATGAGGTCTAGATATCTGAGGAGCGCCCTGTACTACAACGCTTTGGGCCTCCGAGAAAACGAGCTGAGGATGAGGGCTCTGGCGGTCAGCCCTGAAGCCGCCGTGGTGAAGCTCACCGTGTTCTCGGCGGTCTTCGGCTCCGTCTCCGGCGCCTTATTGGCCTACCTGACCAACCACGTGTCGCCGGACCTATCGTTCTGGTCCGAGTCATCCATCATGGTGATCGGGGGCTTAGCCGGCGGCTTCATATCGCCTATGTACGGCTTTCTAGCGGGCGCCCTGGTGTTGAGAATCTTAGACATCTTGGCGAGCTACTACGTGTACGAGCTGGTCGTGGGCGTGGGCCTCATGCTTATATTCGCCCTAGCCCTAGCTAGGTCGTATGTCGGCGGTGCTAGAGGTTAGAGGCGTCTACAAGAGATTCGGCGGAGTGGTAGCGCTGGAGGACGTGAGTCTCGCGGTGGCCCCGGGGGAGGTGGTCGCCGTAGTGGGCCCCAACGGCTCTGGGAAAACGACCTTGGTGAACGTGATAAGCGGATACGTAGCTCCAGATAGGGGGAGCGTGTTGCTGGAGGGCAGAGATATAACGAGGTGGAGCGCGGAGAGGAGGGTGAGGGCAGGCGTCGTGAGATCCTTCCAATTCCCCCTACTGTTCCCCAACCTCACCGTCGAGGAGAACCTCCGGGTCGCGGCGTCGGGCCTCAAGCCTTACACCCTAGGCGAGGTGGATAGGCGGGTTGTGGAGGAGGCGCTCCACCTCTTCGACCTAGAGGCGGTGAGGAGGAGACGCGTTACGGAGCTTTCCGAGGGCCACAGGAAGTTGCTCGACGTAGCGCTGGCCTTCGTATTTAAGCCGAAGGTCGTGCTACTAGACGAGCCCACCAGCTCCGTCAGCTCCCAGGAGAAGTTCGCAGTTATGGAGAAGATCGTAGAGGTTGTGAAGAAGAGCGGAGCCTCCGCAGTCGTCGTTGAACACGACTTGGAGGTTGTGAAGAAGTTCACAGATAGGGTGGTGCAGATGATGGCGGGTAGGGTGGTGAAGGTCGCTAAGACCGCTGAGTGGAGCCATGATTAAGGCTGAGAGGCTCGAGGTCAAGCTCGGGCCGCTACACGTGGTCAGAGGCGTCACTCTGGAGGTGGGCGACGGCGAGGTGGCGGCGTTGGTGGGGCCCAACGGCGCCGGGAAGACCTCCACCCTGCGCGCCATAATGGGTCTTTACCCCCACGGCGGGAGTGTGCTGTTGGACGGGCGAGATATAAGCGGCCTTAAGGCATACGAGAGGGCCCGCCTTGGGATAGGCTTCAGCCCCGAGGACGGCGGGCTCTTCCCCTCCTTAACGGTGAAGGAGAACCTCCTCCTGCCCATGAAATCGCTACGCCTGCCCGAGGAGAGGCTGGAGGTGGTCTACGGCCTTTTCCCCATGGTGAAGGAGCTACTGGGGCGCAAGGCCTACACCCTCTCGGGCGGACAGAGGAAAATAGTGTCACTAGCTAGGGCCATACTGGTGGGGCGCAGGGCGTTGCTCCTAGACGAGATCTTCGAGGGAGTATCGCCCAAGTTCGCAGACGACATAAAGAAGGCGGTGACCGACTACGTGAAGGGAGAGGGGGTGTCCCTCCTACTGGCAGAATCCTCCACACAGTACATAGCCGGCTTCTACCACAGAATATACAAGATAGAGAGGGGGGCGGTGCTAGAACACCAGTAGACCACATCGCCTTGGCCACCCTACGCCAGGTGTCCCCGACGACGCGGCTCCTAGTTGGCCCTCGCCGCGTGTCAGCCGCCTCCCTGCCGACGCCGGAGATGCCCTCCCCGTGCCAGGCTCCGCGGCCGACGCTAGAAGGGGGTAGCTGTTTTTAAATAAGCCGTCTAGAGCGGCCGTGAAGGTGGTGGTGAAGATCTACGGGCCTAAGTACTTCGGCATCGACAGATACGACGTGGTGACCGAGGTGCTCGAGGTAGATGGGGAGCCGACGGTTATGGACGTGCTGGATAAGCTGGAGGGCAGATATCCGGGTCTGAAGAGGAGGTTGTTGTCGGGCGACGTGGTGGCCCCCATGCACGACGTTTTGATAAACGGCAGATCGATAGCCTTCCTCAGGGGGTTGACCACAGCTTTGAAAGACGGCGATGTTGTACAGATAGTGCCTCCCTTCGGCGGCTAGACGCGAACAAATAAAACCGGGTTGTCCATGGCGCATGTGTGTCTTCCGCTGGATGAGCCCGACGCCCGCGGCGTCTTCAAGAGGCGGCTAAACAGGTTCGTGGGCGTGGCCGAGATAGGGGGAGCCGACGAGCTTGTACACATACACGACCCTGGTAGGCTGGCTGAGCTGCTCTACCCAGGCTCGGTCATTTGGGCGAGGCGGAAGAAGACGGGGAAGACCCGATACTACTTGACGGCCGTCGAGCTCGCCGACGAGCTTGTGTTTGTGGACTCCGCAAAACACAACAAGATCGCCTCTTGGCTCATAGAGTCCGGGGTCCTCCTCCCCGGATATAGGGTTGAGAGGCATGAGCCGGCATATGGGAAAGGCCGCTTCGACCTACTCCTCCGCGGCCCAAAGGGCGAGAAGGCGCTGGTGGAGGTCAAAGGCGTAACGCTCGAGGTCGGCGGCAGAGCGCTCTTCCCAGACGCACCCACCACGAGAGGGGCGCGGCATATGGAGGAGCTAGCTAGGGCGGCGGCGGACGGATTTGAGGCGCATGTGGTATTCCTAGTCTTAAGGAAGAAAGCCGCCGTGTTTTCGCCGAACTGGGAGATGGACAGAAGATTCGCCGAGGCTCTAGCGAGAGCCTATAAAAGCGGCGTATATGTACACGCAGTGAAGCTGGAGACGTCTAGGTGGTGTCTGAAGTACGTAGAAAAACTCCCTATCGATTTACAGCTCTAATAAGAGCTCTTGAGGTTGCTACCATTCAAACCCTTCAGAGTTCTCGCCCAGTTCGCCCTCCACGCACCCCGAGTTGCTACTACCCAAAGATACGCAACTACTAAATAGGTAGACGACGTCAACATCATGGAGCTTAGAAAAGGTATAAAACTGCTCAGGGGATCGCCCAACACCCTCATAGCGGGGGTATATGTGGTGGATCCGGGTCAGCCGGAGACGAGGGCTCTGGAGATTGTGTCCCAGGTCGGAGGTCCTCCCACTGTACTCCTCACACATTTCCACGCAGATCACCTCTCGGCAG
This sequence comes from Pyrobaculum neutrophilum V24Sta, assembly GCF_000019805.1. Lineage (NCBI taxonomy): Archaea > Thermoproteati > Thermoproteota > Thermoprotei > Thermoproteales > Thermoproteaceae > Pyrobaculum > Pyrobaculum neutrophilum. Next base: position 1,117,750 of record NC_010525.1, read on the forward strand.
TTCCAGACGGCTCAACCGTCTACGCACCATGGGGAGAGGAGCTTTTTGTCGCAAGCGTTAAGGCGCGTCTGTTTTTAACCCACGGCGTATACGTCGACAAGGCAGTCTACAAGGGGCGCGACTTGAAGGTAGATGGCGTGGTGAAGGCGGGCGACAGGGTAGGCCCCTTCGAAGTTGTCCACCTGCCGGGCCATACCTTTGGACACGTGGGATACTACGCCGACGGCCTGCTCTATGCCGGCGACGCGATATTCGGCGAAAAGGTGTTGGAGAAATACGGAGTCCCCTACCTGATGGACTACTCAGCATTCCTCAACACGTTGGACCGTATACTCTCGCTTGAGCCGGAGTTGCTTGTGGTCGGCCACGGCCCCGTGGTGGGGAGCAAGAAGAAGATCTCCGAGCTAGTCGAGACGAATAGAAAGGCAGTGGAGAGGGCCTACAAGCTTGTGGAGGCCGCGTTGCCCGGCGATGTGTTAACGCTGGCTAAAAACCTGCTGAAGAGGCTGGGGGTGGAGGCTGGCTGGGAGAACCTGCTCCTCACCGCCACCACCGTCCGCGCCGTACTGTCGCACCTTTCAGCTGAGGGTAGGGCGCAACCCGACGAATTCGGCGTATGGCGCTAGCGCCGAGTTGGGCAGAATTGACATCTTTCGAAAGCGATATATAAAGCCGCGTATATTTTACACATGTGGACCAAGCTAAAGAACTTCATAACCAGCCTCTGCCTCATCCTAGCGCCGTATGTAGACGCGTGCAAGTTCGGCGCGCCCCCCGAGAGGAGCGGCGCTGGGGAGGTTAGGCGGGAGAGGTGTACAAAGCTGTCTCCCTAACCCGTTTTGTTTTTATCCACACAACAGCCCACTGATGTGAATCTGCTCCACTTCATTGGGTCCTTCCACGTGGAGGTGGCGAAGATGCTGGACAAGGTCGTGAGCTACGGAGAGGCGGGCGGCTTGATGGAGTGGGTCAACGGCGAGGTGGGGAGGAGCGAGGTGTACTTCCTCTGGTTCCCAAAAACGGGGAGGCTCGCCTACGCCGTCAGAGGGCCCTTGCACAGAGGCTCAGGCGAAGTTGAGGCGAAAAACGCCGCAGAGGCCATCGCCCAAGCGGAGCGCCTAATCAGGAGGTTGAGATGAGGGTGGCGGTTTTGTACACCGGGGGCAAGGACAGCCACTACTCCATGTTGAAGGCCATGGAGGAGGGCCACCAGGTGGTGTGCCTAGTCACGGCAGCATCCCGTAGGTCAGACTCCTACATGTTCCACACCGTGAACATAAGGTGGAGCCTCCTACACGGAGAGGCGATGGGGATCCCCCAATACCTCGTGGAGGTAAGCGGCGAGAAGGAGCAGGAGGTGGAGGAGCTCTACCAAGCGCTGAGGCCAATAGCGGAGAGACACGGCGTCGAGGGGATAGTCACGGGGGCCGTCGCCTCTAGGTACCAGAAGGCCCGGGTAGACGCCCTTGCTGAGAGGCTGGGCGTGAAGCACATAGCGCCTCTCTGGGGGCGGGATCAGGCGGAGGTCCTCAGGGAGGAGGCCGCCAGACTCCGCTTCGTCATCACGGCGGCTATGGCGATGGGGCTTGGGCCGAGGCACCTAGGCCTAACGGTGACCCCCGAGGTGGCCGAGGAGATAATCGCGCTTAGCGGCAGATACGGCTTTTCCCCCGTGGGCGAGGGGGGAGAGTACGAGACCTACGTCGTCGAAAGCCCACTCTTCTCCATAGAAATACTGGAGGGGGAGCCCCACTGGCACCCCGCCGGATGGGGGTACTACCTCATCAAAAACGCCAGGGTCAAAAGATATAAAGAAGAGATCTTGGGGAGACAGCCCCGGTAGCTCAGTCCGGCAGAGCGGCGGTGGACCGCCGGTCCGCCGAAGCTGCAGACCGCGTGGAGACCCGTAGGTCCCGGGTTCAAATCCCGGCCGGGGCTCCACCTCTACTTCTGCTGGTTGAGTAGGTGGTAGAACGCCGGCGTTACGTACCTGAGCTTTGCGACTTGTTGCGCCTTGGGGGGCAACGGTTGGGCTAGGGACTTGATCTTGTCCGTGGCTACGTATTTCTTGATCCTCTTCCTGAAGTCGAGGGATAGCTCCTCGTACTCCGCCACGTACCCCTCGTCGGCTAGTTGCCTCAGCACCTCCTCCACCGTCAGCTGCGTTATCTCCATCTTCTCCCTAAGCTCGTCTCTAGCTATCACGGCCAGTGCGTACACCGTGGAGGCGTCGGCTGATGTCACCGACGCTAAGATCGACGCAACTAGGGTTCTCAAATCCACGGCTGTAGATCAGCTCCTACATATATGTATTGCGGGGTGTCTTACTCGAACCACCGCGACTTACCTACCTTCTTAAGATCCTGCATGAGGAGCTCCGCCAGCTTTATCACGGGCTTCGTGTAGAGCTGGCCCCGTCTGTTGTAGTAGTCCAATGTGGCCGAGAAGGGTATCTTCAGCGCTGCGCCTTGGTACTCGATCCCCCTCTCGTGTTTGTTCAGCACTATGTAGAGTTTGGCGTCGAAGAACCTCTTTATCAGCGCAAGCGGCTTTGTGCAGTCTTCGTAGCCCTCCACCACCAGCACTATCACATCTGCTTTATCTAAGCCGAAGACCTCGATGGGGGTTATCCTGGAGAGCTGGTACATGTCGATAAATACGGCGTCTATGGAGTGTTTCACTACGTTCCGCCTCACGGCCTCCGTCAGGTTTCTAAATATCTCCTCCCAATTCTCTATTCTCCAAACGGAGGCGGGGTCCACCGCAAGCGGGATCACAAACAAGTTTTTCGTCCTCTCGTCTTTATACGCCTCAACCTCGGGGGTCACCTTCTCGATATCTATCTGCGGCGCTGGGAAGTACCTCGAGGCGCCGCCGCCTAGGTCGATAAGGAGTACGTTTATGGGAAGAGCCGCGGCTGTGTTTACAGAAAGTGTGGTTTTTCCAGCGCCTCCTTTACAGCTTGTGAAGGCTACTGTCCCCGCCCTTATCATTTATCACTGCGGCGCCGAGGGGCGGCACTTCTCCGCGAGTATCGAGATAAGCGCGGCGAGTTTAGAGTTGAACTTCTCAGCCAGCTTCACTAGATCCTCGGGAGATAGGGATTTGCTCAACGCCTCTATATGTGGCTCCTCCAGCAAATCGATGTTTTTATATATCACGTCTATCATCCTGTCGTTCATCACCAGAGGCGTGGCCTTTGGAGCAATTAGAAACCTCACGAAGGTCCTCTCCTCGGCGGGTAGCTTCGCAATGGTGGAGGCCACAAACCTCATAAACTGACCCACGTCTGTGGTCGCCTCCTTAGGGGCAGGCGGCGGGGGAGGCGGAGGAGGTGGCGGCGGCGCCGGCTCCACGGCTTGTCTTACCTCTTGGACAACCTCGGCGAGCTCCCTCTTGGGCTCCTCCTTTTTCTCGCCAACGATGGTCCTGAACTTCTCCATGGCTTTGGCATCTCATAGCCTTATAAAAGTTGCTGAGCTAAGTTGTGATGAGGAAGAGGGGCGCTAGATCGCTGTATATCTGGCTGTAAAATTGGACGAATCTTCTCGTAATATCCCAAAGTTCGTCCAGCTCCTTTATTAGGTCGAAGAGCTCGTCGAGTGTTAGGTAGGCCGTCTTCCCGCCTCTTATCTCCTCCAGCCTAGCCCTCAGCTTCTCAATCACAACCTCGGACTCCCTGCTCAAGGCGGCTAGTCTCTCCTCCACATCGCCGAGCCCCAGCTGCCTAAACTCCGGAACTCTGCCTATCAGCCTCTCCAGGGTGTGGGAGAGCCTCGCCGACTCCTCCCTTATGTAGCTCTCGGCCATGTCTACAACTCTACTGAGTTGGCCGACTACCTCTTCGTAGAAGCGGTTGCGGGAGTCTCCGTGGGAGTCCGCAAGCTTCAGAAGATCGCCTATAAGGGCGGCGTCTCCGTATTTACGGAGATATCTCTCCACACTTTATCGATGGATGTTGTTTATATAGATTCGGAGCATCTCTCAGACGGCTTATACCTCTTGACCACCTGCCCGTACCCGGCGCTCTCCAGAGCCAGCTCCATCTGCCTAAGGGCTTGGCACGGCCGCGCCGCGGCGGCCTTTGCAGCCGAGGCCACGGCCACCTCCACCACCACCTCTCTACACTCCACGCCGCATTTCTCGTAGATGGGGCCGGCGTCTCCCACGGCCTCCACGTATTTAGCTGCCAGAGTCTCGGTATCCTCGCCGAGCTCCACAGCCGTTTTTAAGGCGAGCGCTATGGCGTCCCCGGGGGCCACCGCCGCCGACTGGACCAGGGCAAGGGCAAGCCTTTTGGTGATGAGGTTGCCCCGCGTCAGCGCCAGCTCCACATAGTCCCTAAAGGGCCTTAGATCTACCCGGTGCCTCTCCGCGGCTTCGTACAAGGCGTTTAACACCTCAAGCCACCCCTTCTCCCCCACCTCTTCGGCCCTCTTGCCGGCGTAGTACTCAAGCCCGCTTGTTAAAGACGGCGGGGCCTCAGCCGACAGCCTGATTGGGTGTATCAAGGCGTTGATCAGCGCCTCATCCATAGCCCCGCCTCTGCAGAGCTTCGCCATCTTGCCCACGCATGGGCTTTGGCCCATGGCCAAGGCGACGGTGGCTTTAGCCAAGTCGTTGTAGGCCTCCTCCACTATGACAAACGCCTTAGCTAAGACGCGTAGGTTCACCTCGCGGCGCACGATGCCGCACTGGCGCCTCACCTCCTCCTCCACCCTCTTCAACACCTCCTCATATATCCCCCCGGAGGTTGCCTCTATCGACTTAGCCACCCAGCCGGGCCTCATCAAGCGCCTGAGCTCCTCGGCGGACTGGAGAGCCAGTATCTTCACATACTCCCTATGCGGCCCCGCCAGCTTGTCGGCCAGCGACAGTAACTTCTCCAGCGTCCTTACCCTGGACTCCACCGCCTCGTAGTGGGCGGCTTGCGACGCGATATGCGGAGGCAGATGCCTATATGCCAAAAGGCTTACGAACCGCCTCGCCTTGGAGCAAGACGGCGCGTAGAGGATTTTGACGTACGCAGCCAGCTTCTCAGCGTAGGCGTCCCTCGCTCCGTCGGCTACCCTGCGGGGGTCCTCGTCGCAGAACTGAAGAGCCTTAGCCGCATGCAACGCCATGTAGGCAACGCCCTCCCCCCACGTGGATACGCGCTCCACCACGGCGTCTGCGTAATCGGCGCCGCAGTACACATCGCTGTTCTTGGCGAAAATCTCCCGGGCGAGGCCGGCGTCTGGCTCAACGGCCAGCCGCTCGTACCCAGCCAGCTCCGACCTACACCTCACCGCCAACTCCGTCGGGAGGACCACCACGCTGGGGAACCCCAGCCGTTTAACGTAGTCGGCCCTCGCCAGTATCCTGCCGCAGCTATCTCTCCAGAGCGCGGCTTGTTCAGACCAAACCTCGGGCTCTGCGTAGAACTGAGGCGGTAGCGCGTCAAAGACCGCGAAGGCCCAGCCAGCCCTACGGGCCAGCCTTAGATATTCGGCGAAGGTGGAGGTGTCGGAGGCCAGGTCTATGACCACGGCGCCCTCCTCAGCCGCGGCATACGCGACGAGCCCCACCGCAACCGATTTGCCAACCCCGTGCGGACCCACCACCACTAGGGAGGCGCCCTCCCTTAGCCTCTTGGACAGCACGCCGGCTAGGGGAGGGGGGACCAACTCCACCGCAACCTCCCCAAGCTTGAAATAGGCGAGGCCCCCCCTCCTTGAGAAGAGATACACATGTTGAGAGTGGCGCCTTTATAAAACGTTGAGATTCTAAATTGAATATTAAAATCCAAGCTCCAAATGCCATGTGTCTTCTGCGCTTGATTCCGGAATTGCAGGTAGCCGCTACATGCGGATCCTGCTTAAGCAGACCGAGGTGAAGGCCGACGACGCCCTGGGCCGGATATACGGCCTACTCGCCGAGCTGGGGTACTTCGCAAAAAGGGGAGACAGGTACAAGCGGACGGGCAAGCTCCCGCCTGCGGTGTCAAGCCGCCTACTGGGGGCGGTTTTCGACGACGTAATCATCCCTCACCTCCTCGGCGACCCGGTGAAGCCGAACTACGAGGCGCTTTTCGCAGCCACCGCCCTCTTCCAAGGCCTAAGGGTTAGAGCCGCCGAGAAGCTCGGCAGAGGCGGGATAGTGTTGGTGGCGGGGTGGCTTCCCTGCGGCTTCTCAACGGAGGTCGCGGCGGCCACCGGCGCAGACCTCGTGATCCTCGACGAGCACTGGGAGATCCTCGCCCTTGAAGAGGAGCGGATGTCGCTCCTGCCCCTGGAGCTGGTGAAGGTGGGAACCGAAATGGCTCCGTCCCTCTACGTGGGGTTCGAGGTGGGCAGGCTGGAGGATCTCCCCCTGGACAAATACGGCAGATTCACCCTCGCGCTGGTTTGCCACAGGGGAGTAGATGTGAGAAAGGCCCGCGAAATCGCCGAGAGGGTTTACAGAGTGACCTTCTCGGGAGGCCTCGGGATATTTGCAGACCTCATCGCCGAGGCGCTGGGCTTGGGACGTGGCGAGGAGTGCGGACGCGGGGGGAAGACGATATATAAGGACCGCGACCTCTGTATAACGGATGTTTCGTAGGAGGGAGAGCAAGACCGTTGTGTTCATGGGCATCGGCGGCGTGGGCAAAACCACGTATATATACAGGGTGCTCGGCATAGCCAAGGCCCCGAGGGTAACCAGGAAGCCAGGGGTTTACCAGATAACGGCGGGAGATACGCTGTTGTACCTGGTGGATACGCCCGGCCAGTACGCCGTCGAGGTAGCCCAGAGATACTACGAGGCGATTAAGACCTTCGGCACGAGGATAGACCTCGTCGTCTACGTCTACAGCGTCGTGGACCCCCCGACGCTCCAAGCCCTGTGGGAAATCGAGAACTGGGTATCTAGGTACCCGCCTCACACAAAGGTGCTTCTTGGAAACAAGAGAGATCTCGCCGAGGAGGTGGGCGTATTTACTGAGGGGGACGACGCCGCTACGGCCTTGGGGTCCGTCCGGCTCTACTACACCTCAGCCCTTAAAGACGAGCCCGAGGAGCTCCTCAGCCACCTTGTTGAGAACCTCTAGCTAGCTGGAGGAGCCACGGCTCCGCCCCGGCGGGGGGCCTAAGCCCCTTTAACAGCTTGGCCTCCTTGACGCTCTCCTCCTTCCTCCTCCTAGCCGCCTCGTCCCCCCGAGGCGGGGCGTTGATGGCGGTGGGCCTCCCCTCCGACATGTTTACAAAGGTAAAGTAGCCGTCTGCTACATGCCTAACTCCGCCCCGCCCCCACGCCTCCACGGTGAAGCCGATCTCCACGCTGGTGGAGCCCACATATGTAACGCCGGTTTTCACGGCCACGATGTCGCCTACGTATATAGGCTTCCTGAAGATTATCCTGTTGACCCCCGCTGTGACGTACGTCGCCGGGTAGAACTGGAAGGCTTTGATGTAGGCCAGCTCGTCAAGTCTAAAGAGGAGCCGCCCTCCGTCCATCAAAAGCCCGTCGACGGAGTCCTCAGGCATCGCGAGGAACTTGCTTACGTCGCGCCAGTCGTCCCCCGCCCTAGGCATCTCGCCTCTAACGGCGGCGTCCACCTCCGACCGCCACCTCTTGAAATAAAGACAGAGATCTTCCCAGCCGGCGTCGCAACGTACGCCCTTGTTAACGGGGACCGGTCTCCCGTCTAGCCCAATTTTCACAAACACCATCCTACCCACGGTGGCCAACTCGGCGCCGCCCGCCCTATAGGACTCCACAAGCACCGAGACGCTTGTACGTCTAGACTCCACAACCCAAGCTCTGAACTTCAGCAGGTCGCCGGCTCTCGCTGGGGTTAAGAAGTGCATCTTGTCCAGGTAGCCCAAGACCGCGTCGCCCTCCACAAAACTCATCGCCGCCACGTTACCCACCTCCACAACCCACCTTAGCATGTACCCGCCATACAGCGCCCCGAATGGGTTTACATGTCTCTGAGACACCAAGCGGGTGGACTCGACCAGAGTGGACGAGACGACAACATCCACGGGGCTAACAAGGCTGGTCTTTATATCATCTCTACGCCCCACTCCAAGGCCGAGAAAGAGCCCCGGCCGGGATTCGAACCCGGGACCTCCCGCTGTCTCGCCAGCGGATACAAGGCCTACGCGGGGCTGAGCCCCAGGGCGCTCCGGCCCGCTGAGCTACCGGGGCTTGCTTCCATGTAAAAACAGCTATTTAAAATTTAAGCCGGGGGGCCGACTTTCACGGGGCCGCCAAAGGCGGCGCTCCAGCGGCACTCAGACAGGAGATGGGCCGGGGATATAAACTATTGGGCGACCGCCTTGGCGAGCTTCGCCTCGTAGTGCTCAACGATCTTCTTCTTAACCTCCTCGAAGTGCTTAGGCAGATCCTCGGGTTGCACCCCCCGTTGGAGATACCGGGAGAATCTCGCCTTATAGAGCTCTGGGTTCTCCTCCTTGAGCTTCGCCGCGTACTCCGCCACGTGTTTACCGGAGACCCTGTCGTCCTCCGGGAGCACCTCCTCGCCGTGTGGTATCTCCAGGCCGGCGTCTAGAGCGCCTTTTAAGACGGCGAACACCCTAGACCCAGCCACGGGCCTGTGGAGGCCGATGTCGAGGACGGCCTCCCTCACCCCCCTCAGCCTCGCCTTGTACCCCGCCACAAGGCCGAGCAGGTAGGCCGCCGACGTGTTGTTCTCGTCGCCCCTCCAGCCGAACTTAGCAAGCGCCCTGGTGTCGACGCCCACGATCGTCACATCGCCCTGCGGCTTCGCCACGACGACCTGGGCGATTATGTGTTTGTTGGTTTTCCTAACCACGAGCCGCGGCTTCCGAGAGAGTATTAGCCTCCTCCTCTTCCTGTAGTTTGTGAGGCCCTCCCTCCTCCTTCTGAACGGCACCTTGTATCTAGGGCCCCTCGCCATGCTACCTCACAGGCTCCTTTGTCAGCTTGTGCTCGTTTATGTACGTCTTCAAGTGGCCTAGGTCGCGGAAGTAGTTGCCCTTCACCATCTCGTACAGCTGCCTCCAGACCCTCGGCTCCAACCTGCCGCTTCTCTTCAGGGTGTTTAGGAACCTCCTCATGGCCCTCACCTTGTTCTTCCACACCTCCTCCTCGTCTGTCCTCCTCCCCTTGCGGCTACCGTGCCCCCTCCTCCTGCCCTCCCTCTTCTTTACGTGTCTAACGCGCCAGCGGCCTCTGGACACCCCCCTCTCCTGCTCCGCCCAGATGAGCCCCTGGTCTATGAGGGCTCTCACGTCGTCTTTAGTCACAACCTCGTCGAGCTTCTCCACGGCCTCGGGGGAGATCTTCACCCTACTTACGCCAACGCCCAAGATGTCAGCCGCGAGTCTCTTCACGTCGACCATACCTACTGGCCGGACTGGGCCTTATTTAACTCTTTCTTCAGAAGCTCCTCCACCCTCCTCCCCGGGTTAAGCACGTAGAAGCCCAGCTCCCGCGCCTTCTTCACTATCTCCAGCCTCTTCCTCAGCCCAACCGTCCCGCCTATTCTCACGGCGTGGGTCTTGGGGTCAAGGCCGGCGAGTTGGTCGGGGCTGTGCACAAGCACCTCCACAAAGCCGCTGGGGTGAAGGCCGCGCACGGCGGCGGGCTTGCGGTAGCCCACCTCCACGGGCTTAGGCCAGCCCTTCCACTTCCTCCTGATCTTGTTGTCGATGGTGCGTTGGTTTCTCCACCCGCTGTCTTCAATCCGCTTGTACCGCCACTGGTCTATACGGACGAACTCCGGCTTCCTCCGCTTGAGTACAAGGCGTAGCTTGAGCAACCTCCTGAGAGGCTGGGGAAGATCTCTCCTTGGCCTAGCAGACACGAAAACCCCGGACTGGGCCAGTATTTAAGTGTTAGTAGACGTAGGCCAGCAGGACGCCTCCTATCTTCTTCTCCTTGGCCTCTACATGCGACATAACGCCCTGGTTCGTCGAAATCACCAGAATCCCGATCTGCCTCGCCGGGAGGAACTTCTGCTCCCACTGCACGATCTCCCTGTACTTAACCGGGTACCTAGGCTTTATAGGGCCTATGTCGTTGATCTTGCCCAGGAGCTGAACCACATATTTCCCCCCTCTCCCATCGTCGATATACTCCACCTCCCCCACGTAGCCATGCCGCTGGAGAACCCTCAGGGTGTAGTAGATAAGCTTGTTGACGGGCCAGATAGCCACCTGCCTCTTGCCCATCGCCTCGGCGTTCTTGATCTGGATCAGGGCGTTGGACAGCAGGTCAAGCATCACCATAGCCCCCCGCCCACCCCACCCTTTAAAAACATTTCGCCAGCTACACTCCCGCAACGCCTCAGAAAAATGCGCCCCGAAGCCGGCGGCGGACCACGCGCCCTCGCAGAGCCGGGGGACAGGCGTGGTCACCCCAGCGCAACCGCCCGAGATTAGCTTTCCAGGAGGTCCCGAAAACGCCCCGTTTGTCTAGGGTTCCCCTTCCTTCGCCTAGGGCGCGGCGGGGGCCGCCCAGCCCGGCTCAGAAGTACTTCCTAAAGCCTAGCTGAGGCGCCACCTCTCTGAAGCACCTTCTGCAGAGGTTCAGCCCGTATTTGCGGATGACCGCCTCCCTCGTGCCGCATCTGATGCACCTTATCTTGCTTTTGCCGTAGGGCCTCTCCTTGGGGGGTTTTGTAGAGGGCACGGCTTGAAAAAGGGTGCTCTATTTAAAATTTTACGAGCCGAGAAACAGCTCGAAGTTGCGCTGGAAGATTTCGTCCAGCTTGCCGGTCTGCGTCAGATTCTCGATGACTTGGTCTACGACGAGCTTAAGATCCTGGGCGCACTTGGGCATAGCCACGGAGATGTAGCCGGCGGAGCCGGGTATCTCGAAGGCTATCTTTAGGTCGGGGAACTTCTTAACCAGCGCGGTGGCGATGGAGCGGTCTAGTATTATGGCGTCTACGTCGCCTCTCTTCAGCACCTCCACCATATATGGATATACCTTGTCGTACCTCCTTACGGTTGCCTTGCCGGGCTTCTCCAGGTTCGCCGCAGCCCACTCCTCATGGGTCGTGCCGATCTGCACCCCCACTGTCTTGCCGTAGAGATCCTCCACCTTATTTATATCGGTGCGGGAGGCCTTGGTCACCACCACGATGGACTCCCTGTAGTAGGGCATGGAGAACTCGAGGACCTTCTCCCTCTCGGAGGTCCAGGTGATGGCGCTGATGGCGAGATCCACGTCCCCCTTCCTAACGGCTTCTAGAAGGCCGGCGAACCTCATATCCCTAATCTCCAGCTGGACCCCCAAGGCCTTGGCGATCTCGCGGGCGATGTCTATATCCCAACCCACTATCTTGTCGCCCATAACCCACTCCCAGGGAGGCCACGTGGCGTCTGTGCCGACAATCAGCTTCCCCCTCTTCTTGATAACGTCCACGGAGACGGGGCAAGCCGCCTGGGGAGAGGCCGGGGCGGAGGTAGCCGACGAGGTAGTTGTAGCAACCGGCACGGCTGTGGTAACGGGCGCGGGGGTTTTAGGCGCCGTGGAGACGCCGACGAGGTATCCCAACACAACGCCTACGAGCAACGCGACGACCGCGGTGGCTATCGACTTCATGCCAACGGATAAAAAGGCGCTATTTAAGAATTCTCATGAAGGTTGCCGTCGTTGGAGGCGGCATCATAGGCCTTTTTACGGCATACCACCTGCGGCAACAAGGCGCAGATGTCGTGATAATAGACCAGGGCGAGCCCGGCGGCTGGTCTAAAGCGGCGGCGGGAATACTCGAGTTCACCCGCTTCGTGATCAACCGGATCAACGTGAGGTCCTACCCCCGGAGGTACCTCTCCATGGCTCTCCGCGGCGACGCCAGGATAAAGACCTGGGACTGGGGCTGGATTTCGGCGTATCTCAAGGCGTGGGGGAGGGAGCCCACCCAGGACATGTGGGAGGCCATAAAAACCCTCGGCGAATACTCCCGGCGTCAGTACAGAGCGCTGGCCGAGGCGGAAAACGACTTCGCCTACTCGGAGGAGCCTCTCTACGAGGTGGGGATAGACGTGGCGGCGGCGCTGGAGGAGGCCAAACGGGACCCCCTATCGCCGAAGGTGGAGGCGGGCAGATGCTGCGGCAGAGAGGCGCTGGCGTATCTAGACGCCGCGAGGCTATCCACAGAAGACTTCGTAGCTAGGATGCTTAGAGAGCTACGGGGGGTCCAGACGGTGAGGAGGAGGGCGCAGGAGGTGGCCGGCCGGGAGGTCTGGCTAGAGGGCGGCGACGTGGTGGGGGCAGACGCCGTTGTGGTGGCTGCTGGCTACTGGGCGAGGAAATTCGGAATCCCAGTCGCCCCCTTTAAGGGCTACGGCTTCAGAACCACGGCCAAAGCCCAGAACATGTTTATAGAAATGGCCAAGGGGGTCGCGGTGGTGCCCCTCCCCAAGTGGACAAAGGTAACGGGTAGGTTCGACCTAGACGGCACGGAGGACCACAGCCCCTCCGCCAGGGTGTTGCAGAGAGCCCGCCAGATCTTGGGCAACTTCGAGGTTCTGGAGATGTCGGTGGGCTACAGGCCCTGTACCCCAGACGGGTTCCCCGTGGTGGACAAGGTGGGCGAGGTCGTGGTAGCCACGGGGGCGTGTAGACTCGGCTGGACCTACGGGCCCGCCCTGGGGAAGCTAGCCGCCGACCTAGCCCTCGGGAAGCCCGGGATAGAGGCCCTCACCGCGCGCCGATTCCGCCGCTAGAGACAGACCCTGGCCGTGGGGAGGACAAAGGGCCCGAACCTCCTGTAGGCCCCCCTAACGTACGCCACGGCCGTCAACGCCGCCGCCACCGCATCGACGAGATCCCTCTGCCGCAGGCCCAGCCACCTCTCCACATCCCCCCTAGACAGCCCCATCGCCTTTATGCTAGTCGTTGGGTGCACCTCTATCACCTCGCTCCCCAGCGCGTCCGCAAGCCTAATCCCCCTCTCGGTAAGTTTAGCCATGCCCCCCATCATGGGCGGCAGAAGCCTAAATCCGAGCCTCCTCAGCTCCCTCTCCACATCTCTTAACCCGCGCCCCCCAGGCGGCGTTGATAGGGGGGCGTCTATGGCCACAACAGCGGGCTTAAGCAAGACGGCGAGCTTGACGACATCCCCGTCGCCTAGCCCAAGCCCTAGGTAGAGGAGGTCGCATCCCTCAAATACGGCAACGGCAGAAGGCCTACGCACCGAGAGGTCGACACCGGCAACAACCACGAGAAAGAGATGGTGTAGAAAAAATTACAGTTTCTTCGTGCAGAACCACCAGGTCTTGCACTCAATTCCGGGCTCCTTTAGCCTCTTCTCAGCCTCCTCGTAAGAGTGTGGCGGCGGAACTATCACCGGGTCGCCGGGTCTCCAGTCGGCTGGAGTGGCGTAGCCGTGCTTGTACGAGAACTGTATCGCGTCGATTATGCGTAAGATCTCGTCAATATTTCTGCCGTTTGCGATCGGGTAGAGAGCGAACCAAGCCAGCTTTAGCTCTGGGTCAATCAACGCCAAGGCTCTCACCGTCACTGTCGTGCCTGGCGGAATGGCGTTGAATAGACTAGACACTTGGAAATCGGGCACATCAGCAATTATTGGAAATGGAATCTCGACGCCCCACAGCTGCTTTATCTGCCTCTTCCACTCTATGTGACTTATATCGGTATCTACGCTTAGGCCGAGTAGCTCGACGCCCCTCTTCTTGAACTCGTCGTATTTCTTCGCAAACGCGATAAACTCCGTCGTACAAACCGGCGTGAAGTCGCCGGGGTGGCTAAACAGCAGTAACCACTTGCCCTTGTAGTCGCGGAAGCACTTCCTCCCAGCGTCTGTGTTGAAGCATAGATCTTCCGGTATTTTCATGCCCAGATATGGGCCCTTTACCTCTGGCATAGAGACTTCTCCCTCTGGAGTTATAAATGTTTCGATTCCGAAGTTGCTTCGGGAAATCCGGCAGGCGGAAATCGGCTTGTTTTTGCGGGTAGAGGAGGGCTGGCGCCCCGGCCGGGATTTGAACCCGGGTCACGGGCTCGACAGGCCCGCTTTAGCTGGCACACGGCCATATACTAGTCCGGGCTATACTACCGGGGCTCGCGCCGCGTTCTCCCGGCCGCGGCAACCTCAATATACTTGTATTAAAAAGTTTTCTCCCCGCGATTGGGTTGCAACCGCAGGGTCCAAGACCCCTTCCGTGATAAACAATTTTGGCACTTCATGTTCTCCCATGGAGGTGTTCGTTGGCACGTCTGGGTGGCTCTACGCCTGGAACTTGGGCAGGTCGCTGGAGTGGTATGTGGAAAACAGCGGGCTTAACGCCGTTGAGCTAAACGCCAGCTTCTACAGGATTCCCACCGAGAGACAAGCGGCGAGGTGGGCCGCGGCGGGGGGCAGGCTTAGGTGGGCTGTGAAGGTCTACAGAGGTGTGACGCACTTCGGCAAGCTTTCCGAGGGCGCGCTGGAGCTGTTGAGGAGGTTTCTCGCCGCCTTCAAGCCGCTTGACCCCTACGTAGATTTCTACCTCTTCCAGATGCCGCCTTCCTTCGCCAGATCCCGCCGTAGTATGTCCAGAGTTGAGAAGGCCGCCGGCGTCGTCGGTAGAAGGGCGGCGTTTGAGTTCAGGCACCCCAGCTGGTTTAGCCAAGAGGTGGTGGAGTGGGCTGAGGAGGCGGGCTTCGCCCTCGTTTCTATCGACTCTCCCGAGTGGACATGGGTTGTGGAGGCAGGCGGTGTTGTGTATCTCAGGATGCACGGCCGGACCTCTTGGTACTCCCACTTCTATGACGAGGTGGAGCTTAGGGACGTGGCGCAGAGGGTCGTGGCGCTTAGGCCGGCGAGGGTCTACGTCTTTTTCAACAACGACCACGCCATGTTGGAAAACGCCAGGTCTATGCTGGCGATTTTAAAGGAGCTTACGCAGTAGCTCTACGCCGAAGTACAACAACATGGCCGCCAGCGCGGCTAGGAAGACGGCGTAGCCCTTCGCCGAGAGGAGGCGCGAGGCGGCGTTTCCAAGAGACGCCATGAGTGCCAGCCAGAGGTAGTCCATCCAGACGTGCGCCGCGTACACCGCGGCGAAGACGTAGGGGGGCTGGGCGGCCAGCTCGGCCACTATGGGGCCGGC
Source organism: Pyrobaculum neutrophilum V24Sta (assembly GCF_000019805.1). Lineage (NCBI taxonomy): Archaea > Thermoproteati > Thermoproteota > Thermoprotei > Thermoproteales > Thermoproteaceae > Pyrobaculum > Pyrobaculum neutrophilum. The sequence continues at coordinate 1,132,824 of NC_010525.1, forward strand.
CACCGTTATCCACCAGAGGAGGAAGTAGGGGTTTAGGGCCGTCAGCGCCACCCCCGCCGCCAGGGGGCTGGCGAATCTGGAGGCTGGGAGAGACGGCGGTCTGCCTCTGGCTATGCCCCAGGCGTCTCTCAGGAGGAGGAAGGCGAAGTACAGTATGAAGAGGAAGGCCGCGGCGGCCAGGGGGACCTTGTAGGCTTCGACGTTGAGTCTGCTGAAGGCGTAGGCTAGAGCCGCCACGTAGGGTAGCTCAAAGGCCATGTGGCCAGCCGCCACCCGGAGGCCCGCCCTCCAGCCCCGCGCCGCGCCCAAAGCCACGGCGGAGGCCGTGAGGGGGCCGGGGGAGAAGGCGCCCGACGGCGTTATGAGGAGTATGGCTAAGATAAGGTTCAACATGTTTAAACCCGCACCTCCCCCCTTTTTATGTTTAGGCTCGGCATCGCGCAGATATCCCCCGGCCGCCTAGAGGCGGTGGGCCAGCTGGTGGGCAGGTCCGAGCCCGACCTCCTCCTTCTGCCGGAGTACACAAACTTCGACCCCACGGGGCTACCCCCCGAGGAGGTCTGGAGGAGGGCGGCCACTCTGGAGGACTTCGTCGGCTTGATTGGGCGGCTGGCCGCGGAGCTGGGGGCTTACGTGGCCGGCGGCTTCCTGGAGCGCGGACCGAGGCCTAGGGTGTACAACACCACCGTCCTCGTGGACCCGGGCGGGAGGGCGGTCGGCATCTACAGGAAGACCCACCTCTTCGACGCCTACGGCTATAGGGAGTCGGAGTTCGTGGAGCCGGGGGTCGAGCTGTCCCAGGTCTATGCTGTGAGGGGGGCTAAGGTCGCCTTCGCCGTCTGTTTCGAGCTGAGGTTCCCCGAAGTGTTTAGAGAGCTGGCTTTAGCCGGGGCGGAGGTGGCTGCAGTCCCGGCGGCGTGGTACGCCGGACCTCTTAAGGAGGAGACGCTACACCTCCTGGCCAGGACGAGGGCTGTGGAAAACGGCATATACGTCGCAGTCTCTGCCCTCTGGGGGCCCCGCTTCACCGGCAGATCGCTCGTGGTGAACCCCTTCGGCGTTGTGGAGGCGGAGCTGGGCGCCGGGGAGAGATACCGCCAGGTCTCGATAGATCTACGGCTTGTGGAAGAGGCCAGAAAAACCGTGCCGACGATATACCTCAGGAGACCGCGTCTATATAGACGGCTCTGTGTTGAACAAAACGGTGAAGAGGGCTTTTAACCGACTCAGCCGGCTACTGCCTCAGCTTGGCGCAGCTCACGTGTACATAGAAGCGGCCCCTCCTCTCGAAGCCGGGGCCGGGCGGAGCTAGGTAGGTTGTGCAGTCGGGCAGACCGGCCTCCATGAAGGCCGCGTGTCTGTTTCTGCAGCTTTCGCACTCCCCGCAGTGGGCCTCGCCGGACTTGTAGCAGGACCAGGTCTCGTATATCAGATCCCCTATCTCCTCGTGGCACATCTTGAGGAGTTGCGACTTCTTCAGCCCCTCCCTGGAGGGGGTCCAGATCTCCACGTCTCTCTCCGCGCGGAAGTGGCATATGCGGAAGGCCGTCTGGAGGGCCTCGACGCACTCCGGCGAGCAGTCGGGGTAGAGGGGCTCCCAGGTGTCCTTACGCGGTTTAACGTCGTCGTAGTGGGCCCCGTATACGACGTAGGTCTTAGCACCTGTAGCGCTCCGTATGGTGTAGGCATACGCCGTGGCCACCGCCGCCATGACCACGTTTCTGATGGGGACGACGACGGTGGGCGTGTACTCCTTCTCCACCGCCAGAGCCGCGTCGGTGAGCTGGGTGCCGCGCCAGAGGCTCCCGAGGGCGGATAGATCCACCACCCTGTGCTCCACCACCCTCCCCCAGCCCCTCGCGGCGGCCAGCTCGTCTATCTTCCTGAGGAGGACCTGCGCCTTTTCCACCTCCACCGCCGCCTTCTGGCCGTAGAGGAAAGACAGGGCATGTACGTCGCAACCCCTCCTCAGCCAGAGTGATGCGTAGCAGGTGCTGTCCGGCCCCCCCGAGACCACCGCCACGGCCCTACAGGGCTTCTCCACCGCGGGTCTAACGGCCATGGAGGCGGGGAGGCCCAGGTATATATCAGTATGTGTAAACCACGTCCACGGGGAACCCAACGTCTATGTTAAACCCCTGACGCGCCACGAGGACAGAGGCGCCGACCACCCTCGCCCCCGCCTTGTCGCACAGGCCCGCAAGCGCCTTGAGGGTTTTCCCCGTCCGGGCGATGTCGTCTACTATGAACACCCTATCTCCTCTTTTGACGTAGGCGCTGGGGATATATAGGGTCACCGGCCTCCCCTCCCTTAGATATGTAAACTCGTAGTTCTCAACGCCCGGCTCCCTGTACTGCTTCGCCACGACGAGGGCCGCCTCGAGGCGGGAGGCCGCGGCCACCGCGAGCGGGATGCCGTCCGCCGCCGCCGTCAACACCACCTCTACCTCGAGGCCGGGGAACCTCCGGGATAGGTAGATCTCGTAGAGGCGCCAGAACTCGGGCAGATTTACGAAGGACATGTCTACGTACGAGTCGTAGAGCCGTATCTTGGCCTTCACCACGGCCTCTATCGGATACGCAGACGATAGCTTCGCCAATATCTCCTGTGCCGTCTCCACAGACGGCAACATATCCCCCGTCACGTACCGGGAGAGCACGCTCTCCGGCAGATCCAACAGAGGCGATAGATCTCTGTAGGTGACGCCAAGTAGCTTCTTCACAGACCTCAGGTAGCTCACGGCGTCAAGCTGAATCCTCAAGCCCTCAACCCTCCTCACGCCATATTTAACGAGGGTAATTATACAAATTCTCTGCCAACGGTATTCCTTGCAATTATCAACTTAAGTATGTTCTCGGCCCCCTCAGCCCCCACGTAGTACGACAAGAGGCCCAGCAACGAGCGGGCTACGTTGGTCTCCCTGAAGTAGGAAGCGCCGCCGAACCACTTCATAACCTCCAGGGCGGTCTCGACGGCTGTCCCCACAGCGAGGTATTTGGCGACGGCGCCGGCGGTGGCCACGTCTTGTACGGCAAACGCTACGTCGCCGCCGTAGAACCTATCCGCGATCCAAGCCGCCTTGTAGACAGAGAGCCTCGCCGCCTCAAGCCTCGCGTAGAGCTCCGCGAATTTGAAACTCACCGACTGGTAGCTCGCGATAGGCCTCCCGAAGGCAGACCTCTGCCTAATCCACTCCAGCCCCCTGTCAAGTAGCCACCTGGCGGCGCCCACCGACGCCGCCCCTATCACCGTGCGGGCTAGGTTGAAGCCCTCCATCGCTATCTTGAAGCCGCCGTTGAGCTCGCCGACCACGAAGACATCCTCCACCGGGAGGCCCTCCAGGGTGAGGTAGCCCGTGGGTAGGCCGCGGCGGCCTACCTCGTCCCAATCTCTGTAGGTGAACCCCGGCGTCTGCCTACCCCTCCTCTTCAGAAGCGCCAGGAAGAGCGTCACCCCCCTGTGTTTATCCTCAGGCGCTCCGGTCCTCGCCACGGCGACTGCCCCTCCTCCATAGGGCAGAGCAAGAGCCGTGGAGACCCCAGTCACCATGTTCTTCTCGCCGTATAGCCTCCACAGGCCGCCCTCCTTGACGGCCTTTGTCTGCACAGACGCCACGTCGCTACCCCCCTGCGGCTCCGTGGAGGCTATGCCCACGAAGGCGCGCCCGGCCGCGACCTCCGGCAGAACCTCCTCCTTGGCCTCGTCCCGGCCGTGGCGCTGTACTACGTAGGGCCACGCCGTCTCCAGCAGGACGTAGACGGGGGTTGCCAGAGACGGGTCCGCGTAGGCCAGCTCCTCCACGGCCAGCGCCGCCTGTAGAAACGTCGCCTCCTGGCCTCCGTACCTAGAGCTCAAGGTCATGCCTAGGAGACCCGCCTCCCCCAACCTCGCCGCCACCTCCGCCATGGGCCACCTCCCCTCGTCTATCTCGACCCACCTAGGCGCGATAACCCTCTCCGCGAAGGATCTAACCGATTCGACGAAGAGCTTGTCCTCCCTAGAAAGGCCGAAGTCCATATATACCCAGAGGCCCGTTTTTAAGTGTTGGAGTTCGAGCTCTACCAAGACCACCTGGCCGTGTACTACAGAGGTAGGAAGATACCGGTTCTACCCCTGTACACAACCCCGACGCTACACCACGTCCAGTACGTGGCGGCGTATGTGGCAAGGAGGCTCCTGGAGGCCGGCGTGTTGAGGTTCAAGACGGGGGACCCCAGAGCCGCCAAGGTGATCGAGCTTGCGTGCAGAGGCCGTTGCACATACGGCGAAGACGGCGTAGACGTCGAGGGTGTTCTAGAGGAGGCCTACTACAACCACCTAGCCGATAGGGTACTGGCGTACGCCGTTTCCACAGACGCCCTGGTTATCCCATGCGCGGATCAGCCCCTGGCGAGGGCGTTGGCGAGGCGGGCTAGGGAGTACGCCCCCGGCCTCATGCTGGTGGCCTCTCAACACGGCGGCGTCTGCCCCGAGGCGGACGTTGCCCACGTGCCGCAGCCGGCGGAGGCGCCCATCCCCCTGGGGCCGGCCTCCAGGGCGGCGTTAGGCACCGCCATGTGGGCTATCGACGAGGGGGTGGCCGAAAGCCCGCTGACGCCGTTGCTCGACGCGGAGGTGCCGTAGACTCAGCCCTCCAGGTGGCTATCACCGGTCTATAGTGTCCCGATGCCTTCATCATAAAGACATGCGGCGGCCGGGATTTGAACCCGGGGCTTCCCGGTTATGAGCCTTACGCGGGGCTCCGCCCCAGAGCGCTCTAACCAGGCTGAGCTACCGCCGCCGTCATCTACAACACTCTGGTTAAAAAGCTTTACCGCCGGTGGTGCGGGGGGTGGGATTTGAACCCACGCAGGCCTACGCCACAGGGACCTGAACCCTGCCCCTTTGACCTGGCTCGGGCACCCCCGCCCACCTCCTCATATCTACGCGGTTAATAAGTTTTTTCCACTACGTCTTCTTGACAAAACGCGGCCTCGGGTCCACCCCGTAGAAGGCTCTGCCGGCGCCGTGGAGCGGGATGTTGACCCTCTTGAAGTCGTACCCCCACTGGTCGGCGACGCCTGGGGCGGCCCAGCTGTGGAGGACCTTGAATATAAACAGCGTTACCTCCCCCACCTCCACCTCCATGTAAACCTCGGCCTCGTACCCCGCTATAGCCCCCGCCACCCTCGGCACATCCACCTTCTCGGACTTCTCGAAGGCTACGCCGAACTGGGCGGCTTTATCCACATCGCGGCCGCTGACCGTCCCCAGCTTGTATATCAGGTCGGCCGCCTCCAGGGGGAGGACGTTGAGCGTCGCGCGTCTGTGGTGCTTGAGGCACTCGTGGGTGTAGGAGCTCCTCTCCACCGCCACGGCCACCGTGGGCGGGTCCTCAGACACGGGCGTGTTCCAGGAGGCCGGCATCAGGTTGAGCCGGCCGCCGGGGCACCTCGACACTACGACCAGGGTGGGGCGGGGGTGGAGAAGCCGGTAGAACTTCCCCTGGTACATGACTGTGTGGTGACAGCCCCTTTAATACTTCTCCACCACCAGGGCGTAGGGCCCGCCCTCGTCGGCCTCGACGATCTTCACGTCGTTGACGGCCATGAGCCTCCTGAGCATCACGTAGCAGACGTAGTCGTCTGTCACAATACGGTACCGGGACCCCGGCGGCGCCGACGCCAAGACCGAGGCCACCTTCCGGAGGGGGTCGGGGCACTGCATGCCGGACACGTCTATAACCTCCATGTGCCCGCGCGCTGCTGCTCCATATAAGTTTTTATCTGAGAAACGGGAGGAGAGACATGGAAGAGAAGCCGATCTTCGAGACCAACCTGCCTCCCGACAAGGCGAAGAAGGTCGTGGAGGTGCTGAGGGAGGTGTACGACCCCGAGATCCCCATAAACGTCTACGACCTCGGCTTGATCAGAAAGGTGACTCTGGAAGACGGCGTGTTGAAGGTGGTTATGACTCTGACGGCCGTGGGGTGCCCCGTAGCCGGCAACGTGGCCCAGGAGGTGGGATACGCCATCCAAGCCGCAGTGCCGGAGGCAAAAGACGTGGAGGTGGAGCTAGACTTCGAAAAGCCCTGGGACCCCACCCAGATGACCCCCCAGGGGAGGGAGCTCTTCAAGGCGATATACGGCTACGATATAGTGGAGCAGTACATGGCGCAACAACAAGCCGCCCAGCTAGAGCGATAGAACCCCCGCCAGGGAGAGAGCCGCGGCGACCCACAGGAGGTACCTCCTCCAGTCCACCCGCCTCCCCGCGAGGTACTGGGCGGCGGGGTGCCACCTGGCCACCTCCTCTAGGAAGAGGAGCACAAGCTGCATAACTGCGGAGTTCACCAGGGCCGGCCCCAGGCCGAAGGCCCCCGCCATCGCGGCGGTCACCACTCCGAAGGCAGTCGCCGCGTAGATGAGGGCGGGGTAGGACATAAGCGCCACGGCGGCTACGTAGGCCGCTGACTGGAGAAGCCGCTGCTCGTATGGGAGAGCCGCCGTCTCGTTATACGCCTTCTCCAGAGCGCGGGGGTCTACCAGGGGGTGGCCGGCGAGGGCAAGCGCCGCGGAGAGGGCCACAGACGACCAGTAGATGACGTATGTGAGGTATAGCCACCTCACGGGATTGGCGCCGCGCCGGATTAATAACTGTTATATCTAGCACCCAAGCCGCCACACATGTTGGCGATAGAGGGGGGGAGGCCCGTCAGGGAGAAGCCCATCGTGGCTAGGCCTGCGGTATACAGCGAGGAGGTGATCCGCGACATAGCCGAGGTCCTTAAATCCGGCGTCTTGACTGCGCAACACGGCAGGTGGGTAAAGGCCTTCGAGGCAGAGCTCGCCGCCTACCTCGGCGTGAAATACGCCGTGGCGGTCTCCAACGGCACCACAGCCCTCCACACGGCGCTTAAGGCCATAGGCGTGGGGCCGGGCGACGAGGTGGTGACCACCCCCTTCACCTTCGCCGCCACCGCCACCGCAATTCTACACTCCAACGCCGTGCCGGTCTTCGCGGACATAGACAGGGAAACCCTCAACCTAGACCCGGCCTCCGCCGAGGAGAAGATCACCGAGAGGACGAAGGCCGTGGTGGTGGTCCACCTAGCCGGCATGCCCGCCGAGATGGACCAGTTCATGAAGCTGGCGGAGAGATACGGCGTGAAGATCGTGGAAGACACGGCACAAGCCCTCGGCGCAGAGTACCGGGGGAGGAGGGCAGGCTCCATAGGCCACATATCCACCTTCAGCCTATACGCCACGAAGCACATAACCTCCGGCGAGGGAGGCGCCGTCGCCACAGACGTCGCCGCCTACGCGGAGAGGGCAAGGCTAATTAGGGCACACGGCGAGGTGGGGAAGTACAGCTACGAGCTCCTCGGCTACAACTACAGGATGACCGAGATGCAGGGCGTACTCGCCTACCACCAGCTCAAGCAGATGCCCGAGATGCAGAAGAGGCGCGAGGCCTACGTAAAGACGCTGTTGGAGGAGCTGGCCCCCCTAGAGGGCGACCTCCTCACCATCACAAGGCCTAGGCCCTACGTCAGACACGCTTGGCACCTCGTCCAGATACTACTCGCCGTGGAGAAGCTAAAAAAGCCCCGCGACTACGTAGTAGAGGCGCTGAGGGCAGAAGGCGTGGGAAACGCCTTCGTCGCCTACCCAACCCCCCTCTACAAGACCCCCCTCTTCCAGCGCAGAGAAGGCCACGGCCTCGGCTGCCCCTGGACCTGCCCATACCAGAGGCGCAAGGTGGAGTACAAGCCCCTCCCAAACGCCGAGTGGGCCGCGGAGCGCGTCCTCTCGCTACTGGTCATGCCAAACCTAACAGAACAAGACGCGGTGGACACGGCGACGGCGGTGAAAAAGGTGCTAACAGCCCTCAGAAGGTAGCCACCTCCCTCAGAAACCTGGCCAGGTGGGGCGCCTTGGCCTCCAGCTTCTTCACGGCAGTCTCCACGTCGTCGTGGGGGTCTACGCCGTACCTCAGAAACGAATACGCGTGGACCCCCAACACGTGGACCACCGCCACCACGAACGCCACACACATCCACTTTAAAAAACCCTCCGTAGCGGCGTTTAGGGCCGCGCGGAGGCGCTATATATTCAGCCTGTCTCCATATATACGCCTCACGTTTTCAACACATATCTTGTACATATCTTCCTCGGTGAGGACCCCCCTCGCTACATACTGCTTAAGCTTAGAGGCTAGAGTCCACGGCGGGATGACGGCCCCCGGCCGCGACTTGTCGTCTATGTAGTCGCTCTCCACCACAAACACGGGGCCCGACTTGAGGGCGTCCTCGAACTCCCCCCTCCGGCCCAGGGGGACGGAGGGAGAGAGCCCCCTGGCGTAGGCGTACCCCGCCAGCGCCCCCTCCACGTGGTGCATCACAACCCTCGCCGGGTCGACGCCCGCCCTAGCCACCAGAGCGGCGATGGAGTCCACCGTCTCCCGGCCACGCCGCTCCAGGTGGAGGTGCACAACAGCCCCCACGTCCCTCGCCCGCTCAAACACGTAGAGAAGCACCCTGTTGCAGAGATCCACGACACCCTCCCCCACGGGCCAGTGAGGCCTCCCAAACTCCCCCATGCCCACCGCCCGCCCCTCCTCCACATACCTCGCCGCCAGATCCACAGCCCAACGCATAAACTCCTCCACCTCCCCAGCCCCCCAGCCGGCCTCCAGAAGCCTAACACACTCCGCCGGGTGAACCCCCACCACAGCCCCAGAAACAAGCCCAACCCCCCTCGCCACCTCCGCATTCCTAACCGTGTGGTCGTAAAGCCTCACAACCCACCCCCTATCCCCCGGCACGCCACCAATAGACCAAGAAAGCAGAGACACAAACACAAGCCCCACCCCGCCAGCCGCCCTAAACCTCCTCGCCACCTCCCCAGCCCCAAACCCAGTATACTCATTAGCATGGGCATGATTGTCAAAAACCCCCACAGCCATACCAGAAAACAACCTCCACTATTTAACCCAGATCATGCCCCCAGAAAGATAAAGTAATACGAGCCAACCCACCCCCGCCCCCCGCCGAGAAACCCCCATAAAGACATGAAGGTAATAAAAACATACGAAACCACAAGAGTAATGGTCAAAATCAGCGTGCTCACACTATTCGCGATACTGGTGCTCACAGGCATACTGCCCACAAACGGCGCAGACGCAGGCATCAGCATACTCTAGGCCTGGACAACCTCCTCGCAGTATTTTTCAAGTCTAACAGTTTCATCCCTTGGACCCACATCTGCAAAAACTAAAAACCTCACAAAGCCCAACAATGAGCTAAGGGTGTAGACGTACTCTGGCCTGTCTTCCTCCGGCATGTTCAGAAGCCCGCCGACTACCACGAACTCAGCCTTTATCTTGCCGGACGCGAAGCTGTCATACAGCGTGAAGAGGTCGTGGAATGTCCTCACCACATATATCTGGTCATCTCTCAGCTCTATGCCGTGGAAGGAGGTCCAAAAGCCGATTTTCAGGAAGATTGCGCTGTCCTTTATCTTTTCTAGTAGTGCGTTTACTTTTCTAACTCTTTCTCCGTGTATACACACTACGCTTTTTAGGGGGGCCGTTATGCCGAGTTTTTCCTCTTCTACGAGCTCCGTGTGGCCTCTTGTGTGTAGTGGGTGTACGTACATAATCCCCTTCCCCTCTACGATGTCGAAGATGTATCTCGGCCCTGGGGGGCGTGTCCTTGATTTCTCGAGTTGTACGTACCGTATATAGTGGCCTATGCTGTTTTTTCGGTACCAGACGTGTATTACGTGGTCTGCTATGTAGCTGACGTGGGGGGTGTCTTCGTCTGCTATGACGATTATGGGCTTCTCCTTGGTTATCTGGTAGAGGATGGAGTGCGTCACCACGTCTATGTTCTGCCGCGTGGCCATTCCTGTGACTGAGTCTACCACGGCGGCGCCGTAGCTGGCTATGTGGTCGAGTATGTACCGGGCTATGTCTTGTCTGAAGGCGCGTGGGAAGTCGTAGAAGTCGAAGGTGGAGGGGTCTACCCCTACTCTCCTGGCGGCTTCCTTTAGGAGGTCGGGCCCTTCTGTGGTGGAGATCCACAGCACCTTGTCGGCTACGCGGCTGGCTAGTCTTATGGCTAGGGAGGTTTTGCCCGAACCTGGGGGGCCGTATATGAGGGTCATCCCGCGCCGCACGACTTCTACGAACTCCGACACGGCTTTGCCTTTTCTCCGGTTTTTATCTTGTTCGGTGGGGTTTGGGGGGTGCCATGTCAGCCCTCTCGAGCTGTCTTCATGGTTCTACAGCGCCTGGCTTCATCACGTCTGTGTGTCCTTGGCGGGTTTTATCTTTTCGCCTTTTGTACAGTTCGGCGTGTGTACTGTAACGTATATAATGTGGATTGTTTCGGGTTCTGTGGACGCGGTGGAGCTGTTTCGGGAGTTCTACCTCTCGCTGGGGATGCCGCTGAGGGCTATTATCGAGTATAGGATGAGGAGGCGGGGGGCCACCGTGTCTGACCTGTTTGAGAGGCCGTATCTCCTCTACTTCTACGTGTCGCAGGACTTGGGGCCTCACAACGCGGAGCTTATCGTGAATCTTTTCGTGGATTTTGCGAGGAGGCGGAGGATCGACTCGAAGGTGGCGGGGGAGGCGCTTCGTAGCCCCGACGGCTGGCGGCGGTTTGTGCAGTATCTCGAGGGTTTATGAGGGAGTTCTTCCAGGGTTTTACGCTTGTCTACGGCCCTCCTGGGTCTGGTAAGACGTCTCTCGCCTTGTATGGGGCTGCGCAGATGGGGGAGAGGGTGCTCTACGTGGGGTTCTACGAGACGGCGGATAAGGTGAGGGCTAAGGCGGAGGGGCTTGGGCTGGACTTCTCCAAGTTTGTCGTGCTTGACTTCCTCGCCGTGTCGGACGTAGATGTCTTGTTGTCTAGCGTGGTGGAGCAGTACCTCAAGTATTCGCCTGACGTGGTGGTTCTGGACGGGATAAACGCCCTTCCTCAGACCAGGGAGGCGGCCTCCTCGATCTATAGGATCTTCGGCGTCCCCACCATCGCCGTTGGGGAGGAGCAGATCGGGGGGTCCCACTTCGCCTATGTGGCGGATACCCTTCTCGAGGTTAGCCAGGTCTTCCACAGGGGGGCCCGCTACAGGAAGATCAGGGTTGTTAAGACGCGGCTGGGGCCTGGGCCGGGGGTGGAGTTCTACTTCACCATCTCTAGACGCGGCGTCCGCATCGTGAGGAGGTGGTCGCAGAGCTTTATGAGGCCGGAGCCGGCGGCCTCCCCCTCTGGGAGGAGGGTGGCCTTCTCGGAGGAGGTGGTCTCGGCCCTCGCCAGGGCTATGCCTGGGCGTAGGAGGCCCGGCCTTCTGGCGGGTAGCAGAGTTGGGGCTTTCCTGTGTGAGGACCCCGTCTGTCTCAAGATCGCCGCGGGCTACCTCTGCGACTACCTCGACGGCGCGAGGGTGGGGGTCGTCTCCACCTACGGCCACATGGCGGCTTTGGCGGAGCAGATGGGCTGCTCGGTGGAGGAGGTGGTGGTGCCTACGTCTGAACTCGGCGATGATCAAGCGCTGTGGAGCGCCGTGGAGAGGCTGGGGGATGTGCAGGTTGTTTCGCTCTACGGGCTTGAGGAGGTTCTCCACGTATATGGGGCCGAGAGGGTGGGGTACGTCCTCGACTTCGTCCACAGCGCCTTCCCGGAGGCGGCTCTGCTCGCGACGTTTAGGGGGGTCGAGCCCACGCCCGACCTCTTGACCATGTTCAACACCGTCTGGCGGTACTTTCCAGACAGGGCGGTGGTGGTGAGGTCGGCACTGGGGTGGCCCGTCCAGGTGTTGAGGGTGAGGGAGGAGGGGGGCCGCTTTATTCTGTCTGCATAGCTTTAATACCTCCCTACTCTCCTATATGTGGGCGCCAAGGACCCCAAGGCGGCTATTGTGGAGATCTTGAAGAGGGAGGGGCCGGTGCCCGTCTACAGGCTGGCCAAGGCCTTGGGGATGTCCTACGGGGCTATCCAGTGGTACATATACACCCTGGAGAGGGAGGGGGTGGTGGAGACTGTGAAGATTGGGAAGAGGCGGTACGTGGTTCTCAAGGCCTCCGACTGGATGGGGAACGTCAAGGTGGGGGATGTCCTCGAGGAGTTCCTCCTCACGCTCGCCGCCCTGGGGGTGAGGCAAGACATGACCCTGAGGGAGGCTCTGGAGACTCTGGAGAAGAAGGCGCCTCACATAGCCGAGCTCCTCCGTAGGCTTGTGGAGAAGGCCTAGCCCGGCAGCACCTTCCCCGGGTTTAGTACGTTGTAGGGGTCGAAGAGCCTCTTGAGCTCCCTCATGTAGCTCAGCGCCGCCTCGCCCAGCTCCGCCTTGGCCAGCTCCCTCTTCAAAACGCCGATGCCGTGCTCCGCCGAGATTGTGCCGCCGAGTTTTGCCACCAGCTCGGCCATGTCTCTGATGAAGTTCTCAACCCTGGCGGGCCCCTCCTCACGCCGGTACCAAGTCGCGGGGTGTATGTTGCCGTCTCCCACGTGGCCTCCGAGGAGGAGCGGGACCCCGTGTCTGGCGGCCGCGGCCTTGAGGCCTCTTACGGCGTCTGGCAGCTTCGATATGGGGACCGCCACGTCTTCTATCACCAACACCCCGCCGCCGGCGGCCTTGATCTGGCCGTAGAAGAGGCGGCGTCTCGGCTCCAGCAACCTCATGGAGGCCTCCCACCCCGCCGCCTCGAGGGCCACCTCGCCTCTGAGGAGGCCCCTCAGCTTGTTGATGACCTTTTCCTCGGCGCCGGCGTTTACGTCTACGCCTATGAAGAGGGCGTTTTTCTCCTCCAGCCCCACGAGGGCGGAGGTGGGGGCGTCGAGGAATTCGGCGAAGAGGGGCCAGACCCTGCTTGCTCTTACCCTCACCACGTCTTCGACGAGGGTCTCCACGTCTCTGTAGTAGGCCAACACCGCGGCGGCAGACTCGGGGACGGGGGCCAGCTTCAGAGTCGCCTCTGTGATCAGCCCGAGGGTCCCCTCGCTGCCGACGAACAGTCTAACCAGGTCGTAGCCGTTTCTACACTTGTATGTGCGGCACCCCAGCCTCAAGACGTCGCCGCGGCCCGTGACCACCCTTAGGCCGAGGACCCAGTCCTTCATGGTGCCGTATTTCGCCCCCCTCATCCCCCCCGCCCCGTTGGCTATAGCTCCCCCCACCGTCGCGCTTTTGACCGAGCCGGGGTCCACAGGGAAGAAGAGGCCGTATCTAGCCAGCGCCAGGTTGAGCTCCTCCAGCTTAACGCCGGGCCCCACCACCGCCACCCCGTCTACCGGGTCCACCTCCACCTTGGCCATCCGCTCGAAGCTCACCACCAAGCCGGGGGCGGTGGCGGCTGCGTTGCCCGAGAGGCTCGTGGCGCAGCCCTGGGGGAAGAGGGGGGTCCTGTTCTCCACAGCCCACCGCACGAGCTCCACCACCTCCTCCTCTTCCTCGGGGAAGACGACGCCTATGGCCGAGCGGGAGAACTCCATGAAGGACGCGTCGCGGACGTAGAGAGCCGCCACCGCTCCGTCTTCCACAAACCTATCCCCGAACCGCCTCCTAAGCCAGCCCAGATCCATAAGGGGGGTGGGGACCCCCTTTATCTGTTTTTAGTGGAAAAATTAAATATACGCGGCCATGTTTCAGGGGGCCCGTAGCTCAGTCAGGTCAGAGCGGCGGCCTTCGGAGCCGTAGGCCCCGGGTTCAAATCCCGGCGGGCCCGCCACAATTTTTATAAACAGCCGCTTAACTCCAGAGTGGCGGGGGGCTGCACGGCGCGCCGGCCGTGCTCCGCCGTCAGGCGGACCTAGGCTTGGGGGCCCGAAACCGGCGCCGGGCGGCGCCTCCGGCGGCGTACCGCCTGGGCTTACCGATGAGCTCCGGTCCAGGGGGGCGTCGGTCCCCGGGCTACTCCGGCCGTAGGGCCGGGGGGACCTGGGCATGCGGGGAAACGGCGGAGGTCCGGGAGGGAGCACGCCTAACCCGCAGCCGGCGCGTTCCCTGGGGCTCCGGGGGGAGAGACGCTTGGGCGGGCGCCGTCCGGCGGCGCCGTCGGCGCCGGGTCGCCGCCGCTAGAGGACCTCGGGGCCTCCTTCTCCAAGGTGTACGTCGATCTCCAGCCTAACGCCGTATTTCCCGGGGATGTAGACGCCGGGCTCTATGGTGAAGACCATGCCCGGCTTCAACACGTCGGGGGAGGCGGGGGAGACGTCGGGCGCCTCGTGTATCTCCAGGCCGAGGCCGTGGCCCGTCCGGTGTATGAAGTAGGGCCCGTACCCCCACCTCTCTATTGTCCCGCGGGCCGCCTTGTCCACCTCGGAGGCCCCCGCCCCCGGCCTAGCGGCGGAGAGGGCGGCGCGCTGGGCCTCCTCGACGGCTGCGTATATACGCCGGTACTCCTCCGGGGGGTTTCCGTAGTACAGCGACTTGGTCAAGTCGGCGTAGTAGCCTCTGTAAGAGGCCGACACGTCCAAGACTGCGGCCTCCCCCTGTCTCAGCTTCTTTTCTGTGGGCTCTTGATGGGGCAGGGCGGTGTTGGGGCCGAACTGTACGAGGATGGGGCCGGGGTCCAGCCCCTCCTCGTACAGAGACGTGTATATCCTGGCGGCGAGCTGGCGCTCGGAGATGCCGGGGGTCAGCTCCAGGCTCTCCAGGACGGCCCTTATCTTCAAGGCCGCGGTCTTTATCCTCTCCACCTCGTCCCTCCGCTTGACCGCGCGGAGCTCTCTAATTACTGCGTCGGCCGTCGCGAGGCGGGCGTGGGGGAGGGCCCTCTTGACGATGTCGAGGTGGCGCAGGGTGGTCCCCCCGTCTATGTAGACAACGTCGGTTCTGCACCCCGCGGCGGCTTGGCGGAGCGCTTGGGCTGGGTCCTCGCCGTCTTTATAGGCGTAGACCTCCCCGGCGATCCTCCCCGCGTCTAGCGCTGGGACGACGGCGGCTTTCCGACCGCCGCATATGACCACGGCCTTGAACCGCTCGTAGGTCTCGAGCCAAACCCCAGTGAAGTAGGCGAAGTTGACCGTGGTGGTGGCTATCAGAGCCGCCTCCTCCGGCGGTCGGCCTGCGGGGGGCGCGGTCATAGGACCTTGACGAGCCCCTCCTCCGACAGCCTCCAGCCGGCGGTTTCCCAGGTGTAGACGTCTGAAATAACCCAGACCACGGGCCAGAGCCTCATGTGGCGTATGTCCAGCGGACTCGGCACGGGGGGCCCGGGGTGGGTGTGGAATATCGCCACGAGGGCTAGGCCGGCCTCCTCGGCCTCTGTGACGGCTCTGTAGAGCTCCTCTGGGTCTATCCTGAAGGCGGTGGGGCTCTCGAGCACGTTTCTCACCCAGCGCCATGTTTTAACCGTTTCCCCCTCGCCGAAGAGCAACGCGGCGCACTCCGCCTCGGGCCTGCAACGCTCCGCCGCCTCTTTGAAGAAGAGGGGCGGTATCTTCACAGCAGGGGGACGTAACGGGATATCTTAGACCTCTTCGCCACCTCTAGGGTGAGCTTCTCTATCTGGTCGGCGGCGCCCTTCACCACGGCTATGGTGAGGCACCTCCCCTCCACGTGGAGGTGGGTGTAGGCCACTATGTGGGCCTTGTTCTCCTCTATCACATCCCCTATCTCTGAGAAGGCGTCTGTCAGAGCCATCACTACGCCTAGGCACTGATGGCCCGGCTCGGCGTGGCTCCTCCTGGCCTCTAGGTACTCCTGTAGGGCCGTGGCCACCACCTCGCTTCTGGTTACGCCCATCTCCTGCGAGATCCTGTCCACCTTATCGGCAACGTCTCTGGGGAGCGATACGCCGAACCGCTTCACGCATCTGCCCGGAAATGTCTATATATTAGCTTTTGTAGAGCGTCATGGTCTGCATCGGCGTGGTGGACACCACCTTCGCGAGGGTAGACATGGGCGCCGCCGCCGTAGATGAGCTGAGGAGCCTCATGCCGCACGCCCTGGTGAAGAGGCTTACCGTGCCCGGCATAAAAAACACCGTCTGGGGCGCCCTCCGCCTGATAAGGGAGGGGTGCGACGCGGTTATGGTGCTGGGCTGGGTGGGGCCTACCCAGGTGGATAAGTACAGCTATCTAGCCACCTCCATCGGCCTTATGCAGCTTCAGATCTCCACGGGTGTCCTGGTCATCGACGTGACTGTGCACGAGGAGGAGGGAGGCGGCGACGAGAGAAGGCTGAAGGAGATCGCGCTTGATAGAACGCGGAAGCACGCCTGGAACCTAGTACAACTCCTGACTGAGGGGCTGGAGCGGTACGCCGGGAAAGGCCTAAGACAGGGCTATCCACACGCCGGGGAAATTTTATAAATTTTAGCAAATATCAACCACGTGACATATATAAAGTTCCTAATTAAACGTAAAGTGTACAGCGCACCGAATCCAGATAAAGTAAAGCAAGTTCATCATTATTAAATCGGTTGCCCTGCTTTTCTATATTTCTAGAGAAATCTATTTAAAGCTGAGGTTGTAGTGAGGCAGGGCGGCTACGGCAACAGGGCGCCCCCACGCCTCCCGCAGTTGCCGTAGTCCCGCCTTCTCTACAGTAGTTTTGACAGGAGGGTGGCCAGCAACCCGCTTAGGTAGATCCCGTCGAAGACCCCGGCTCCCCCTATGGAGACCAGGGGGGGCCTGTGGCTTAGGATCTTCCTCATGTTCATGAGGTCCGCCCCTATAATCGTGCCGTATACGGCTGTGACGTAGGTGGCGGCGGGGCCGCCTCCTGCGATAAGCGCCGAGAGGGCGGCGATTATGGGCGGGGCGAAGGCGGGGGTGACGACGCCTACGCTTGGGATAACCCTGCTCACCGAGTATGTGAGGAGCGACGCCGCGGCTATCGCGGCGACGAGGTGTGGGCTGTATATCTTGGCTAGGAGGTACGTAGCTACGGCGAGGGGCACGACGGCTCCGCCCACGTTGACCGCGATGTAGGACTTCTCCTCGTGTAGCGCGACGCGGGGCACTGGGATGGGGATGCCCAGCACAACTACGTAGTCGACCACCGGTATGTAGTGCCTCCTGGAGACGGTATACACCACGACGTTGATGGGGCTCGCCGCGAGGCTGAAGAAGGTCATAGACATCGCGATGAGGAGGGCGGCCGCGGGGTGGATCCCGGTCGCCTTCAGCACATCCACCATAGCGGCGGCGGAGAGGGGGGCTAGAGCTGCGGCGAGCGCCGCGTATATTACGCCGAATACGCCGTGGAAGGGGAGCGCGACGACGACCCTCATCTCCGGCTTGCCTTTGAGTAGGCCGCCTCTGCTATGTCTGCGGCGAAGCCAACTATCGAGGCGGCCTCGTGCATTACGGCGGTGGCCTGTGGACAGGGGGGCTGTAGGGTCTCTCTGGCTAGGTCAGCCCGACGGAGCAACACCTCTAGGGCTTTACCCGCGTCGTTGTTGTAGAAGGCGTTGAAGGAGTCTTGGAGGTAGCGGTATACCTTCTCGAAGATGGTTTTGACGCCGGCTGTGCACAACATCTCGTTTTGGAGGTAGTAGTTGGTGGCGCGGTCTATGGCGTCGCCTACGTGTTCTAGGTTTTTTATGGTTATGACGTAGTCCACGTAGTGCTCCGGCCTCTGGGCTATGTTCCTCTTCACCGTCCTTAGGGAGAAGAAGTAGAGCTTGTCCAGCTGGTCGTCGAGGCGCAGGATCTCCTCGGCGTATTTCAACGCGCCGCCGGACAGCATTTGGAGGAAGAGGGCGAACATGGCGTCTACCGTGGTGTACATGCTTCTGACCGCCTCGTCGATGTCGACGTCCTCCCTAGTGACTATCTTCAGCCTGAGCAACCCGCCCACCTCCATGAGCACCACCCCCGGCAACTTGCCCTCTATCTTGGTCACCAGCGCCGAGATGTCGCCGGTCTCCACCTCGATCTCGTCCACCCCCTCTATGTAGTAGGCGATTACGTCCCGCGTCAGCTTCTCCACGTCCTCTCCCCCCACCCTAACCCTCCTGGCGGCCGTGGCCTCGGAGCTGGGGAATATCGTTATCTTGTCTCTGTCTACCAAAAGCTTGACTGGGGAGCCCACCGTGAGCCCATGCGACTCGACCCACTCCTTGGGTAGAGTTACCCCAAAGGACCTCTCGCCTACTCTGATTATTCTACGTAGCTCCACGGTCTACTTGAGGCTCCCGGTTTTTAAGTCAGACTGGGACGGCTCCATCACTGCTCAACATCGGTGATGCTCATCACGTCTGTCGACGGAGCACGGCCTTTAAATACTTGGCGAGGGGGTAGAGGGTGTCCGCCCTTATGACCGCCTTCGCCGCTCTAGCCACCTCCTCGCTGGTTGGGTTGAAGGCTATGGAGTAGCCGGCCTTCCTCAACATGTGTAAATCGGCTTCGCCGTCTCCCACGGCCACCACCTCCCGCCAGTCGGCGCCCAGTATGCCGAGGATCCTCTCCGCAATCTCGTCCTTGTTCCTATCGCTTACGGAGACTGCGACGGTGGCCACCCCCCCGGCGTTGTACACAAGGTCGTTGACTATGTAGAAGTCGAAGCAGTGGGAGAGGCGCCTCGTGTAGCCCACCCCCGCCGAGAGCGCTATGGAGTATACCCCAGCTTCCTTCAGCACCCCGCAGAGGGCCTCCAGCCCACGCCTCGTCTGAAACCTCGCCTCTACGAAGCGTCTCGTGGCGCCCTGCCACAGGAGGACGTCGTAGAGGGCCCACTCGTAGTAGTCGATGGCCCCCAGCCTATACAGAGCCCTGTTTAAACCAGCCTCTGTCCCCAAAACCGCGTGGAGCCTCTGCCACGCGGAGAGAAACGGCGTAATTACGCCGTCTACGTCGAGGATAACTACGCGGTAGCTCATTCCCTATACACCCGTATGGCCCTCGACGGGCAGTGCCGCTCCGCCTCTTTCACCTGCTCATAGAGCTCGTCTGGCACAACCCCCTCCTCTACGCCGTTTACGGCGTATTCAGGCGCCACCACCGGCTTCCCGCCTTCGCCCGGTATAAAGACGGTAGAGGCGTAGAAGAAGCAGAAGTGCGCCACTACGCACTTCGACCTGTCTATCTTCACCCTCACGGGCATTGGGAAGCCACCGAAGTAAGTATTTATTGTTTACCGTCTAACAGCGCTAGAGCGGGGACGCCGTCTACGGCGTCGCCCCCGTCGGTAGCCACGGCGCCTCATGTGCGGAGTCTAGAGAGCGGAGGTCCCCTCTCTCTGGAACCCAAGGGACTGCCCCGGGGCGAGAGGCCCAATACGCGGCTTCGCCGGCCCCGCGCGCCGTCCGCTGCCCGCGCCGGCTGACGCTCGCCGTCAGGTCGGCTCTACGCCGAGGCTTTGTAAAATCGCGTTTTTTATGTCCGCGACGGGCCGAGGCTTGGCGATTCTGCACGGCTTTCCTCCACACAGCGCTCCTTCGTACTCCAGAAGCCTGCGCTTCAGCTCCACGCCGCCGGCGTAGCCGCCGAGGGTCATATCGCTCTTGACCACCCTGTGGCAGGGGAGGAGGACGGGGAGGGGGTTCTCGGCCATCAGCCAGCCGACGTGTCTCGGGCTCGTGCCGAGCGCCTCGGCGTATAGCTTGTAGGTGGTGACGTAGCCCCTGGGTATGCCGAGGAGATACAGCAACCTCCTGTCTATCCTGTCGAGGGGGAGCTCCTCCACGATATCTCTCAGCTCCACCCATCTGCTACAGCGGGGCGGGTTGACGTATGTCCTTACGCCGTCCCACCCAACGGCGGCTGGGCCGTAACGTGCACAGATCACGTATGGGCGAAGTCTTTAAGTTAAATCAGTTGTCGGCTTGTGGCTAGGGTAAAGCTCGCTGGGGTGCTCGTGGCTTTGGCAGGCGGGAGGGCTGAGCTGGAGCTGGAGGGCTCCACCGTTAGGGAGATCCTAGGGGGGCTGGCCTCCGTCTCGCAGAAGCTCTACGAGCGGGTGGTGGGGCCCGACGGGAGGCCTAGAGCCGATATCTACATCGCCGTGAACGACGTGGACATCAGGTTGCTCTCGGGCCTCTCCACGGCGGTGAAAAAGGACGACGTTGTCCTTATCCTGGCCTATATACACCCCGGCTAGTCCCTTCTCCTCCTGTCCACCACAACGGCTGGGATCTTCTTGGTCGACTGGGCGTTTTGATCCGCTATAACCACCTCCTGTCTGTAGTACACCACGCCCCTCGGGAGCTCCTCTCTGGCGAATATGGCCCTTAGGAGGAGGGTAGAGCCGAAGAATAGGAAGGTGGCCATCCCCGTCAACACCGCGCTCCAGACAGTGGCGTACTCTAGGTAGGCCTCCAGGGGGGTGAAGGGCAGTATGAGCCTCTGGCCCATCACCTCCCTAATCGCCCAGAGGCCGTTTACCACAAACCACACGAGTATCCCCGCGAGACCCCACCTTATAAAGAAGTCCCCCAGCCAGCTACCCAGGGGGCGCCTCGGCGGTATAGAGGCTATGAAGGCGAGGGCGAAGGCTATTATCATGAACCAGACCCAACCGCCGACGACCGGGTGCTTCATATACTGCGAGACTGCCCCCAGCAACTGTCCCAGATCCATCTGCACTACCCAGCCCCCGAAATATAAGAGTATTGTTCTGTTTTACACGTTTACGGATTTAAAAGTGCTGTGTCTAAGCCATGATACTGGCCAACGACGAGCTTAAACGGCTTATATCGCTGGGGAGGCTCAAGGTGGAGCCTCTGGCGCCGGACACCGTGCGGGAGAACGGCCTCGACCTAAGAATTGGGGGGGAGTACGCCATCTACGCCTACGAGGGCGCCGTGGTTAAGCCCTGCGAGCTGGATTCCGCTAGGCCGCTCTTTAGGGTGGTCAAGGCAGACGAGGTGGTGATCCCCCCGCGGAACTTCGTCCTCTTGACGACGGAGGAGTACGTCAAAATGCCCGACGACGTGGTGGGCCTCGCCAACCTGCGCTCCACGCTGGCGCGGTACGGCTTAGTCATACCTCCCACCGTGGTAGACGCCGGCTTCGAGGGCAACATCACCATCGAGGTGGTGAACGAGTCGCCGAACACCATAGTGCTGAGGAGGGGGATGAGGTTCCTCCACCTGATACTAGTCAAGGCGGAGGGCCGCGCCCTCTACTCCGGCACTTACCAGGGGCAACGGGGCGTCACCCCGCCGAAGGGCCTCAGGGGCGAGTGCTAGAGGAGGTCGGGGTCTTCTGGACACCGGGCTGGCTCCTTCGTGGATAGGTCGTAGACCTCGACGTTTTGCCGCACGGCCGCCACCTTCGGCTTTGTCTTACGGTACGGCCCCACCGCCGATGTAAACACGGTGACTACGGCTCCGCCGTGGTGTACGGCGCAGCCGGCGGGCACGTATGTGTGTCCCCTGAGGAGGACGGCTGTGTCGTTAGCCGCGTGGAACTCCTTCGTGATTTTTCTGCCGAAGAGCCACGCGCCTGGGCCCCGGGGGCTTGGCGCGTATGTGTCGCACGGGCACGGGTCGTTCCAGAGGGCTTGGAAGACTAGGGGGTCCGCCGGGGTCACCAAGTCTCCGCCCGCCCTCCTCAAGTCCTCTAGGGAGGCGGGGGTCATGTCCTCCTTTAGCGGGATCCCGCCGTGTAGCGCCACGATCTTCCCATTTACCACCGCAGCTACTGGGAGCGAGGCGAAGGTCTTCTCGAACTCCTTGTAGACGGCGCCGCATCTACTGCCGATTTTTTCGCAGAGCTCGTCCAGGAACCCCCCCTCGATGTTCATAACCGGCGACTCGTGGTTGCCGCGGAGGACAACCGCCTTGCCCTCTACGTAGAGCTTGAGCACCTCGGCGACCACCTCCAAGCCCATGTCTCCCCTATCTACGTAGTCCCCCAGGAAGAGGTAGGGGCTTTCCCACTCTTCGAGGATCTGGCCTAGAGTTCTGTAGTCGCCGTGGATATCGCCCACGGCTGTGAAGCGGCCCTCCGCCTCAACCACGAGACTCCGCGTCTTCTCCCTCGCCTTTGCCAGGAGGTCGACCAGGGCCTCTACAGACGCCATAGCCTTCTGGCGTTTGACTCCACGGTCTCCACCACCTGATCCCTCGGCGATTCCCAGAGCTCCGCCAGCTTCTCCACGGTCTTGTTTATCAGCGGGGGCGCCAGCCTCATCCCCCGGTACTCGTACGGCCCATCGCTTTCGAGCAACACGATCCGTCTGTCGGCAACCTTCGCCACCTCCTGGTGCTTCTTCTGGATCACCACGGCTGGGTTTATGGAGATGTAGTAGCCCAGGTCTCTGATCGTCTCCAGTAGGTCGAGGGGGCCTGTGTACCAGTGTATCAACGCCCTATCGACGTCGGCTCTCCTAAGCTCCTCCACCACGTCGGCCCATGCATCCGGCGCGTGGACGTTAACCACGAGGTCGAGCTCCCTGGCCAGCCTTAGGAAGGCTCTGAAGAACTCGCGCTGTTTGTCAAACGTCTGGGGGACAAACCTCCTGTCTAGCCCCACCTCGCCTACGCAGGGCACCTCCGCCTTTTCGGCGAGGCGGACTACAGCCTCTAGATCCCCCGGCTCGGCCTTGTCCACCTGCCAGGGGTGTATCCCCACGCAACGCACGGCTCCCCTCAGCTCCGCGGTCCTCTTCGAGGTGGCTAGGTCGTCTGAGACGCAGACCAGAGTCCACTCCCTGGTGTACCCCTCCAGCTCCTCCCTCGGAAACTCGTGACAGTGGACGTGGTTGTCAAACACATGGCGCAATGCGTTTGGTATTTAATTACTCCCTCCGCAGTTCGCACGGAGCGCCTTAATGAATGAGCCAAGTTCCTTAGTAGGTCATCGACTCCAATAATTTTTTATATCTCGCATGTATAGGAACCGTGTACAAGAGTTTGATTCTCGGAGTTTTTGGAAAAGGTGGTGTTGGCAAGACAACCGTATCTTTGGCTTTAGCTCTTTCGCTCAAGAAGGCGGTTGTCATAACAACAGACCCTTACCCTGGGCTTAAGGAGCTCCTCCCCAACCCCCCTAACGGAATAGAGCTTGTTGAGATTAGCTATGAACATCTAAAGCAGGAATGGAAAAAGGAATTTGGAAAGGAAGCCTATGAACTTTTCAGAGGAGTCGCCGACGTCGACGAAGAGTTTATTGAATACCTTTCATCTGCCCCAGGCTTAGTTGAGCAATATGCTGTGTACAGGGTAATGAAAGAAAGGGATAGAGGCCATGTTGTTATATGGGACACGCAAGCGGCGCCTGGGGCGATGAGCCTTATAAAGGCCGAGCTCGAATTCTATAACCACCTGAATAAGGCTATATTCTACTGGGGCAAACTAAAGAAGCTTCTAAGCAGGGACGTCAATTTAGAAAAAATCATAAAAAAGTGGAGAGACGTAGCAGAGTTCACTTTAAATTCGCTGAAGGACACAAGAACAGTTATAGTAGCAAATGAAGACAAGCTTAGCCTTAAGGTTGCAGAGAGCATCGCTAACGAGCTGAAGGAGTTTACAGACTTTAGAGGTTTTATTCTCAACAAACTCAAGTCCACAAAACCCATCCAATTAAGCGGGGAAGTGCTAGCGAAAATACCTGAGCTAGATAATCCAAGTCCAGAATCGGTATCTCGATTCATTAGCCCAAAGCTCCTCGATTTGTTACTGCGCTAGAAAAGCATAAACCGTGAAAATAAAAGGCAATTCGCAAGAATTTGGTTACCGGCTCGAATATGCATGTATCGTAGCAGTCGCGGGCGCAGGCGATCACGCCATGCGCTTGTGTAGCCTTTTGAGGAACTGGCGGAACCGCTCCGTCTTGGGGTTGTAGAGTATGTCGACGGGGCCCTCCTCGACGATCTTCCCCCCTTCGAAAAACACCACCCGGTCTGCCACGTCAAGCGCGAAGTCCACCTCGTGTGTGACAATGAGCATGGTGGTGCCGCGGCGCGCTATATCCTCAAGCACCTGCAGAACCTCCTCCACCAGCTCCGGGTCGAGGGCTGAGGTGGGCTCGTCGAGCATCAAAACTCTGGGGTTTTTAGCCAGCGCTCTTGCGATGGCGACCCTCTGCTGCTGGCCGCCCGACAGCTGTAGAGGATAGGCGTCGGCCTTGTCCTCAAGGCCCACGAGGCGGAGGGCCTCCCTAGCTCTCACCAGGGCCTCCTGGGGCGGCACGTTGTGTATTTTGACGAGGGGGAGTGCTATGTTTTGGATGACCTTGAGGTGGGGGAAGAGGTTGTAGTGCTGGAAGACGAACCCAACCCTCATACGCACCTCCCTCAGCGTCCCAGGCCCCACCTCCAGCCCGTCTATCACAACGCGCCCCTCTCTAGGCTTTACCAGCCATATCAAGGATCTGAGAAACGTCGACTTGCCGGAGCCCGAGGGGCCCATTATGACGATCTTCTCCCCCTGGGACACCCTCAGGCTCACCCCCTTCACCACGTCCTGGCTTCCGTAGGCCACGTATAGGTTCTCCACCGATACGATCGTAGCCACGGCCCACACTACCACACGTTAAAAAGGTGTTTACACCCACATCGCCCCCGCCTAACGTCTACACCTCTGGAGCTGGCCGACACACGGCTGTGTCTGGGCGTCCTGCCGCTACCCCGGCGGCCCCGTCGGGCGGCCGTCATATTACGCCTCTCCTCAGGTAGCCGGGTATTGCGTATTTGCGTTCTATGTGGTGGCTTATCTTGACCATGGCGTAGCAGATGATGAAGTACACCACTGCGGCCGCCAGATACGCCTCGAAGTATGTGAACTTGGAGGCGGCGTAGTAATCCGCCCTTCTGAAGATGTCGGGTGGGGCTACGCCGATGACGGCCACGAGGGAGGAGTCTTTTATCAGTAGGACGAGCTCGTTCATGAGCGCCGGTAGCGCAATCCTGAGCGCCTGCGGGAGTATTATGTAGCGGAAGGTCTGGGTTTTGGTGAAGGCGTACGCCTCGGCGGTTAGGTACTGCTCCAACGGTATCGCCTGTACAGCCGAGCGGAATATCTCGGCTTGGTAGGCGGCGCTGTTGAGGCCGAGGGCTATTACGCCTGCCGTGAAGGGGTCGATGTTTAGCCCGTAGTCTTTGAGGTAGCCGCCTACGCCGAAGTATATTATGAAGATCTGGACGAGGAGGGGCGTACCCCTGAACGCCTCCACGTACGCGGAGGCCAGCCAGGGCAGCGGTCTCGGAAGGAAGAGCCGGACGAGGAGCAGGACTGCGCCGAGGAGGAGGCCTATTGTGAAGGAGAGGAGAGCCAGGGAGAGCGTCGTCGGTATACCTTGGGCTACGTAGGGGAGCGCCTCTATAAAGTCTTGGAGAGCCACGCGAGGGGGGCCAGGGCGTGTTATATAGTTTTCGAGTTTAAATACCGCGTAGAGCTGGGGCCGTGTACAGGAGGCTGTGCGACGTGGAGGAGGACATAAGGAGGGCGGCGGCTAGGTACGGGCTGAGACATCTACTCGGCGTGGAGATCTCCGTTCTCTACAACCCCGCCTCTAGGTCTAGGGCTGTGGCCAGGATCTGGGGCCTCGGGCGGATCTTCCAGGTAGCCTTCGGCTTGAGGCCTGGCTACGTCATAGAGCTTCTCCCTCCCTTCGCCCAGCTCGGGTGCGAGGACAGGCTTAGGGCTGTGGCCCACGAGCTGGCGCATGTGCCAGACACAGCCAGCGGCTCGCTGAGGCCGCACAACAAGGCCTTCTGGAGGACGTATAGGAGCTATCTACGGCTCTTTAAGTGCGACGACTTCCCCTCTCTAACCTATGTATAAAGCTTATATCTCCCGAGGCCGGGTGTGCATATGTACTACCTCGCCGACCAGCGGCTTAAGGTGGCGGCTGAGAGGTTCTCAGCGGATAAGGCCCTCAGGTGTAGGACCGTGTACCAGATATATAAGCTCTACAAGCAGGGGCTGGTGACTCAGAAGGTGGGCGAGAAGGCGGCTGAGATATTGGAAAAGGAGTGCCCCCGGGAGCTGCTGGAGCTCGTGGCGCCTACGGTCGACTAGATCCAACCTCTGAGCTTCATGGCGTTGTATATCCTCTCAAGCGCGGTCACTATCGCGGCGTCCCGCATCGTCCACCCCTTCTCCGACTGCCACCTGTTGTAGACCCGAGCCACGTTGTTGGCCATTATGGACTCCAGCCTTTTCCTCGTCTCCTCCTCATCCCATATGAACCACTGGAGGTTCTCCACCCACTCTAGGTAAGACATGATTACCCCGCCTGCGTTCGCCAAGATGTCGGGCACCACCAAGGTCCCCCTCTCGTAGAGCGCCTTCTCCGCCTCGGGCGTCGTGGGGCCGTTGGCGCCCTCCACGACGAGCTTCGCTTTTACGAGCTTGGCGTTGTCTAGCCTAATCACGTTCTCGATGGCGGCTGGGACCACTATGTCCACGTCCATATACAGCGGGAGGCTCGGGTCCTTGCTCTTCTCGCCGTCCAGCTCCAGCACAGACCTATCTCTCGTCTGGGCCTTCGCTCTATATATCTTTATGATGTCCTCGGCGGGGATCCCCGACTTGTTAACCACAGACCCTTTGGAGTCCGAGATCGCCACCACCTTCGCGCCCATCTTCTCAAGCCAGTAGGCCGCCCACGCGCCGGTGTTTCCAGCGCCTTGGACAGCCACGGTTCTGCCCTCGATGCCTCCCCACAGCCTTCTGGCCATCTCTCTGGCGGCCACCGCGACGCCGAATCCCGTCGCGTACTCCCTCACTGGGTTCCCCCAGAGCTGAGGAGGCTTCGAGGTAAATACCGCCGGCACGTTGTACCCCCTGAGCTTCGAGTACTCGTCAACCATCCACGCCATGATCTGGGCGTTTGTGCCGACGTCTGGGGCGGGGATATCCACGGTCTCGCCTATGAGGGGGGCTATGGCTCTGGCGTAGCCTCTTGAGAGCTCCTCCAGCTCTCTGGGGGAGAGCCTCTTTGGGTCTACGCGCACGGCGCCTTTAGCTCCGCCGTAGGGGAGGCCGGCGAGGCTGTTTTTCAGAGTCATGAGGGTGGCCAGCGCTATGTCGTCGGCTAGGGTGACCTCTGGGTGGAAACGTATGCCTCCCTTGTAGGGGCCAAGCGCGCCGTTGTGTTGCACCCTATAGCCCTCGAAAACCTCGTACCGGCCGTTGTCCATCTTGACAGGTATGTTGACGATGAGTATGCGCTGGGGTCTAGCCATCATCTCGAAGAACTCCGGAGGCAGGTTGGCAAGCTCTACGCCGCGTTTGACCATGAGGATGGTGTTTTCAAGGAATGCGCTTATTGTGTAGGCCCAACTGGCGTGAGCCATGTTTTCTCCTTCTTTCCTAAATATAAATCTTTTTTTACATAGTGCAAATGTAGATCTATATATCCACGTTTTTAATCCGGTTCATGGCGGAGAGATACCTCGGAGTCGACATAGGGGCGACCTGGACGCGGGTTCTCCTGGTAGATAGGGAGGGCCGGGTCCTGAGGAGGGCCAAGTTTAGAACCGGCGTAGATCCGGCGGCTCAGGTTGTTGAGGCCGTCTCGGGGTGGGAGTTCGACGCGGTGGGGGTGGGCTCCATAGGGCCTCTCGACTTACGGAGCGGCTGGGTTGTGAATTCCCCAAACTCGCCGGCGAGGCGTTTTCCGCTCGTCGAGCCTCTTAAGGCGTTGGGAAAGCCGGTGGCCGTGGCTAACGACTGCGTAGCTGCCGTCTGGGGCGAGCGCGTGTTTAAATACGGCGTGGAGAACATGGTTTACGTCACGCTGTCGACGGGGGTGGGAGTTGGGGCAATCGTCGACGGCACTCTGCTCCTCGGGAAAGACGGGAACGCCCACGAGCTGGGCCACGCCGTGATCCAGTTCATGGAGGGGAGGCGGTGCGGATGTGGGGGGCGTGGACACTTCGAGGCGTATGTAGGCGGCGCCCACATACCCTCTCTCTACCGCGAGCTTACTGGGGACGACCCGCTGGACCCCGCCGAGATCTTCAGAAGATACAGAGAGGGGGAGGAGAGGGCAAGGCGGTTCGTAGATCTCTGGCTTGAGGCCCTTGCAGCTGGCTTAGCCACAGTAGCCGCGGCCTACGACCCCGAGCTACTTATCATGGGGGGATCCATAGCCTTGAACAACTGGGACTTGATAAGCCGGGAGGTGCCGAGGAGGCTCAGGGCTTATCTGGGCGTGAGGCCGCCGGAGCTTCTCCAGGCCTCCTTTGGCGACGACGAGGTTGCCGTGGGGGCCGCCGCGCTTGTGTATAAAGTCCCCGAGAGCTTGAGGAGGTTTGGATACCCGAGGTAGGGGTTGTAGAAAAGTTTAAAAAACGTCATAGACGGGGCTTTGTATGGTTCGGCGTTTTAAACGCGCAGTGAAATACAGACGCGGTAGCAGGACACACGGCTGGGGTAGGGTGGGACAGCATAGGAAGAGCGGCGGCTCCGGCGGCAAGGGCATGGTGGGGTTCCACAAACATAAGTGGTCTCTAGTTATGAAATACGGCGAGAGCGGAACGGGCTGGCCCTTCTACGGTAAACACGGGTTTAAGCAGCCACAAGCCATATCTATAGAGTGGAGGCCTATCAACGTGGGGACCCTCGCCGAGGTCGTCAGAGGGCTCAAGAGGGAGGGCCGCGTGAAGGAGGAGGGCGGGCGCTACGTGGTGAACCTCGTAGAGCTTGGCTTCAACAAGCTACTGGGTGGAGGCGACGTGGATCTGCCGATCGTGGTGTACACGCCGGCGGCGAGTAGATCAGCCGTTGAGAAGATAGAAAAAGCCGGAGGAGAGGTCAGGATCGTCCCCGCCGTCCATAGGTGATGGATTTCCTGACGCTTATTCCCACAGTCTCAAGGCCACCTGGCAGAGTTCCCCTCTCTCGGAGGCTTTTCTGGACGGCCGTCGTAGCGACCGTCTATATACTGATGACGATTACGCCGCTTTACGGCGTACGAACTCAACAGGAGGGGACCCACGCAGCTCAGCAACTACTCTCCATAATATTCGGCACAGCATACGGCACCTTGGCCCACTTGGGCATCGGCCCTATCGTAATCGCGGGCATCCTTCTAGAGGTGTTCGCCTTCTCCGGCCTGCTGAACCTCGACCTCAACAAGCGCGAGGACCGCCTCAAGTTTACTCTACTGCTCAAGTGGGTGGCCTTGGGCATAGCGGCGCTGGAGGCAACCGCGTATGTACTCAGCGGGCAGTTTGGGCAGGTGGGGCCTGTCGCCGGCTTCCTCATAGTTGTCCAGCTCTTGGTAGCGACCGTGATCATAATCCTCCTCGACGACCTAATGTCGAAGGGCTGGGGCATCGGTAGCGCCATAAGTCTCATAATCTTCCTCGGCGTAACCCGCCAGATCTTCCTAAGTCTCTTCTCGTGGGACGTGGTGACCGACGTGCATAACCAGACGCACGTGGTCGGCTTAATCCCCGCGCTTGGGGCGGCGCTCTACGACTTGTTTGCAAGGGGGGACGCGGCTCCTCTGGTAAATCTGATAAATAGGCCGGTGTTTCTACCGGGGCAACCGACACCCACGTATCTTCCGGACCTCTTCGGACTTCTGTCAACCGTGCTCCTCGGCTACATAATCCTCTACCTGGAGATGATGAAGGTGAACATCCCGGTGACCGCTGGGCAGTACAGAGGGATCAAGTTCAACATACCGCTTAGGTTCGTCTACGTGTCTGTGCTACCGATTATCTTCACCACGTATTCGCTCCTTCTGGTCGGCCAGATGCTTTTCCCGCTTAGCCGGGACAATCCCGTGATCGGGGCCGTGGTCAGCGTCGTGTTTCCACCCCACCGCTACTTTTTCGACGTCCCGCTTCTGGTGGCCCACTTCTTGATCTATGTGGCGTTGGCAACCGCCTTCGCCTGGGTGTGGGTCCAGCTGGCTGGGCTAAGCGCCGAGGATCAAGCGAGGCAGTTTACCCAATCCCAACTCCACGTGCCTGGCTTTAGGCAGAGCGAGAAGATTCTGGCCAAGCTACTGGAGAGGCCTATCAACGCGTTGACTGTAATTAGCGGGTTTGTGGCAGGCGCCTTCGCGGCGCTGGGCAACATACTGGGGGTCTGGGGAGGCGGCACTGGGCTTATACTTCTCGTCGAGATCGCGCTTCAGTACTACGCCCTAGTCATGAGGGAACAGATCATGGAGATGTACCCAGGTCTGAAGGACGTACTGGGAAGATAGTTTAAAAAACCAGCTCTTCTCTAATGGGCATGGGCGGACGCCAGAGGACGTCTCTCTTCATGACGACCGAGGAGGAGGCGAAGAAGCTCGGCATAGAGGCGGAGGGCGAGAAGAAGGAGGAAAAGAAAGGCGGAGAAAAGCAGAAGAAGAAGTAGTGTCTTTTTCCATCGCCGTACCCCACGACTTTCTTTTGGAGGCGCCGGACGAGGCGGGTAAGGTCAGGAAGCTTGGCTACCTGGCGAGGGCGGCGGCTATATTTAGGGTGGAGGAGGTCGTTATATACCACTACGGCGAACCTCTGAGGGAGGAGATAGACTTCGCCAAGACCATCCTCGAGTATATGGTCACGCCTCCCTACCTCCGTAGGAGGGTGTATAAGCTCGACAGAAGACTTAGGCTGGCCGGCCTCCTGCCGCCTCTGAAGATCCCCAGCCACACCGTGCCGCGTGAGCCCGCGGTTGGGGAGATCCGCGAGGGAGTGGTGGAGAGGTGGGACGGGTACTACTCGCTTGTCTACATCGGTGGGGGGAGGTACGCCAAGATCCCTAGGCCGTACCCCATAGGCACGCGCCTCCTCGTCAAGATAGAGGCGCCCACTGGGCGGCCCGACACCTACAGAGCTTCGGTGTACAGGGGCGCCCCGCCTAACTACTGGGGCTTCAGAGTGGAGGTTAGGTCTCTACGGGAGCTCGCCGAGGGTTTCGACGCGGTTGTGTTGACGGGGAGAGAGGGCAGGTCGATCTGTGAGGTGAAGCCTAGGCTTGGCAGAAGGACTCTTGTGGTGTTTGGGGGGCCTAGGAAGGGCGTAGACGAGATCTATAGGGAGGAGGGGGTCGAGATGCCGGGGGAGTTGATAAACTTCGTGCCGGGCCAGGGGGTTGAAACCATTAGGACCGAGGAGGCCGTCTTCATAGTGCTGTCTGTTTTGAACTTGAGGAGGTGCTAGACCAGCGAGAAGCCCTCTAGCTTCACCCCCCTTTCCACCGTCTTGTGCGGCCACACCCTTACGTTTTTTAGCTGGGCCCCCTCGCCCACGTAGGCGTTGTCAGCTACAACTGAGTCCTCCACGACGGCGCCGTCTCCGATGTATACATGGCGTCCTATGATAGACCGCTTTATAGAGACGCCGCTACCGACGTAGGTTCTGTCCATCACCACGGACTCCTCCACCGCCGTTTTTTCCCCTATTATGACGTAGTTGTCCACCACGGACTCTCTTAGGTATGCGCCGCCTCCGATTTGTACATGGCGCCCTATCAACACGGGGCCCTCCACCCTTATCGCGTTATTGACGATGTCCTCTCTGATCTTGGCCTTCAGCGACTTAGACCGCTCGCTGGTGCCTTGGGCGTATATCTGCGGCGCGATTTCCTCGGCCTCGAGCTCCTCCGGCGGGAGGTGTCTAAGGAGGAACCGGACGGCTTTTAGGTAGCGTTCTGGGGTCCCCACGTCGAACCAGTAGCCGCTTGTCACGTAGCCGTAGACGGGTAGGCCCGTCTCTATGCAGGCCGGTATGACGTCTCCGCCGAAGTCCATCTTGCCCTCGCGGTAGAGCTTCTGGCCAACTTCGCCTTTGAAGAAGCTTCTGAAGTCCTCCGATAGTATGTATAGGCCGGTGTTGACCAGGTTGCTGGGGGCCTCCTCCCTCCTCTTGGGCTTCTCCACGAACTTCAATATACGCATGTCTTCCCCCACCGCCGCAACGCCGAACTCGCTTAGGTTGCCGGCCTCCTCCTTTAGGGCGATGGTGATGAAGGCCTTATGCGAGCTGTGGAACCTGTACATGTCTTGGATGTCGAGTTTAAAGATGTTGTCGCCTTGTACGACGAGGACCGGCTCTGCGATGTCGTAGTACTCAAGAGTGGCGAGGACGGCCTCGGCGTTGCCTCTGGTCTCAACCCTGGGCATGTATCTAATTCTGACTTTTCTGCCGTATCTCTCGTAGAGCCAGCCCCCCTCCCTAAAGTAGTCGTATATGTCGCGGTAGTTGTGGTAGCCTCTAACGCCGAAGTAGAACTCCTCAACCCCCTGCTGAGCTAGGTGTAAAATCGAGAGCTCCACGAGGGGTCTGTTGAGTATGCGGACCATGGCCTTGGAGGTCTCGACGGTGAGGGGCCTGAGCCTAACCGCCTCCCCACCTACCGGTATCACAGCTATCTTTACCATGTAATAAACTCTTTCCATTTTTTTATTTTGCGGACGCGCTAGCTTACGGCGCGGAAGTAGGCGAATTGTCTTGCTTTTTCGTAGCAACGCTCCAACATGTCTACGACGTTTCCAATTCTGAACTTGGCGTCGACGTAGCTCGCTATATATTGTCTCGGCGGCGGTTTGTAGCGCCCTGAGGCAACGGCCTCCATGGCTCTCCCCAGCCCCTCCACGTCTTCGGGCTCCACCAGTAGGCCTAACCCGTCTACTACCTCGGGCAACCCGCCGACCTTAGCCGCTATCACCGGGGTGCCCAACGCCATGGCCTCTATGGCGGAGATGCCGAAGGGCTCCCACCTAGACGGCATAACCAACGCCTTCGCCACGTAGTGTAGGGCTTTGTAGAGCCTCGGCGGGATTTTAGCCGTCGAGAGCGCCGCCCTACCCCGCCTCTCCCACACCAGCCTTTTGACGTATTCCTCGTAGCCGAAGTCCCCCGACGGGATGCCCAACACGAGGAGTCGGGCGGAGGGGGCGTGGTCCAGCGCTCTTACGGCTAAGTCGATGCCCTTCTGGGAGGTGAGTCTCCCCACCGCGAGGAGCAGTCCGCCGTTTTTGTCTAAGCCGCCTACGACGCCGAGGCGTTCCACCTCCTCCACCAGCCGCCAGACGTCTCCCTCCGACACCCCCTCCACCTCCTTAAGGCTCCAGTCCGTGGCGTTGTATACGACGCAGGTCTTCGGGCGTATCCACTCGCCGTATTTACGCAGGAGCTCCTCAAGATACCCATAGCTGACCGTAGACACCGCGTCTGCCTCCACTACGCCGAATCTCTCCACGCTCCCCCAGCCCTCGTCCCACACAGCGCTGTAGTGCTCCCACCGGTGGCAACAGACCCGCCAGACTGGGTGCCGCCGGTTCTGTAGCCCGCTCCACTCCGCGTAGTGCCAAGGGAAGCGGTAGTCCCAGGAGAGGTGTACCGTGAAGAGGAGGGGGATGGCGAGGCCTCTCCTCTCCGCCGCATCGCGTAGCGCAACGCCGGCTAGGACGGTGGGCCAGTCGTTGACGTGTATTAGGTCCGGTAGGCCGAAGCGCTCCGCAAAGGCGGCCGCCGCCCTCGCCAGGAGGGAGGCCTTCTCCTCGGCGTATTCGTAAACCCCCCACCTGTCGAAGATGTGCCCCGTCGTGTAGTCTAGCCCTTTAAACATCACGACCTTGACGCCTTCTACGTACGTTGCCTCTGCCCCTAGGCAGTAGGGGTACGCCCCCCCGTCTTGCCCCCGCCGTTCTCCACACGCTCGAAAGTCCAGGGGGTAAAGATCGAATCCTCTGTTTGGGTCGAGGTGTCTGCCGTGGCTGGGCATCAGGACTGTGACGTCGTATCCCCTCCTCGCGAGGCCAACGGCGTACTGCCTAACGGCTTCGCCGAGGCCGCCCACTTTTACCAAGCCGCCGAACTCCATAGCTATGATGTAGACGCGTCTTATCTTCTCCGGCGCCCGCATGTCAGCCGAGGATCCTCTCCGCCTCTTGTGGAGAAAGGAGGAAGACGTCTGTGAGCCACCTTTTGAGGTCTTGGCGGTGGCGTTTCTTGAAGCCGGCGTCTGTGTTCCTCAGCTCCTTCAGCGAACAGATCCTCGCCCCGTGGCCGTGGAAGCACCTCTCGTCGTTAAACACAAGCCTTTCTGCGGCCTCTGCGCTCCACTTCTCCCTGATCTCCACCAACAAGGCCGTCAGAGCCGCCATGTAGACGTCGTGTGCCTTGTAGGCGGAGCCGTAGGGGCTGAAGTAGGAGTGGACCTCCCCCGCGGGCCCCGTCTTGGTCGCTTGGTAGTAGAAGTGGTCGCTTGTGGAGAGCTCTCTCCAGAGCTTCAGCGTTTCCCCGCCGAGGGCTTTCGCGTATGGGTAAAGCCACGTGAGTAGGGCGAAGGAGCTGCGCTGCATCTCGTTCCCCAGCCACGCAGATAGGTCTCTTTCGTCCGCCCAGCTGATGGTGGCCCAGGGGGGGACGTCGTATGTATCCCTTGGCGGGTGGAGGGACGCCGCCTCTGAGACCGTGGCGAATCTAAGACGCGGCCTCTTCGCGATTTCTCTCGGGAGCCACCTGAGGAACTCGTGGATGCCGGACTCCGGCCAGTGGTGTTCCCCAAACGTCTCGTAGTCTACTGCTATGAACGCCACGTCGCCTGGGGTTGCGTCAAGCCACGAGGCGTACTTGTCCGCAGTCAGCGGCCACTGGTCCCACCACCTAGCCCCGAACCTGAAGCCTATGTCGTCGCTTAGTCTGTAGTTGCGGACCAGCACCCTCGCGTCGCAGCCCCAGGCCTTGTAGACGTAGTTGGGGGAGCGCCACCCCAAAACCCAGTCCACCCCCTCCGTCACCACCGTCTCGAAGCCCATGGAGTGGAGGAAGCACGCGATGTCGTTGTTGTAGATGAACTCGGTGTTTTCGGCAGCTCTCGGCCTTACGCCGATTAGCTCCTCCACGGCCTTCCTCTGCATCTCCACCTGCTCCCTGAACTCCTCCCTGTCTATGAACCATGCCAGGCTGTGGTAGTAGGTCTGGGCGGTGAACTCAGCCGCCTCCCGCGATGCCAACGCCCGGAAGAGGTCTAGGACGTCTGGGGCGTGCCTCCGGAACTGTTCAAGGGCTAGGCCGCTTAGGCTGAAGGTCACCTTGAAACCCGGCGTTTCCAGCGCCGCCTCATATATGATCTTGGTGGCCTTCCGGTAGACTCTTTCGGAGACCCTCCTGAAGATGGCGGCGTTTAGCTCATCGTAGAAGATCTCCACGTCGCTCGGCCTTCTTGGGTATACCCTGTGGAGGTCCGGCCTTATCCTCCGGGGCTGGTGCACCTCTAGAAAAAGCACAACGTGCATAGGGCTTAGCACACCTTTAAATATATCCGCATCGTGGATTCTGTGGCTGGTTGGCAGGGGAGGTTGCTGAGGGTGGACTTGACGCGGAGGAAGGCTGTTGTACAAGGGCTTGACGCCGCGGTGGCGCGGGATTTCATAGGGGGGCGCGGCCTCGCGGCTAAGATACTGTGGGACGAGCTCCCTCCGGGAGTCGACCCCCTGTCGCCCTACAACAAGCTGATCTTCGCCGCCGGGCCGTTGACGGGCTTGCCGGGGCCTAACTTCGGGAAACTCGTCGTAGCGGCTAAAAGCCCCCTCACGGGCGGCTACGGCGACGGAAACATAGGGACGTGGGCAGCCGTAAATTTGAGGAAGGCAGGGTACGACGCCTTGGTCGTGGAGGGGAGGGCCGAGAAGCCCTCCTACATCTTCATAGACGGCGATAGGGTGGAGATCCTAGAGGCGGGGGACCTCTGGGGGCTAAACGCGTGGTCTGTGGAGGAGAAGTTGCAGAAGATCCACGGGAGAGATGCGGCGGTGATAACCATAGGGCCGGCTGGGGAGAACTTGGTCAGATTCGCCACGGTGGTTTCCCACAAGGGGCGCTCGGGAGGCCGGCCGGGCATGGGCGCAGTTATGGGGTCGAAGAACTTGAAGGCTGTGGTGGTTAAGGGCAAGGGGGAGGTCCCCCTGGCGGACAAGGCGGCCTATCAGCGCCTCGCCGTAGAGGCGGTAAGGGAGGGCTCCTCAAGCCCCAGCTACGGCTTCTGGATGAGGCAGGGGACCACCTCCACCGTGGAGTGGGCGCAGGAGGCGAGCGTTCTACCCGCCTACAACTACTCGGAGGGGCAGTTCGACGATTTTTCCAAGATCGGCGGCGGCGCTGTGGAGAAGCTTGAGACGGATCTCAAGTCATGTCCGCTCTGTTTTATGGCGTGTGGCCACTGGGTCCCCGCGGAGTCGGGGAGCGTGGAGGTGGACTACGAGAACTTGGCCATGCTGGGGTCTAACCTTGGGATAGGCGATCTATACAAGGTAGGGGAGTTAAACAGGATCGCAGACGTGATGGGCATGGACACCATTTCGCTTGGCAACGTGCTGGGCTACGTGATGGAGGCCTCGGAAAGGGGATACGGCGATAGGCTGGGCTTTGTGGTTGAGTGGGGCGACTACGAAGCCGCGAGACAGCTGGCCCTCGACATCGCATACAGGAGGGGGGTGGGGGATCTTCTGGCAGACGGCGTTAGGAAGGTCGCGGAGAGGATAGGCGGGCAGGACTTCGCGATGCACGTCAAGGGGCTTGAGATCTCGGCCTACGACTGCCACGCGGCGCCTGCCATGGCTCTTGCCTACGCCACCTCCCCCATCGGCGCCCACCACAAGGACGCTTGGGTTATCGCCTGGGAGGTGAAGACGGACCGCTTTGGGTACACGAGGGATAAGGCGGCGAAGGTGGTGGAGCTACAGAGGATCAGAGGCGGTTGGTTCGAGACCTTCGTCGGGTGCCGCTTCCCCTGGGTGGAGGTGGGGCTCTCCCTCGACTGGTACCCGAGGCTCTTCAAGGCTGCCACTGGGGTAGACGCCACGCCTGAGTACTTCAACGAGGTTGGCGACAGGATCTACGCGCTTATCCGCGCCTTCTGGGTGAGGGAGTACGGGTGGTGGAGTAGAGAGCTGGATATGCCCCCGGCTAAGTGGTTCAAGGAGCCGCTTACGAAGGGGCCATTAAAGGGCGCCCGCCTAGACCCCGAGGGCTACGGCCGACTCCTCGACTACTACTACGAGCTACGCGGCTGGGACAGGCGGGGAGTGCCCAGGCGGGAGACGTTGGAGAAGCTCGGCCTCGGCTACGTCGCGGCGGAGCTGGAGAGGCTTGGGCTAGCCGGAGGTTAAGACCCCCTTCGAGGCGTCTGCCGCCCCGGAGGTAGCCCGCCCACCGCCGCCGTTGGGTCTCTCAAGGCGGAGGAGGCGTCGGGATCCAGCGGCTCTGCGCTTGGATAGTTTTCTTCAAATTCGGCTGGGCTCTTCGGCGGAGGAAAGCGGCTTGTTATGCATCTACAGCTGTGCGGGGGCCGACCCATGTGTCTGCCCCGGCCGGGGCCGCAGGAGACCTCCCTCGATGCCCCCGCGCGCCTGGGTGTCTGCCGATGGGGGCGCCGGCGGGCGGCGTGGGCCTGCGACTGATGCCGGCGTCCGCCTTGGGCGCGTCGGCCCAATAGTAAAAAATATTTTGGGATTCTTGAGGGGCTCCTCATGATCGTGTCTATCACGCCTGAGATCGGCATTGGGGAGCTTAGGAACTTCGCCGGCGGTCTCGGAGTGTTGGAGGGCGATAAGTTCTACGCCGCGGCGAGGCTGGGGGTGCCCTACACGGTCATCACGCTGTTTTACCCAGAGGGCTATGTCTCATATGCCGAGGAAAACGGCGAGCTTGTCCCAACCGCTGAGGGGAATCTCCTCGACAGACTTACGTACCTGGGCGGGTGGGAGGTGGAGGCGCGGGGAGAGAGGGTTTCGGGGGGGTACTACATCTATAGGGCGGGGAGCGCCGCCGCTGTGTTTGTGAAAGTGGACGCTCCCGAGTGGGCCGCGAGGGCTACCAGGAGGCTGTACTACGAAGACACCGAGAGCGACCGCTTCTACAAGTACCTCATATTGGCCAAAGCCGCCGTCAGCTATGTCGAACGCTACATCGGGTGGGACAACGTGAGGTATCTCGACCTACAGGAGGCCTACACGGTATTCGCCCTGCTGGTCAAGAGACATCCGAGGGCCAGGCTCGTGGTCCACACCCCGGCGCCGTGGGGGCACCCGACGTTTAACAAGAGGTTTTTCAGAGACGAGTTCGGCTTCGAGATGGCTATGGAGCCCGTGGTGCTCACGGAGTTGGGCCTCTCTATGGCTCAGGAGGGCATCGCCGTGTCGAAGAAGATGGTGGGGCAGCTCTGCAACACCTTCCCCCATCACTGCCACAAGATCAGGGGGGTTACAAACGCTGTGGAGGTGCCGAGGTGGGAGCACCCGGCTCTCGCCGGTCTCAAAAGCGCTGAGGAGCTACGGAGGGCCAGGGAGAGGGCGAAGGAGGAGGCGCTTAGGGCACTTGGCGTAGAGGCGAGGGGCAAGGTGGTTATCTCCTGGGCCAGGAGGATGACCCACTACAAGAGGCCCCATTTCGTACTACAGCTCATAGAGGACGTCGATAGAGACGTCGTCTTTATACTCGGGGGGCGGGCCCACCCGAATGACAGATACGGGGTGGAGATGATGAAGAAGTTTAGAGAGGCGTCGGCGAGAGACAACGTCTACTACTTCCCGCATCTGGACGTGGAGACGGAGAAGAGGATCATATGGGCGTCTGACATATGGCTCTTCACGCCGTTTAGCGGCTGGGAGGCGTCGGGGACGTCCTTCATGAAGGCCGGCATAAATGGGGTGCCCTCCGTGGCCTCCCGCGACGGCGCTGTGGTTGAGGTTATGGAAGACGGCCGCAACGGGTGGCTCTTCGGCGGAAACCGCGAGAGGCTGTTGCCGCTGGACAGCCCCGACATAGATCAAAACGAGTATAGAGAGTTTAGGCAGAAGGTCGAGGAGGCCTTGGACGCGTACAGCAGCGGGCGGTACTGGGAGATCGCCTACAACGCGTACGTAACCTTCCGTAGCTACTTCTCCATGGAGAGGCTTTTTAGAGACTACGGCTACATCTAGCTTATATAGCTACGCCTCGGCTGAGCCGTGGAGAGGGTTCTCCTCGTGAGGGTGGGGGAGCTCACCGTAAAGAGGGGCTGGACCCGCGTCGAGATGGAGAGGCTGTTGCTACGGGCGGCGAAGGAGGCGGCTGGCGAATGCGGAGGGGCGAGGTTCGCGAGGGAGCCGGGGAGGATATACGCATATGGCGACGTCAATTGCCTCAAAAAGGCGCTGTCTAGAGTCTTCGGGGTTAAGTCGGTGAGTCCTGCGTACGTCCTCCAGTTTAAGGATCTGGCGGAGGTGGCGGCCGCCGCCGCGGAGCTCTGGGGCGGGGAGGTGGCCGGGAGGCGGTTCGCGGTTAGGGTCCACAGGGTGGGGACGCACGGCTTCACCTCAAGAGACGTGGCCGCCGCCGTGGGCGCGGCGTTGGTTAAAGCAGGAGGTTCGGTGGATCTCGAGACCCCGGAGGTGGAGCTTTATGTGGAGGTGCGGGGGGACCGGGCCTTTCTATATAGGGAGGTGCTGGAGGGGCCGGGGGGCCTCCCCCTGGGGTCTGAGGGGAAGGTGCTGGCGTTGGTCTCCGGCGGCATCGACTCGCCGGTTGCAGCGTGGATGCTCATGCGTAGGGGGGCACACGTGGACGTCTTCTACTGCCACCTCGGCGGGACCTACGCGCTAAGGCTCGTTGTGGAGGTGATAAAGAGGCTACTGTCTTGGTCCTACGGCTACAACGCGAGGGTGGCCGTGGCGGACTGCTCCCCAGTGGTGCGGGCCTTACGGAGGGGGGTGAGGGAGGAGCTCTGGAACATAGCCTTTAAGAGGGCGCTCTACCTCGCCGCTTCCAAGGTGGCTGAGGCCGTGAAGGCGGCCGCCTTGGTCACGGGGGAGTCGCTTGGCCAGGTGTCTTCGCAGACGTTGCAGGCGCTTGCGGCGGCTGAACGCGGGCTCGATATGCCCATCTTTAGGCCTCTGGTGGGCATGGACAAGGACGAGATCGTGCATCTCGCCGAGAGGATCGGGACGTACGAGGTTTCGGCTAGGCTTCCCGAGTACTGCGCCCTCTTGAGCAGAAGGCCTAGGAAGTGGGCAACGCGTCAGGAGGTGGAGGAGATAGATCTGGCGATCCACGACGCCGTGGCGGAGGTCGTAAACGGCGTTAAGGTAATTAGGAAGAGCGAGCTGGAAAGCTTCGCGTCTTCTCTAAAGCCGCCGCACGACCTAGAGCTGGAGACCCCGCCCCCGGACTCCGTGTTGGTTGATCTACGAAGCGCGGAGGACTACAGAAGGTGGCACCTCCCAGGCGCTCTCAGGGCGGACCCAGACGACGTTTTAACGCTGGTCGACCGCCTAGGCAGAGACAAGACCTACGTCTTCTACTGCTACGGAGGAGGCACAAGCTTAGACGTGGCGGAGAGCCTCCGGAGGCTTGGGATCAAGGCCTACTCCCTCAAGCTTAAACCGCAGGGCGGTTGAACGACCTCAGCCTGTGGCGTACCTCGTCACCGCCTCTGCAAAGGGACACCGCATCACCGCGTGGAGACCCCCGACTGTCCATAGGCGGTCACCGCCGGCGGTTGCCGGCTCGCGCCTGGGGGCTTTCTCCTCGCCCGCGCCCCCACCGGCATCCAGCGCGGGCAACAGCCCATCTGCAGAGCTCGGGGCAGACCCAGTCAGCCCCTCATGGAGCTGCCCCCTCACAGCTATAGAGGCATGCATTTAAGCCTTCCGCCCGCGCCAAAGACGCGGGATTTTTCGGCGACGGAGACACCCCACTACATAAAAACTTGGCGCTTTTCAGCCACGTGAATCTTTACTACGACGGCGGGATATACGTGGAGGGGAGGGGCGTGAGGTTTGTGGTCGACCCCGTGGGGCCCATCAAGGGCCGAGTCGATTTCGTCTTGATAACCCACGGCCACAGCGACCACATCTCCAGATACGCCTTGAGGTACCCCGTGGTGGCCACCAGGGAAACCCTAGCCGCCATGTCGGTGAGGCTCGGCGCGGCGCCGGCTAGGCGGATCACCGTGGCGGCTGGGAGGGTGGTGGAGGTGGACGGCGTGGAGGTGGCTGTGTTGGAGGCTGGGCACATCCTGGGAAGCGTCATGTATCTAGTGGAGGTGGACGGCCTCCAAGCCCTGTTCACCGGCGACTTCAACACGGTGGGCACCATCTTGACAGACGCCGCGGAGCCCGTGGAGAATGTGGACGTGTTGGTGATGGAGGCCACCTACGGCGACCCAGCCTACGTGTTTCCCAACAGAGCCGAGGTGTATAACGAGCTACTGGATCTGGTGGAGCGCCACAGCGGAGACGGCGGGGTGGCCATAGCGGCGTACCCCCTTGGTAAAGCCCAGGAGGTGGCCCGGCTGTTGGGCCACAGGGCGGGGGCACACGCCGCCGTGGCTAGGTACAACAGGGCTTTGGGCATCTCCACGGGCGGGGGGAGGGAGGTCGTGATAGTCCCCAGCCTGAGGTGGGCGCCCCGGGGCTACGTCCGGGTAGAGGTGAGCGGGTGGTACGCCGAGGAGGAGGCCAGGAGGAGGGCTTTGAGGGAGGGAGTGTACGGCATCCCGCTGAGCGA
This sequence comes from Pyrobaculum neutrophilum V24Sta, assembly GCF_000019805.1. NCBI lineage: Archaea > Thermoproteati > Thermoproteota > Thermoprotei > Thermoproteales > Thermoproteaceae > Pyrobaculum > Pyrobaculum neutrophilum. The sequence continues at coordinate 1,174,155 of NC_010525.1, forward strand.
CCACAGCGATTTTCCAAACCTCGTGCAGTTCGCCCAGGAGATATCGCCGAGGTTGATCTACACCGTGTACGGCTTCACGGAGAGGCTGGCGCGGCACCTCCGGAGGCTTGGCTTGAGGGCCTACCCGATCCCCAAGTCAGCCGGCCTGCCGGCTCACTCCATTTAAAACCATGCCAACTGTCTATCGTGTGATGAGAATCATGCCCGGGAGCCATATGCTCGGTCCTAGGGTAGCTGAAGTTTAATCCTTCGCTTAATCTTGCCGTTGTTTCTGTGGGAAAAGTTTATATTCTGTTTTAAACATCAGCGTCATGTCGGCCAGCAGGAGGGAATGGCTTAAGGCCGTCGCCGCTTTTGCGGCCGGCGCGATAGTTGGCTCCGGGGCTTCCTACCTCGCCCTACAGAGCGTTAAAACCGCCGTGGAGAAAACGGCCACGACGCGGCCCGCTGAGGCAACAACGGCGCCTAGTACGGCGGCCGGCTTACCTAAGATGAAAATTCACTTCATCTACGTGGGGCCTATAGGCGACTACGGCTGGACGCACGCGCACGACGTCGGCAGAAAATACCTCGAGAGCGCCCTCTGCCCAGACCCGAAGAAGTGGTGCATAGTGGAGACCTCATACACGGAGAAGGTGCCCGAGGGGGAGGCCTACGACTACATAAAGAGGGCTGTGGCCGACGGGGCAAACATGGTGATAACCACGTCCTACGGCTATATGGACGCCACCAAGAAGGCCGCAAGGGATTACCCAGACCGCTTCTTCGCCCACTGCTCCGGCGAGTTCAAGAGCCAAGACGAGCGGGCAAGTCTCCCCAACTTCGCCGAGTATTTCATAGACCTCTACGAGGCCTACTACCTCAACGGCATCGTAGCCGGCAGGATGACCAAGACCAACAAGCTGGGCTACGTGGCGGCCTTCCTAATACCGGAGGTCATACGCCATATGAACGCCTTTCTGCTAGGGGCTAGGGAGGTCAACCCCAAGGTCACCATGGACGTGGTGCAGCTAGGCGAGTGGTATAGCCCAGAGCGCGCCAAGAAGGCCGCCGTGGCGCTTGTGGAGTCAAACGGCGCCGACGTGTTGGCCTTCACCGAGGACTCCCCCACGGTGCTTCAAACAGCGGAGGAGTACCAGAGAAGGGGGAAAGCCGTGTGGTCGTTCTCGCACTACAGCGATATGTCGAACTACGGCCCCAAAGCCCACCTAACAGGACAGGTGGTCAACTGGGGCCCCATGTATGTGGAGATGGCCATCAGGGCGTATCTGGCTTGGGTCTCTGGCGAGACGGCGCTGTGGTCCGAGTGGCCGCCGGAGAGGCCCCGCGACTACTGGTGGAGCATGAAGAACTCGTACAGGTACTACGACTACAAGAAGAACCCAACCGACATAATACTCCCGCTGAACCCCGCCGTGCCGGAGGAGGTAAAGGCGTACGTCGAGAAGCGGAGGGCTGAGGTCATAGAAGGAGTGTGGGACCCCTTCACTGGGCCTATCAAGGACATGAAGGGCGTCCTCAGGGTAGCCGACAGGATGAGGTTGAGCAAAGACGACCTCTACAACATGGACTGGTTCGTCGAGGGCTACGGCCAGCTTCCCACATAAACAAATGGCTTTTTTGAAGGCGGTTGGGATTAGGAAGGTTTTTCCAGGCGTGGTGGCCCTTGACGGCGTAGATTTCGAGGTGGGGAGGGGGGAAGTCCACGGGCTTCTTGGGGAAAACGGCGCTGGGAAGTCCACGCTTATATCTATCCTATACGGCGTTTATCTGCCGGACGGCGGGGCTATATATATAGACGGCAGGAAGACCGATATAAAGTCGCCGCGCCACGCGGCTGAGCTGGGGATCGCGTTGATATCTCAGCACTTCGCCCTTGTGGACACCCTAACCGTGGAGGAGAATCTGAAGCTGTCGGGGGTCGACGTGGAGAAGGCGGTGGAGCTGGGGGGTAGGGTTGGCGTGGAGCTACCGCTGGATAAATACGTGGGCGAGCTCACCGTCGGCGAAAAGCAACGGGTTGAGATCGTCAAGGCGCTGGCTCGCGAGAGCAAAATCCTCCTCATGGATGAGCCCACAGCGCTTCTAGGGCCAAGGGAGGCGAAGAGGCTTCTGGAGACCGTGAGGGCGCTGGCCTCAATGGGGAAGGCCGTGGTGTTTGTGACGCATAAGATTAGGGAGGCCATAGAGGTGGCGGATAGGATCACGGTTCTGAGGAGGGGGAGGAAGGTGGCCACCTACGAGAGGCCGTACGACGAGGAGACCCTCCTCAAGGCCATGTTCCAGGGGGTAGTTAGGAGGGGCTCCCAGAGGTCTAGAGGGGCGGGGGAGGTTGTATATAGGGCCGTGGGGATCGCCGGGGAGAAGATACGGAAAGCCGACATCGAAATTAGGCGGGGGGAGGTCGTGGCGGTGGTGGGAGTCGCCGGCAACGGCCAAGAGGAGCTGATGGCTCTGCTGGCCGGCTTCAAGAAGCCGCGGGCCGGCAGAGTCTACATAGAGGGCGTAGATCTAACCGGTGAGCCCTTCCACGAGTTCCTGAGAAGGGGTGTGGCCTATCTGCCGGAGGACAGGGGGTACGCCTTGGCTAAGGAGTTAAGCGTCGTCGACAACTTTAGGATTAGGTGTATAAACAGGTGCGTTGAAAAGCTCATGGAGGCTAAAGAGGCCTTGGACATAGACTTCCCAAGCCCCAACGCCCGGGTTGCGGCTCTCTCAGGCGGCAACCAACAGAAGCTTCTCCTGGCGAGGGAGCTGTGGCTTAGGGAGCCGTACATCCTCGTCGCCTCGTACCCCACCCGCGGCCTCGACCTAGAGACGGCTGAGAAGTTCTATGCGTTGGTTAGATCCAGGGTGAGGGGAGGCGCCGTGGTTAGCTTGGAGGACGTGGATGAGGCCGTGGAGCGCGCAGACAGAATCTACGTAGTCTCTAGGGGGGAGGTGGTGGCCGAGTTTACTCCCCCCTTCGACTTGGAGGAAATCGCCGAGGCCATGACCGTATGAGGCTGATACAGAGGAAGGCCCCGTCTCCGCTTGCCTACCCCCTGGCCTTCGCCGGCTCCCTAGCCACGGTGTTGTTGGTGGTCTTCGCGGCCAGCGGAGACGTCGACACGGCCATCGGCGTTCTTTCGAGGGTTGACCTAGGCTTCTTGGCCAGGGTTTTCGTGGTGGTGGGGCTGGTGGGGCTCTCAGGCGTCTTGTCGTATAGGTCTGGGCTGTGGAATATCGGCCAAGAGGGACAAGCCATCGTGGGCACCCTGGCCGCCGTTTCCGCGAAAAACGCGGCGGAGGGCCTATTGCTGGCGGCGGCGGCCGCCGGGGCTTGGACCGCCGTCCCCGCCCTCCTTAGATCTTTCCTCGGCGTAAACGAGGCCGTGACCACGTTTTTGACGGCTCTTGCGGCGGTTTACGTGGCGCGGTACTTCGTAGAAACGGTTTTGAAGGACCCGACCAAGAAGGGGTTCGTGGTCACCGTGGAGGCTCCTCCCATGGCCGTCGTATACGCTGAGCTTCTGCTCCTTGCCGTCTTAACCGCCGTTGTTGTCCTATATACGTCGCGGTTTGGCCTCGGCCTTCGTCTGCTGGCCTCTGGGGAAGACGTGGCGCGGTACGCCGGGGGGCGGCCAAGGCTACTGGTGTTCACGGCCATTGTGTTGAGCGGGGTGGTCGCCGGCTTGGCGGGGGCCGTGGAGATAATGACGAGGGACTCGGGCCGCTACCTAACTCTGCAACAGGTAAGCTCGGGCTTTGGGCTATACGGAATAGCCGCGGCTTGGCTCGGCGGTCTCCACCCCCTCGGCGTAGCCGTCTCGTCGCTGTATATAGCGTGGCTCTACGAAGTGGCGGTGAACTTAAAGACGGCCGCCAACTTCCCAGCGTTGGTGGCCAACGCGCTCATCGGAATTGCGTTGCTCTGGGGCTTGGCTGGACATCTTCTGTATAAATACAGGGTGGTATGGCGGTAGAGCAAGCCGTTGCGCTGACCTCCGAGGCTCTCCGGAGCGCAACGCCTATTCTGCTGGCTACGCTTGGGGCAATCGTGGGGCAGAGGGCCGGGGTGTTGAACCTAGCCCTGGAGGGGGTGGTCTATCTGTCGGCCGCGGTGGCGGCCGTGGTTGGCCCTCCCTGGGGCATCCCCGCCGCCGTCGTTGTGGGGACGTTGTACAACCTGCTGTACTACTTCCTATCTAACGACCTTGCCATGAACCAGATACTTACGGGATTCGCCTTCACGATGGTTGGATACGGCGTGGGGTCTCAGATCGCTAAAGATGTAGTTGGGAAACCGGTGGAGACCTACGTGGTGCACGGCACAGAGGCCTACCTAGCCGCCGCGCTCGTCGCCGCCGCCGTGTACTTTCTGCTCAAGAGCAGGCTAGGCCTCGCGATTAAGGCCTCGGGCGATGACCCCGCCTCGCTGGACTTAATCGGGGTCGACGTCTACAGAGTGAGGAAGATAGCTGGGGCCGTAGAGGGGTTGCTGGCGTCTGTGGCGGGGGTCTACCTAGTGTATGTATACTACGGTAGCTGGAGCGAGCAGCTGGTGGTGGGCTGGGGGTCCCTTGCCGTTATCACGGCCATGATCTCCCTGTGGTCGCCTCTGATCGCGGTGGGGGCCTCCATCGTGCCCTCCGTTTTTATGTCGCTTTCATACGTGCTACAGAGGTACCTCGCCGTGTCGCCGTATCTGCTTAACGTAACGCCCTACGCGGTGACCATCGCGGTGCTCGCTATTGTACAAACCGTCGCAGGTAGGACGAGGCTTAAGGCCGGCGTGCCGAGGTGGCTAGCGAGGCCGTACATAAGGGAGGAGAGGGCCTAGCGCTTCCGCGGAAAACTTTTTAACCTGTGACAACCTGTCGTTAAGCCCCGGTAGCTCAGCCCGGTCGGAGCGCCCTGGGGCTCAGCCCCGCGCAGGCCTCGTAGCCGCTGGCGAGACAGCGGGAGGTCCCGGGTTCGAATCCCGGCCGGGGCTTTAGAACAGCAACGCCCGGATTATCCTCCTGGCCTTAGCCCTCTTTATCTGCAACACGTAGAGGACTAGGGCTGAGGTAAACGCCAGGTTTATCGCCCAGGAGGCGAGCCTCAGTAGCCATAGGAGGTGGGTTAGGTGGAGCGGGGGGTTTAGAGAGCTGTAGAGGATCTGCGAAGCGGTTTCATACAGCAGAGGCCCGGCGACGGGCACCACGGAGAGGACGAGAGACGTTGAGAGCATGAAGCCCACGATGCCGTTCCACAGCAACGAGCGCGGCTCCTGGGTGGCGCCTAAGGTCAGCGCCAGGATGTAGGCGGTGGTCAACACGGCTAGGGCTAGGTAGAGCTTCATGTCTCCTCAAGCCTTTCGATGAGCCACTGAATTATGTGGCCATGCGGCGTCCCCGGCCTCCTGGGGAGTTGCTCGAGGCACCTCTTGAGGGCCTCCATGGAGGGCGTTTGTAATTTATTTATATGAGTTTTGTGGTTCTGTGGAACTTAAGATCTGGCCTCTAGATGTGACGTACGCGGTGGTCGGCGGGTACCCCGAGGTGAGGGTCTTCGGGTTGACGGAGGGGGGAGGACGGGTGGTGTTGGTGGATAGGTCCTTCAAGCCCTACTTCTACGTCGATTGCCCAACCTGCGAGGTAGGCGTTGTGAAAAGCTCGCTGTCGCGGGTGGCCCCCGTGGATGAGGTATCTGCGGCTGAGAGGAGGTTTCTAGGCCGGCCGAGGAGGTTCCTGATGGTGGTTGCACGTGTGCCCGAGGACGTGAGGAGGCTGAGGGAGGCGGCGGCGCAGATACCCGGCGTGGCCGGCGTATACGAGGCCGACATCCGTTTCTACATGCGCTATATGATTGACGTGGGGCTTCTCCCCTGTAGTTGGAATAGGGCTGAGGTGGAGGGGGGCGGCAAAGTGGGGGGATTGCCCCAGTACACGGTGGTCCAGTGGCTGGGGCCCGCCGGGGGGTTTCCGCCTCCGTTGCGGGTTCTGGCGTTTGATATAGAGGTGTACAACGAGAGGGGTACGCCGGATCCTGCAAGGGATCCCGTGGTGATGATCGCGGTGAAGACAGACGACGGTAGAGAGGAGGTTTTTGAGGCCGAGGGAAGGGACGACCGAGGCGTCTTGAGGTCCTTCGTCGAGTTCGTCAAGAGCTACGACCCCGACGTAGTAGTGGGCTACAACTCAAACGGCTTTGACTGGCCTTATCTCGCGGGGCGGGCGAGGGCAATCGGCGTACCGCTTAGAGTTGATAGGCTGGGCGGCCTCCCACAACAGAGCGTATATGGGCATTGGTCCATCGTGGGGAGGGCGAACGTGGATCTATACGGCATCGTAGAGGAGTTTCCAGAGATTAAGCTGAAGACTCTGGACCGCGTCGCCGAGTACTTCGGCGTGATGAGGCGCGAGGAGAGGGTTTTGATACCGGGCCACAAGATCTATGAGTACTGGAGAGATCCGGGGAAAAGGCCTCTGCTTAGGCAGTACGTTCTTGACGACGTGCGGTCTACCCTTGGTCTTGCGGATAAGCTCCTGCCGTTTTTAATACAGCTCTCCTCCGTATCTGGTTTACCGCTTGACCAAGTGGCGGCGGCGAGCGTTGGCAACAGGGTGGAGTGGATGCTTCTTAGGTACGCGTACCGCTTGGGCGAGGTGGCCCCGAACAGAGAGGAGAGGGAGTACGAGCCGTATAAGGGGGCCATCGTGCTTGAGCCGAAGCCGGGGATGTACGAAGACGTGCTTGTGCTCGACTTCTCCTCCATGTACCCCAACATCATGATGAAGTACAACCTGTCGCCGGATACATACCTAGAGCCCGGCGAGCCGGATCCGCCCGAGGGCGTAAACGCGGCGCCCGAGGTGGGACATAGGTTTAGGAGAAGCCCCCTCGGCTTCGTCCCCCAGGTGTTGAAGAGCTTGGTGGAGCTTAGGAAGGCGGTAAGAGAGGAGGCTAAGAGGTACCCCCCAGACTCGCCGGAGTTTAGGATCTTAGACGAGAGACAACGCGCCCTCAAGGTTATGGCCAACGCCATGTATGGATACCTGGGCTGGGTGGGGGCCCGGTGGTACAAGCGGGAGGTAGCCGAGTCTGTGACGGCTTTTGCCAGAGCGATCCTAAAAGACGTTATTGAACAGGCTAGAAGGCTGGGCATCGTGGTTGTATACGGCGACACAGACAGCCTATTTGTCAAAAAGCATGTGAACGTGGATAAGCTCATCCAGTACGTGGAGGAGAAGTACGGCATAGAGATAAAGGTGGATAAGGACTACGCCAAGGTGCTTTTCACGGAGGCCAAGAAGAGGTACGCCGGCTTGTTGAGAGATGGGCGTATAGACATAGTGGGGTTTGAGGTCGTGCGGGGGGACTGGAGCGAGCTCGCCAAAGAGGTACAGCTGAAGGTCGTGGAGATAATTCTGAATTCGAGAGACGTGGCGGAGGCCAGACGACGCGTGACACAATACGTCAGGGAGATAATAGAGAGACTTAGGGAATACAAATTCAACGTAGACGACTTGATTATATGGAAAACCCTGGATAAAGAACTGGGGGAGTATAAGGCGTATCCGCCTCACGTCCACGCGGCGTTGATTTTGAAGAGGCACGGCTACAAGGTGGGGAAAGGCAACATGGTGGGCTACGTAGTTGTCAAAGGCGGAGGCAAGATCTCTGAGAAGGCGCTCCCCTACATCCTCCTAGACGACGTGAAGAAGATCGACGTCGAGTACTACATAGAACGGCAGATAATACCAGCCGCTTTGAGAATCGCGGAGGTAATTGGAGTTAAGGAGGCCGACTTGAAAACTGGAAAATCCGAGAGATCCCTACTCGACTTTTTCTAGGCAACCTTCTGAGTGAGCTTTTCGAAAGTTATTATCTTCATGTCTTCCGGCACCTTGGTCAACGGGCCTACCCTGGCTGTTACTATGACTTTCACCCCCTTCTTCGCGGCTAAGTCCACTATTCTCTGTGTCACTATGCCGTCCATCACAATGGCGTAGAAGGAGTCTCCCTCCCCCGTGAGGAAGTCGGGTAGCTCTCTAACGGGTAGCTTTTTCACAAGTCCCCAGTTGGCGTCGTATATCTCGGCCTCCAGTGTCCCAAGCATCTCCTCCACCTTCTTCGACATGTCGAAGGGGAACTGTATAGGCGCTTCCGCCGGAGGCGGTTGCTGTTGCGTGGGTTGAGCCGGCGCCTCCGTCTTCTCGCCTGCGGCCTTCTGCTGGGCTAGCCACTCCTCTAGCGTGACCTTGTTCCTCAGGGCCTTCGCTATCTCTTTTGCCGTTAGTTGCTCTACCTCTTTGCCCGGAGGGGCTCTGGCTATATAGTCTATGTGCGCCACCTTCAACAGCTCTCTGAGGACGAGTTCTCCTCCCTTGTCGCCGTCGATAAACACCGTCACCGACTTCTTCTTGCTTAGGTCTATTACGGTCTGCGGGATACCCCTGCTTATGCCCTCTATCGCAATCACGTTTCTATACCCGTGTTTTACCAAGTTTACAACGTCGGCTCTGCCCTCGACTATTATCACGGAGTCTGACTTCTCTACGTCGGGGCCTGCGGGGAGCTTTTCGGGGCCGTACTCCACTATCTCCGCCTTGGCGACGTCTTCCTTTAGCTTTTCAATGATTTCTTTTGTGTCGGGGAGGATCTCCTCTTCGATCATCTTTACGAGCTCTTTCGCCTTTTCAATTATCCTCCTTCTCTTCTCCTCGCGCAGATCCTTGATCTCAAGCACCTTTATGTTGGCGAGATAGGGCCCCACCCTTTCTATGCTCTCTATCAAAGCCGCTACCAGCGCCGTCTCGTAGCGGTCTAGGTTGCTGGGTATGTAGATCTTGGCCTTTGTCTTGCTGTTTTTCTCGAATATGTCCACTTCTATTCTCCCTATGCGGCCCATCATCTGGAGCTCTCTTAGGTCCATGTCTTTGCCAAGTAGTCCCTCAGTTTGTGAAAACAAAGCCCCTATGATGTCTGATTTATCTACGCTTCCGTTTACCTCTATCTGAGCGACGATCATGTACTTAGCCACTATGGTTAAGGCACCCATGTGTGCACCTCTATACTGCACTTTATAAACTCTTTGTCCACGGGAGTTTGGCGGCTTAGAGGGCGCGTGGACGGCGGGAGGCCGGCCTTGTGTCGTAGTTGCCGTTTTATTTTATAAACCCCTGGGTCTGTTTTGCGAGATGTTGAGAGTTCTGCGGCAGGTTGGCGATGTTGTACACAGGGCGTTGAAATACGCAATAGATCTGGCGCAGGCGGAGACGCCGGTTTTGGAGATCTGTGAAAAGGTAGAGGGGTTCATAAGGGCTAACGACGCGAAGCCCGCGTTTCCCGTTAATGTAAGTATCAATGAGGTGGCGGCGCATTACACGGCGAGAAGGGGGGATGTCCTCAGGCTTCCGAAGACGGGCGTGGTGAAGATCGATGTGGGCGCGCAGAGGGATGGCTATATTGTTGACGCCGCCGTGACTATCGCCGTCGGCCCCGTGTTTTCGAACTTGGCTAAGGCCGCGAGAGCGGCGTTGGAGACCGCGTTAGGCGCCGTCAAGCCGGGGGTTAAGGCGTGGCAGGTGGGCGAATCGGTGGAGAGGGTCATCAAGAGCTTTGGGTTTAACCCGATATACAACCTCACAGGCCATAAGATCGAGCGGTACATACTGCATGCGGGGTACGTCGTGCCCAATTACCCGGACAAGACAGCTTCGCAGGCGTTTGCCGTCGGCGATGTGTATGCCGTAGAGCCGTTTGCCACAAACGGGGAGGGCTATGTGACAGATGGGAGAGATATCACCATATATAGGCTCGTCCGCATGAGACACAAGACGCATCAACACGTCATCGATGTGGTAAGCGCCGAGGCCGGACCTCTGCCGTTCTCTCCACGATGGTTTCCACAGCTCTCCGATGCCGATATAGAGAGCGCTCTGAAGGCCGGCGTGTTGCAGGGGTATGAGGTGTTGGTGGAGAGGTCGAGGGGGTATGTCGCACAGTTTGAAGACACCGTCTACGTGAGCGAGGACGGGGCTGTGCCTCTTGCGCGGACGTTGGAGCTTCTGTAGCTCCTGCGGGAGGCCTTTTTGTCTCATCGGCGTAAAGTTTTTATATACACAATTTTTGTAAAGCCATGAGCCAGGCGGTGTTAACCCAGATAGGCGGCGTGCCAGTGCTAGTGTTGAAGGAGGGCACGCAGAGGGCTTTCGGCAAGGAGGCGCTCAGGCTTAACATAATGATAGCCAGAGCAATTTCCGAGGTAATGAGGACGACGCTGGGTCCAAAGGGTATGGACAAAATGCTCATCGACTCCCTCGGCGATATAACGATCACGAACGACGGCGCGACGATCTTAGACGAGATGGACGTACAACACCCCATAGCGAAGCTGCTCGTAGAGATCTCGAAGTCTCAGGAAGAGGAGGCTGGAGATGGCACCACGTCGGCGGTTGTCCTCGCCGGGGCTCTCCTCGAGGAGGCTGAAAAGCTTCTCGATAAGAACATCCACCCGACGGTGATAGTAAGCGGATTTAAGAAGGCGCTTGACGTGGCGACTGAGCACCTACGCAAGGTCGCCGTCCCCGTGAACAGAAACGACGCCGATACCCTGAAGAAGATCGCGATGACGTCCATGGGAGGCAAAATATCCGAAACTGTGAAGGAGTACTTCGCCGACTTGGCCGTGAAGGCGGTGCTCCAGGTCGCCGAGGCCAGAGATGGGAAATACTACGTCGACCTTGACAACATCCAGATAGTGAAGAAGCACGGCGCTTCGCTCCTCGACACACAGCTGGTATACGGCGTTATCGTGGATAAGGAGGTCGTCCACGCCGCCATGCCTAAACGCGTGGTAAACGCCAAGATAGCGCTACTTGACGCCCCGTTGGAGGTGGAGAAGCCTGAGATAGACGCCGAGATTAGAATAAGCGACCCGCTTCAGATGAAGGCCTTCCTTGAGGAGGAGGAGAAGATCCTGAAGGGGTATGTGGACAAGCTCAAGGCTTTAGGCGTAACCGCTCTGTTTACCACCAAGGGCATAGACGACATCGCGCAGTACTACCTAGCCAAGGCGGGTATTCTCGCCGTGAGGAGGGTCAAGCGTAGCGACATAGAGAAGCTCGTCAGAGCAACGGGAGGGAGACTTGTCACAAGCATTGAGGATCTCACCGAGGCCGACTTGGGCTTCGCCGGGCTTGTCGAGGAGAGGCGCGTCGGCGATGAGAAGATGGTGTTTGTTGAGCAGTGCAAGAACCCGAGGGCCGTCTCCATACTTGTGAGAGGCGGCTTCGAGAGGCTTGTGGACGAGGCCGAGAGAAACCTCGACGATGCGCTCTCCGTCGTGGCCGACGTCGTGGAAGAGCCATACATACTACCCGCCGGAGGAGCCGCCGAGATCGAAGCTGCTAAGGCGGTGAGGGCCTTCGCCACAAAGGTGGGTGGGAGAGAGCAGTACGCGGTTGAGGCCTTCGCAAGAGCTCTTGAGGCTATACCGAAGGCCCTCGCCGAGAACGCAGGTCTCGACCCCATCGACATATTGACTGAGCTCACACACAAGCACGAGCAGGCCGACGGCTGGAAGTACGGCCTCGACGTGTACCAAGGCAAGGTGGTAGACATGGCGGCGCTTGGCCTCATAGAGCCTCTGACAGTTAAGCTCAACGCTCTAAAGGTAGCGGTAGAGGCTGCGTCGATGATCCTCAGGATCGACGAGATTATAGCCGCATCTAAGCTAGAGAAGGAGGAGAAGAAGGAGGAGGGAAAGAAGGAGGAATCTGACTAGGTTTTTCACGTCTTTCTCCAGGCCACTACAATCAATAACACTACCAACATTATTGCTATGTCTTTATGTAATTATTAGATGAGGTACTACCACCGCTATTGAGGGGGCGTAGGGTACAATCCTGACTTCACCGTTTTGTGTTTTATACTGTAGAGGGGGGCGGTTATACGTAAATATGGCCTGTGCCTCTGCAGAAGGTGATTTCGGGAGGTGGCGCCGCAACTAGGCTTTAAGTACTATTAAGCCGCCGGGCCTCCACCAACTTAGCGACTCCGCCGGACACCTCTATAATTTTCGTGGCGTACTTCGCCGCCGTAGACCGATGAGATATAACTACGACTATAGGAACAACTTTTCTCAACGCATCCAGCACCCTCTCCTCCACCTCTTGGTTTAGGCCGGAGGTCACTTCGTCCAACACCAGTAGCTGGGGTTTCCTCAATAGAGCTCTCGCTATCAGTACTCTCTGTCTCTGGCCTTCTGAGAGCTCTGAGCCCCCCTCGCCGCATTTTTTGTCCAGCGGGAAGTCTATCTGGGCTAGCTCGGCGGCTCTCCTCACCTCCTCCTCTGGGAAGTCCTCCCAAAGCGTGATGTTCTCACGTACAGTGGCGTCGAAAATATAGTCGTCGTTACCCACGTAGATGGCCCTCGGCGCCTTGATCTCCCCCTCCAGAGGCTTTACCAAGCCCGCCAAGGCCTTTCCCAACGTCGACTTACCGCTACCAGTAGGCCCGCGCACCCACACGAAATCCCCCGGCCTAAAGACGACGTCAGCGCAACGCAACACCACAGTTCCGTTGTAGCCCAGCGTAACTCTCTCAACTACTACATGCGCTTCTCCACGCGCTGGCGCTTCAGCCACAACAGCGTCGAGGTGCGGGGCTACTCTTTCAAACGACCTCTTGAGCTGGTAGTATGAACCTGATTTCATCACTATTTGGGCAAGCGGCTCAAATGCCTCTACCAGAAGGGTTCTCATAGCTACGGCCGCGCCGACGGTGGCAACTCCCTGTAGTGAAAGGAGCAGACCGAGGCCGAAGGCGAGGTTAGGCACGCCGTATGTGATGGCGTTGGCGCCGAAGCCGAGGGATTTTGAGTATAGCTCATACTTTTTGTACCCGGCGAGCCACCTCTCCGAGGCCTCCAGCAGGATTTTGGGCAAGGCCCTCACTCCGGCTCTGTAGAGGCTGTGGGCCCCGTCCACGACCTCCTTAATTCGCCTAAACCACTGGCTGTAGAGCTCCCTCTCCCTCCTCCCCCACTCCAATATGGGCGGCCCAAGCTTCTTCGCCACTAAGAGGTACAAAGCTATTAAGGGGGCCACGAAGATGGTGATCTCCGGCGATATGTAGAGCGACGCGGCCACCACGGCTAAGAACCTCGCCGCCTGCAGAGCCACGTCCAGCGGCAGGGCGAGGTACAACACCACGTTAAGGACGTCACCGCTTATCCGCGACAGAACCTCCCCCCTGCTGTTGCCGGGGGATAGAACAGTCGAGTGGACTATGCGGTGCGACACGTCGATGATAGCTCTCTGCGTCCACACCGCCGCTCTGTACTCAGAGAGGAAATTTAAGACGGGTATTGAAAAGGCGATTCCGACAACGGCGGCGATCTGGAGGACCAGCGCGCTGGCGTCTCTGACCCCGTACACCACCGCGTCGATGACTTGCTTGATGAATAACGCCTGGACAACGCCGAGAATTATCATGGCGCCCCACAGCGAGAAAATTACCACCTCGTCTATCCAATACCTCTTTGTAAACTCAAGAACGTAGTACCAATAACTCTTCATACGTTCTTTGTTAGTAATTCGATATTCTGACCTACTTTGGTCAAAGTGTTAGTTTTAGCAAATTCATAAACCACGCTGAGCATGCCATCATATATAAGCCTTAGATGTTCTTTACTATTTTCTACTACCTCTTCTGTGTTTTTAAGTGGACATTGTTCAAAGAGCATCTGTGTATAATCTTTAATTAGCACTTCAGGTAAAATTTTCCTCACAATATATTTATAATTTTGATTTATTTCTTTAATATTATTATGTAACAAGTTGCCTATGCACCCCTTGGACTCGGTAATTAACAAATTGCATGTAAAAACGTCGCCATTTGGCGCAATAGATAAAAATTTTTGTCCTGTCTTTATGTCTACTTCTAGAAACGACTGGGAAAAGGGATGATAAACCACCCATGCATCTCTATCAATTTTAGAAGGTCCTAATACGTGGTAAGTGGTGCTGGTGATCATACCCTTCAGATGTTACAAACCTAAAATACAATGTCTAGTAACTACTACTGCAGTTGATATTGTAGTTGCAAAACCCATTATAAAAAGTTATTGGTAAGGCGACAACATGCCGACGACAATAAAAATCGCAGTAGTGGAACTAAATACGCAGATTAAAGAAGCGCTACTGTTCTGTTGCTGATTCATTGCGTGTGGACAAGGGCAAAAATCATAAATTAATTAAATGAAAATAGAAAATATTTTTTTATCTCTTAACTTTCTACACATATACCTTTCATATTTTCTATTATATTATCAATTATTTTTTCTATTATGCTATTTCCGCTCCTTGTCTCTCTTACATATTCCTTTATCAGCTGGGTAGCTTTGCAGTATGCCTCTTCCCAGCTCAGCGCTGTCATTTTCTTAAGTACGTAGAGTAGAAATGTAAAGAAGCCGTAGGCAGGTTCATAGTAGCCTAAGCTTTCCAGACCAACTCCACGTATCCACTGTAACCTATTCTCGTCCTCCGGCACCAGCACGACGCGGTAGAAGAGGAGGCTGAGCCTCGGCCACTCCCCCAGCCTCGCTAGGTGGGGATCCATATTCTCCCTCGCCTTTAAATCTAGCTCTATCAGCCTCGTAAAGGCCTCATGTCTTTTCGTCCTAAAGGGCAGGGTGATGTAGAGCTCGTCGCTTAGGTATACGCCGTCTTTCCTAGCCAGAAGTGGGGTGACATGGCCGAAGTTCTCCGCGACGAAGTCCTCCGTGAGGTAGCCCAGCTCCAGCGTCTTGGACAAGTCCTTGAGCTTTATTAGGTGTTCCCGCCCGAGTCTAATCGCCTTCACCACCCCCTCTGCCTCTAGTCTATACACGACGTCTCTCACAGTGCTGTAGGGGGCGTTTAGCAAGCGGGATAGATTACGTAGCGTTGTGTCTACATCGTGGTGTTTTATAAAGAGTAGTTTAACTAACCTCTCCTCAAGACCGCTGGCGCTACGTCTCATAGCCATCTACAAACGCCTTACATATCTCCAGGTCTCTGACTCTGTACAGCTTAACTCTGCCGACGGGCACCTCCTCGACGAGGCCAAGCCCGCACAGCGAGTCCTCTGCCTTGTACCTGCCGCCTAGCCCCCTCAGGGCCCCTAGGACGTTTTCGTAGCTGGCGCCTACGGCGTCTGCTATCAGCGCTGGGTAGGCCGACTCTGGGTAGATGGAACAGAGGTATTTCAACACATCTCTCTTCACTCTGCTCCTCCTGAGGGCCATCATGGCTCTGCCGTATCCCACCCCCCTCCACGACACTGCTGTGATCACATGATCAATCACATGATTACTTATAAATTTTTCGCTGGTATGGGATTCAACGGCTTTTAGAACGGGAGGGCTCTTATTACCTTCCTGGCAATTTTCAAGTGTAGAATATTAGCGCAGTGGTGAAGGCAATGTTTATGATTAGTTTTTCACGTCTTTCTCCAGGCCAGTAGTATCAACAACACTGCTAGCGTTATTACCAAGTCTTTTGTGATGATGAGGTGGGGTAGCGCCACGGCTATTGAGGTGGCGTAGGCTACAATCCTGAGCTTAGACTTCAGAGTTTCGTGTTTTATACTGTAGAGGGGGGCGGCCGCGTCTACGGCCTTTCTTTCTCTTCTTACGAGCGGGTCTTCTACGGTTGGTTCACGTGCTAGCCTTTCTAGAAACTCTCGGGCGTTGTAGCTGTCCTTCAGCTTTGCGAAGTATGTCTTCACCCTTAGCTCTTTCTCCGGCGCCGCAAGGAGTTTTCTAGCTTTTTTAGCGCCTCTTTTGGCCAGCTCTCGGGAGATGAGGAGCCCCGCCGCCAGTGTGGCCGTGGCTAGGTACTTTAGCGATGGGTTGAGTACGACAGCTATCCCGCTCGTCATCACGCTTGTCAAAGACGTAATCGATAACACGAGAACCAGCTTGTTGTAGGTTTTTTCTTCTATCTCCTGTATTTTCTGCGCGATGTAGTCACTTAACATATATATCGATCACCCTTCTTTCTATCCTCTTGCCGTAGGTTTTGGAGAGCTGTATAATCGCTGTGTTTTCTACCTCTACGTACTTCGCCAGCCTTCTCAGCGCGCCTTCAACGCTGGTGGAGTGCATAGTAGCGAGGGTCTGTATTCCCATTTCCGTAGCTGTTCTAAAAGCGTGGAAGTGATCCTCGTACTGAAGCTCCCCGACGAATATTACGTCTATGTTCCTGTTGAGAGAGGCGTAGACCTCACGCATCTTGTTGACGTTATGGATCTTTATCTGGTTCTTGTCGGGATCCTCCTCGAACTCGTCAGCCTCGTCTATATAGACCCTCTGAAGATTTGGGGGGATTATATCGTCGAGAGCAACCAAGAGGGTGGTTTTCCCAGAGCCTGGGGGCCCCGTCACGACTATGTGCTTTCCTTCTCTCACATATCTGTAGATCTCCTGTAGCTGTTCCAATGTGAGAAATCCGCTTTTTAGGAGGTCGCCGATTCTGAGCTTTTTTCTGTGTATCCTGACGTATGCTTGCGGGGAGGGCACCACGGGCGGGAGGTCCAGGGAGATGCGCATCCTCACCTCGCCGATTCTTATGCCGAATCTGAGGGAGGGGGTCGCCGTCGTTAGCTCAACTCCCTTGAGGTAGGCAAGCCTCATGAGGTTTTTCACGAGGCGCAACGTGGCGACTTCTTGCCCCTTTTCTTTTCCGCTTCTTCTCGTTATGTAGATCGGCCTCCCCGGTATCAGCAGGAGATCCTCCACATCGTCTTGTTCAAGATACGGCGCAAGCTCCTCCAGCCCCACTGTGGCGAGCGTCGCCCTAAGCGCAGCGCTTCCCTTTATCTTCTTGAAGAGTCCGTATCTGAAGTCCAACGTGGCGTCTAGGTCTCTCTTGAAAATCCTGGATGCCAACTTCACAACGTCCTCGATTTCCTCCTCCGTGAAGTTGCACAGGCCTTTTTCTCTGCATGAATAGCGACACTCGGCGCACTCCAGTATTCTAGTCAGTAGCTGGTACATAGCGCCTAAGCCTGGACACGGTGTCTCTCACGGTGAACTTGCTTATGTTCACCAGAGCGGCTATATCGCGCTTGTGTACGTGGTACCTCGCCCTTTCTGTGGCCAGGTATACCACAGCCGCCGCCACCGCCCTTGGGCTTTTGCCCTGGTAAGCTCTTTTGTCCAACACCGAAAAAAGCCGCATAGCCTCCTGTTCTATTCCGGCAACGCCAAGCTCTCTTGCGATTTTTGAGATGTAGAACTTTACCATGTCGCTGTATTTCATCTTCACGGTTTGTTTGTCCTCCTCCTCTAAGAGAGCTATAATGCGGCGGCTTTTAATTACCGGCGTAGCTAGCTTAACTCTGGGCGGCACCACCTCGTATCCCACAACCGTGCCGCACTCTGTACACACATACTCGCCGTCTCGCAACACTATTTTGTCAGAACTGCAGTACGGACAAATCATGAGTCGTTGCATTCCTCTATCTTTTTAATCAATACCTTATAACAAGATATACGAAGAGAGAGTTTTCTAAAAGTTTTGAACTTCAGTCATCAACGTTTTTATACAGATTTTTACGAGCCGCCACATGGAGTTTTTGCTCGAGGTTTCTGACATCACCAACGATCTGCCAAACGTAATAAAACTCAGCGGTGAGGTAAATGCGACGATAGAGATACCGCTGGAAAGGCTAGGCGTTAGCCTGCAGAAAGGGGATAAAGTCAAGCTGGTCATACAAAGGGAGAAAGACCAAGACATGAAGAAGTATAAGATCTACGCATGGGGGATAGTCTACTACATCGGAGATGGCATCACCAGGATTTCCATAGGTGGACTACAGCTAGACATAATGAAGGAGCTCCCCCTCCAGATAGGCGATAAGGTCTACATAGGAATCATATAGCCCACCTCTCCCCCTTCTACAACCCGCCTTCTCCAGAGAGCTCGGTGTATCTACCAGCTCTGCGGAAGGGCTCGGCGGACGTAAAGGCCGTTGTGTCCCCCAAGGCCGGCAAATGCATGGCCGGGGTCCCTAGACAACGGGGGATTGTCGGCGAAGTGGACATAAGTTTAAAAACACATCCCCCGTCGTGCGGTATGTCAACAACTCTAGCTGAAGCAAGCAAGCGGTTTGTCGCCGAGTTGAACAACCTCATCGGTAGGGAGGTTCAGGTAGTCTTGTCTAATGGGGAGGTCTACAGGGGCGTGCTGCATGCGGTAGATAACCAGTTGAACATAGTGCTGGCCAACGCCGCGAGTAAAGCCGGGGAGAAGTTCGTCCGTGTGTTTATCATGTATAGATATATCGTTCACATAGACAGCGTCGAAAAAAGGATAGACCTGAGGGAGTTTGCAAAACACGCCGAGAAGGTTTTCCCAGGTATGGTTAAATATGTCGAGGAGACCAACACGGTCCTCATAGGGGACAAGGTGCGCGTCAGCGAAGTCGGCGTAGAAGGGGTAGGGCCCGTAGCCGAAAGAGCCAAGAGGCTGTTCGAGGAATTCCTCAAGTCGAAGGGAATTGAATGATTTTTTAGTCCCAGAAGGCCCTGGTCGTGGAATACTGTCTTTCGGCGTCCAAGATGGCGCTCCAGAGGTCGGCGCCTTCGAAGACCTTGTTTAACACTCTAATCGCGGTTTTTGGGCCAACGCCGTGCGCTAGCTGAATTATGACTCCGGTTTTTCCATGCTCTAGCACAATTGAGGCGCTCTGCTGTAGATGCTCCAGGAGCCTCCTCTCCTCGGCGCTGAGCTTCTGCCTAAGCTTGTGCTTGTTTAAAACCTGCCGGGCCTTCTCCAGGTCCACCCCCTTCACGACGGCCAGAGCCCTCATCCCGCACCTCTGACAGCTGACGTCCTCCGGGATCATTGACGCGCGGGCTGTGAAAGTCCAGCCGCAGTTGAGACACAGAAGAGTTGCGAATTTGTTCAATATCCTCTTCCTCGCCAAATCGGCGAGGGTCTCCCTTGAAAGCCCTCTGAAGGTGAAGTCCAGCCTAAGCGCCTCTTCTAAAATGGGCCTCTCCAACAATGTGGGCTTAGCCAAACGCCTCACCACGATCTGTAGCTTTCCCCCGGAAATCCTCTCCACAAGATCCAGCAACGCTTTCACATCCAGCTTCTCCACAAAGATCTCGTTCAACGTCTCTATCCCAGGTACGTCGTCCATATATACGTCTACTAACTTAGACGGGACATCCTCCGCCTCCTTCGACACTAGACCAACCCTCCTAGCCACTTGGAGAAATCTATACCTAAACATCCTGGAGCTTTTCACGGCGTTTCTCAACGTTCTAAAGATGAACTCGGGGGGTCTCTTAAGCATCTCCTCGAGCGCGTTTACGGGCACGTGGTCTCTAAAGATGAGCAGGACTCTGTAGGCGTCTGCCCTATAGCCGACCGGTCCCACGTACCCCGAGAGGGCGTGGGATAGGTAGAGACCCAGCGCCTCGTTACCCTTAGACCCTAGGCAACTGTGCAATACGGCGTATTTCCCACCAACGATGTGTATATGTAATCTGTCCGACATCGGCACGAGATCCGGCTCTAGACCTTCGAGATCCGCCTCCAGATCGCCCCGGCCCTCTAGAGCCTCCCTGAGGAGATCTGCACGCTTTGTGCATACCTCCTGTGCCACCTGCCGCGGGACCGGTATCTGCTCGCCTATCCACGAGGGGAGGGCTCCCGTGATGTCGAAATCGGGGTATAGATACACCGTCTCGCCTTCCTTCCTGGAAAAGACCCACACCCTCCCCGACAACACAATCTTAGTGCCTGGCTCAATAGCGTATACGAACTCCCTATCTAGTTGCCCCACGACTCTGCCGGTGGTCTCGTCCACCGCCCTATAGCTCTTCTCGTCTGGTATCGTGGACACCCCCTCGTAGTAGTAACGCACGCTTCCCCTCCTGGGCCTCAGCCCCCTCAGCAACCTATGTCTCTCCGCGAAGTCGAGGACGAGCTTGAGGTCGTCCTCGGTCAAGTTCCTGTAGGGGTGGGCCCTCTTCACCACCCGCATGACGTATCCAACGTCGATATCTCTCCCCTCTACTCTAGCCTCCAGCGCTATGCCGACGATCTGGTGCACGAGGACGTCAAGCGCGTTTTCGTGGTATTCCACATCGTCTACTATCAAACGCGCCAGGGCCATGGCGGATATGACCTCAGACTCCAGCATGTCCTCTAGATCGGACGCCACTACGACTCCCCGCGAGATCTGTCCCAGCCTGTGGCCGCTTCTGCCTACTCTCTGGATCAGCTTAGCCACCTGGCGAGGCGAGCCGTATTGAATAACGAGGTCAACCTCGCCTATGTCGATCCCCAGCTCTAGGCTGGAGGTGGCAACCACGGCCTTCAGCTCGCCTCTCTTGAGCCGCTCCTCGACGGAAACCCTGTGCTCCCTAGACAGAGACGAGTGGTGGACCTCAACCACTGAACCTAGGAGGCTCCTCAGCCTTGACGCCAAGAACTCAGCGCCGTCTCTAGTATTCGTGAAAACCAACACTGCGCCTCCCGAGGATTTCACAAACTCGGCGACTTTCTTAACTCTGGCAACGGCCTCGGGCGTCGCGTCTAGCTTCTCGGCGTCTATGTAGTCCTCGTCGGTCGGCGTAGGCAAAACCACCTCTACCTCGAACTTCTTCTCCCCCGACACGTCGACGATCTCCACCCTTCGACCGACGCCCCCTAGGAACTCAGCCACAAGCGCCGGGTTGCCCACCGTCGCGGAGAGCCCAACCCTCTGGAATTCGCCCGCCAGCTCCACGAGACGTTCAAGCCCCACCGCTAGCTGTACACCTCGCTTGCTCCCCACGAGCTCGTGTACCTCGTCTACAACTACGAAACGCACGGAGCTTAGGCTCCGCCGCAGGCGGCGGTGTAGGAGAAGTATCTGGAGGGACTCCGGCGTCGTAATTAAGATATCCGGCGGACGTGTCGCAAGCAATCTTCTCTCAGACTCAGGGGTATCCCCATGTCTAACCGCCATCGATAGCCCAAGGGCTTCTGCAAGCGCGTAGAGCCGGCGGAGGAGGTCGCGGTTTAGCGAGCGCAACGGCGTTATATAGAGCGCGCGGCCGCCCCCCTCCAACATCCTGGAAATTATGGGGAAGAGCGCCGCCTCTGTTTTCCCAAAGCCGGTGGGCGCGATTATTAAAACGTGGGAACCCGATAAAACTGCGGGTATCCCCCTCTCCTGCGCCGGCGTGGGCTCCAGATAGCCCAGCTCCCTGATCGCCGCTTGTAGCCGGGGGTGCAACAGATCGAAAACCACGCGGTTCCGCCGCCGGACAGTTAAAAACTTAATGAGGCCACTCCAGGGACTTCAAGATCTCAGGTATCCTCCTCTTCGCCTCCTCCCTCAGCTCGTCGTAGTAGTTTCTGCCAGTGGGGTCTATCATCACCGTCAGCGGCCCGAAGTTCTCCACCTCAAGAACCCACATGGCCTCGGCTACGCCCAGGTCTAGCCAATACACGTCAACAACCCTCTTTATCGCCTTCGCCGCAAGGACTCCAGCCCCTCCTGTGAATATAGCGTAGGCGGCCGTATATTTCTTCATGGCCTCCGCGGTCCTCCTCCCCATCCCCCCCTTGCCCACCACCAGCTTCACCCCCAGCCTCTCGATCACATCTGCCTCAAAGGCCTCCATCCTCGCCGAGGTGGTGGGCCCCATGCTTATCACCTCCCACCCCCTCTCGGTCTTTCTCACGACAGGCCCCGCGTGGTATATAACGCCGCCTCTTAGGTCCACCGGCAACGCCTCTCCACGCCCTATATGCTCCAACATCCTCTTATGCGCGGAATCCCTAGCGCTGACCACAACCCCGCTTATGTAGAGCGTATCGCCGACCCGGAGCTTAGCCACATCTTCGCTAGAGAGGGGCGTTTTCAAACTGTATGTGGCCATGTTGGAGGCTCGAGCCCGCGTTATAAACATTCCCGGTAGAGTAATAGATTTTAATCCACGTCAGCATAGCGGCATGCTGGAGCACGTCATTCTCAAAGCCGCTAAGGAGGCCATCATACGGGCAAGCGTCGGCCCCGCCCTAGATGTGGCATCCGCGCTGAAGAGAGCCAAAGAGGAGGAGGAGGCCGAGGCGGCTCGGATACAGCTATCGGCCATATTGAAAAACATTGATCTTTCCACGGACAAAAAAGCGGCAGTGTGTCAAGACACCGGCTTCCCAAACTTCTATGTAAAACTGGGTGACCGCTTCCCCGTGAGAAGCAAGATATACGACATATTGACACAAGCGCTTAGAGAGGTCACAAGGGAGCTACCGCTGAGGCCCAACACGGTCCAGCCCTTCACCGAGAAAAACCCAGGCGACAATACGGGGGTGGGAGCTCCCTGGTTTGAGGTTGAGCTATTCGACGGGGATTACCTAGAGTTCTACTACGTGCCCAAGGGCGGAGGAACCGAGCTACCGAGCAAAGCCTTCACTCTGCCCCCAGGCGTCGCCATGAAGGAGCTACCCCGCCTGGTTCTAGAGGCCGTCGTCGACGCCGGGCCTATGCCTTGTCCGCCTGTCATCGTCGGCGTGGGCATAGGCCCCTCTGTGGACATAGCGGCGAAGTTGGCTAAGAAAGCCGCGGCGCTGAGACCGGTGGGCTCGCGCCACCCGGAGCCCGAGGTTGCAAAGATGGAGGAGGAGCTACTAAGGGCTATAAACAAACTCGGCATAGGAGCCCACGGGGTTGGGGGAAGGATCACAGCACTAGACGTACACATCGAGTACATCTACCGACACCCCGCCGCGTTTTCAATAGGGATAGTGTTTTCCTGCTGGGCCACCCGCCGCGCCGGCGCCAGGATCTACCCAGACGGGAGGTACGAGATCCTCTAGCCCCCTCTCACGCCGTCTGTGAAGGGGATCGCGGCAGGCGGCTTGCAGCGGCCTACGTAGCCGTTGAGGGGCGCGGGATTACTAGGCCGAGTACTTCTCAAGTAGCCTCTCAACGGCGTATTTTATCGCGTCTCCCCTGTTTTTGAAATAGCCGCTTGTGACGAGCCTATCTACCTTCCTGATGAGGGCCTTGGGCAGGATCACGGTGGTGACGTTGGATCTCTCGTACTCCATATATATAGAGGGGGCCATGTCTATAAATGTGGCATGTGAAAATTCGCCGCTACCGACCCCCGTGCTCGTAGTGGTGGTGGCCGACCACGGCGCCGTGGTGGGGTGGCCGCTTGTGATACCGGGCGAGCCCCCGACGGTGGCTATCCCCCTCCACAAGAACAGAAAGACGCTGGAGCTCATCAGAAGACACCGCGTGTTTTCCGTGAATCTTGTGAAAGACGCCGATAGGGCGTATGAGGTCTTCGGGAAACCCGGCGAGCGGAAGTTGGAGAGGTGGGGTTCCGTCGCGCCGTGTAGAGCGCTGCCTTGTTTAACGCTTGGCGACGCCTCTAGAGCCGTCGAGTGCCTATACCAGGGGGAACACGACGTGGGGGACCACGTTATCGTGTTCTGTAGCGCCGTCGCGAGCTACGGATGCGGCGACTACGCCGTTTGGGACCCCTGCCGCCGGCGGTAGCGGCTAAACCGCGGTCAGCCTCCAGCGGCGGGGGGTATAAAGACCACCTCGTCGCCCTCCCTTAACGCGGTGGCTAGGCCGTTAAGCCACTCCACAGCTCTGCCGTTGACCAGAACGTTGTACATGGGCTTTAGACCTCCGCTCTCGTCCAACAACTCAGACTCAAGTCCTCTGAAGCGCGAGTCCAGGATCTTTATGAGGTCTCTGACAGACGAGCCCTCAGGTATCTCCACCTCCGTCTTGAGAACCCCGGTCCGCTCGTACAACGTTGCCAGGAACTTCACCCTCACCTTCACATGTGAAACGGCGCCTTCCATATATATCCTTATGGGCTACCTCTCGAAGTAGAAACAAGGCGATCCCAACCCGCTTTCGCACACCCGCACCCAACTCGCGCCCATCAGCTCAGCTATGTACTTCGCCAAACACTCCCCGCTCACGCCCGGTTGTCCACACGGCACTGTATATACGCCCGAGGGTTCAAGCGGCGGGTTTTCGAGAGGGGAGGCTAGGTACTTCCCGTCTATCGAGGCTAGAAGCGCTCTGAACTTATCCCCCGCCTCTGCGGCGTCCACTACCACATCTGTATAACCTTCTCTACATATGCCCACCGTGATCACGTAGTCGTGCCCATGTATCCGGGCCCACTTAGGCGAAAAAGAGGGGTTATGAGCCACAGACACGCTTCCCTTCAGCTCCACGCAGGTTCTCATGGCGGCGACATAGCTTTATTTATTAACCATATGCCAGCCGTGGAAACGATAGACGTAGATAGGGCCGAGGCGGTTGCCGGCATCCTGAAGAGTCTAAAGCCCAATAGGGATAGCTACTTAGACAGCCGCTTCTACCCGCCTCCAGAAGACCCGGTGGAGGATCAGCTCGCCTTCTTCGTGACGATGGTAGCCATAGACCACAGGACCAGCCTCTGGGAGCCCTTTGAAGGCCAGATCGCAGGTGAGTTCTTCCACGGGGCAGACGCCCTATATAGGCTGGGCAGGCTGGCGTACGACAGAGGCTTCTTCAAGGCGGAGAACCTCGCCGGGCTTACGCCCGACAAGGCCGAAGCCCTGCTCTCGCTGGGGGGGAAAAAGATCTGGGACTTCAACGTCAGGGTGCTTCTGATGAGAGACGTGGGCCGCAAGGCGGCGGCCCGCGGAGGCTTTGAGAAGATGGTCTCAAGGGAGAGCATCTCCGGACTTCGCAGATCGTTGGAGGGCCTTAGAGCCTATGAGGACCCGGTGGGAAAGAAGGCGCTACTACTCGCCAAGTTTCTCGACGGGAGGAGGCTGGCGGATTTTAAAGACCTCGAAGAGGCCGACGTGCCGGTGGACAACCACCTCTCCAGAGTTGCCTACCGGCTCGGCATCGTGGACATAAGCTTCGACTTCTTAGAAAGCGGCGCCGAGGTGACGCGCGAGGAGGACGTCAGACTTAGGGAGGTGGTAAAAACCGCGTGGAGGATCGTGGCTAAATTCGCAGACGTACACCCCTTCGCCCTAGACGACTACCTCTGGAACTTCGGACGTCGGGTATGTACAAGAGATGCGCCCAGGTGCCAAAGCTGTCCGTTCAAGGACATGTGTAAGGCCTACTCCCTCTCGCGGTTTCCGCCAGAGCATCTACACCTCTTGACGTGGTACTACTGATGAGGGTCAGATCCGTCACCCTACACCTCGGGTGGAGCGACGACCTCTCCATCGCGGAGAGGTTTTTAGACGCCGCCAGAGAGGCAGGAGCCCTAACTCTGCGCGTGTCCGTCTCGCCACCTCCGCCTAGATACGCCGAGGAGGTTATCAATAAATTGAAAAATCTAGGGGCCGAGTACATATCCGCGTTACATCTCTACTACGGTGCAGAGGATCTCCACAGGCTCGTGTCGCTTTATGGAGTCTTCGGAACTCTAAACGACGTCGTTGAGTATCTGAGGTTCCTAAAGATCATACACTTAAAGGGCGAGGTTCACCTATCGCGTTACGTCTCCCTCTTAGTGGGGGAGCCCACCTACAACTCCCCCTACTTTCCGGCCTCTATCACAACAGAGCGCGGGATCTCGATATCGCTCCTCTACCCCAACGACCTGGAAAAGATAGAGGATGTCGAACGCGTGCTGAAGAGGGGGGAAGACGTCGGTAGATACATCGCGGAGACCTTAGGCCTGAAGTTCTTGGGCGTAGACGGGTCGCTCTCTCCGTGGGGAGAGGAGAGCGTGGCAAGGGCCGTGGAGAGGCTTTTCGGCGTAAGGCTGGGCGATGTTGGATCGCACCACGCCATCTACACCTTAAACAAGGCCATCGCGGCGGCTAGCGTGAAAAAA